>JBFGZS010000062.1:0-25439 GCA_041586615.1 Motiliproteus sp. | reverse complement strand
GCACGCTCATGGCCGAGCGGTAGCCGCTGTCGACACGTTCCACTTCGCGGGCCACCAGGCCGTAGCAGGTATAGTTGACATTGGCGCAGCCGTATTTCTCGGGCAGGGTCGCCCCCAGCAGGCCCAGTTCGCCCAGTTCGCGCATGATCTCGACATCAAACCGTTCATGGCGGTTGGCTTCCAGTACGCGGGGCATGAGCCGGTCTTGGGCATAGTCACGCGCGGCGTCACGGACCATGCGCTCCTCTTCCGTTAGTTGCTGATCCAGGAAGAAGGGATCGTCCCAGGTAAAGGAGGGCTTATTAGCGGGCTGGGTCATGGGGGCACCTCATCTTGTAGTTAGGTCACGTGAGTTAGGTAGCGTGAGTTAGGTAATGCGAGTCTGGTTGTGCTCTCTATCGAACGCTTTTTCTGGTGCGTGCGAACCTGAGCAAGAGGGTGATAGTGTTCGTTATTCAGAACAAAATCAACCTTTCTTGAATATGAAAAAAATTAATGTGTGCGTGGCAACCAGGAAAAAAAGCCCTTCATCAGGCCTTGTTGTATGAAAATATCATTGGTATACAGCGTGATAGGGTGTTCTTCTTGTTGTTTGGTTCGAGTCAGGCTGTAGATGGCCGAGTGTTTGCCGTTTTGCACCGTTGTCGAGCGGCATTTTGCTTTTTAATACAGGGTAGAAGTGTTGTAAATAGCACACGCTATACAGCGCGCGACACCTGTTGGCTCAATAGTGTTAAGTGTTAAACGTGAATTTCCAAAATACGCCCCAATCTCGCGCGAGGCGCTGGATTACATCGCAGCCCTGTTGCATATTCGAGGAGCAGATCCGCGATCGGTGTTTAAGTGGTGACAAGACGCGCCAGCACCGACTGGAATCCAGCAAGCCGGTAGTGGATGGTTTCTTTGAATGGTGTGATCAGCCGCTTCGCCGCGCAGACCCTGGTTATTCTACGCGCCGCCAAGCGCATAAAGAGATCTTTCTGGAGCGTATGCATGCGCGATATTGCTGAATAAGTAGGGCTTGATCATAGGCCACCCTAACAGATGGCCCATCAATAAGGCGCCGCATCCGTCACATCCGAAAAAACATGCTCAATTGCTTCATAAAATAGTTCTTTCGCTCGGTTGTGGCTAATCGCCTTTTTACCGATGACGGCGACCCCAACGGGGTAGAATTGGCGATCAACGGCGAGTGCTTTTAATTCGCCGTGATCGACATAAGGTTTAGCCACCTCTTTAGGCAGAAAACATATATATTGCCCAGAAAGCACCATCGCGATCCGTGTTTCGTAATAGTATGACGTTCCCTTTAGGTTCATACGTGACAGTTTTTGATGAGCCTCTTCGCTGGGGTATAACCCGGCATGCACAAGTCTGTACCTGTTGATGAGTTCGTCTGTCAGGGTTTCCTCGGGCAGGTCGTAAAGGGGGCTTTCTTTCCCGCAGTAAAGGTGGTGACTGTCGGTAAATAAGTGGCTATAACTCAGGCAGGCGTGCTTTCGATGGTAGGGAATAAAACCGATATCCAGCTCATCATTTAATATTTTTCGCTCAATATCGCTCATATGTTCGACGTAGGTTGACAGTTCTACGTCTGGCGCTTGGTTACAAAACAGCTTGATGATTTGCGCAACTCGACAGCGTGGATCCAGACTCAGTCCATCACTGAAAGCGACTTTCAATTGGCCTGTAGGATTGGAGCTAATATTATTGATGATGTTTCTAAACCCCTCAAGCGACTCCAGCAACATACAAGCCTGTTCATAAACGATGGTTCCCTCATCCGTGAGCGCGAAACCTGAGCGTCCTCGCTTACAGAGATTGAGATTCAGCCTGCTTTCTAAGTTAGCGATATGGATACTGATGGTTGGGCGACTGATGTTTAACGTCGTTTCCGCTGCAGAAAAGCCGCCGCAATCAACGACTGCTTTAAACACCCGCAGGTGCTTGATTTCATAATCACTAATCTGACCCAAAGCTGCTTGTTTAGTGGCCATAGTCTTTGGATAACCTCCTGTCTTGACACCTTAAGCAGTGTAGGGTGATGCGCTGTAATCTAATGATCTATAACGTAACGTAATATAAACCTTTACGTGGAATGCGTCTAACATACGCTGCGTATGTCGTCTGTTAATCTCATTCCAGCTAGAGCTTCTGTAGAGGTCAATAAAGGCCAGCGAATGGTCATTTAGGCTCTCCCCAACCGGTTTCTCTCAAGTTACTAGTGAGCCAGCGGCCTTCTAGATGGGCGCTGGTACTAAAAACAAAAAAATGAGGATGGAAAACATGTTGAACACCGTAAAAAAGCTACGTAAGCAGCTTTCAACTTCTGCACTGGCTTTGGGTTTAGGGCTCAGCATCGTCTCTGCCGATGTGTCTGCTGCCGAGTATAACTGGCGCTTCAGCAACCTCTACAGCCGAGGCACCGCCTTCGGTGAGGTCTACGAAAAGCTGGGCAAGGATATTGAGCGACTCTCTGATGGCAAGATCAAGGTTCAGTTGTTGTACTCCGGCGAAGGCATCGGTCAGAGCGGCCTGCTAGGTGCGGTTAAATCCGGCCTGGTGACCATGGGTGCGCCTTTCCAGTCGATGCATGCCGGTGAACTTCCTGCCGGCGTGGTAGAGATAGGTCTTCCCGGTGGTACCGACAATACAGACGAATTGTACGCCTTGTTCCATGACAAGGGTTGGGACAAGGTGCTGGAAAAGGCGTATGGATCCCAGGGTATGGTGTGGCTAGAGCCCTATATCCAGCCTCCGGTCTATGTTATCACCAAGAAACCGATCAACTCTGTCGAAGACCTCAAAGGCATGAAGATCCGTGCCCCCGGTGCTTACGGCAAGTTTCTGCGTAACCTCGGAGCGTCCCCGGTTTCTCTCTCCTGGAGCGAGATCTATACCAGTCTGGCCACCGGGGTTATCGATGGTTCTATCGGTAGTAATTTGATCGACCACCGCGACGGTAATCACGTCGAAGTCGCCAAGTACATGTATCGTCTACCTCTGGCGGGTGCTCAGGTTCTGCCTATCGTCGTCAACCGTCGTGCCTGGAAAAAGCTGCCTGATGATCTCAAGGCTGCCGTTCGTAAAGCGACCGAACTGCATGCAGAGGAACAGCTAACCAAATCCAAGCAGTGGGAAGGCGAGGCGCTTAAATCCATGCAGGACAAAGGCCTGATGTGGAGTCCTGAGCCCAGCGAAGCTGACAAAGCGGCTTGGGCTGCTGCCGGCGCAAGCTTGTGGGACGAGTATGCTGCTGCGGATAGGTACAGCAAGCAGTTGGTCGACATCCTGAAGAAATACTAGTTGTCAGGCTTTTTCCACCAACCGAGAGACGGGACTGCGCTGCCTTTCCGTCTCTTCCTTTTATCATGGGGATTGCCTTATGTTTCTCGCCACGCTGAGGGGGCTCTGCCGGAGCGTCGATCTCGTTGTTATGCTAACCGGCAAGGCGGCAGCCTTTTTAATGCCAGTGCTTGCTGGGGTCGTCGCCTTCGAAGTGTTCTCCCGCTACGTTCTTAATAGCCCAACCAACTGGGCCTACGATCTGTCTCTGTTTTTGTTTGGTTATATTGCCGCCTTGGGCGGTGCTTACGCGCATCAGAATAGAGCGCACATTAACGTCGATATTCTTTATCTGACGGTTTCTCCCAAGACTAAAAGCGTCTTCAACATCATCTCCTTTTCGCTGGGCATCTTTTTCCTCTTGATCATTGTGTATATGAGCACCGATAAGCTGTCTGAGGCGTTGGAGTTTGACTACCGTCGTCAGAGCGAATGGGCGCCGCCTATGCATCACTTCTGGGTGATGATGGTTATCGCCTGCTGTTTGTTTATCGCTCAGCTGGGCAGAGATATCATTTGCGACCTTTATTACCTGGTAACGGGTACCAAGCTCCTGAAACGCCGTGAGGAGGATACCCATGGAAATTGAACTGCTTACCGGCGTACTGCTGATCTGTATCTTCATCTTTTTTGCTTTAGGTTCACCCGTAGGCCTTGCCTTGGGGGGGATCGCCATGGCGATCGGGTATATGACCTGGGGCGATGGCATATTCAACGTCATACCGACGACGCTGGAATCGACCTTTTTCAGTTTTATCCTGCTAGCGATCCCCCTTTATATCTATATGGGGCAGCTGCTGACTAAATCCGGCATCGGCGATGCCATGTTCAACGCCAGCCAGCTGATAATCGGTCGGGTCCGGGGGTCTTTGGCCATTAGCGTTATTGGCGTCTGTTCGATGATCGGTGCCATGGTCGGCATCATCGGGGCCGGCATCATGACATCGGGCAGTATTGCATTGCGGCCTATGCTGGAGCGCGGCTATGACCGGCGTCTGGCGCTGGGTGTTATCATGGCGGGCGGTGGTTTGGGCATTCTTATTCCACCCAGCATTCCCATGATCATGTTTGCCGCGTCGACGCAAAACTCGGTAGGCCGCATGTTTTTGGGAGCCATGGTACCGGCGTTGATCACCATCGTTTTGCTAATTTTATATGTGGTAATCAGCTGCAAGCTCAACCCGAATAAGGCCCCCCTGGACAAGGACGATTTAGCGTACGTGCCACCTTCGCCGCGGCAGAAATTCCTTATCCTGCGCGATGGTCTCTCCGCCCTGGCGCTGATCTTCGTTGTACTCGGCAGTATCATCAGCGGCATTGCCACCCCGACGGAATCTGGCGCACTCGGTGTGGTGGGGGCTATTTTGCTGTCGATCCTGTTCAAACGTTTCAAGCCGGCCCTGCTGCAGTCTGCAGGCGTTCAGACCGCCGCGTTGGTCAGTGTGGCGATGTGGGTCATCTTTGGTGCCTCCATATTCAGCAACTTCCATCTGCTGATGGGAGTGCAGACCATGGTGTCAGATCTCACCGCCGGTCTGGATATGCCGCCGATCATGATCATCATCATGTTTCAGCTCATTATGTTGCTATTGGGGTTTATCATCGATGAGTTCATCATCGTGTTGATGTGTGCGCCGCTGTTCACACCGATCGCGGTCTCCTTGGGCTATGACCCGATCTGGTTCGGTGTGTTGATGATTATCAATATCATGATTGCCGTGCAGACACCGCCCTATGGATTCGCGCTCTTCTACCTCAAGGGAATTGCCCCTCCAGACGTCGGAATGGGGGAGATCTACCGCTCCGTCACCCCCTTTATTCTGTTGAACCTTACCGTACTGATTCTGTGCATGCTCTTTCCTGAGGTCGTGCTCTGGCTACCCAATAAAGTGATGGGATGAGGAGACTCCTATGTTCAGTCATATTCTGATACCGATCGATCTGGCTCACCGGGAACAGCTTACCCGATTGATGGCGGCGGCACGGTTACTGATCGACGGCGCCGGCACCATCACGTTGCTCTATGTAGATACGATTCTGGTTCACAAGAAGGGCACCCCGGAGCTGGGTGGCAGTAACTATGCCGAACATGAGAAGGCGGCCCGCGATCAGATGAAACGTCTGATCGACGAACTAAAAATGGAAAACGTGACGGTAGACTTCACGACTCGCGAAGGCTCTGCGCACGATCAGATACTCGAGGAGGCCGCTGAAAGCAAAACCGACGCTATCTTGTTGATGGCAAAGCGACCGGGGTTTACCAGCTATTTTATCGGATCAACCTCCGAACGGGTGGTCAGGCATGCTGACTGTTCAGTCTTCGTCATTCGTAATTGACGGCAAAGGGGGTCTTTGGACCCCTTTTTATGGTGCGCCCTTTATAAGGACCGCAGAGCAAGTCAAAGATAGATTCAAGTTCTGGTGAGAGTACTGCTGATTGACCAGAATGTGTGGTTGCGACTCACCGTTACCTCCTATTAACCTGGCATCAAAATACCGATCCATTCCGTCTTTTGATGACGACAAGGCCGGCGCAGGTCCGTCCTTGTCTCACGTGGCTTTACGCCACCTCTTCAGTACGGCGTTATCCCAGCTCCAACAACACATTGATTGCGACGCTGAAAATCGCGCAATCGACCGTTGTGCTGCTCTGCATATTAGTGAGTAGATTTTGCCAGCGATGCAGGAATACCCCGTGCCGGATTAGCCAGCCTTCGATGGCGCTATCGGCCGGCGCAGAGGGGTCCAGGTCGCGCAGGGCATTGAGGGTGACCGCGCGTTGCTGGGCATCCAGATCATCGCGGTAGCCGTTGCGGGCCAGCGTCTGCCAGTGGCTGCTGGACTGGTAGGTCCGAATCTGCCGGTCCAGCCATGGCAGGTTGAGATGCTCGCCGAGCTGAAAGTAAACCGGTGCCACTTCCGCGACTTCGCGCTTGAGTTCCCTGGCCACCTCGATAATATCCAGCAACCAGTAAAGCCCCTCATTGGCAGCGGTGTAAGCCGCCAACAGTTCGGGCACGCCGCTATCGCGGTAATGCTGAAAACGAGCCATCCAGCGATCCTGAGAGGGAATCACCTGTTGCAGCTGTTCGATAGAGGCGACAGTCTGCTCGATACCGGCACGGTAGTCGGCAATGCAGGCCTGAATATCAAGATGGTTACGCCGACGGCGCAACAGCCACCAACTGGCCCGGGTCAACAACTTAGTGAGTTCGTTCATCATGGCCGCTTGGATAGAGACCGGTATTTGGTTGTCTAGGGCTTCGATCGCTTGCCAGCGGGGCTCGATAGCGTAAATTTCGCGGGCGATCAGATAGGCAGCGGCTACCTGGGCGTGATCGGCACCGGTCGCCTGGCGTATCTTGTGCAGGTAAGTAATGCCCATACGGTTGACCAGATCGTTGGCGATCTGGGTTGCGATGATTTCCCGACGCAGGGGATGGTTGTGAACGGCATCAGGAAAGCGTTGTAGCAATCGGGCGGGGAACGCGGTGGCCACTTCATCACTCAGGTGGGCATCGTCGGTAACCCAGGAGTCTATTAATGCCTGCTTGATCTCGATTTTGGTATAGGAGATCAGTACTGCCAGCTCGGGGCGCGTCAGTCCTGTTTTCTTTTCACGTCGATCAATCAGGGTCTTTCGATCGGGAAGGAACTCCATCGCCCGGTCGAGCTTGCCACTGGCTTCCATAGCGTCGATCAGGTGGATATATTCGTCGAGGGCATCGATGGCATGTTGTTGCGCGATGCTGAGTGCCTGTACCTGGCGGTAATTGTTCTGCAAGACGAGACCTGCCACCTCGTCGGTCATCTGCCGAAGCAGCTGGTTGCGCTGCACCATCGACAGGTTGCCTTCGGCGACCTGCGCGTTGAGCAGGATCTTGATATTGACTTCGTGGTCCGAGCAATCCACGCCGCCGGCGTTATCGATAAAGTCGGTATTGGACGCACCGCCCTGTAGGCCAAACTCGATCCGGCCATGTTGTGTGAACCCCAGATTGCCGCCTTCGCCCAGTACCAGGCAGCGAAGCTGGCTACCGTCGATACGCAGGCCGTCGTTGGCCTTGTCGCCGACGTCGCTATGGCTCTCCGTGCTGCTTTTAACATAGGTGCCGATACCGCCGTTCCAGAGCATATCGACCGGCGACTTCAGCAGGGCGGTGATCAGGGCGTCCGGCGTCAGCTGTTCATCGTCGATGGCAAAGCGTGCCTTCATCTCCGAAGAGATCGGGATGCGCTTAGCGTGGCGTGAGAACACGCCGCCGCCGCGGGAGATTAACGCGGCGTTGTAGTCGCCCCAGCTGGAACGGGGCAGGGCGAACAGCCGTTGACGCTCGACGTAGGAGGCCGGGCAATCGGGGTTCGGATCGATAAATATATGCTGGTGGTTGAAGGCGGCGACCAGCTGGATGGTCTCTGATAGCAGCATGCCATTGCCGAACACGTCGCCGGCCATATCGCCGACACCCACCACGCTGAATGAGGATGATTGGGTGTCGATACCGCGCTCGCGGAAATGACGTTTGACCGATTCCCAGGCGCCTCGGGCGGTTATGCCCATCTTCTTGTGGTCGTAGCCTTCGCTGCCTCCGGAGGCAAACGCGTCGCCGAGCCAGAAACCGTACTCGACGGCGATGGCATTGGCGATGTCGGAGAAGGTGGCTGTGCCTTTGTCGGCGGCAACCACCAGGTAGGGATCATCGTCGTCGTGACGGACCACGGATCTGGGCGGCACCACGACGCCGGCTACCAGGTTGTCGGTGATATCCAGCAGGCCGCGGATATAGGTCTGGTAACAGGCGATGCCTTCGGCCAGAACCTGTTCCCGGTCGCCACCGGCCGGCAGCTGTTTGGCGATAAAGCAGCCTTTGGCTCCCATCGGAACGATCACCGCGTTCTTGACCTGCTGAGCCTTAACCAGTCCCAACACCTCGGTGCGGTAGTCTTCGCTACGATCGGACCAGCGCAGGCCGCCGCGGGCAACCTTGCCAGCGCGCAGGTGCACACCCTCCATGCGGGGTGAGTAGACGAAGACCTCGTACTTGGGGCGTGGCTTCGGTAGGCCGCTGATACTCTGGGGATCAAACTTGAAAGAGAAATATTCCTTGGCCAGGCCGTTCGCGTCGGGTTGGTAATAGTTGGTGCGCAGGGTCGCCTGGATCAACTCCAGATAACGACGGATGACCCGGTCTTCGTCGAGGTTGTCTACATGATCAAGAATTTGCAGAATCTGCGTTTCGATCTGCTCTACTGCACTTATGTCAGTGTCAGTGTCAGTGTCAGAGCCGGTGGTCGGATCGAAGCGTTGCTCGAACAGGTTGACCAGTAGGCGGGCGATCTGCGGTTGTCGGCACAAGACGTCGGCAATAAAGGGCTGGCTGAAGCTAAAGCGGATTTGGCGCAAGTAGCGGGAATACGCCCGCAACAAGGCAGCCTGGCGCCAGTCGAGAGAGGCCGCCAGCACCAGGCGGTTAAAGGCGTCATTCTCGGCCTGCCCTTGCCAGGTGCGATTGAAGGCGTCACGGAATAGCGGTTTGATCGATTCGAGCTGGTCACTGTTGCTGAACTGGGTCGCCAGTTTAAAGTCGTGAATCCAGACTTTCTGGTCTTCGTCGGAACGCACCGCGTAAGGGTGTTCACCGATCACCCGCACGCCAAGATTTTCAAGAATGGGTACCACGTCTGACAGGACCAGCGAATCCTGCCGGCTGATCAGTTTGAAGTAGAGTCGATCGGGGCGGGTTTGATCGATGGGCCCAAAGCCGCTCGCCAGTTCGTCGGCATCGGCAATGCTGTCGATCAGGGCGATATCCTGCAGCGCTTGTTCGGGTGAGAAATGCTCGCGGTAGGCGCTGGAGAACGCGTTATAGTAGGCGGATGCACGCTTGCCGCCGATCATCTGCAGCTGGTCTTCCCAGATCTGTGAAGGCGCTAAACGACTCTGGTTACGCTGGAGAAAACGCCAGCAGTCGAGAACGGTGGTGTAGAGGTCATTCAGCTCCCGTCGGGCCAGTGTTTCGCCGTTATGGCTACTGAAATATTCCCGGGAAAATTGGATGATAGCGTTGGCGTCACCTGGGTCTTGATGATCGCTGATCCGTTTTTCGAGGCGGTCAATAATTTGTTGTTTTTCTGTGTCGACCTGAGCAAACATGGCGGTATCCCCGCGGTTGGTCAATGGGAAGTTGAGTGGCTAAATCGAACGGGAGGCAGAGCGGCCCCCCGTTTGTGGGTGGGAACGAAACGGCTTAGATCAAGGCATCCAGGGTCTTTTCCAGCAGCCCCATGCCCTCGCTGACCAGCGCATCACCGATAGTCAGTGCCGGCAGGAAGCGGATAACGTTGCCGCGAATACCGCAGGAGAGCAGGATCAGCCCGTTGCGTGCCGCTTCGGCAACGATCGCCTTGGTCAGCTCCGGGTCGGGGCGGCTGGCGTCGCCATCGTGAACCAGCTCCATGGCGATCATGGCGCCCAGATGACGGATGTTACCGATCTTGTGCGGATACTTGGTCTGCAGCGTTTGCAGGTGGCTGACGATGGAAGCGCCCACCTCGGTAGCACGCTGGCACAGGTTCTCCTCCTCGATCACTTCCAACACCGCCAGCGCTGCGGCGCAACCCAGCGGTGAACCGCCGTAAGTGCCGCCCAGTCCGCCCGGTTGCGGCGCGTCCATGATGTCGGCCTTGCCGACCACCGCGGCAATCGGGAAACCCCCGGCGATACCCTTGGCCATGGTGATCAGATCAGGCTCGATGCCGGCGTACTCGCAGGCGAACATCTTGCCGGTGCGGGCGAACCCGGTCTGTATTTCATCGGCGATCAGCACAATGCCGTGCTGGTCGCAAAGTGCGCGCAGGGCCTGCATAAATTCGGCGGGCGCCTGATAGAAACCCCCTTCGCCCTGGACGGGCTCGATGATGATCGCGGCCACGCGACCGGGCTCGATATCGCAGGTGAACAGCATGTTCAGTGCGGCCAGCGAGGCCTCGACCGAAACGCCGTGGTAGGCGTTAGGGAAGGGCGCATGGTAAATCTCACCGGGGAAGGGACCGAAGCCTGCCTTGTACGGGGCGACTTTGCCGGTCAGGCCCATGGTCAGGTTGGTACGGCCGTGGAAGCCACCGTTGAAGGCGATAACACCGCTACGGCCGGTGTGGGCGCGGGCGATCTTGACGCAGTTCTCCACCGCTTCGGCACCGGTGGTGACGAAGAGGGTCTTCTTGGGCGTATCGCCGGGAGCGGCGGCGTTGAGTTTCTCTGCCAGCTCGACAGCCGAGGCGTAGGGGGTGACCATGACGCAGGTGTGGCTGAATTTTTCCAGCTGGGCCTGTACGGCAGCCTGCACCTTGGGGTGGCTATGGCCGGTGTTAACCACGGCGATCCCGCTACCCAGATCGATATAGCGCTTGCCTTCGATATCCCAAAGCTCGGCGTTGCGCGCTTTCTCGATATAAGCGTGGGTCATGGTGCCCTGACCACGAGCGAAAGCGGCGTCTTTGCGTTTGTGCAGTGATTGGTTGTTCATTGTCGGTTCCTCGAATTCGAATAGTAAGCCGTTAGGGTCGAGTGACGGGCTTAGCGGATGCCGCCCATGCACAGGTATTTGATCTCGACAAAGTTGTCGATGCCGGACTCCTTGATACCGCCAAAGGGGGCGACTTCGGTGGAGATGATCTCCTCGTTGGCGATCTCCATCTCAGTCGTCACGCCGGTTAGCACGGTCGGGGCGTTTTCCCACCGGCGTGGAGCCGGTAAAGGACAGCTTGCGCACCCGGCTGTCGTCGCACAGGGGCTTGCCTACCGTGGGGGAGCCCATCGTGGTTACGACATTGCCCCCCCCCGCTGGAATACCCGCCTGACGGCTGAGTTCGGCCAGCGCCAGCGCCGATAGCGGGGTCTCTTCGCCGGGCTTGACCACCACGGTGCAGCCGGCGGGATTCGTCACCGCAAAGCGTCGGCCGCTGGCCGCATCACGCCACTCGCCGTTAATAAAGGCCTGCTGTTTGAGCAGCGTCTCGGATGTCAGTGTGAGCGTCATAATCCTGTCCTGTTTATGTTTTGTTGTTGGTCAGCGAGGCGCGATTTGACCCTGCTGAGCGGACTGGCTACCGGGTTCCATTGACTGAGACCGGGTCGAATCGAAGCATGGTAATTCGATTGCTAATGTGTGATAAATAACGCTGTTTCTTTGTTTACGTTGATGTGGGTAAAACTTTATACGAGGTCGGTGGGGGTATGAAAAAGGACTTGACGGTCAGGTTGGGGCAGGTGGCTGATTACGAGATCCGGCTTCTTAAGGTGTTTAAGTCGGTAGTGGAGGCGGGGGGGTTTGCTGCTGCGGAAACCGAACTTAGTATTGGTCGATCCACCATCAGCATCCATATCGCCAAGCTGGAGCAACGTCTTAATCTCAAGCTGTGTCGGCGAGGGCGGGCGGGGTTTTCCCTAACCGAGGAGGGGCTGGAGGTCTATGAATTGATGAAGGATCTGTTTTCATCCCTTGAGACCTTTCGTAGTGGTATCAATGCGCTGCATGTTGAACTGACCGGCGAACTCAAAGTGATTGCCAGTGACGCGGTGTGCATGGCGCCAAGGGCTCGAATTCCAGAGGCCATTCGGCTTTTTTCTGAACAGGCGCCGGATGTGAAGGTGTTGCTGGATGTGAAGGCGTTGGCCGATGCTGAACGAATGGTGCTTAACGACGAAGTGGATGTGGGGTTTATTCCATACCACCGCCAGTTTGAGGGGTTGAGCTATTCGCCGCTCTACAGTGATCGCTGTCACCTGTACTGTGGGCGCAAGCACCCGCTCTACGGGGCCGATGAAAGTGAAGAACTGTTGGCGCAAGTGCTGCGCGCTAAAGTCGTCCACGCTGGCATTCAAACCAGCCCCGCGGTGGGGGAGCAGCTGGCAGATATGAACAAAGTTGCCATTTCATATTTCTATGAAGCGCGCCTGGCCATGCTGCTATCGGGGGCCTACGTCGGGTTTTTCCCGGATAACTATGTACAGGATTACGTCGATGACGGCGATCTATGGGCACTGGTGCCCTCCTACAAATACTACGATCTGGGTGTGGCCGCGATCACGCGGAGTCACGGTAGGGGTAACCGAGTGCGGGAGCTGTTTATCAATATCGTGCGTGAACTGCACGGGAACTGACCCAAAGGGGTGATCGCCGGACGCTTACACTCATCCTGCGTGTGCCCAGAATGTCTGCCAGGGCGCGGCGGATTGCCAGCCCGGGCCTAAGACCCGGGGCGGTTATCGAGTTGGCGTTAACGATGATCGGGCTAGGATTTTAGGCGACTTTCAGTGCAGCCTCACGGCTTGCCAGGTACTCATCGTACGTTCCCTGGAAATCAATCACACCTTGGTCCTTGATCTCGACGATGCGGGTGGCGAGGGAGGAGACAAATTCCCGGTCATGGCTGACGAATATCAGCGTGCCATCGTAATCCTTGAGGGCGTTGTTCAGCGCTTCGATCGCCTCCATATCCAGGTGATTGGTGGGCTCATCCATGATCAGCACATTGGTGTTCATCATCATCAGCTTGCCAAACATCAGGCGGTTTTTTTCGCCGCCGGAGCAGACGCGGGCTTTCTTATTCGCGTCGTCGTCGGTGAACAATAACCGGCCCAGCATCGCGCGGACCATCAGGTCATCGTGTTTTGGGGTCCGCCACTGGGACATCCAGTCAAAGAGGGTCAGATCACAATCAAAGTCAGCGCTGCTATCTTGTGGGCAATAGCCGATACTGGCGTTCTCGGACCATTTTATCTCCCCGCTGCTGGCCTGGATTTCGTTGATCAGGCAACGCAAAAAGGTGGTTTTCCCCGCTCCGTTTTCACCGATAACCGCCAGTTTGGCGCCGGCCTCCAGAATCAGGTTGCCGCCGCTGAAAAGTGGGTTATCGGTAAATTCGTGGCCAAGGTTTTCCAGAATCAAGGCCTGGCGGTGCAGTTTCTTCTCCTGCCGGTAACGAATGGATGGCGTTGAACGGCTCGATGTTTTTACCTCGTCCAGCTTGATCTTATCCATGCGTTTGGCGCGTGAGCTGGCCAGCTTAGCTTTGGACGCGTTGGCCGAGAAGCGATTGACGAACTGCTGCAGTTCATCGATTTCGGCGCTCTTTTTCGCATTCTCCGTGTGCAGTTGTTCGCGGATCAGCGATGCAGCGGCCATGAAATCTTCGTAGTTACCGGGGTAGATACGCAGCTCGCCATAGTCGATGTCGGCCATGTGGGTGCAAACCGAGTTCAGAAAATGCCGGTCGTGGGAGATGATGATCATGGTGCATTTGCGCTGGTTCAGCACCGTGGCGAGCCAGTTGATCGTGTAGATATCCAGGTTGTTGGTGGGCTCATCCAGCAGCAAAATATCGGGGTTGGCAAACAGGGCCTGGGCCAGCAAGACGCGTAATTTCCAGCCGGGCGATACCTGTTGCATTAATCCGTAATGCAGGGACTCTTCGATACCGGCCTGTAACAGAATTTCCCCGGCACGGCTTTCGGCGCTGTAGCCGTCCATTTCTGCAAACTCGCCTTCCAGCTCGGCGACGGCCATGCCATCTGCTTCACTCATCTCGGGCTTGGCATAGATCGCATCGCGGGCCTGCTTGACCTTCCAGAGCTTCACGTCCCCCATAATCACCGTGTCGACAACGCTGTATTGCTCGAAGGCAAATTGATTCTGGCTGAGTGTGCCAACGGTGAAGCCGGGGGTGATCGATATATTGCCCGATGTCGGTGGGAGTTCGCCGCTCAAAATTTTCATGAACGTCGACTTACCGCAACCGTTTGCGCCGATCAGGCCGTAGCGGTTACCGTTGCCGAATTTAGCAGAAATATTTTCAAACAGAGGTGCTGCACCAAACTGCATGGTGATGTTCGCGGTGGAGATCAAAGACGTGTTCCCGAGAGATAAGCCATAGAGAGGGGCGGATGGAGTAAAGCCTAAGCTCACGACAGGCCCGTGCAAGGGGGCGAACTTTAAAGGCTTGGGAGCTCGATGTCGAGCCGAACTGTACAGTAATTATCCAAATTGCGGGTTTGGGTAAAAAAACAGGTTGGATAAATGCTGTACAGCCGCAAGGGGTATTCAGCGGGCGGCTTTATTCGGCCAGCTGATATCGCTTTGTGGGTGATTGCGAAAAGCCCTGGAGTACCAGGTCGATCGCTTCTACGGGTGAGCGGGGCGGGCTGAACAGGAAACCCTGGATCATAACGCCCTCTTCGGTGGCGAGAAACTGCAGGTGTGACAGGTCTTCCACACCTTCGGCAATAACTTTAAGGCCCAGGGCGTGGGCCATGGTGATGATCGCCGACAGAATAATGCAATTGCTGCCCTGATCCATATTCTTGATAAATCCCTGATCAATTTTAAGGATATCGATCGGCAGGTTCTGCAGGTAGCTGAGGGATGAGTAGCCGGTGCCGAAATCATCCAGTGCGATCTGAATCCCCATCTTCCGCAACGCTTGCAGATTTTGCAGCACCTGTTGTTCGCCTTTAATGATCGCCGTTTCCGTCAGTTCTACATAGATACTTTTGCTCGCTAACCGATGTCGCTGCAATGCTTGCTGGACCACGTCGACGATGGTGGGCTGACTCAGCTGTACCACCGATAAATTAATACCAACCCGGATCTGTGGGAAGCCTTCGTCATGCCACTGTCGTACCTGTTTGCAGGCCTCATTCAGAATCCACTCGCCAATCGGCAGGATCAGGTTGCTTTCCTCGGCGATGGGGATGAAACGATCGGGGGGGACGGGGCCTAGTTCGGCATCCGTCCAGCGTACCAGCGCTTCGAAGGAGAGTATTTCGTGGGTGCGGCTGTCTACGACCGGTTGGTAGAAAAGGGTCAGGTCACCGCGTATTTCGGCACGGTGCAGGCGCTGCTCGATGCGGGCGCGCCGATGGGTCTGTTCACCGATCGCCTGGGAGTAGTAGTGGACGTTATTTTTACCCTGGTGCTTAGCCTGATACATTGCCTGGTCAGCGTGGGTGATCAGTTGTTCGGCACTGTCGGCATCGTTTGGCCATATGGCAATACCGATACTGGCACCAACATAAAGCTGATGGTGGTCGATGGCGATGGGCTCGGCGATAGCCGCGATGATGCGCTCAGCGACGATGCGTGCCTGATAGGCATCTTCCAGGTTGGGTATCAAGATGGTGAATTCATCGCCGCCAAGCCGGGAGAAATTGGCGTCAATATTGCCGCTATCGACCCGTCCGGCCTGATCGTCTGCCCTGAGGTGATGCTGCAGGCGCTGGGCGATCTGTTGCAGCATCTTGTCGCCGATGGGGTGGCCCAGCGTATCATTGACGTGTTTGAAATTGTCCAGATCGATAAAAAGCAGCGCCAGCATAGTGCCATCGCGATCCGCGCCGGCCATTGCGCGATTAAGGTTGCGGCGAAACAGCACCCGGTTTGGTAGCCCGGTTAATGAGTCGAGAAAGGCGAGGCTGCGGATGCGTTCGTTGGACTCGTAAAGCTCGAGACTCATATGGTTGAACGCGCCGACAAGGTCGCCGATCTCATCGTCGCCGCCTTTGGGGAGCTGTATTCGACCCTGACCTTCAGCCAGGCCATCGAGGGCCCGGTTTAAGGTGGCGATTGGGCTTAACACCTGGCTGCGTAATAACCAAAGCAATACCGGGATGGCGATGATCAAGGCCAGGCCGGTGATCACGAGCAAGATGGCGCCTACCTTGCGACTGGTTTCCATCAGTGTCTGTTGAGGGATCAGGGTATGAATCTGTAGATCTGCGGTAAGGGGGATGGAAAAATGCTGTAAAGATTGGCCGTTAAGGCTTACATCACGCCACTCACCCAGAGGCTGGGCGTGTAACGCCGCGAGTTGTAACGGCTGGTTTGACAAGGGGTGTTCCGAGACCATAGGCGCTTTCTGCGGATTGGTCGCGTCGGAAATCATGACCAGATTCGATTGCCAGGGGCTCGGTAGAGCGAGTTCTATCAGGCTGTCCATCGATTGGGTAATACTCAGGTAGCCGTGCAGGGTTGGCGTTGACGATCTGCCAGAACTGCTAGGAAGGTAAACCGGCAGTGAGATGAACAAGGCCTGGGTTCGGTTATCCGGGTTGTCGCCGATAAACTCAAAATGATCGTTCGGTGAATCTTGTCGGCTCTGCTGCCGTTGTCTGAGCTGGGAGAAAAACGCGGCGTCTGCTTCTGTTTCCGATATATTCGGAATGGCACGATTAACACGGCGTAATTCTTCAAAACCGTTTCGCCGCAGTAGCCTGATTTCATAAAAGTCTGGATTTGCAGCCTGAATACTGGCCATCTTCTGCAGTAGCGGTCGTTGTAGCAGCCCGTAACGCAGGGTTTGGTTGTTTGTCAGCAGGTAATCGTGTAGCAACGCGTCGTTGGCCAGAGTCTTTAGCGCGAACTGGGTCGTACTCACTTGCCCCTTAAAGTCACTGGCCAGCTGTTGCAAGTGGTTATTAACTTGAGCGCGGCTGTGTTGTTCGCTCGTTGTCCATAATTCTATATAGGCGAGAATGCCGACAATGAGCAGGGGCAGCGCGATCAGGGGAATGACCATCAGCGCAAACTTATTGGATAACCTCATGGCATAGTCCTTTTAATGCAGTACGGCGGCACTGATCGCATTCCTGCGTCTGACGGCTTGGGCCTTAATCTGTCGGGAAAATTCGGAGCGTGCATGCACGCTGGCGGCAGGATAGATAACCGGGTCTTGTAGAAACGGTGCGGGCAGGTACTGCTCGGCAGCAGAGTTCGCTGTCGCGCTATGCAGATAACGCGCCTGCATAGCAGCGTTTTTAGGTTGGTTCATGAAGTTGATAAAAGAATGGGCGAGTTGCTGCGCCTGACTCTTACGGGTAATGGCGAAATAATCAACCCAGATACGGCCACCTTCCTCGGGGACGATATAGACGAGGTTTTGGTTGTGCTTTTGTAGGCGCGCGGCTTCGCCGTTGTCTGTCATGGCGGCAATCATGGCGCCAGACAAGATATCCGCGCCTTTATCGGCGGTGAGTCTCGCGTACGATTTCACATAAGGCTTTTGGTTGTTCAGCAGCGCTTCCACGTCGTTCAGCTGGGCCTCATCGTCACTGTTCAGCGAGTAGCCTAGTGCTTTTAATCCCATCTCGATGAGTGCATCGCCGTTTTCGCTCATGCCAATGCGTCCCTGCAGTTCTGGTTGGGGCTGGTAGAGCTGTTGCCAACGCGTAATGGGGGTTGCTAAAAGGTCGCTGCGATAAACGATGCCGGTGGTTCCCCAGCTGTAAGGAACCGCATGGGTGCCGGCTTGCTCAAAGGCATATCGCCAGATCGGCGATATGTGCTGTAGTGTCGGTATTAGCGCTGTGTTCAGAGGCCGTATCCAGCCGCGGCGAATGTATAGATTAAGATCAATGCCGGATGTTTGAATGACGTCGATCCCTTCTGCGGCGCTGTTAACCAGCATCTGGGAGCGATGTTCGTCGGTTAGAAAGAGGATTTGCTCAATCCGCGCGTCATAACGCGCCTCGAAGGCAGAGACCAGGTCGGGAGCGATAGCGTTAACGCGGTTCAGAATAACCAGTTTTCGCGCGTCTGCGCCTGCGACGAGGGGGAAGCATAGGCTGAACAGTGTCAGCAGCAGATAAAGAGAACGTAACCTCGTATAGATCATTGCTGTTCCTTAGCAATCTCAGCTGTTCAGTCTCTGATAACCGTAGCAAATTGTTATTATAATAACGTTAATAGCGGGCGATGTCCGGTTTAAAAAGCACTTTATCTCGTTAACGGTTGACTCAATACCGCGATTCAGTCTGTCCGTCCTTCCTCTTGCGATCGTGGCTACGCCCAGTATCTGCTATCTGCAATGGGTGGTCACAGTGACAGGCTAGCGGAGTGCGCCGCTGCGAGGGACTAAAAAGAAGGGGCCTTGGAGGCCCCTTGGAGAGATAATTAGCGGTTACCGTGACGCAGCGCGTCGATGCGGTCGTCCAGGGGAGGGTGGCTGGAAAACAGTTGCATCAGGCCGTGCTTGAGGCCGCTGTTGATGCCGAACGCCATCATCTGATCGGGAAGTTCGGAAGGCATCTCCTGCTCGGCTTTAAGGCGCTGCAGGGCGCCGATCATTGCGCTGGAACCGGCCAGTTGTGCGCCCATGGCGTCGGCACGAAATTCGCGTCGGCGCGAGAACCAGGCGACAATCGTCGACGCCAGGATACCGAGAACGATTTCGGCGAAGATCGTGGTGATGAAATAACCGATGCCATGGCCTTCTTCGTTCTTCAGGATAACCCGGTCAACGGTGTGGCCGATAATGCGTGAGAAGAACATGACGAAGGTGTTGACGACACCCTGAATCAGCGCCAGCGTCACCATATCACCGTTGGCGACATGGCCGATTTCATGCGCCAGCACGGCGCGCACTTCTTCAGGGCGAAAGCGGCGCAGCAGACCGATGCTCACCGCGACCAGGGCGGCGTTGCGGTTCCAGCCGGTGGCGAACGCATTGGATTGCTCTGACGGGAAAATACCTACCTCGGGCATTTTGATGCCGGCCTCTTGCGCCAGTTCCCTTACCGTGTCGAGCAGCCATTTCTCATCGGCGTTACTCGGTTGTTCGATCAATTGTGTGCCGGTGCTTTTCTTGGCCATCCATTTTGAGATGAACAGGGACACCAGCGAGCCCGCCATGCCGAATACGGCACAGATGACGAGCAGGTTGCCAAGATCCAGATCGATGCCATTGGCTTGCAGCGAAGAGCCCACACCGAAAATGCTCAGAGTGACGCTGGCAACCAGCACGATGGCGAGGTTTGTCGCGAGAAAGAGCAGAATACGCATTGCTTAGTTTCCTTAAAGGTTATTTTTCCTCCGTGTTAGATGGAGGCGGTTGCAGAAAGTTTCAAGCGATCAATAAGGAAATTTTAGTCGGAGTCCGGGTTATAATCGGCCTTTTTTGGGTCGTAGAGGGAGTAAGTCATGCAACAACTGTTGGCCGCGTTGGCAGAGGGCTTGGCGGAATCAAGCGGCGATGCACGGCGCCTTTTCCACGGTCGCGGGCACTGCTACGCGGGGCTGAGCTTTGTCAATGTCGATTGGCTGGCACCGGTGTTGCTGGTAACGCTCTATGAACCGGTTGAGCCGCAGTGGCTCAGCGCCCTTTCGGTGAGCACCCAGGCGCTCAATGATGTGGAAGGGGTGCTGGTGCAGCATCGCTACCAGCAAGGCGCCCCCGCTGAGGTGTTATGGGGCTCGGTACCTGAGCAGCTGGAAGTGACCGAGCAAGGGTTGCGTTATGGGCTGACGCTGGGCCGCCGCCAGAATAGCGGTTTGTTTCTTGATATGGCCAACGGCCGCCGCTGGGTGAGGGAGCAGGCGGCAGGGTGTGCGGTACTGAATCTGTTTGCGTATACCTGCGCTTTTTCGGTGGCGGCATTGGCAGGAGGCGCGCGTCAGGTGGTTAATCTGGATATGAGCCGTGCGGCGTTGACGCGCGGGCGCGAAAATCACCGGCTCAATCAGCACGATCTGCGCGCCGTTCAGTTTCTTCCCTATGATCTGTTTCGCTCCTGGGGGCGGGTGCGGCGGCTGGGGCCTTACGAGCTGATCATTATCGATCCACCGTCTTTTCAGAAAGGCAGTTTCGTGGCGAGTAAAGATTATCAGCGTGTACTGCGGCGTTTACCCGAGTTAATGCATGATGGTGCGCACGTACTGGTCTGCCTGAACGATCCGCAGCGTGAAAGCAATTACTTAAAGGGCTTGGTGGCTGAGCATGCACCGCAACTGGTGTTTGAGGCGCGTATCGACAACCCGCCCGAATTCCCCGAGCAGTACCCGGAGCGAGGGCTAAAAGTATTGCGTTTTCGGTATCAGGCCGAGCGGGATGCCGCTGAGGTCGAAGCCGTATAGCGATGATGTGGTTGACGAGGCCGGATGCATCACAGGTCCCAGTAGCAAATATGCGCTTTCCGGTAATCCGGGGCATAATCGCTTATGCATTCGTCCAGTTGTTCAAGGCGGTCTTTGTCGGCGAAGACGCGTTTGCGAGTGTGCTGTAGCCAGTTGTAATAATTTGTATTTTCACGCAGGCAAAATAGCTGGACACCTTTGTCCCCCGGCCAGACTTTTTTACAAAAACGGGCGATTTCATTTTTAGGTGCGGCCTGGGCAGAGCCGGCTAGCATGATCAGAAGAAATATCAACAGTCGCATGGTAATCCCTTGTTGTGACCGGAATGCGCAGTAAGGACTGGGCACGATTAACCTGGCATCAGCATGTGATCTAGTGTCAATACATACCTAACATCAACATACTGACCCCTTCGGTCTTTTGATGACGGTAAGGCCGGTGTCTTTCCGTCTTTGTCTCACGTGGCTTTATGCCACGGTGGTTCATCCATGAACCGCCTATTAAGGCGGCATGTTTTGCTCGCTATGACGTTGTCGCCTTAATCATTGTCGCCTTAATCATTACGCGTAGCTTATTGCTCGTAGCGTTGCAGAAAGTGCCCCAGTCGGCCTATCGCTTCTTTGAGTTCGTCGATACGCGGCAGGAATACCAAGCGGAAATGCTGGGTGTCCGGCAGATTAAACCCCGAGCCTTGCACGATGAGAATCTTTTCCTGGATAAGTAAATCCAGTGTGAGCTTTTCATCGTTGTGAATAGGGTAGACCTTAGGGTCCAGCTTCGGGAACAGGTACATTGCACCCATCGGCTTCACGCAGGAGATGCCGGGAATGTCATTGAGCATTTCCCAGGCGGCATTGCGTTGTTCAAGCAGGCGCCCACCGGGAAGAATTAACTCATTGATGCTTTGGTAGCCGCCAAGCGCCGTCTGTATGGCGTTCTGCGCCGGTACGTTGGCACACAAACGCATGTTCGAGAGCATATCCAGCCCTTCGATATAATCGCGGGCACGATGCTTGGGGCCGCTGATAATCATCCAGCCGGAGCGAAAGCCTGCAGAACGGTAGGTCTTGGAGAGGCCGTTAAACGTCAGGCAAAGCACGTCGTCGGCCAGAGAGGCCAGGCAGGTGTGCTGGGCGGCATCGTAAAGAATCTTATCGTAGATTTCGTCGGCGTAGATGATCAATTGGTGTTCGCGAGCCAGATCGATGATCTGCTCCAGCAATTCTTTGGGGTAGACCGCGCCGGTGGGGTTGTTGGGGTTGATGACGACGATGCCGCGGGTACGGTCGGTGATTTTGCGGCGAATATCTTCAATATCCGGAATCCAGCCTGATTGTTCGTCGCAGAGGTAGTGGACCGGGTTGCCGCCGGCGAGGCTGACGGCGGCGGTCCACAACGGGTAATCCGGTGCGGGGATCAGCATCTCGTCGCTATCGTTCAATAGCGCCTGCATGGCCATGACGATCAGTTCACTGACACCATTACCGAGGTAGATATCGTCGATGGTGACGTTGGCGATGCTATTGCGTTGACACTCGTGCATGACGGCTTTGCGCGCGGCGAACAAGCCTTTTGAGTCGCAGTATCCTTGCGCGCTGGGCAGGTTGTGGATGACATCCTGCACAATCTCTTCGGGTGCGTCGAAGCCAAACGGCGCCGGATTGCCGATATTCAACTTAATGATCCGCTGCCCTTCCTCTTCGAGGCGTTTTGCCTCCTCGAGAACAGGCCCGCGGATGTCGTAACACACGTTGATCAGTTTGTTTGATTTTCTGACGACTGACATGCCTTTGCCCTAAACTGCGATCTCTGTATCCTGACCGGCCGGGTTTGATAACGGGCCATGGGTCAGCCGGAGGCTCCTGCCCCGCAAGCTAAGTATCATACGCCGCTGGCTCCTGCAGGGGAACTGCTCAGCGCTTGGTTTTGCTCGGGTTTCACCGTCTGTTCTAGCGCGTTCGGTCTAGAAATACGCGGATATCATTTTCCGTAGTCGGGTTAGGTTGAAGGCCGTAATCCGACATGGTGCGGATAATGGTCGGATTGCGCGGTGCTAATTCGACCGATGAAACACGACGAGCATCATGCTGCGTTGCGGGCAAGTGGCTATAGAGGTGAGTGACTATAGAGGTGAGTGATGAAAACGTTTGAGAATATCTATCAGGAGGCTTGTCGCCATCATGGCGTCTCGGTTATCCAGGCGCGCCTTCCCGAGCGGGTCAGTGCGGCTGAGATTGCGGCAATCCCCGATGATCGTTTGCTATCGGCCATGGTGCGCCGCGTCTTCAGGGCGGGTCTCAAACACGCGCTGGTGGATAGCAAGTGGCCGGCTTTTGAGCGGGCCTTTTTTGGTTTCGATCCACAGAAAGTCGTATTGATGAGTGATGAGCAGTTAGAGCGTTTAATGTCAGATAGCAGTCTGATTCGCCATTGGGGCAAAATTAAGGCAGCACGCATCAATGCCGTGATGGTACAGGACATAAGTCGTCAGGAAGGCGGTTTCGGACGTTTTCTGGCCAGTTGGCCCGATAATGATCTGGTGGGGCTGTGGTTGTTGCTAAAAAAACAGGGGGCGCAGATGGGCGGTCAGTCGGCAGCTGCGTTCCTGCGTATGGTGGGTAGGGACACCTTTCGCCTAACACCGGATGTGATTGCGGCGCTGATTGCCCTGGATGTGGTCGATCGGCCGCCCGTTGCGCAGCGGGATCTACGCCTCGTTCAGCAGGCCTTCAATATCTGGCAGGCGGAAAGTGATTGGCCATTAAGCCATATTAGTGTAGTGCTGGCGGCGACTGTGGGTTGGGAATAAACACAACATACAACATACAACATACAACATACAACATACAACATACAACATCCGACATTCGAAGCCCTTCGCGAGTATGCGGCGTGCTACCCGCGAAGCCGTGTATGGCGCTATGTATGGGGTCATATATTAACCTGGCGACTCCACACAAGGGCAGTCTTGATAACGGAATCTATTGGCTCAGAAATCCTAACAGGCTAGGGTCGTTGAAGAGTCGGTTAAGGCTCTGCGTGAGGACTTCATTGATGATGCGTTCGTTTTCCTCAGGAGAAGGCGATTTCAGGAAGCGGTGTGTTTTTTCGGAGTTGAAACGTGCTTCCCGGGTTTGGTTGCCGTTGCGAGACTGGGCTTTGACGACGGACTTGACCGTAACATCGACCGGCGGCAATGTCTTGCTGCTCGCCTGGTAGGTCAGTTCTTCGACGGCCAGCGTGAGCTGAACAGCGCCTCCCTGGTTCACGGGCGCGTAACCCAGTTGCCGGAGAGCGTGCTCGGCAATGGGCTTCAAGCTGTTTTCAAGCGGGGTGCTTAAATGAATCAGGCTGGTGCCGGTATACACACCTCCTCGGCTGCCGAGGGTTTGTACCGGGCGCGCATCCTTGATGTGGATCTCGATCGGCCGGCTCCGGGAGCCTTGTTGCTGGATCTCGAGTTGGGGTTTGAGATCGACATATTGCGGACTTAGGGCGCAACCGCTTAACAGGATGGCGCTGGAGAGAATGAGCGTACGAAGCATGGTTAGTGGCCTCTGTTTTGTTGTTAGCAATGGGCTCGAAGCAAGAGGGCCCTGGACACGGATGCCAATGCCCTGAAGCAGCATTGAATGCGGCGGTAGTCGTTATCCGGGCCCATGCGAGCTGTTGCTATGATGGTGGGCTGTTGTTATGGACTGTTGTTATGGGCTGTTGTTATGGGCTATCGTTATGACGTACTGCATCATAGGCGGCAAGGCAGCAGTTTGTCACGCCCCTTTGCTCTCCCTTTTCGAGCCCTTTTTGGCACTTCTTTGGTGCCCTTTTATCAGGGGCGTATACGTCCACTTCTTGTTATACGAACTTATTTGGGGTTCGGCTGCAACGTGTTGAGGAATTCGCTCAGGGATGCTGCAACCGTGCGCAGTGGCGCTCGGCCAGGTTGCTCTAGCTGCACTTCACCGCTGTTGTTATCCAGGCTGAGAAAATAATTTGCGTCGGGCTCCGTACAGGCGAAAAACAGCGTCAGAGGTAAGCGTAGTTTACGCTTGGCCAGCGCATGCCCGATCAGGTTAGCGCGCAACCGTTCATAATCCGCGTCGTTCCAGATAAACAGCAGGCTGAGATCGCCTTCTTGACAGCTGACCGGGATAGGATCTGACCATAGGTGGCTGTAATAAGCGATCAGGTCAGGATGAATCGGCGTATCCAGCGCACATGCCAGCCTCTCGAACAGATCACTGCTTTGGTCCTGACGGACGGGCTGCCAGTCAATCATTCCGTTTGAGTCAGGCTCGCCTTGATAGCAGGGCGACGGCCACTCGGGATCATGCTCGATGCGCGGCAGCGCCCCGGTGCGCTGATGGCAGGCTTTAAGGTAGCGTTCGATTAAGTGATCGAGCGCGATAGTGACGGTGCTGCGTGGACGCAGTGAGGGGGTTATAGTGTTCATGGTGCCGATTATCGATGCTATTGCGGTTTGGTTCCAGTAGCAGGCGTGGGATGGCATGCGTCAATGGCATAGGTCTATAGCATAGGTCTATAACATAGAAGGTCGTGGGCTGGTTTACGTGCTGAACAGCGAAATAGGCGGCTGATGGGCGGTCAGTTTCTATTCAGTTGTATCCGTGGTCAAGGTTGTCGGATCTGATCGGCAATATATGGCGCGATGAAGGTTTAGCCCTCTTGCTGACGAACCGGCGAAAAGTTGTGGTGAGGGTTTGACAAGCGAGGTAAAACGAGTAGAATTCGCTGCTCCTGATTTGGGGCGTGTAGCTCAGCTGGGAGAGCGCCACCCTTACAAGGTGGATGTCGGGAGTTCGATCCTCTCCACGCCCACCAAATCAGGAAGATCACCCGAAAGGCTGATCAGGCTTAGTAGCCGAGAGTTAAATGGAGCGGTAGTTCAGTTGGTTAGAATACCGGCCTGTCACGCCGGGGGTCGCGGGTTCGAGTCCCGTCCGTTCCGCCAATTCTCTGATTCAGAGGTTGGTTAAAAACTCGAAAACGTGTTATGTGGGCGTGTAGCTCAGCTGGGAGAGCGCCACCCTTACAAGGTGGATGTCGGGAGTTCGATCCTCTCCACGCCCACCACCGCTGCGGAGCGGTAGTTCAGTTGGTTAGAATACCGGCCTGTCACGCCGGGGGTCGCGGGTTCGAGTCCCGTCCGTTCCGCCACTTCTTTGT
>JBFGZS010000061.1:0-25819 GCA_041586615.1 Motiliproteus sp. | reverse complement strand
CCACGATGGGTGCTGAAACCATCAAAGGCTTGGGGCGAGACCCGCATGTGTTGTTTGATATCAAGCATCTTCTGCCGGTTAGCGAGGTTGATGCCCGTTTATAAGTGACGGGCTGTTTAAGCATCGACTAACCCTATACAGTGTCCTAAGCAGGGCTGAGTGTACCAGAGGCACAACTTATGAAAGTTTTAGTAACCGGCGCAGCAGGGTTTATCGGCTCACACGTGAGTCGCGTCTTGATCGACCGCGGTGATCAGGTCGTGGGACTGGACAACCTTAACGATTATTATGATGTGTCGTTAAAGCACGCGCGACTGGATCGGTTACAAAAAGATGCGGATCAGTTTTCATTTGTAAAACTGGATGTTGCCGACCAGGATGGAATGAACCGGTTATTCGAGGAACAGAAGTTCGATCGCGTGGTCCATCTCGCAGCTCAGGCGGGGGTACGCTATAGCATCGAAAACCCCCGCGCGTATATCGACAGCAATATCGTTGGCTTTGTGAATATACTCGAAGGCTGCCGGCATAATAAAGTTGAAAACCTGGTCTATGCCTCGTCCAGCTCGGTGTACGGTGCCAATGAGTCCATGCCGTTTTCCGAGCACGACAATATCGATCACCCGCTGTCGCTGTACGCGGCGTCGAAAAAATCCAATGAGCTGATGGCGCATACCTATAGCCATCTGTTCGGCTTACCCACCACCGGCCTGCGTTTCTTTACCGTTTACGGCCCCTGGGGTCGCCCCGATATGGCGCTGTTCCTGTTCATCAAGGCGATCCTGGCGGGCAAGCCGATCAACGTGTTTAACTACGGCAAGCACCGGCGCGATTTTACCTATATCGATGATATCGTTGAAGGTATTGTGCGGACGCTGGACAAAATTGCCGAACCTGACCCGGATTGGAGTGGTGAAAAACCAGACCCAGCTACCAGTAAAGCGCCTTATCGCGTCTTCAATATTGGCAATCAACAACCGGTAGAGCTGTTGACCTATATCCATACCTTGGAAAAGCACTTGGGTAAGAAAGCCGAGATGAACCTGCTGCCACTGCAGCCGGGTGATGTACCTGATACTTATGCCAATGTGGAGTCGTTGGTGGATTGGGTGGGTTACAAGCCGCAGACGACAGTGGATGAAGGGATTGGGCGGTTTGTGGAGTGGTATAGAGAGTGCTTCAAGTAACCGTTTTTGCTGTGAACACTGTTTGAGAGAGTTTCAGGCGGTGTTCGATAGGATCATTGCTGAAAGTAGATGTTACGTCCAAGGCAAGGTGCGAGACTCTACTGGTAACATATCTGCACGAATGGATCAGAGCTAAGGGATATAGTGACGGCGTACACTTCTGTAATAGACCTTCAGCATGACGGTTGTTTTGGGCAGCGATGGTGTTTGTCCAATGTTATTGTCGCCTCTTACGTGGCGTTGTGCGAGGTGTGTAACCATCTATGAGTCTTACTCATGCGCTTAAATGGTCATTTCTTTCTGAATTAGCGTCTAAGGCTATTCAGCCAGTTGTATTTATTATTTTAGCCAGGCTACTTACACCCGAAGATTTCGGCGTTATGTCTGCCGCTTTAATGGTTATTGGCTTTTCACAGATATTCTGGGAAGCGGGTATGGGAAAGGCGCTTATTCAACGTCAAAGTGATGTTGACGACGCTGCTAATGCTGCATTCTGGATCAATCTTGGCTTGGGTTTTTTCATCGCTATTTTGCTATTTAGCATCGCTGATTCCGTAGCATACACTTTTTTTCATGACGGGCGTGTGGTTGCTGTACTTCAAATAATGACATTGCAAGTTTTTCTCGGAGCACTCTCTTCAGTTCATACTGCGCTGCTGCAAAAAGAGATGGGGTTCAAAAAACTTTTTTGGGTGCGATTTGCGACTGTTAGTCTGCCGGGGTTGGCATCCATTCCTCTGGCGTTGAACGGTATGGGTTATTGGGCTTTGGTGGCGGGATCAATAATTGGACAGGTGGCTCAAGTCATTATGCTTTGGCGTATCAGTCATTGGCGCCCTAAGTGGAAGTTTAACAGGTTAGTAGCCAAGAAAATGGGGCGTTTTGGTGTGTGGGTTGGATTGTCTGGGTTGCTCGCATGGTTTTATATCTGGGCTGATTCGTTCATCGTTGGTATGTATCTCGGCAGTCATGATCTCGGGTTGTATAGAACTGGTAATCAATTTGCACTCATGGGTTTTTCTCTCCTATTTGGACCAGTATTACCGGTACTCTATAGCTATCTGTCACAGATGAATCAAGACAAGGATAGACTAGGAAGGGCAATTGAAAAGATTGTAAAGATACTTGCCTTTATAGCAATTCCATTGGCGTTCTTTATCTATTCAGTCTCGGATTTTATTGGTATTGTCTTTTTTGGAGAACAGTGGGAAGGTATTGGTTTTGTTATCGGTGTAATGGCTTTGATGCATGGTTTTTCCTGGATCGTTGGGATGAATGGTGAGGTATATCGTGCTATGGGAAAGCCTTCTTATGAAACGATCGTTACTGCCATTACCTTGCTTGTTTATCTAGTAGCTTATTTGTATAGCGTGCAGAGAGGTTTTGATGTCTTTGTCTGGGTTCGATTTATGTTGGCACTAGGTGCTATGTTTCTGCATTTTTTTGTATTACGTAAAATTGTTCCAATTTGTTTGTTTTCGATAGTTCGTTATATCGTTATGGTCACAATTGTTAGTGGGCTGGTTGTCACAGTATCCCATTTTGTTGCTTCATATTATATGGATGGGAGCTGGCCAGTTTTTATAATGGAAGGGCTTTTGGAGTTGCTTGCGTTTTGTGTGATTGGCTTTGTTGTTGAACGTAAAGGTGTTGTTAGGGATATACTTGGATTGATAAAGTGGCGGGCAGCGTGATGATCAAACAGGTAAAAGGCATGTTGCGATATGTCAGAGATGCTGCTAGTGAGTGGCTTGTAATGAGGTTGTTAAAAATTCGCGTACGAAATTCTAGTATACCTAGCGTTGATGGTTTTGATGAGAAAATATTTAAAATCCGAGTCCAGAAGTTTTTGGATTCGATGCAGTGTGACGAGAGTGGTGTTCGTTATCGTTACTCAAAAAGTTGTACGCTACCGACGCTGTATGGATCAGTTTATGCTTGCATGACATATAGCATGTTGGGTGTCTTAGAGGAGTTAAGCGAAAGTAAGAAAAATGAGTGGGTTGATTATTTTGATTCTTTTCAGAGAGAACAAGATGGGTTGTTTTATGATTCTGTGGTTATGAATGATATTTATAGTGATTCTGACTGGTGGGGTGCCCGTCACCTTTCGTTGCATATGATCAGCGCCTATACAGCTCTTGGATCTCGGCCGCTGCATCCATTTAAATTTCTTGAGCCATATTATGATAGGGATTACATCAATGTGTGGTTGGATTGTTTTGATTGGAATGACGGTTCATTGTTGTTGAGTGATGTTGATAATAAAATAATGAATATAGGTGCTTTGTTGCAATACCAGCGTGACCATTGGGCTGATGAGAAAGCTGCCGCTGCAGTTGAAAATTTGAAAGAAGCATTGTTAGATAAAATAAACTACGAGACGGGTTTTTGGGGAGGAGGGGATGTCGAAGATCCTCGGCAGAGATCGAGAATTGTTCAGTTTGCATACCACTTATTTTCTTTGTATTTTTATGACGGTTCGTTTGGGTTTTCTTGCGATAAAATTGTCGGTGCAACACTGAAAACTCAAAATGTAATGGGTGGCTATGGCGTTAAGGTTAATTCCAGTGCGTGCGAAGATATTGACTCTATAGATGTTCTTATCCGATTGTACCCCTACGTGTCTAATCAAAAGAGAGACGATATCTTGCGTTCTATATGTCGCGCTTTTGATTGGGTGTTGATGAATCAGGTGGATGATGGCGGTTTTGTTTTTAGGCTAGAGGAGCCATTTGTTTACGGAAATGACGAAACATCTAGTTTGCGGAATGATGGTGCTATGCTGGCGACGTGGTTTAGGGTCTTGTCGATAGTTTACATGGTTCGTTTTTTGAAAGGTAATCAGGCGTTCACTCTTACGTCATGCCCAGGATACGAGTTTAAATGAAAGTGGTTCGTAATATATGGTCTGCTGTAACAGGTTGTTTTATTAAATTGTCGAATAGTCGGCTAAAAGTTGCTTTCGGTGTTGTATCGCATCTTACCTTAAGTGAACGTGTTACATTATATCGTCTTTCACAAGGGGTGACGAAAATAGCAGAAATAGGCTCCTATATTGGGGCTTCCGCCTGCTGTTTTGGCGCGGCACTAAAAGAAGGTGGCTCGGGGAAAGTTATTTGCATCGATACGTGGAACAATGATGCTATGACTGAGGGGTGTTATGATACATGGGAGGAGTTCAATAAAAATACAGAACCTTTTCGGGGTTTTATCGTACCCATACGAGGCTTTAGTACGGAAATCGTTGATAAAGTCGGTCTGCAAGAGAGGGTTCTAGATATTTTATTTATCGATGGTGACCATTCTTACGACGGAGTAAAGGCAGATTGGGAGGCGTATAGAAGTTTTTTAAAACCAGGGTCAATTGTTATCTTTCACGATTATGGTTGGGCGGAAGGTGTCAAGAGAGTCGTTCATGAAGATGTCATGCCCTTAGTTAATCATCATGACCAGTTGCCAAATATGTGGTGGGGAACAATGGCACAAAAGTCATGATATCCATTATTATTCCTACGCGAAACCGCGCTGAGATGCTTGATTCTGCTCTAGCATCTTTAACTCGGCAGACATTACCCGCTAAATACTTCGAAGTTTTGATTGTTGATAATGGTTCGAGTGATCACACATTCGCTGTAGCTGAAGAGTATTCGGATAAGCTTAATAATCTACGATATGTTTTCGAATCCGAGTTAGGGTTGCATGCCGGTCGACATCGAGGAATGATCGAAGCAAAGGGTGATATCCTGGTTTATTGCGATGATGATATTGAGGCACTACCGTCTTGGCTTGAATCAATACAGGACGCGTTCACTGACCCTAATACAGTAATGGTCGGGGGGAACAATCTGCCTCTTTTTGTGGGAACGCCCCCTGTGTGGTTAACTCGGCTTTGGGAGCAGTCAAAAATAAGGATGGGGCTCGCACTTCCTGCGCTCAGCATTCTTGAGTTGACTGGTACAATACGCTCATTCAGCCCGTACTATGTATGGGGATGCAACTTTTCCATTAGGAAAAATGTGCTGGTCGCTGCAGGTGGTTTTAACCCCGATGGAATGCCTAAGGATCTTATTCGGTTTCGGGGCGATGGCGAAACGCATGTTTCTCGCTTTGTCCAAGAGTCTGGTATGAAGTGCGTGTTTCATCCCGGTGCTTCGGTACATCATAAAGTCACGCCAGAGCGGATGACATTTTCCTACTTCTATCAGCGCGGGTTTAATCAGGGAGTTTCAGATTCCTACACGACGCTGCGTAATAATATAGTGATGCCAAGCACGAAAATACATTTGTTGCGTCGCATAGGTAGTTGGGGATGGAGTAAGTTTAGGAGTCTGATGATCACCGATCCCGAAGTAAAGAGGGCACTGCGTGAATTGAAAGCAGGCCACCGTGAGGGGTATGCCTATCATCAGCAGGCGTATTGTGAAGACCCAGAGGTTCGCGACTGGGTTCACCAGCCAACATATATTAAGGAGCATTACCGTAGTGATTGAAAACATTGTCCACGAAGGCTTGACTCTTGCTGTTATTCTTCATGCTAATTATAAAGAAGACGGGATTAAGTTTTTTACCCCTGATGATTTCTCACAGCAGCTAGGGTATATGAACAGGCCGGAGGGCTATGTTATTCCTCCGCATGTCCATAATCCCGTTACGCGTGAGGTCCAATATACCAAGGAAGTTCTCTTTATCAAATCAGGGCTGGTCAGAGTCGATTTCTATGACGACGACCAAAATTATCTCGAAAGTCGTATCTTGAATAAAGGAGATGTCATTCTATTGTCTGTGGGTGGGCATGGTTTTCAGATGCTGGAAGCCAGTGAAATCATCGAAGTGAAGCAGGGACCTTATGCAGGGGACGCGGATAAAACACGGTTTGTAGGGATATCTCCTTCGCAGGTAAGGTTGAAATGATGGGGGCCGTTGAAAAAATTCGCCGTCATGGTGTGCTTGGCTCCATGCGCAAGGCCGTGCTCCTGTTGAAGCGGAAAGTTTGCTACATAAAATGGCGTTTTTTTCGCCATGCACCTGGCTACCATAATCCGACTTTAGTCGAGCTGGAAACCATCGAGCGTGATTTGGCTGCGCTCGGTGTAGCGGTTGAGAGTTACAGTCCAAATCCCGAACTATTCAAAGCCTTTCAAGCCGAATCCTAGTTTCCTTCGGAATACCATGGTGGTTTGAACGGTGGTGTTTGGGATGAAAAGCTTTTGGAGCACTGGCTTTCAAGTGAAAGGCTTGGTCTATCAGATTACGGACCGAATGACATCTATGTGGATATAGCTGCCGCGACTTCCCCTTGGGTTCGAGTTCAGCGAGAGCGGAAGGGAATCGAGGCGTTTGCGATCGACTTATGTGAGGTCGGGCAAGAATACAGTAATCTTTTCTATTACCGGGTAGAAAACGCGACTCAAACGACGTTTGAAGATGCCTCGGTCAAGGGGGCCACGTTACATTGTGCTTATGAAATGTTCATGAGTGATGATGACACGAGGTTTATCCATGAGCTGGCTAGGCTTCTTAAGCCAGGCGGGAAGGCCGTTATATTACCGCTTTACATGCATACCCAGTACTGTGCTTATTCGACACCGGAATATTTTTCTAAGGGCTATTCAGATCCGGCTGCCAAGGAATACATTCGGTGGGGTAGTTTTGGTGTGCCTTCTTCGAGGAAGTATGATGCTTCGATGCTAAAGCTGCGAGTACTTGATCATATTCTAGCGTTAGGTTTAAGTTATCGGCTGTTAGTGGTACGCAATAAGTCACAATTGGGTAACAATATTTACTGTCATTTCATATTGGAAATTGAACGATGAGCTTTATCCCCGTCAACGAACCTTTACTCAATGGTAACGAAAAAAAATACCTGAACGAGTGTATAGATACGGGGTGGATTTCTTCCGAGGGTCCCTTCATTAAACGATTTGAAGATCAGTTTGCTGCCACCGTCGGGCGTAGCCATGGTATAGCGGTGAGCAACGGCACGGCCGCGCTTGATGTCGCGATCGATGTTCTGGGCATCGGTCCGGGAGATGAGGTGATACTTCCCGCGTTCACAATTATTTCATGCGTCGGACAAATTATTCGCTCGGGTGCCAAGCCTGTCTTGGTCGATAGCGATCCTTTGACATGGAATATGGATGTTGGTCAGATTGAATCTAAAATCACACCGCGGACCAAGGCCATTATGGCGGTCCACATCTATGGTCTGCCGGTCGATATGGACCCGGTAATAGCGATCGCTAGACGTCATGGTATTAAAGTGATCGAAGACGCCGCTCAAATGCATGGTCAGCATTACAAGGGTAGGCCTTGTGGTAGTTTCGGTGACATCAGCACCTTCAGCTTTTATCCGAATAAGCACATTACCACGGGTGAGGGCGGGATGGTTGTTACCAATGATGACCAGCTTGCCGAAGACTGTCGTAGTTTGCGTAATTTGTGTTTTCAAGCCTCCAAACGTTTTGTTCATGAACGTCTGGGATGGAACTTGCGAATGACCAATATGCAGGCGGCACTGGGTGTGGCCCAAGTTGAGCAATTAGATGAGTTTGTTGCCCGTAAGCGACGAATGGGTGCCCGGTACACTGAACTGCTGGGTGGTATTCAGGGAATAGAGTTACCGCTAAGTCGAACGAGTTATGCAGACAATATCTATTGGGTTTACGGACTAGTATTGGACGATGCGTTGGGCTTCGATGCGGAGGAAGCCGTAAAGCGCCTGGTTGGCCGCGGTATCGGTTGTCGCCCATTCTTCTGCCCTATGCATCAGCAGCCAGTGTTATCGAGGATGGCGTTGTTTGCAGGGGAGGTGTATCCCATTGCCGAGCGGTTATACCAGCGAGGGTTCTATATTCCCAGTGGTTTGGCGCTGACCGATGAGCAGATAGACCGGGTCGCTGAAACGGTAAGGACGGTGTTGATATGAGTGATGTGTTCGATGGCTATGCGGCCTATTATGATCTTCTTTATCGTGACAAGGACTATGCGGCCGAAGCGGAATATGTCGATGGTTTAATCCGGAATTATGCACCGGGTGCATGCAATATTCTCGAGCTGGGTTGTGGTACGGGTTCCCATGCCGAGCATCTTGCCCGAAAGGGTTACGATCTGTCTGGGATCGATCTCAGCCAATCCATGATTGATCGGGCGGTATCGCGCCGAAGTACGCTGTCTGGAGATCTCGCAGAGCGATTGCGTTTTTCACTGGGCGATGCGCGCTTATGGCGAAGCGATACGCGGTTTGATGTCGTAGTTTCGTTATTTCATGTCTTTAGTTATCAAACTTCTCACAAGGATCTGCAGGCTGTCTTTCAGAATGCCGCCGAGCATCTGAATCCAGGCGGGGTGCTTATTTTTGACTTCTGGAATGGCCCCGCGGTTCTGGCTCAACAACCGGAAGTTCGGGTCAAACGAATGGAAGATGGTGTGATTCGGGTGCTCAGAATCGCCGAGTCGACATTACTGCCCAATGAAAATAAGGTTGTCGTTAATTATGATGTACAGATTGAACATAGGACGAGTGAAACGCGCGAGCAAGTTCAGGAAACTCATACCATGCGATATCTGTTTTATCCTGAAATTTGTCGATATGCTGAGCCAGTGCTAGCTGTGAAAGGATATTTTTCCTGGATGAGCGACCGCCCACCTACTCTAGAAGACTGGGCCGGCGTGGCAGTTTTGGAAAAAATGTAATGAAAATTGCGGTTTATTTTGAATCGGACAAGCAGGCCGGTGGTGGGTTTCAACAGTCGGTGAATGCGGTAAAACAATTAATGATCTCGGCGCAAGGAATTGCTTCCGTTCAGGTTTATACCAGTAGCCAATCGGTTGCAAATGATCTGCTTTACTATGGAATATCGGCAACTTTGTTCAAGTTTTCACGCTTAAAACAAGTGTTGTCGCATCTTTTTTCTCTCGATGGTTTTTTGTTTTTTGGTGGACGACGTTATCGTTTCTTCGATCGCTATTTTATAAAAGAGGGAGCGGATCTTTTATATTTTCCTAACCCCTGTCTGCACGCGTTGATCACGGATATTAATTATTTTGTGACAGTCTGGGATCTCTGTCATCGAGATCAACTTGAATTTCCTGAAGTGCGCGCTCTAGGTCAGTTCGAGCGACGAGAATATATCTTTAAACGCTCTCTTCCGAAAGCCGCTATGGTTATTGCTGAATCTGTCACAGGAAAAAAAAATATCAGTCATAGATATTTGGTTGATGAGCATAGAATCGCAGTTTGTGCATTGCAGACAGGGGTGTCTTTGACGACCTCAAGTCATACAGCAATCCCTAGGCCTGATAATTTAGCCCTTGCCGTCCGTGGAGATTCTGAGCCTTATATATTTTACCCAGCCCAGTTTTGGGCGCATAAAAATCATAGTTATATTCTTGATGCTCTTAAAATTCTTAAAGATGAGCACTCTGTCTCGCTACAGTTGATTTGTTGTGGTGGCGATAAGGGTAATGCGAAGTATGTTTGCGATTATGCTAAATCGCTCGGTCTCGAAAATCAGTTTGTTAATTTGGGCTTCGTGGAGGATTGTTCACTTCAGGAGCTGTACCAAGGTGCGACTGCGTTGGTAATGACCAGCTATTTTGGCCCGACGAATATTCCACCTATTGAGGCGATGGTACTTGGCGTTCCCGTCGTTTATGGCGACATTGAGGGAGCTAGAGAGCAGTTGTCGGATTCGGCTTTGTTTGTCGATCTGGATAATCCAATGTCTCTTGCTGAGAAATTGCTTGCGTTACTCTATGAGCCAGGGCTTCGTGATGAATTGATTCACAAAGGTTATCAGCAGGTTGTATTCGCTACGGCCTCGGTTGATGACCCGGTACGGAGGGCGTTAAAAGCTTATCGCAGAAAGCTGGTAACATGGAAAAGGCATGATTAATGCGTTATAAGCATGAGTTGTACCAAACGAGGAAATTGAAAATTGGCTGAAGATTTTATTCTACCGTCAATAAATCAGCCTCTAGTCTCGCTCATTACTATCGTCTACAACGGAGCGGGTACTCTTGAGCGAACCATTACAAGCGTTCTCGCTCAGACCTATCCTAATATCGAATATATTATTATTGATGGCGGTTCCGTCGACGGTTCCTTGGATCTGATCAAGCGCTATGATGATAATATCGATTATTGGAAAAGCGAACCCGATAATGGTATCAGCGATGCCTTTAACAAAGGGATAGCTAAGGCTAATGGTAGCTGGGTTGGCATCATTAATGCTGATGATTGGTATGAACCTGATGCTATTGCTTCATTGATGGCTGGTGCTAATAGTGATGTTGGTTTTGTTTATGGGGGCGTGGAAATTCATTCTTCTGATAGTAATAGCCATTATTCTGCTCCCGTAAAAGACTATCGTAGAGGCCTGGATTATAGGATGACCATCGCTCATCCTAGCGTGTTAGTGAAACAAGCGATGTATGAAACCCATGGTACTTACAATCCATCGCTTCGCTATGCAATGGATTATGATTTTTTTGTGCGAATGCGTAACGCTGATGTTTCGGCTATAGCTATTGATAAACTTATAGCCAACTGGAGTTACTCTGGAGTAAGTCAGCAGCAATATCTAAGTGCTAAGCGAGAAGTTTTCAATATTTCTACAGGCTACGGTTGTTCTAGAATAAAGGCTTCTCTTTACTTTCTAGTCGCAATAATTATTCAAATAAAACGAACGCTATTCTTGAGTTGATTTTTTAGATCAAAGCTCTTTCTTATATGGATGTTGGACTGTATTACCCCTAGTCTTATCCTGATACTTTTAATATAGATATAACGATGACACAAAAAAAGATTTTGATGGTAACAACCATCGATCGCACCCTCGAAGCTTTTTTGCTTCCCTTTGCCGATCATTTTCGCCAACAAGGGATGCAAGTGGATTGCATGGCCAGTGGGGTCTTGGATAATCGCGCATTGCCGGATCACTTCGACCATTGTTACGAAATCGGTTGGAGTCGTCACTTAGCCGGCAATCTCAAACTATGGCCTCTGCTGACACAGATAGGTGAAACGGTGGAGCGTAATGGTTACGACATCGTTCATGTGCATACTCCCATCGCAAGCTTGTTGGTCCGCTTTGCGTTACGTAATCTTCGACGTCGCACCAAACTACGGGTGGTTTACACTGCGCACGGTTTTCACTTCTGCTCATCCAATCCGTGGTACAAGAACCTGGTTTTTAAGATGATAGAACGTTGTGCGTCTCGCTGGACTGATTGCATTATCATTATCAATCATGAAGATGAGCAGGCGTGTTATGAGAAGCTGCAATTAACCCGGGATAAGGTTCGTCGATTGCCGGGAGTGGGCGTCGACACACACGCATACCCCTTGTCTGTTGGGCGCGGCGATCGCGAACACTGGTTAGCATCATTGGATGTCGCTACCGACATGACCGTGGTGCTGATGGTTGCGGAGTTCAATCCGGGAAAGCGGCACGGTGATGCGCTTGCGGCATTATCCCAGCTTAACAACCCGAAGGTTCTGCTCGTCTTCGTAGGGTCCGGATTGCTCGAAGAACAAGTGCAGGCGTTATCTCGACGCCTGAATCTCGAATCCCAAGTGAGGTTTTTGGGTTTTCGAAACGATGTTCCCCGGCTGTTGGCCTTTGCCGATATTGTCCTGTTACCGTCGATTCGTGAAGGTTTGCCGCGCATAGCGATGGAGGCCATGGCATCCGGTGTGCCTGTTATCGGTTATCAAATTCGGGGGATGTCGGATCTTTTTGCAAAGGGGGGGGGGCTGCTGTCCCCTGTTGGCGATATTGCTGAGCTGGCCGATAATCTCTGGCGTTTAGTGGTGGATATTCAATATCGGCAGCATTTGGGCAGGCAGGCGCAGGATATTATTCGTCGCTATGATGTGCAGCAAGTCATTGCCGAGCATGACAACCTGTATCTTGATCTACTTAATCGGCAAAAAAGTGAGTGAATATGTTGAAGCGACTGTTCGACCTGATTGGTGCGATCATTATGGGTGTCGGGCTTTTGCCGGTGATGGCGCTAATCGCGGTGTTGGTTCGTTTGCGTCTCGGTAGCCCGGTGTTGTTTCGACAGCAGCGCCCTGGCTTGCAGGGTAAACCCTTTATGCTGGTGAAATTCCGCAGCATGCGTGACGCTAATGATAGTCAGGGCAGGCCCTTGTCAGACGCTGAGCGCTTGACCGCTTTCGGTCGGTTTTTGAGAGCGGCTAGCCTGGATGAACTCCCTGAACTATGGAACGTCGTGCGCGGCGAAATGAGCCTGGTGGGCCCGCGTCCTTTGTTAATGGAATATCTGCCGCTCTATTCACCTGAGCAGATGCGTCGCCATGAGGTGCGTCCGGGTATCACCGGCTGGGCGCAGATTAATGGTCGCAACGCGATAAGCTGGGCTGAAAAGTTTCAGTTGGATTGTTGGTATGTAACGCATCGGTCGTTATGGCTCGATGTAAAAATACTGTTTAAGACGGTAGCTAAGGTTTTTTCTCGCCAAGGCATTAGCCAAGACGGCCAGGCGACGGCGGAAAAGTTTCGCGGAAATTCTTCGGCAAAGAGTCAGGAACAAGGATGAAACGACTGTTGATTATTGGTGCGGGCGGGCATGGAAAGGTCGTTGCCGAGGCCGCCGAACGTAGCGGGTGGCATCATATTCGGTTTCTGGATGCGGCGTGGCCTGCACTTACGACTGTTTCTGGTTGGCCTGTTGTTGGAAAAGACGCCGATTTTAGCGCATTCCTAGACGATATTGACGGAGTTGTTGTTGCTATAGGCAGTAATCCTGTCCGCGCATCTCTTGTCAATCAATTAAAAGAAGCAGGCGCCGCGCTGGTTAATATTATTGACCCTTCTGCTTTGGTGTCTAAACGTGCGGTGCTGGGTGAAGGGGTGATGGTGCTCGCTGGTGCCGTGGTTAACAGTGATGCGAAATTGGGTGATGGCGTCATCGTCAATACCGCCAGTGTCGTTGAGCATGACTGTCGGGTAGCAGACGGTGCGCATATTGCCCCTGGGGTCGTGCTGGGTGGGGCCGTTGATATCGGGTGTTTGTGTTTAGTCGGGCTGGGGGCGCGCGTGTTGCCTGGTGTTTGTGTGGCAGAATCAGCCGTCATCGCAGCAGGCGCGGTGGTACATCGACATGTTGCTGCTGGCCAGGTAGTGAAAGGAGTGCCCGCCAGATGACAGGCGATAGTAAACCGATGGACTTGGCTCGTTGGCCTTATTTTGATGCTGAGCAGCGTGAAGCTGTCGATAAGGTTCTTGCCAGCGGGGCTGTCAATTATTGGACCGGTACCCAAGGGCGTGAATTTGAAAAGGAATACGCAGAGTATTGCGGCGTGGGTTATGGCGTTGCTGTGGCGAATGGCACCTTAGCGCTAGAGCTGGCGCTTCGCGCGGTAGGCGTCGAACCTGGGGATGAGGTTATCGTGACGTCTCGCAGTTTTATGGCCTCGGCAAGTGCGGTGCTGATGCTCGGTGCCACGCCAGTATTTGCCGATGTCGATCTTGATTCTCAGAATATAACCGCGGCAACGATTGCGCCGTTAATATCAAAAAAAACCCGCGCTATTATCTGTGTGCACCTAGCCGGTTGGCCTTGTGATATGGACTTAATTACAGCCCTGGCTGAGCGACATGCATTAAAAGTGGTTGAAGATTGCGCACAGGCTCACGGTGCTATCTATAAGGGGCGTCCGGTTGGAAGTCTGGGGGATGTTGCGGCTTTCTCCTTCTGCCAGGATAAAATTATCTCTACGGGCGGCGAAGGAGGCATGCTTATTACAGCCGATAAGCAGGTTTGGAAGCGGGCCTGGTCATTTAAAGACCATGGTAAAAATTGGGACAAGGTTTATCGCGACGATCAGCCTCCGGGGTTTCGATGGCTGCACGATGATATCGGTTCGAATTACCGCATGACTGAAATGCAGGCGGCTATCGGTCGAATTCAGCTGACTAAACTGGATAAATGGCGTGCCGCCCGTCAGGTTAATGCGGCGATGCTGGATTCTGCTGTCGCCAGTGCGGCAGTTATTCGGACGATTAATAAACCGCCAGCGATTGAGCATGCGTGTTATAAGCACTATCTGTTTATTGAGCCCGATGCGTTAAAGGGTGGATGGAGTCGAGATAGAATTTTATCCGAGTTGCAGCTTGTAGGTATTCCTTGTTTTTCAGGTAGTTGTTCTGAAATGTACCTTGAAAAATCTATGCTGGATCGGGGGCTTAATCCGGTCGAGCGATTGGTTAACGCGCGTAAATTGGGTGAGACAAGCTTAATGTTTCTTGTGCATCCGACCCTGAGCGAGGATCAAGTTGCCTGGGTTGCTAGGGGTATTAAGCGCATCCTGTGCGCCGCATCGCGTTAGAATATGAAAATAACGACACGCACATTCATTATTAGGGTTTGTAGTTAAAAAACAAGAAAGTTTATTAATAATAATTTGCCTTTTTAGGAGTTAACATTTATTTTTACACGTGCTTGTTCAATTTTGTTGTATCTCCTGCTATCTGGGGTTAAGTAATGACCGATATTATCAATGCGCTGACGCGTAAAACCTCTTTACGCAAAGTGTGTAAAGAGCTGACTTTGGCTGAAATGGAGAAGCTGGCCGAATCAATCTCCGAATTAGTCGAGGAGCGCAAGGAAGCGGAGGCGGCAGTGATGGAAGAGCAGAAGGAAAAGCGTGAAAAGCTTGAGGCGATTAAGCGTGAAATGGAATCGGCCGGAATCGATATTTCTGAGCTGTTGCAGTCTATGGAAAGTGTGGCGCCGAAGAAAAAAGGTACCGTTAAGCCAAAATACCAGTTGCGTGACGCGGAAGGTGTTGTGCATCAGTGGACCGGCCGCGGCCGTACACCAAAGGTTTTCCAGGAATATTTTAACCAGGGTGGCAGCAAGGACGATTGCTTGATCGGTTGATGCTATCGCTGAATTATGAAAAGGCGCGTTTATCGCGCCTTTTTTTTTGTTTTTCATTCAGTCGCCCTTTCTATGCTGCTATCATCGCGCCCCTGCGCGCTAAAGGCATGTGTGCTCGAAAGGCTGTTTGTGTACGAAAGCCTGTTTGTGCACGAAAGACGCGTTGTGCGCATTAAAGACTAAGTACTACACAGCGGCTTGGTCTATGCTGTGCTGTTGATGGGATGACGTATTTCCCGTCTCGGATAATCGCTTGTCGGTGTCTCCGGTCTAGTGTTGTTGGTTTGCTTCGAATATTCAGAGAAGAGATGTAATGAGTGACGAGAAAATTCAGAAGGTGCTCGCACGCGAGGGCTTGGCTTCCCGCCGTGAGATAGAGCGGTGGATCGAGGCGGGCCGTATCCAGGTGAATGGTCAGCGTGCGGTGTTAGGCGATCGGATCTCCTTAACCGACAAGGTGCAGGTCGATGGTCGTTTGATCAAGTTCGATCCCAGTTCTGCACGCCAGTGTCGGGTGCTCGTCTATAACAAGGCGTTGGGTGAGGTTTGCACTCGCAGCGATCCTGAAGGGCGTCCGACAGTCTTTGATCGTTTACCCAAGATAAAAGGCGGTCGCTGGATTTCTGTAGGCCGTCTGGATATAAATACGTCCGGTCTGCTGTTGTTTACCGATGATGGTGAGTTGGCTAATGCGCTGATGCATCCCTCAAAAGAGATCGATCGCGAATATGCGGTCCGGGTGCACGGCGAGGTTGATGAGGCAATGATCAAAGCCTTGAAAACCGGTGTTGAGCTGGAAGATGGCAAGGCGCGATTCACGGATGTGCAGCATTTTGACGGCAGCGGGACCAACCAGTGGTATCACGTGGTGCTTATGGAAGGGCGTAATCGCGAAGTGCGTCGTCTCTGGGAATCTCAGGGCGTTGATGTCAGTCGTCTTAAGCGAGTCCGTTATGGCTGCATTTTCTTGCCCAAGAGTGTGTCTATGGGGCAGTGGACCGAGCTGGGGCAGAAAGAGCTGGACGATTTGACCGACCTGGCCGCGTTGCCGCGGCGCAAGGTGCCGCTTAAAACCCCTGACGAGCTGCAGGCAGAGAAGCGCTTGCGTGGCCGTCATGCGCCACGCCGGGAAGGCGCTGCTCGTCGGCGTTGAGGCCACTATGGCGTAGTTTTAGCAATGAACCCCTCGTGTAGGGGTTTATTTGTTTCTGGGTACTGTTAATCCTGCGCGTTGAGCGATTGTCCATTAATCTCTTTGCTGTCGGGCCCAAGCAGGTACAGATAAACGGGCATGATCTCGTCAGGGCCGGCCAGGGTGTAGGGGTTTTCGCCCGGGAAGGCTGTTGCACGCATATTGGTGCGTGTGGCGCCTGGGTTTACGCAATTAACGCGGATCTTTGACGTGCTTTCGAGTTCGTCGGCTAGGGTCTGCATCAGGCCTTCGGTGGCAAACTTAGAGACGCTGTAGGCACCCCAGTAAGCTCTGCCTTTGCGACCTACGCTGGAGCTGGTAAAGAGAATGGATGCATCCTCCGAAAGCCGCAGTAGCGGGATCATCGCCTGGGTCAGCATAAAAGGTGCGTTAATATTAACCTGCATCACCTGATTCCAGATGCTGGGGTCATAGCTTTCAATGGGCGTCAGAACCCCGAGTTGTCCGGCGTTGTGTAAAAGCCCGTCCAGGCGTCCAAATTCGGTTTCGATAGTTGCTGCGAGTTCTTCGTAGTCGTGTGGCAACGCACCTTCAAGATTGATCGGGATGATGGCCGGTTGCGGGGCGCCCGATTTCTCGATTTCATCGTAAAGCTCTTCGAGTTTTTTTGTGGTTCGACCGGCAATAATGACTGTTGCGCCATGGCTTGCCATCGTTTTTGCTGCCGCACGTCCAATGCCGTCACCCGCACCGGTGATCAGGATTACGCGGTCTTTCAGAAGGTCTTGTGGGGCGTTGTATTCAAACATAAGAGGTTGTGCCCTTAGTGTGATTCGATTTGAAAAAATGGGTTGGTTTTGTGCTAACCAGTCTTTATGCGCGCTGGTATCGTTCGCTGTTGCAGCCAGTCCAGCAGAGCTGCGCAAGAGCTCGCTGTTGTATCGCTTTGCCAGCGTTCGGGGTCATCTTCGGGGGCGATATAGCCAAATGTAGCCGCGACGGTGTGCATGCCGGCTCTTCTTCCGGCCTCTATGTCGCGGTGGTGGTCGCCCACATAGAGGCTTTGCTCGGGGGTGACGCCGAGTTTGCTGCAAGCCAGAAACAGCGCTTCGGGGTGCGGTTTGCGCTGCTGGACATCGTCCGGACAAATCAGGACGGCGCAGCGTTGCTCCAGTGCCAGGGCTTTGATCAGGGGCTGGGTAAAGCGCCGTGGTTTGTTGGTTACGATCCCCCAGGGGATCTGCTGTGCCTCCAGCCAGCATAGAAGCGTATCGGCGCCTGGGAACAGGGTGGACAGCTCGGCAATGCTCTGCTCGTACAGCGTCAGCAGGCGTTGATGCAGGTGCGCGAAGTCGGGGTGGTGCTCGTCGATTTGAAAGCCGGTTTGGATTAAGGCCATCGCGCCATTGGAAACGTCGTTGCGCACGAGCCTGTAATCGAGATCGACAAGGTTCTGCTCTTGCCGAAGTTGGTTGAGCACGCGATGAAAATCCGGGGCGGTATCGATTAAGGTGCCATCAAGATCGAAAAGGACGGCCGCTGGCGCAGGTGTTTTTACGACGTTCATGCCGGCTTGGTGGTCTGTAGTAAGTAGTTTACATCGACATCGTTGGGGTTGAGTCGGTAATGCTTGGTCAAGGGGTTGTAGGTCAGTCCGCTCATTTGGCCGCAGTCCAGGTGGTTGTTTCGTGCCCAGTTCGCCAGTTCGCTTGGGCGAATAAACTTGCTGTGATCGTGGGTGCCTTTTGGAACCATCTGCAATAGATGCTCTGCACCGACGATGGCCAGGAGGTATGATTTTGGGTTTCTGTTTAGCGTCGAGAAGATGATTTGGCCGCCGGGCTTGACCAGTCGCGCGCAGGCGGCAACCACGGAAGCAGGGTCAGGGACATGCTCAAGCATCTCCATGCAGGTCACCAGGTCGAATTGCTCGGGCATCTCGTCGGCTAGAGCTTCTACCGTCATTTGCCGGTATTCGACGCTGACTCCGCTTTCTAGACCGTGTAGCTTGGCGATTTTGAGTGGGGTTTCGCCCATGTCGATACCGGTTACGGAGGCGCCGCGCAAGGCCATCGCCTCGGAGAGGATGCCGCCGCCGCAGCCGACATCGAGTACGCGCATGCCTGCTAAGGGGCATAGGGTGTCGATAAAGCGGACACGTAATGGATTGATGTCGTGCAAGGGCTTGAATTCGCTTTCTTTATCCCACCAGCGGCTGGCCAGAGCTTCAAATTTGGCGATTTCACTGTGATCAACATTGCTGTTGGCGGAAGAGGCTTGTGTCTGCATGGCTGTCGTCGCTGCTTAGTGGGGCTATGCGTCGGTCTGACCGACGATCGGTACGTGCAGTTATGTTATCACTGCGCTTGAGGGGTGCATAGTTTTGGGGGGGGGTGTGAGTGGCTTGGTTTTGGGCGGGAGTAAAGAGCGGCAAGCGTCTGTCGGGCTTTTGTGCAGTCGATTGGTGCCACGTAGGGCTGGCTTCTAGGTGCTTGATTGGTTGCATTTTCCTGCCCGTGTGTAGCCTGCTGTGGTATGATTGCGTGATTTTTCGCGGGTCGGTCATTATCGCTTGATTGATAAGCCTCCCGAAGCAGAAAACAACGTAGGCTAAGTCCTGTCGTAGGCAGGGCGCTGATTAAAAGGATATCTGGTTTCTATGGGTGAATTAGCCAAAGAGATCCAACCGGTCAATATCGAAGACGAGCTAAAACAGTCGTATCTCGACTACGCGATGAGTGTCATTGTTGGGCGTGCTCTGCCGGACGTTCGCGATGGTCTTAAGCCTGTTCATCGGCGCGTATTGTTCGCCATGCATGAGCTGGGAAATGACTGGAACAAGGCCTATAAAAAGTCAGCGCGTGTGGTGGGTGATGTCATCGGTAAATACCACCCCCACGGTGATTCCGCAGTTTATGACACGATCGTTCGAATGGCTCAGCCGTTCTCGATGCGTTACACCCTGGTCGATGGGCAAGGTAACTTCGGTTCTGTCGATGGTGACTCTGCTGCCGCCATGCGATACACCGAAGTTAGGATGGCGCGCATTGCCCATGAAATCCTGTCCGATCTGGATAAGGAGACCGTCGATTACGTGCCTAACTACGATGGTACCGAGCTGATACCTGAGGTCATGCCGACGCGTGTGCCTAATCTGCTGGTGAACGGTTCGTCGGGTATTGCCGTTGGTATGGCGACCAATATCCCACCGCACAATCTTACCGAAGTGGTGCAAGGGACCATTGCGCTGATCGATAATCCAGAACTGGATATCGACCAGTTGATGGAGTTTATCCCGGGCCCTGATTTTCCGACCGCCGCCATTATTAATGGCAGAGCGGGGATCTTGCAGGCATACCGAACCGGGCGAGGGCGTATTTACCTGCGGGCTCGCTATCATATCGAGGAAGATCCTAAAAATAACAAGCCTTCAATCGTTGTTACCGAAATTCCATACCAGGTTAACAAGGCGCGGCTGATTGAAAAGATCGCCGAGCTGGTTAAAGAGAAAAAGGTTGAAGGCATTACCGAACTGCGTGATGAATCCGACAAAGATGGTATGCGGATTGTTATTGAGCTACGCCGTGGTGAAGTACCGGAAGTCGTGGTTAATAACCTCTATGCTCATACTCAAATGCAGAACGTGTTTGGCATCAACGTGGTGGCCCTGGTTGACGGTCAGCCCCGTACGCTGAACTTAAAAGAGCTGCTTGAGGCCTTTATTCGTCACCGCCGCGAGGTTGTGACGCGCCGGACGATCTATGAGTTGCGCAAAGCCCGTGAGCGCGGTCATATATTGGAAGGTTTGGCCATTGCGCTGGTGAATATCGACCCGATTATTGAGTTGATCAAATCATCAGCGACCTCTGCTGAAGCCAAAGATAAATTGATGGCCGCTAGTTGGGGTGCCGGTGATGTGGTGCAGATGCTCGAACGGGCTGGCGCTGATGCCTGTCGCCCGGATGACCTGGATGAGCACTTTGGCTTGCGCGACGGTCTTTACCACTTGTCGCCCGCACAGGCTCAGGCCATTCTGGATCTTAAGTTACACCGTCTGACCGGACTTGAGCACCAGAAACTGATCGATGAGTATCGCTTGTTGCTTGAGCGTATCGCCGAGCTGCTGGAAATTCTTAGCAGTACCGAACGTTTGATGCAGATCATTCGTGAAGAATTAAGCGCAATTGTTGAGCAGTACGGTGATGCGCGTCGAACTGAAATCATGGCATCTCAGCAGGATCTGACCATTGCTGACCTCATCACGGAAGAAGATATGGTCGTGACCATATCCCATACCGGCTATGCCAAGACGCAACCGGTATCGGCCTACCAGGCTCAGCGTCGCGGCGGGCGCGGCAAGTCGGCCAGTGGGGTTAAAGATGAAGATTATATAGAGCATCTTTTGGTCACCAGTAGTCACGACACCATTCTTTGTTTCAGCAGTCGCGGCAAGGTCTATTGGCTGAAAGTTTACGAAATACCGCAGGCCAGTCGGGCGGCGCGAGGGCGTCCTATCGTCAATATTCTGCCGTTGGAAGACGATGAGCGCGTGACTGCGATCCTGCCTGTGAATGATTTTGGCGAAGACCATTATGTCTTTATGGCAACCGGCGACGGTACCGTTAAGAAAACGCCACTGAGTAATTTTTCACGTCCGCGTAGTACCGGCCTGATCGCGCTGGAGCTCAACGAGGGTGACACCTTGATCGGGGCCGCCATTACCACCGGTGCGCAAGAAGTCATGCTGTTTACCGACCAAGGTAAGGTTCAGCGCTTCAATGAGGGTGATGTTCGTCCTATGGGGCGTACCGCGCGCGGCGTTCGTGGCGTTCGGTTGCCGAAAGGTGCGCAGGTAATCTCGTTGATCATTCCTGAAGACGATGGCCGCATTCTGACCGTCAGCGTTAATGGCTACGGGAAGATGTCCGCATTGCCCGATTTCCCGACCTATGGTCGAGGAGGGCAGGGTGTTATTGCCATGCAGATGTCGGAGCGTAATGGTGAGCTTGTCGGCGCTATTCAGGTGTTCCCCGGCGATGAAATTATTTTGATCAGTGATCAGGGCACGTTGGTGCGTACCCGTACCGACGAAATTTCGGTGCAGGGCCGTAATACCCAGGGGGTAACCCTGATTCGTATCTCGGGTGATGAAAAGCTTGTGGGTGTTGCGGGTATTACCGAGCCTGAAGTGCAGCCAGAAGATGCCGATAATGAGGTCGGTGCTGAAGTTGCGGCCGTTACGGATGCTGCCGTGGATGCTGACGAAGACGCTAGCGAAGGTTCCGACGGCGCACCATCCTGATATTGAGGCAGGGCTGGATAAGCTGAAAAGCGAGACGTGTAGCTGTCTCGCTTGTTCGTGGGTAAGGAGCGATTTAAAACGTGCATGAGATAGTGAGCAGATGAGCGAGCAGGAACGGCAGCTGAAAGTGCTGCGTGGTGATATCGATGCCATCGACCGCAATATATTGGCGCTGGTCAGTGAGCGTGCGAGATGTGCGCAGCGTGTGGCAGAAGTGAAGCAGCGATTTCAGGGGGAGGATAGTGCTGTTTTTTACCGCCCCGAGCGCGAAGCTCAGGTGCTACGAAAGATTATGGATGCTAACGAAGGGCCCCTGGATGGCGAGGAGGTAGCCAGAATTTTTCGTCAGGTTATGTCGTCCTGTCTGGCGCTCGAGCAGCCGATGCATATTGCTTTCCTGGGACCGGAAGGGACCTTTACCCAATCGGCGGCTTTGAAGCACTTCGGTCACTCCGTTGTGAGCGTGCCGCTGCATTCCATTGACGAGGTTTTTCGCGAAGTCGAATCCGCTGCAGCGCACTATGGCGTGGTTCCAATTGAAAATTCCACCGAAGGGATGGTGCATCACACCCTGGATATGTTCAGGGGCTCTCCGCTGAAGATCTGCGGTGAAGTTGAGTTGCGTATACATCATCACCTGTTAGCAGGGCCGGATGTCGCCGTCGACGCGATTCAACGTATTTATTCGCATCAGCAGTCATTGGCCCAGTGCCGAAGCTGGCTCGATGCGCGCTTTCCCGGCGTTGAGCGTGTCGCCGTCAGCAGCAATGCCGAGGCGGCTAGACGCGCAGCCGCGGAAGCCGATCAAGGTGCCGCGGCTATTGCCGGCGATATGGCGGTGGAGTTGTATGGGCTCAACAAATTGGTCGAGGCCATTGAAGATCAGCCTGACAACACCACGCGCTTCCTGGTGATCGGCAATCAATTGACCGGGCCGAGTGGTAAAGATAAGAGTTCCTTGCTCGTGTCGGCGCGCAATAAGCCAGGCGCGCTGTATCATCTGCTCGAGCCTTTTCACCGTCTGGGGCTGAGCCTGACGCGTATTGAAACCCGGCCGTCGGGCGTCGGCACCTGGGGCTATATTTTCTATATCGATTTTGAAGGGCATTACAGCGAGCCGGCAGTGCAGGAAGTACTTAAAGAACTGGCTGATGAGGCTGTCGAGATCAAACTACTGGGCTCCTATCCGCGTGCAGTTCTTTGATAAAGGCACCCCGATTTCGCGGCATTTTTTGGGGTGGGAAGCCCGGGTTGTTTTGATTTCGGTTGGAGGAACGTTGCGCTGTGAGTAGTGTTGTTAATCGTTTGCTGGTGGTTGGGCTAGGGCTTATCGGTGCGTCACTGGCCTTAGCGCTCAAGCAGCGTGGCGGTTGTCGCTGGGTCGTGGGCTACGATCTGAATCCTGCTGAGCTTGAAGAAGGCCTGCGTCGTCAGGTTATCGACGAAGCGGCGAGTGACTTGCAGGCGGCGGTGGCGCAAGCCGATGTTGTTGTCCTGGCTGTTCCGGTTAAGGTGATGGAGCGGGTCATGTCTGAGATCCGAGAATCGCTGCCTGCCGACGCCATTTTGACCGATGTGGGCAGTGCCAAGGGCAGTGTTGTTGCCGCCGCTAGAGAGGTGTTTGGCGAGATGCCGGCAGGTTTTGTGCCGGGGCACCCCATCGCCGGTTCGGAAAAAAGTGGCGTGCGTGCCGCAAAGTCGGATCTCTACGATAACCATAAAGTCATTTTAACGCCGCTGGCAGAAACCGATCGATTCGCGCTGCGAACTGTTACGCGCATGTGGGAATGTGTGGGTGCACAGGTGCATCATATGGAAGTGGCGCGTCACGACGAGGTGTTGGCCGCCACCTCGCATCTGCCTCACCTACTCGCCTTCTCGTTGGTCGATACCCTGGCGAATGATCATGAAAACCGGGATATATTCCGTTACGCAGCGGGTGGCTTTCGCGATTTTACCCGTATTGCCGCCAGCGATCCGATGATGTGGCACGATATTTTTTTAGCTAATGGTGATGCGACCTTGAAAGTACTGGATGAATTTACGTCCGGTCTTGATACGGTGCGTCAGGCCATCGTTGAGAAGGACGGCCAGTCCTTGCTCGGCATTTTTACCCGGGCCAAATCGGCACGGGATCACTTCTCCAAGATTCTTTCTGGTACAGCGTATTCCATGCCTATGAACACTCAAAATGTAGTATTTCGGGTTCAGCCCGGCGGCTCGGTCAGCGGATCACTTCGTGTGGCGGGCGATAAATCCATATCTCACCGTTCGATCATGCTGGGCGCGTTGTCCGATGGCATAACAGAAGTCGAAGGGTTTTTGGAGGGAGAAGACAGCCTGGCGACACTGCAGGCCTTCCGTGATATGGGTGTGGTCATTGAGGGACCTGCACAGGGGCGCGTGGTCATTCATGGGGTGGGTTTGCATGGTTTGCGCCAGCCCCCTGGTCCGCTTTATCTCGGTAATTCTGGTACGGCGATGCGTCTGTTCGCAGGGTTGATGGCGGGCCAGGCGTTTGATAGCGAATTGACCGGTGACGAGTCCTTGTCTGTGCGTCCCATGGAGCGCGTTGCCAAGCCGCTACGATTAATGGGGGCAGAAGTTGAGACGGGAGAGGGCGGTTGCCCACCGGTACGTATCAAAGGCGGGCGTGCGCTACAGGGTATCGATTACGTGATGCCAATGGCGAGTGCGCAGGTTAAGTCCTGTGTGTTGCTGGCCGGCCTCTATAGCGCGGGGGAGACGCGCGTCACCGAGCCTGCACCGACCCGGGACCATACCGAGCGAATGCTGCAAGGCTTTGGTTATTCTGTTCAGCGGCAAGGGGCTACGGCATCGTTGCAAGGTGATGGGCGATTGGCGGCGACTACGATCGATGTCCCCGCCGATATTTCTTCGGCCACGTTCTTTATGGTCGCGGCTTCCATTGCGCCCGGTTCCGATGTTCTGCTTGAGCATGTGGGTATAAACCCGACCCGAATTGGGGTTGTCAATATCCTCAAGGCCATGGGTGGCGATCTGACGCTTGAAAATCAGCGTGAGGTTGGGGGGGAGCCGGTGGCTGATATACGGGTGCGTTATGCGCCACTGAAAGGGATCGCTATTCCTGAAGATCAGGTGCCGCTGGCCATCGATGAATTCCCCGCGCTGTTTATCGCCGCGGCCTGCGCCGAAGGCACAACGGTATTGACCGGTGCTGAAGAGTTGCGGGTTAAAGAGAGTGACCGTATCCAGGCCATGGTTGACGGCTTGTTAGCGCTGGGTGTGGCGATTGAGGGTACTGCCGATGGTGCTGTCATTCAAGGTGGTGCGCTTCAGGGTGGGCGCGTGGATAGTCTAGGGGATCATCGAATTGCGATGGCCTTTAGTATCGCCGGCTTAAGGGCTCAGGGTGAGATCGTGGTTGAAAATTGCGCCAATGTAGCAACATCATTCCCCAATTTTACCGAGCTGGCCCAGCGCGCCGGACTAAAGATCAAGATTGAGGGGTAATCAGGTGGCTCATAATCCGGTCATTGTGACTATCGACGGGCCAAGCGGCTCGGGTAAGGGCACCGTATGTAAGCTTTTGTCGAAACGGCTGGGTTGGCATCTGCTGGACAGTGGTGCGCTGTATCGCGTGCTGGGGGTCGCTGCGACGCATCATAAGGTCGACCTCGCCGACCACGCGGCGCTTGAGGCGATGGCTGTGCGCTTGGATGTGCAGTTTATGGTTGATGGTGACCAGGATGGCGTGCGCGTTGTGCTTGAGGGGGAGGACGTTACTAAGACGATTCGAACCGAGCAGGCAGGCCACGCCGCTTCTATCGTTGCGAGTATCGGCGTGGTAAGACGCGCATTATTGGAGCGTCAGCGCGCATTTGCTGAGTTGCCCGGGTTGATTGCCGATGGCCGAGATATGGGGACCGTTGTGTTTCCGGATGCCGCCGTAAAGATATACTTAACTGCCAGTGCAGAAGAGCGGGCGAGTCGTCGTTATAAGCAGTTGATAAGTAAAGGGAGCAGTGCTAGCCTTCAAGTGGTATTGGCAGACATACAAGCACGTGATGAGCGGGATATGAATCGAGCTGTTGCGCCGTTACGCCCTGCGGATGATGCTAAGCTAATAGATTGTAGCGATATGTCTATTGAACAAGTGTTGCAGGCAGTGCTGGATGTGGTTGGGAAAAAGGGGTGTGCTTAAGTAGGGTGTTCCCTGCGGCAAGTCTCACTACAATTTGTAGTGCGTAGTGCGTAGTGCGTAGTGCGTAGTGCGTAGTG
>JBFGZS010000060.1:0-26497 GCA_041586615.1 Motiliproteus sp. | reverse complement strand
CCGTGATGCATAACCATTACCACATCGTCTTCCATATCGACCGTGACAGAGCTGAGCGCTGGGAGCCCGCCGAGGTGATCCGCCGTTGGCACAAACTCTTCTCCGGTACGGCTTTGACCCATCGCTACCTCAAGGATGAACTGATGTCCCGCGCCGAATTACAGGCGGTCGATGACCGGATCAGTCAGTGGCGCGCCCGGCTGATGGATATCAGCTGGTTTATGCGCTGCCTCAATGAAGCCATTGCCCGTCGAGCCAACCAAGAGGATGGTTGCACTGGACGATTCTGGGAGGGACGCTTTAAGTCCCAGGCCCTGCTGGATGAAAAGGCCCTGGCTGCCTGTTTGGCTTATGTCGATCTGAATCCCATCCGTGCCGATATCGCCAACACGCCAGAGACGTCTGATTTCACCAGCATTCAAGAACGGATCACAAAGGCAAAAAATACAGAAGGGTCTAACCCAGCCCACCTGTTGCCCTTCGTCGGCAATTCTGTACTAGCAACGCCTAAGGGGCTACCCTTTAGCCTCAAGGACTACTTGGAACTGGTCGACTGGACCGGTCGCGCCATCAGAGATGACAAACGTGGCGCCATCCCCCAAAACCTACCGCCAATACTAGAGCGCCTGCAAATCAGCAAGAAACAGTGGCTGCAGATGAGCCGGCATTTCGAAAGCCGGTTCAAAGGGCTTGTCGGCGCTGTTGAGATACTTAAAGCCACCTGTCACAAACTTGGCTACCGGCGAACACCCTGTCTTACTGCCTGCCAGGCGCTGCTTAGCTGAGCACCACTCTTTTTAATAATCCGAAGCAGAGCCCTCTGGGGATTTCGCATGCCCAGGATCCGCCGCATTAAGCCGTTTTTCCGCTGATTCATCCTCGGATAGGGATAAATCCATAAAAATGGGACCCTTGAGTCATTGTGCTCAATTCTCGGTCCTCAATTCTCGATCATTTTTACTCGCTGCTGATTAATCTCCGCGAATACTATTGGGTGTCCTGATTAATCTCCTGATTAATCTTTTTGTTAATCGTCGCTTCGCAGAAGCGTCCTAGTCCCTAGTCCCTCGCCCCTAGCGTCCCGCCAATACCAAGCGCGCCTTAACAACCCCCGGCTCGGCCAACGCCTGTACCGAAAGCTGACTCTGGGTTATCCCTTCGCGGGACAGCTGGCCGATCAGCCGTAGCAGGGCGTTGAATTCGGCGCTGTCGAGCCAGACCTGCAGCTCGCCGTCGCGGCCGTTCTGCATGCGGCTGATCTGCAGCTTATGGCTGCGGGCCAGTTGGCTGATGCGGGTGCGCGGGTCGGTTGCGGTCTGTTGGCCTGCCTGAGGCTGCAGTTGTTTGGCTTCGGCAGCGGATTCCTGCATCCAGTCCAGCAGTTTTTGTCGTGAGGCGACGGCGCTGTTCAGTTGTTGGTGATGGGTGCTGAGGGGCTGCCACAGCGCCAGATAGCCGGTCATCATCAGGGCCAGGGCACCGCCACCGCCCACCAGCAGGCGCTCCCGGGGGACGAGTTCATTAAACCACTGCATGAGCATCATGGGCGTTCCTTCAGGGTCAGCTGACCACGAATCTGGTTGTCGGCACGTTTAAAGCTACCGGGGCTGACGGTCAGTCCGGCGCTTTGCAACTGTTGGGTTAGTTGGTCGAGCCGCTCATAGCTCGGGGCCTGCAGGTCCAGGCGCAGTGTGCCGTCGTCGCCTTGATAGTTAATGCCTTGCAGGCTGATGCCCTGTACCTGTTGCAAGGGGAGCACCAGCTTATCTAGGAGCGGCAGTAGCGCATCGCCCTGACCCGCACTGCGCAGTGCACGCAGCCGCTGAGACATCTGGCTGCGTGCATTCACCACCCGGCGTACATCGGGGAAGGTGTCGGTCAGCACCTGCGAAATCTGTTTATCCAACGCGGTTTTAGTTTGCTTGAGCTGCTGGTTGTCCCAGGCCAGTCCGGCCATCTGGGCGATGAACAGCAGGATCAGGATAATGGCAGGAACACGCCAGTTACGAAGAAGGTCGCCGGTTGGGTTTTGCTGCCGGTAATCTCCCTGCAGAAGGTTGCCGCTCAGGGCCTGGGTCAGATTGCTGGCCAGCAGTTCCAGGGGTGGACGATCCAGCGGCTGCGGGTCGAGGTTATCCGCCGCGAACACCTGAGAACCGTCGCTATCCTCGGCGCGATAGAGGTGAAGTGGCAGGCTAAGCTCGTTGCCGGCCTGCGACCACCAGGGGCTGAAGGCGCTGCTGTCGATGGCCATGCCGGCCCAGCTCTTGGTGCGGATCAGGACCTGCTGACGCCAATCGAGCCCATACAGGCTGTCACCCGGGGCCGGCAGCAAGAGGGTGTCGGGCAGTAGTGCCTGCAGCGTGAGCCCGGCGTCCTGAAAGCGTGCGAGCCAGCTGTCCATCAGCGCGCGTGCCACCACGGCAACCGGGTAGTGACCGGCGGCGATGGCGGGGCCGACCACGAAATGCTGGCGGTCCAGATCGTCGGCCAGCTGCTCTTCGAGCTGAAAGGGGATGGCTTGTCGCGCGGCGCGGCTGTCGTTGGGCAGGCGCACCTCGGTCATCAGAATCAGGCTGCTGGGCAATAGCGCGTAGCAGGGCAACGCGGCATGCTCGCGCAGGTCTGCGAGTGTTGCCGCACTGGCCAGCTCACCCTGCGCCGTGGCGCTATGGCTGCTGGTGTTCCAGACCAGCCAATGCAGCGGCTGCTCGGGTTGCTCGGGGAGGGCGATGATCAGTCGGTCGCTCATCAAAACATCTTCCCTGTGTGTTCAGACCGCTGGGCGCGCGTATGGGAATAGGGACGATCAGTCATGACGGGTTCCGTAATAGCGTTGCTCGGTGAGGGCGATGATCAGTCATGGCTGGTTCCGTAATAGCGTTGGTAGGCGCGAAAATGCCCCTTATCCAGACGCAGCCTGCTGTTAAGTATGAAACGGCTATCGTAAAAGGTTACGGCGGTCGTGGCTATAAAGAAGCGGGACTGAACGCTTAGTTGTTTTTTTACTGCGTCGCTGGCGGGGGTGGCCGTGCTGATATCCGGCGGCAGCAGTGCCCAGAACGCGTCCACATCACTATAGCCCTCGGCGGGGCGCTGCTGGATCAGCAGCTCGGCATCGCTAACCGGTAAATTACCTTCGAACAACGCGCTGAGCAGCGGGGCCTGGGCTTCGCTGAGGGTATTGATATTCAGCAGCAGCTTGTCGTCGGGCAGGGCGCAGAGAAACGGTGCCAGTTGCTGACGGATGGCCGGGTCGAAGCCCTGTAGCAGCCCCAGCTCGCTGCGCCCGGCCACCGCGGTATTTACCGGCTGGTAGGCGGGCGTTTGACCGCTGTAGTGCAGGTCTTCCACACCATCGAAGCCGCTAGGCTGACTGTCACTGTCCAACCAGTCGCGCAGCACTTCGTTGAGGGGCTGGATCTGCTGCGGGTCGATATCGACCAAGGCGAACAGGGTCTCAAATTGACGCTGTAACAAGGGCGTCGGACCAGGGGTGATAGGGGTCTGGAGCGTGGTGAGTGCGTTGATATTAAAACAGGCCTGCTGATCGCGGATCGATAGGCTCGCGCCGCCACCGTCGAAGGGGTACTGCAGGTTTGGATTGGCCCAGCCCTGTTGCAGGTTGGCCGAAGCGCCTGCGCCAAGGTCCTCATCGAGAATCCGTCGGGCCAGGCGTTCACCGCCGAGGGCGTACCAGTACGCTTGCTGGTGCTGAAAGCGGTTCTGCGCCAGTCGCAGGTCGAACTGGATCAGTCCGGATACTTCGGTGGCCAGCATGGCGATAATGGCGACGGTGAGCAAGACCAGAATCAGGGCCACGCCCTGCTGGCGCTGTGGGGGGCGAGTGACCGGGCGCGGTTGGCGGCGCGGGGGGGATCCCGTTGCGAGCTCGCTAATAAAGGGTTGCGGCATCGCGTTCGGCTTATCCATCGGCGAGCAGTATCCGCTGTTCAACCGCCCCGTAGGGCGGCAGCTCCAGTTCCACCGCGATCGCCTTCGGCAACGGCGGTGTTGTGGAGGTGGTGCTGAGGGGCGGCCAACTGTCTATCCAGTTGTCTTCGTGAAAGAAGCGAATACTGACGTCGCCTATGCCCTTCAATAGAAGGCGGCTGTGGTAGTTGTCTTCCCCCCAGGGATCGAGCACGGCGCTGCTGTCGCGAAGCAGGTTGCCATCCTCAAGGCGATAACGGACACGCTCGATGGCGCTGGAGGGGCGGCCGTTATTCAGCTCACGCCGACCGCCTTTGAAAAAACTGATGAGGGTCTGGCCTGCGCCGTAGCGATCTTCGGCAAAGATGTTTAATCCGGGCGTGATGGGGTCGCCCTGCAGGTCCCGCCCTTCACGCAACAGGATCTGCTCCAGGTCGCGGCGGATCTGCATCTGCGCCCGTTGCAGCTGCTCCAGCGTGGCGATGCGCTGGGTCAGCCTGTCGTGGCTGGTGATACCGGCGTCCAGCGCCGTAGCGGTGGCAACCCCGAGCATGGCCAGCAAACCGATGGCGATCAGCATCTCCAGCAGGGTAAAGCCCCGCTGTTGGGCTGTTGGTGAGCCTCGCTTGACCAGCCAATGGCTGGCGTCGGCGGATTGCCTGGCGCGCATCAGGGCTGCGCTCCCATAAAGGCGAGTAATTCGGCCAGTGCTGCCTCTTTTTCCAGACCGGCACGCAGGGCCACTTTACGAATTGCGCTATCTTCGGTCGCCGTGACCACCTGTTGCCAGTGAAATTCGCGTCCGGCGAATTCGACCTTGCCGGTGCTGCGGCCGACATTGGGCCATTGCGCCTGCAGATGCAGACTCACCAGCTGGTTATGCGCGATTTGCTGGGCGAAGTAGCGCGACTCCAGCGCCTGGGTATGGCGGGCGCTTTCTCCCAGTACCTTGAACAGCCCGCCGGCGGCGACGGCAAACACGGCGACTGCGACCAGCAACTCCAGCAGGCTCATGCCGCGCTGGTGCGCGAAGAGACGGGCGGCCATCAGGGCTTCTCCACCGGGCGGTAACCGAGGCTGCCGGTGGTTTCGTTATCGACCACAAAGCGTTTGTCGCCGTCGGTGGCGCGTAGCTGCAGGCTGAAGGGGGTGATCTGCCCGTCGCTGAGCAGTAATACCTGTGGCCCGCTGGCGGCGCTATCGCTATCAGTACCCGTATCCGTCTCGGCGGCGGGCGCTGCTGCGCGTGGTGTCAGGTCGATAATCTGTCCTTCAATGCGGAGGGTCAGGCGCAGGTTAGTCGGCAAGGTATGGGCGGAGAGCTGCGGGTCGTCATCCAGACTCGTCCAGGCATCGCCCTCGAGACGGAAAAAGCGGTACGCGCCGGCATCGACCCGCAGCCCGTAATCGCTAACCCCGAACACGGCTTTCTCCTCCAGCAGGTGCAGGCGCTGGTAGAGCCGCAGCGCCTCGTTGGCAACGCTGTTGTCCTGCCGACCGGGCAGGTTCAGCGCCACCATGCCGACGGTCAGGCCGATCAGCAGCAGGGTCAACATCAGCTCCAGCAAGGTGAAGCCGCGTTGCTTACCAGTTGCCGATATCGGCAGCAAGTCCTTCGCCCCCTTCTTCACCGTCTGCGCCCAGGGAATAGAGATCGATCGGACCATGATCGCCGGGTTGCAGGTACTGGTACGGGTTACCCCAGGGATCGCTGGGCAGGCGTTTGATATAACCGTCGCTGGCGTAGTTTTTCGGCTCGGGGCTGATATCTGGACGGCTGACCAGTGCTTCGAGGCCCTGGTCGGTGCTGGGGTAGCGGAAGTTGTCCAGCTTATACAGGTCCAGCGCCTGCTCCAGGATGGCAATATCGGCTTTGGATTTCTCGACCATCGCCTTATCTTGGTTCTGCAGCAGGTTGGGGGCAACGATGGCCACCAGCAGACCGAGAATAACGATAACCACCATGATTTCCAGCAGCGTGAAACCGCGCTGGCGTTGGTTGAGGGGGTGGGGCTGTTGCAAGGTAATCTCCCTATTTTGCGGTATGTTAACGCGTGGATAGCGGGTTATTTAACGGTTGTTGTGTTTAAACGCGGCCGGTCCGGCCACTGTTTTCTTGTCTAACGCAATGTTTTATAAAGTATCGTCTTATAAAGTGCCGTTTTCTAAAACCTGCCACCACCGATCAGGGCACCGTCAGGTTATTCATCTGCAGGATCGGCAGCAGGATCGCCAGCACGATACAGAGTACCACCACGCCCATGGTGAGAATCAGGATCGGCTCGAACAGACCGACCAGCCACGAGACGCGGGTCTCGAACTCGGCCTCCTGGTTTTCGGCGGCGCGTTGCAGCATCTGCTCGAGTTCGCCGCTCTGTTCGCCGATGGCGATCATATAGACCAGCATGGGCGGAAAGCAGCGCGCTTGCTCCATGGCGCGGGACAGCGATGCCCCCTCACGAACCTGATCGGCCACGCCGAGAATTTGCTGGCGCAGGTGCAGGTTTTTCAACGGCTGTGCCGCCACATACAGGCTTTCGAGCAGGTGTTGTCCGCTGCCGATCAGAATGCCCAGGGTACGGGCGAACTGCAGGCTCTGCTGGCCGGTAATGAAACCTTTGATCAGCGGTAAGCGCAGTTGCAGGCGGTGCCAGCGCAGACGGCGTGAATCGCTGCGCAGCAGACCGCGCAGCGAGAGACTGCCCAGCAGGATCAGCGCCAGTAGGTTGATGCCATGGTTCTGCAACCCTTCACTGAGGCTGATCAGAATGCGCGTCAGTTGCGGCAGCTCCTGACCCAGATGATCGAACTGCGCCACGACTTTCGGTACCACGTAGGTCATCAGCAAGCCGATCACGCCGGTGGCGACCAGGGTCAGTGTGGCGGGGTAGAGCAGTGCCAGCTGCACCTTGGCGCGCAATTTTTGCTGCCGTTCGCCATGTTCGGCCAGGCGGATCAGTACCGGCGCCAGACTGCCGGACTTTTCGCCGGCGGCGACCATGGCCAGGTAGAGCGGGTCGAAGCTCTGCGAGTACTGGGCCAGGGCTTCCCTGAGACTGTGGCCTTCCAGCACCCGCGAGCGCACCCCCAGTACCACGGTTTTGAGTCGGCGCTGGTCGGACTGACGGGCGATGGCATTCAGCGCCTCTTCCAGGGGCAGGCCCGATTGCAGCAACGTGGCGAGCTGGCGGGTAAACAGTGTCAGCTCGCCGTGGGGGAGGCCGCGTTGAAACAGGCGGCGGCGGGGCTGCTCGCCGCTGGGTAGCTGGGTGTTGGTCAGGGCAACGGGCAGCAGCCCCTGATCGCGTAATAGCTGGCGCGCCTGGCGCTCGGAGTCGGCTTCGATAACCCCGCTGCGTTTGCGCCCCCGGTCACTGAGCGCCTGGTATTCAAAGGCTGCCATACTCAGTCGCCCCGGATGGCCCGCAACACTTCGTCCACCGAGGTGCTGCCCTGGCGGACCAGGTGGGTGGCTTCGTTGTTGAGGGTCGACATACGGCTGTCGAGATAACGGCGCAGCTGGCTCTCGCCGGCCTGGTCGTGGATCAGTTCGGCCAGTTCGCGATCGACCTGCAACAGCTCATAGACGCCGATCCGGCCCCGGTAACCGCTCTGCTTGCATTGGTCGCAGCCGTTGGCGGCATGGGCTGTTTCGCCGCTGAGCTGCGGATCGCCGAGGATCGACGCCTGTTCGTCGCTGATCTGCACCGGTTGCTTGCAGTGATCGCAGAGTTTTCGCACCAGGCGCTGGGCCAGTACCCCTTTAAGGCTGGAGGCGATCAGGTAGGCATCGACGCCGATATCCTGCAGGCGGGTAATGGCGCCGATCGCGTTATTGGTGTGCAGCGTCGAGAGCACCAGGTGGCCGGTCAGGCTGGCCTGCACGGCAATCTCGGCGGTTTCGTAATCGCGGATCTCACCGATCATCAGCACGTCGGGGTCCTGGCGCAGCATCGCGCGCAGGCCCTTGGCGAAGGTCATGCCGGCCTTGTTATTGACCTGGGTCTGGCCGATACCGTCGATGGCGTACTCCACCGGGTCCTCGACCGTGAGGATGTTGCGCGAGCGGTTGTTCAACAGGTTCAGGCCGGCATACAGGGTGGTGGTCTTACCGGAACCCGTGGGGCCGGTAACCAGCAGAATGCCGTTGGGTTGCAGCAGCAATTGCCGAAAGTTATGCATCTTGTCGGCCTGCATCCCCAGTTGTTCGAGACCCAGACGCGCCGCCTGCTTGTCCAGCAGCCGCATCACCACCCGTTCGCCGTAGGTGGAGGGCAGGCTCGACACCCGTACATCTAGGGCGCGACCGGCAATACGTACCGCGATGCGGCCATCTTGCGGCACGCGTTTTTCGGCGATATCCATCTTGGCCATGACCTTGATCCGCGACACCAGCAACGAGGCCAGCTTGCGGTCTGGCGACAGCACTTCGCGCATAACGCCATCGACCCGTAGCCGCACCGACAGGCTGCGCTCGTAGGGTTCGACGTGAATATCCGAGGCGCCTTCGCGGATCGCTTCGCTAAGCAGGGCGTTGATCAGTTTGATGATCGGTGCGTCGTCTGCGGCCTCGAGCAGATCGACATTTTCCGGCAGTTCTTCCACCAGCTTGTTGAGGTTCACCTCGTCGCCGATCTGTTCCATCAGCTGCATATTGGCGTTGCTGCTGTGCTGGTACTGACGGCTGAGCTGTTCCTCGAAGCGTTCGTCTTCGATGCACTCATAGCCACAGGGGCGCGCATAGCGGCGGCGCGCTTCGGCCAGCGCCACCAGCGGGGTTTTTTCGGTATGGATCAGCCGGACCGGGTTGGCCGCCGGGTCCTGGGCCAACACACGGTATTTGTTGGCGAAACCGAACGGCAGCGGTGCCTGGCTGACGAGCAGGTCCGCAGCCGTCGTCAGAGGCGACTCCAGCGGCTGCGCGTCTGCCAGAAGGCCCGTTGTGTCGGTGTGTAGCATCTCACTCATGTCGGGCTCCCCGGGTTCATGGCCGCCATACCTGCTCACCGGCTAACAGGCGATGTAAACAGATTCGGATCAGCGGGGCCCATACCGGTCCAGTCCGGCAGAACCAGTGTCTGCGGGTTGGCGAACAGGGTGCCGTCTTTTTCGGCGAATAACAGCTGCTGCGCCTTGATAAAGCCGTATTTACTGGCGCTGAGCGCGGCCATGGTCTTGGCATCACGGACGATCGTGGGGCGCAGGAAGACCATCAGGTTGCGCCGCAGACGTTTTGAGGTGTCGGAGCGGAACAGGCGGCCGAGATAGGGAATATCGCCCAGCCCCGGCACCTTACTCGCGGACTGACTGATACTCTCGTCGATCAGTCCACCGAGCACGATGGTGGCACCGTCATCGACCATGACCGTGGTATTGATCTCGCGTTTATTGGTAATCACGTCGGAGGCCACATCGGCGCTGGGTACCAGATCGGAGACCTCCTGCTGGATCTTCAGCTGCACCGCGTTGCCTTCGTTGATCTGCGGCGTCACCACCAGCTTGATACCGACATCTTTGCGCTCGATGGTCTGAAACGGGTTGGCGTTGGTGCTGCTGGCGGTAGAACCGGTCAGGACGGGGATTTCGCGCCCCACCAAAATGGAGGCCTCTTCGTTATCCATGGTCACCAGACTGGGGGTGGAGAGAATATTGGAATCGGAGTCGCCATCCAGCATCTGGATCAGGGTCGAGAAGCTGAAGTTCCCGTCGTTAAGGGCCATGCCGACACCCAGCCCTTCGATCCCGGACAAGGAGGCTGCTAGCGTTGCGGGGTTGTTGGCGGTAATACCCGCGGCGACCCCGGCGATCGACGCCCCCTGATTGGAAAAGTTGATCATGCCGGCCGGCTTGTTGCTATCGCCGCCAAACAACCACTGTACGCCGAGCGCCTTGGCGCGATCTTCGGACATCTCGACGATGACGGCTTCGACCAGCACCTGGGCGCGGCGGATATCCAGTTTGTCGATCACCCCTTCCAGGTTTTTGATAATGCGCGGGCTGCCGGAGAGCACCAGGGTGTTGGTCTGCTCATGGGCCTTGATATTGACGTTGCTGGTGCGGGTGGCCGCGGCCTGCCCCTGATTGGCGGCTTTCTCCGATTCGATAATCGAGTTGCTGATGCTCTCCAGCACGCTGACCAGGTCTTTGGCCTTGGCATATTTGAGGTAACGCACCTGAATATTGGATTCGGTTTCGATCTCGTTATCCAGCTTGGTGATAATCTCCATCAGGTAGGCGCGGCTATGGGTATCGCCGCGCACCAGCAGGCTGTTGGTGCGCTCATCGGCGCTGACAATGGGGATATTGCGCGAGCCTTCGCCCTTGGCCTGTTCGCAGATCAGCGTGGTCAGGGAGCGCGCCATCTCTTTGGCGGAGGCGTTCTTGAGCTTGATCACTTCCATGGAATCGGTATCGGCCTTGTCGACCCGGGTGATGATCTCGAGCAGACGGCGCACGTTGGATTCGCGGTCGGTGATCATTATCACGTTGGACGCCGGGTAGGGGGCTATCACGCCGGTCTTGTTGTCCACCAGCGGGCGCAGAATCGGCACCAGCTGGTTGACCTCGACGTTTTTGACGCTCACCACCCGCGTGATAATCGCCTCGCTGCTGGCGGGGCGGCGGCTAAGATCGCCCTGCACCTCGATCCCTTCCAGTTTGGCACCCTGGCTGGGGATCACCTTGAGGATATCGTTACCCAGATCGACCACCGAATAACCACTGACCCCCAGTTGCACCAGGAAAATCTCATACAGCTGTTCGGCGCTGACGGCTTTGGGGCTGCGGATCGTGATACTGCCTTTAACGCGTTGATCGACAATAATGGTCTTGCCGGTGAGTTTGCTGACCGAGGCAATAAACTCCTGCATATCGGTATTGCGCATGTCGAGGTTGAACGCCTCGGCGTGCGACAGCGGGGCAAACCATAATAGGATAAACAACAGCGGGGCAAACAACAGCGGCATAAATAACAGAGGAGTAGGTCTCAGGAGGCCAGCCAGCCAGAGGCCGCCAGCGCGGAGGGTGACCCGGCGAAGGGAGTGCTGTGGTGTGGAAGAGGGCAGGGTTGTTGTTCGCAGACGCTGCGAAAGCGCGGGTTTTACTGCTGACCGACAGTGCACTGGCATATGTTGCTTCCAATCCCTTTGAGTTTGCGTAATATATTCAATGTTAAAGACGGATAAATTGTCAGGCTTTTCTTGGCAAGCTGTCCATTCGCGCCGGGAGAGTCCGCTGGATTGAATTTTTTTGCTTTGCGCCGCCGTCGCAACAGGCCTCGCACCCAGGCTCGATATCACCGGGCGTTGATTTCTGATCCTCAGTGACAAGGGCCCATGGTAGCGACTTTTAACGGCAGGAGCCACTGTGCCCGACATGGATATGTGTCGTTTTGCCGCCGTGCGGTTACCCCTTTTTCACGTGAACGGGTCATTCTATCCCATGAACAGCACTAACACCGTGCCGGGCGTTTATACCGCGACGGATAACCTTGCGAATCGGACACTGGCCAGCCCGCAAAAGGGCGCCTTTATCCACCAGGGGCTGCCGCGGCTGGTCAGTACCGCGCTGCTGGCGCTGCTCGCGGCTTCGGCGGCTGAACTGACCTGGCAGCTTGCCGAACCGCCCGCCCGTCAGACGCAGACCGGCGCGGTCATGCCGAGCGTATTGCCCGCTATGGCGGGGGCTTCTCCGGTCGATCTTGAGCGGCTTGCCCGCGCCAACCTGTTTGGTCACAAGGCCGCGCCGGTTAAGCAGCCGATTAAAACGGCACCGGTGATACGAGCGCAGCAGGTCCAAACTCGTTTGGCGGTGAAACTGGTCGGTGTGCTCTGGAGTGCCGACAGCAGCCATTCCCAGGCGTTTCTGGTCCACGACGGCCAGCAACGGGTGTATGCGCTGGGGGATGCGCTGGATATGCCACAAAGGGTCATCATCACGGCGATCGAGGCGGACCGGGTGGTACTGGATGTGTCCGGGCGTTCGGAATATGTGCTGCTGGATCAGGCGGCGGTGACGAAAAATGGCCGCTCGGTCAGCCGTGCCCAAGTCGTTGGGTCGCACGCAGGGGTCGCTCATCAACCCCCGGCACAGGTCGATTTTAATGCGCCGAATCTGCGTCAGATCGTCGGTAATTACAAACAGACCTTGCTGCAGAACCCGCTGTCATTCGGCCGCTATATTCAGTTGCGCCCTTATAGCCAGAACGGCCAGACCGCTGGCTACCAGCTACAGCCAGGGCGGGATCAGCGCCTGTTTCGTTCTTTGGGACTGCGTGCCGGCGATGTGGTCACCCATGTCAACGGGATGGACCTGACCTCAAGTGCGAATATCGCCGAACTGATGAACCTGTTGCGCCAGGGCGGCGAAGCCCGCATCGGCCTGTTACGGGAGGGGGTCATCCATGATGTCAAAATCCTTCTCTGACCAGGGCGCAGCCAAGGAACAGGGGCTGAACTGGCGGCGGGCGCTGCGGTTATTTTTCGTCCTCTACCTGCTGTTGTTGCTTATCTGGGTGCCGGGCCGATTTTTGCAGCGCCACCTGCTGCCCGCGACCGAACCGCTGACGTTGAGCGACGCGACGGGGACGCTGTGGCGGGGCGGTATTGAGCGTATCAGCCACCCGTTTCTGACCCTGAAGGGGCTGCAGTGGCGCTGGTTACCCGCGCCACTGTTGCAGGCCCAGGTCGGCGCCGCCGTGCAGGTGGGCGATGCGGCGTTGGCCGTGTCGCTGGGCGTGGGTCTCGATCGGGCACTTCGGCTCCGTGACCTCAAGCTGGATGGCCCCTTGTCGGCATGGCTGGAATTTCCCCTGCCATTGAATGCGCAGTTACAGGGCGGTTGGGCAGACCTGCGCCTGGATACCGAGGGCTGTGCCAGCGCCAGTGCCGGCGAAGTCCAGGTGGGTGATTGGCAGGGCGTCTCCGCGGACCTGTTTAATACCCTGGGCAAGGTCACGGCGGCACTCACCTGCCAGGATGGGCAGCTACAGGCCCAGCTGAGCAGCGATAAGCCGGCGTTGGCCTTGCAGGGCCAGTTGGTCCTGGGGATGGATGGCCGCTATCGCCTGGCGCTGCAGTTGCGTCCGCCGCCGGCGGCTCGTGAAGACTGGCTGGATCTGGGCTTTTCCGCGCGGGGGGGATTCCTGCACTTGCAACGCCAGGGTAGGCTGTAGTTATTGCTGTAGTTATTGCTGTCGTTATTATTGTCGTTGTCGTTATTGCTGTCGTTATTAAGGCGGTAACGTCATAGCGCGCCAAAAATATCGCCGTGGTATAACGCCAGGTGAGACAAGGACGGACAGGCGCCGGGCTTGTCGGCAGCAAAAGAGCGCGTGGATCGGCAGGTTGATGCCCGGTTACGAGTCAAGCCGCTCAGGAGGGGCGTTTCTCATTCTGACGCAGGGAGCGCAGGCTGCGTTTGATGGTTTTCAGGTGGTCGATGACCCCCGGCCCCAGTTTCATCGCCAGTCCGACGGCCAATACATCGATGACCACCAGCTGTACCACCCGGGAGGAGACCAGGGTGCTGAGGTCTTTATCTTCCTCCAGGTCGATGGCGATGGGGTAGGTGGCCAGATCGGCCAGCGGGGTATGGCTCGGGCAGAGGGCGATCACGGTGGCCCCGGCTTCTTTTACCAGCCTCACCGAGTGCAGCAGGTCTTTGGTGCGGCCGGTCTGGGAAATGGCCACCACCACATCGCCTTCCGACAGGGTCAGCGCCGAGATGGTTTGCAGATGCGGGTCGGAATAGGCGACAGCGGTGAGCCGTAACCGGGAAAATTTGTGCTGGGCATCGCTACAGACCCCCGCCGAAGCGCCAAAGCCGTAAAACTCGATACGCTTGGAGCACGATAGCGCCTCGATCGCGTTCTGCAGCGTTGCCTCGTCGAGCCGCTCACGCATAATCATCAGGTTGCCGATGGTGGAATCGAAGACCTTTTGTTTGAAGTCACTGACAGAGTCTTTGCGGTCAATGGCGAATTGCGCGAAGTTGGGGCTGCTCGCCAGCACCTGCACCAGCGTCAGTTTGAAGTCCTGGAAACCGTCGTACTCCAGCGCACGGCAAAAGCGCACCACCGTCGGTTCGCTGACCTGGGCCTTCGCCGCCAGATCGACGATACGCATATGAATGATCTCGCTGGGTTCAGCCAGGACGAAGTCGGCGACCTTTTGCTCGGATTTACGCAGGCGTGGGCGAGCGTCCTCAATGGTTTTCAACAGCGGTAGGTTCGTCAACGACATCTTATTCCGATGATTTAGGGGGGGAGACACTAGTGTACTGCGCTGTATCAGGCGTGACATCAGTCCGCGCGCATATTTTTTGAATTTAGCGGCGTTCCCGCCATGAGGGGGCTGGTATTAAGGCGGCTTGCCTCGCGCCGCGCCGTTTACGACACGGGGAGACTCATCGACGCCAGCGGGCTCATAAACGTCGCGCGCTCAGGCGGGGTGATCCAACGCGGCGGGAGCAGAGGGTGTACCTACGCGGGCCTGCGGGTGCTGAATGCTGGCATCATCGAGGGTATGCATCACCCGCTGCAGTCGCCATAATTGCCGCCATAGCGCGCGGGCTGAACCGGCGTTGACCGCCGTACTGAAGCTGCGCACGGCGCTTTCCAGTTCGGTGATTTCGTACAGGCTGGCCAGCCCCAACAGTTGATGGGCGTGCTCGGCGAGTTTGTCGCGCTGATGATTGGCGAAGGCCTGGTGGATAGCCTGCAGCTGGCTGGCGAGCTCCTGGTCCAGATCCTGTTGCGTCAGGCCATAGTCCCTAATCTGGACCGGGGTCTGGGCGCCGCTTAACGGGATCGGATCCTGGACGACAGGGCCGGGCGTTTTGCTGTCGGCCGGGGGCGCCCCGCGGGCGTCTCTCAGGCTCGACACCAATTGCTGTTCGTTCAGGGGTTTTAACAACACCCGCGTCACGCCGAGCTGCTGTAGCGTCTGCTTTTCGCTCGAGATCACGCTGGCGCTTAATACGATGATGGGAATGCGGGCCGCGGCGGTGTGTAATTGCCGTATCTGGCGGCTGGTTTCGATGCCACCCATCACCGGCATCTGGATGTCCATCAACACGGCCGCAAAGGGTTGTACCGCGCAGGCCAAGGCGTCGATCACCTGGCGACCGTCGCCGACGATGATGGGTACGGCGCCCTGTGCTTGCAGCATCCTTTCCAGCAGTAGCTGGTTGAACCAATTATCCTCGGCGACGAGTACCCTCATGCCCTGCAGCGGTCTGGACGGTTGCTCGCAAGGGAGGCAAGGCATGACGACCCCGGCAGGCGGATTCAGACATTCAAGCAGCTTGCCGTGACTGATCGGCTTGCTCAGCAGACGGATACCCGGATACTGAGCCTGCAGCTGATCACAGGGTGTCTGGCAGTGTGTGTTGAGTGGCCCGCTGATCAGGATCAAGGTGCCGTTAAAGCAGCGCTGTAGCCGGTTAAAGAACTGTTGGTCCAGCAGCGCCTTCAGGCCGTCTGATGATACGCCGAGCACAATGGCGTCGGGTGGGCTTTCACCGGCTACGCGGCCCTGTTCAAGCAGGTCCGGTAGGTCATGGTAGTCGGCTACCTGCTCGACCCTGCAGCGCCATTTCTGACACTGCAGGTAGGTGGCCTGGTAGCTGTTGGCAACCGGGTCACAGAGCAGCAGGCGCTGGTGGCTCAAGTCGGTATAGGCGAATCCGGCCGGATCAACGGGCAGCGTCAGGTTAACGGAGACCTCGGTGCCCTGGCCGGGCTTGCTGTGCAGGTCGATCGAGCCCCCCATCAGCTCCAGTAGATGTTTACTGATCACCAGGCCGAGCCCGGAGCCACCGTAACGGCGGCTGATGGAGGTGTCGGCCTGTATAAACGGCTGGAACAGTCGTTGCCGGCTTTCCTGGTCCATGCCCATGCCGGTGTCGCTGATCGTCATCTGCAGGTCTACCGCGCGGGGATGAAAGCGAACCACATCAACGACCACCCGTATTTCGCCCTGGTGGGTAAACTTAATGGCGTTGGCGATCAGGTTGGACAGAACCTGGCTGATACGGGTCGGGTCGCCGATCTGTCGGTGTCCGAGGCGGGGGTCGCAATGCAGGAACATATCCAGGCCTTTTTCGTCGGCACTCGGCGCCTGCATCTCCATGACGTCCTCGATACAGTGTTCAAGGCTGAAGGGGATCTGCTCGAGGAGGATGGCCTCGGATTGCAGTTTGGAAAAATCCAACAGATCGTCGATCAGGTTTAACAGCAGCGCCGAGGTGCGCTGTATGATGCGGCTATATTCCGCCTGATCATGACTCTGATCGGTTTTACGCAATAAACGTACAAAACCGAGTATGGAGGTCAGTGGGGTGCGCAATTCATGACTCATGCGCGCCAGAAACGCGTCTTTGCTGTGGTTTGCCGCATCGGCTTCGCGCTTGGCTGTCGCGAGCTGCTGGTTTTTATCTTCCATCTGATTCAGGGTGGTGCGCAGGCTATGGGTGGAACGGGCTACTTCATCTTCTAATTTCTCCCGGGTGCGCTGAACCTGTTCCGCGAGGCTGTTGATTCCCTGCTGTAGTTCACCCATTTCGCCGCCGGCTTGGGCATCGACGCGGGCGGCGTTATTATCCCCCCGGAGCTGTTCAACGGTGTGGATAACGCACTGTAAGGGCCCGGTGATACTGCGGCCGATGGCGACCGCTAGCCAGAAGGTGAGCAGCAGGCCGGCGGCAAGAATCAGCAGGCTGTGTAGCAAGATCTCATTCTGACGGGTTAGCAAGAATGCCTCATCGATCAGAATCACCACCCAGCCCACCGGGTCTTCGTTACCCTTTGATTGCCTGGGCTGCCCATCCAGAAAGCCGTCGAAGGGGGCGAGAAACACCGGCTCTTGATGGAGCATTAATTGGCGTGGATTGGGCTGATGGATACGAAGCCCGTCGTTACCGTTACCGTTACCGGTATCGACAGCGACGTTCACACGGGTGCGGCCGGCCTGGTAAATAATACGGCCATCGGGGGCGATAAACAGGATATCTTCGACCTCCCGATGCTCGCGCGTACTGCGGGCGAGCTGCTTGAGGCTCTGGGCGTCCTGGGCAAACAGGGCGACCTCTGAGGCACTGGCCAGGAAATGGGCGATAGTCGCGGTGCGCTTGCGTAGCTCGCTGTGCAGATCATGCAGACGGGCCGGGATCTGGTAGGCGGCCAGAACGAGGGTCAGGACCAGTACCGGCGACAAGACCAGCAGGGCAAGGCGCTGGTTGATACTGAGTCGATGTAACAGACCGGGGGCTTTTATCATGGTTGGGCCGAGTTTATGAGTTGTTGTTTTAGTGTTTCAGGGTCGGCAATATTCAATCGCAGCGACCGTGCGGCAGAGGGGTTGGTGCTTAATTCAAACAGGCGCGGGTATGCCGGGGGGGGGAGCGTACCGTCCGGGCTTGCGTACCAGCGCCGAATCCATTCGGCGGATTCCTTGGCGACGCTATCCGGGCTGCTGTAGACACCCGCGATGGCGCCGGCATTTACCAGTGCCGGAGAAAATCCGATCAGCGGAATACGGGCACGGGCGGTGATGTAAAGTAGCCAGCGCGCCAGTCCGCGGTTAAACAGTTTTCTATCAGGCTGGGCCAGGAAAATATCGCTACGTTCGATGACGGGTGTCAGGCGCTTGACAGGGTTGTCATCGGGCGTGATAGCAACGGCGTGCAGATCGAGGTTAAAACGGGCGCTGGCACTCTGCAGGGCGTGCAGGTTAGCCGCCGATAATGGACCGACGGCGGTGCCCAGGTTGCGAGCCTCGGGTTTGATCAGCTGCGCCAGTTGTAGCTGGCGTTCGAGGGGTTGCTCAAGATAGAGGGCGCTAAGCGTACCGACGCGTATTGCCGCCGGGTGGTCGCTGTCGTTAGTCAGGCGGTCGAAGGCCTGCGCAGGGATCAGGATGGCCAGCAACGGCGGCGGCGGCGATTGTTGCAAGGCGATACGGGTCGCCTCGCTGCCAATGCTGACCACCAGGTCGGCTTTTATTGGCGCTTGGGCCAAGGTATCGGTGGTGCGGGAGTGGATATGGATCGCGTCCCCGCGCAGCTGGCCGCGCAGGCTGTTATCGACGCGCGCATAGAGCGGGGTGTCAGCGCTTTTCAGCAGGACGATTTCGCGTTGTGTCTCGGCCCCGCTTAGCGCAGAGCCAACCCACAGCAGCAAACAACATGGTAGCGCGCTCAGCCACGATCGAGGTCGAGTCAGACGCTGTCGCACGCGGGGTGCTTTTCTCTCCATCGACAACATTCCCTTGTGCAGCGCCGGTTTACAACGCGTGCGCTGTTCAGAACTTCAGGGTCCCCCTGAGATAGGTGCGGGTATCGAAATCACTGTTACGGTCGAAGAACTCCGGATAGGCTTTTAATAAATTATGTACAATTAGCTCAATACTGCCGCTAGTTGAGCCCAGGGTAAAGCCTTTGGCCAGACGCAGATCGAGGCGATCGTAGGGACCAAGGGCTCCACCATTGAACCACTCAACGCTGGTCATGCGATAATACGCCAAGCTGGCGTTAATCTGAGCGCCAAAGTCATGGCTCAGCAGCGCACTAAGGGTGTGCAGGGGCACCCGGGTGTCCAGACGTCGACCGTGGGCTTTCGCCGGTTCACTGTTGCGGTTCCAGTAACCGGTCATATCATTATAGGCGTAGGCCAGGTGTAACCAGCTACCGCTCCAGGGTTCGATGCGCCAACTCAGATCGGCGCCTTTGGAGCGCCAGTGGATATCGTTACCGTTCTCAATCGCATCGGCTTTCTCGTAAGTGCTGTCGTGGAAGGTCAGGCCGTCGTCGATGCGTTCGATATAGACTTTCAGATCCAGCAGCGAGTTCCATTGCGGGTCGTGCCACAGGTAACCCAGTTCCAGGGTGCGCAGGCGCTCGGGTTCCAGGTTGCCGCTACTAAAACCGCGAGTTTGTAGCACGGCCCCTTCAAAGGCGGCCAGTTCGGCGATATACGGCAGGCGAATCTGGTCGAGGCGGAACTCTTCCAGCAGTGACGGGTTACGGTACGCCTCGGCCAGCATCATGCGCAGGCTATGGTCGGGATGTAGTTGTACGTTGATACCCAGGCGAGGCGACAGGTGCGTACCCACCATGTTGTTGTGTTCCAGCATGGCCCCCAGGTTCAGGGTCCAGTTGTCCGCGGGGGTCCACTCCAGGTTGGAGAACAGGCGGTACATCGCTTCGCTCACTTCGCCCTGACCGGCGACGAGCGCCTCGCTGCGCAGGGTATCCTGACGCAGGCCAACGCCGGCCATATAGCGCAAGGCGGCGCTGGCCTTGCCCTGGTAGCGCAGCTCGGCATCAACGCGCTCGGTGACGCCATTCTCTTCACCGATATTCAGGAGGAACGCCGGGTGATCGGGTAAACCAAAGTTATTCAGAAAGTTTTCAGGGACAAAAAACGGATCGTAGTGTTCATATTTCAAATAGTTATGATAAGCATGCAGGGTCAGGCTGTTGTCATCGTCGCCACGCCGTTCCCAGAGCAAACTCTGGTAGCTGGTGGTGACATCGCGCCGATCCAGGTCGGGTTTTTCGGCATTGCCGACCCCGATATGCCCCCCGCTGTAGCCCAGTTGAATATCGAAACTGTCGATCAGGCTTGGGGTGTACAGGCCACGGAAGCTGATCTCTTTGATTTCACCGTCATCGTTCAGGCGCTTGGGGCCGGTTCCGCCACCGCCGCCGTCGCCCAGTCCCATGCCGCTGCCGTTATTACTGCGATAATTCAGGATCAGCCGGGTATCCATTGCGCCGATCTGGTCATTATGCCGTAGGGTATAACGCTGGGTATCGAGCGATCCCTGGGTCGTACTCAGGGTGGTGCCGATATCCTGTAACGGGTTACGGGTAATGATATTGATGGCACCCTGGAAGGCGTTCGAGCCCTGGGTGGGGACGTTGGTGCTGCGCACCACTTCGATACGGTCGATATCGGCCAGGGTGATGCCCAGTACGACCCAGTCAACGGTGGACAGCAGCGGCAGGTAGACCGAGCGGCCATCGACCATGACTTCCAGGCGGCGCGGATGCTTGTCGCCGACGCCGTGGTTGACGACACCGAACTTGTTGGGGTGGACCTGATACACCTGAAAACCCGGTACCAGCCGCAACAGGTCGGCAATCTCGATCGCACCGGAGGCATCGATCATGGCGCGATCGATGATGGTGATCGCGGCGGGAGCCGTACGCTGGTCCTGGCGCAGACCGCTGGCATTGACGACGATGGGCAGGTCACTGAACAGGTCCGTTTCTGTCAGGTAGTGCTCTTCGGCCAGGAGGGGGTGTGAGGCGATAAGCATCAGGGTCAGACAAATGGGGCGTAGGGTCATAAGAGAAACCTGAAAAATTTCTTTTGACGCGCCGTGGCGGATTAGGGGCTGAGCGTCAGATACGGAGCCGCATGCCATTATACCGATGATGATGCGTGAGCGTACAACCATGTTGCTGCTGTCTCATATTGACCATGATCCGGGTCAATAAAAGCGTGCCTCGGCGCTGTTTCTGCGCGCCGTGTTACTGACAACTGCGTTGGCTCGCCTCAGGTATCGCAGCGCGCCAGTACGGCCGCCACCAGTTTGGCAATCCCGCTTCCCGCCTCGCTGATGGAACCGGCCAGCATATAGGCGGGTGTCGAGATGATCTTGCGCGCTTCGTCGATCACGATGGTGTCGACGGCGCAGTCCTGATGCCGCCCGCCCATCGCCTCGATCGCCTGGGCGGTCCCGGCATCGTTGCCGATGGTGCACAGGGCGTCTTTACCGAACAGGCGTGGGGTCATGGCCGGTGCAATGCAGATCAGCCCGACCGGCTTACCGGCGTTGTGGATTCCATGCACAAAGTTGAGCAGATCCGGGTTGAGCTGGCACTGGTCGCCGGCCAGGGCAAAATCGGACAGGTTTTTCGCCGCGCCAAAGCCGCCAGGAATTATCAGGGCGTCGTAGTCGTCGGGGTTGGCATCGGCCAGGTCTTGGATCTCGCCCCGGGCCAGACGGGCGGCTTCCACCAGCACGTTACGGGTCTCGCCGGCGGCTTCTTCACCGCTAAGGTGGTTGATCACGTGCAGTTGCGGAATATTCGGTGCCAGGCATTGGTAGCGGGCACCCTGCTGCTCGATATTGAGTAAGGTGAGCACCGATTCGTAAATCTCGGAGCCATCGAAGACCCCGCAACCGGAAAGAATAACCGCGATATTTTTCATGCTAGCTCCTGTGGTCCTGTAAAAAGAAAGTGCGTCCTGCCTCAAATGTGCTGCAGCGTACTATTCTCGGTGCGACTTAATCTCAGCCTGTATGCGTTCTCGGAATCCTTCCCGGTAGCTGGGGTAGCGAAAGTGATAGCCGCTATCTTGCAACCGTTGGCTGTTGCAACGTTTACTGCCGGTGCGGATACGCTTGGCCAGGTCGTCGCTTTGCAGCGGCGTGCGGATCTGCAGGGCGCTGCGCAGCCAGCCGAGGACTTCATGAAACGGACTGGGAGTCGGATCCGACGCGATATACAGATTTGCCAGCGGTTGACCGGCCAGGTCCTGCTCGATTAGATGCTGCAAAACGCCGACACAGTCATCGCGGTGGATCCGGTTACTGTAATGGGGCGGTGTACTGGAACAGAACACGCCCTGGCGAACCCATTGCAGCAGGCGCTCGCGGCCCGGCCCGTAAATACCGCTGAAGCGAACCGAAGTGCCGGTAAAGGCGCTATCGGTCAGTCGTTTTTCTGCGGCCAGCATGCTTTGCCCCGAGAAGCTGCTTGGCTCGGTGGCACTGGTTTCATCGACCCATTCACCGTCGCGCTGATGGTAGGTGGCGGTACTGGAGACGAACAGAATGCGCCGCGGCGTGATCGCCTGTTGCGTTAGGGCCTGCAAGGTGTTGGCCAGCCCTTCGACGTACACCTTGTGGTAGGTGTCGGCATCGAAGCCGGAAGCCGCGACGCTGTAGACCAGATAATCCAGTGCGGGCGGCAGATGCCGCAGGCTATCGGCATCGGTGACGTCGGCGCGGATCGGCGTAATTGCAGCGGGCAGGCTGTTTGCATTACGCTTCAGGCCAAAGCAGTGATGACCCGCTGCGGCCAGCGTCACCCCCAGGTGTGAACCGATATCGCCGCAACCGACGAGAAGAATAGTGGCCATATTGACGAGAGATTTCCTTATGAGCGAAATACGTATCTTAGCAGGGCACGTTCAGGAGCGGTTATGTGCGCGACAAAATTAGCTGAAATGACCGGGTTGAGACAAGCGTCATCGATGCAGGGTCAGGGCAAACCCCCTTGGGGCCGGGCACCGTGCGGGCGGGCTGAGGAGAAACCATGACCCTGACCGAATTGCGCTATATCGTTGCCCTGGCCCGGGAGCAGCATTTTGGCCGCGCCGCGCAGCGCTGTTTTGTCAGTCAGCCCACGCTGAGTATTGCCGTCAAGAAGCTGGAGGATGAGCTGGGACTGACGCTGTTTGAGCGCCGTAAGAACGCCGTGTCTACCACCCCGGCCGGCGCCGCCGTGATCGCGCAGGCACGGCGGGTGCTCGAGGAGGCGCAGACCCTCAAGCAGCTGGCCGAGGCCGGCCAGGATCAATTGAAGAGTCCGTTACGCCTGGGTGCCATTCATACGGTGGGGCCTTATCTGTTTCCCGCGCTGGTACCGCAGATACGCCGGTTCGCGCCACAGATGCCGTTGTATCTGGAGGAAAACCAGACCGACGTCTTGCGCGAAAGACTGAAACAGGGGGAGCTGGACGCGATCGTTATTGCCCTGCCCTTTGTCGAAACCGATGTCGTGACCCGCCCGCTCTATCATGAACCTTTTGCTATGCTGCTTCCTCAGGACCACCCCTGGCGGGATCGCGCGTCAATTGCCGCCGCTGATCTGAAGCAGATCCGCCTGTTAATGCTGGGCGAAGGGCACTGTTTTCGCGATCAGGTATTACAAGCCTGCCCGGGTCTGGCAGAGCGGCGCCAGGACGGTCTGTTGCTGGCCGAGGGTGGGTCTTTGGAAACGATCCGGTATATGGTGGCATCCGGTTTGGGGGCAACAGTACTGCCGCGCTCGGCACTGCGGGCGGTCCCCCCTTCGGCGCTGGTCGTCGTACGGCACTTCAGCGCGCCGCAGCCGCAGCGGGTGGTGGCCTTGGCCTGGCGCGCCAGTTTCCCGCGCCCGGACGCGATTGACGCGTTGTGCCATGCGATTGGTCAGTGTGACGTCTTTACGGATCAGCCGGGCGACGACGCCGGCGAAGCAACAGAGAAAAAGCCAGGTTTGCCAGACAATGCGTAGTGAAACAGGCAGGCGGGCAGCGGTGGCGGTTCAAGGCAGCCAGGGCTGCCATGCACAGATAACAAGGCGTAACAGGTCATTATGAACAGCGATGTAACCCAAAGCGCCCTGCAGGCGGGCGCGCCGGTCCTGCGCGGCATGGATCAGATCAGCGTCAGCCGACTCAAGGGGGTCGGGGCTGCCATGGAGCAGAAACTGGCCAAATTGGGGCTGGAAACCCTGCAGGACCTGCTCTTTCACCTGCCCCTGCGTTATCAGGATCGTACCCGGGTGCGCGCCATCGCCGCGCTGCATCCCGGTGATGAAGCGGTGATTCAGGGCAGGGTACTCAGCAGTGACTTGGTGATGGGGCGGCGACGCAGCCTACGCTGCCGGATTCAGGATGCCAGCGGCGTGTTGTCGCTACGCTTTTTCCACTTCAGCGCGGCGCAAAAGAACGGCCTGCAACCGGGGGTTGAGCTGCGTTGTTTTGGTGAAGTGCGGGTCGGGGCCGCCGGACTGGAGATCTATCACCCGGAATACAGTCGGATCGATGCCGTGGCCCCCCTGGATGCAGCCAGCCCGCTCACACCGATCTATCCGGCTACCGAAGGACTGCCCCAGACCCGCATTCGCGCATTGTGCAGTGCGGCGCTGGACCTGCTGGAGAAACAGGGGGGGCTACCGGACTGGCTGCCCGAAGGGTTGCAGGCCCGCGCCGGTCTGCCCAGCCTGCTGGAGGCGGTGGTTTACCTGCACCGCCCGCCCGTGGGCGCCGATCTCGAGCAACTGGCCTTGGGGCAGCATCCCGCGCAGCGGCGCTTGGCCTTTGAAGAACTGCTGGCGCATCACCTGAGCCTGCAACGGGTTCGCCAGCAGTTTCAGCAGCAGGGGGCGCCGGCCATGCCCGCCGGCAGTAAGCTGGCCCAGCGCTTTGTGGCGGGGTTACCGTTTACCCTGACCGGCGCCCAGCAGCGGGTTGCGCAGGAGGTCGGGCGAGACCTTGCCAAGCCGCACCCGATGCTGCGGCTGATACAGGGCGATGTCGGTTCGGGCAAGACCGCCGTGGCCGCGCTGGCTGTCTTGCAGGCCGTGGATGCGGGCTATCAGGCCGCCGTTATGGCGCCCACGGAGATACTGGCCGAGCAGCACTGTATTAATTTCTCCCAATGGCTCGAGCCCCTGGGTATCCCCGTTGCCTGGCTGGCGGGTAAGCTGAAAGGCAAGAAGCGCATCGAGGCGTTGCAACAGATCGAATCCGGTACGGCGCCTGTGATCGTCGGAACCCATGCGCTGTTTCAACAGGATGTGCGGTTTTCACACCTGGGGCTGGTGGTCATCGACGAGCAGCACCGCTTCGGCGTCCACCAGCGCCTGGCGCTGCGCGAGAAAGGGCAGGCTGGCGGGCGGTTGCCGCATCAGCTGATTATGACCGCCACACCGATCCCGCGCACCCTGACTATGAGTGCCTACGCGGACCTGGACTGTTCCATTATCGATGAACTGCCGCCGGGACGTACCCCGGTCAACACCGTACTGCTCTCCGGCGAACGGCGGATCGAGGTGGTCGACCGCGTGCGCATCGCCTGCCAGGAAGGTCGCCAGGCGTACTGGGTCTGCACCATGATCGACGAATCGGAGCAGCTGCAGTGCCAGGCGGCCGAAACCACCGCCGCCGAACTGGGTGAACAGTTGATCGGTATCCGTGTCGGCCTGGTGCACGGGCGTATGAAGGCGGCAGAAAAGGCCGCCATGATGGCCGCCTTCAAAGCCCATGAGTTGGATCTGCTGGTGGCCACCACGGTTATCGAGGTGGGGGTGGACGTGCCCAACGCCAGCCTGATGATTATCGAAAACCCCGAACGTCTTGGCCTGGCGCAACTGCACCAGCTGCGCGGACGGGTCGGGCGCGGCGTGGTGGCCAGCCATTGCGTGTTGATGTACCAGAGTCCGCTGTCTAAGACCGCCCGCGAGCGCCTGCAAGTGATGCGTGAAAGTAACGACGGCTTCCGTATCGCCGAAAAGGACCTCGAGATCCGCGGCCCCGGTGAAGTACTCGGCACCCGCCAGACCGGCATGATGCAGTTCCGTATCGCCGACCTGCAACGCGACGCCGACCTGCTCAGCGCGGTCAAACAGGCCGCACAGGCCCTGAAGACCGACCCGCAACGCTGCGAAGGTATCGTGCGCCGCTGGTTGGGCATAGGCTCACGTTACGGCGGGGTGTGATTTTTAATGCTCCGGCGTTTCGAGCACAGTACACTAGCGGTCTGTTATTTAATCCGGTTTACCTACAGCTCATGACTTGCGACGCGATCTCTTCCGAACAGATGCAACTGATAGCCCGCCAACTGGGGCGGACGCCGCGCGGTATTGCGGCTATTGCCCACCAGACCGCGCAGGGCATACCCGTGGTCCTGCGCATGGCATCGCTGGTGGAGGATGAACCTTTTCCGACGCTGTACTGGCTCTGCAGCCGCGATTTGCACCGCGAAATTGCCCATATCGAGACGGCGGGCTGGGTCAAGAAACTGGAAGATGAACTGCAGGACGATGCGGAACTCCGCGCGAATTTTGCCGAAAACCACCGTGACTATGTACGCCAGCGCTGGGATTATATGCCCGCATCGCAACGGGCGCGGATTGACGCGCTGGGCTTCCATGGCCTTTTTGACCGTTATGGGATCGGGGGGATCGCGCAATGGGACAAAATACGTTGCCTGCACATGCACTACGCGCACCACCTGTGCGGCGAGAACCTCATCGGTCAACGACTCGATGCCGAGTTCGGGCTGCAGGAGCTGGCGATTCATCTCTGAGTGTGACGGTGATAACGGTCGGCGGTGACTTGGCAGCGGCTTGTTTTAGCGCTGGCTTGTTTTAGCTCGGGTATTGTTACTGCCGGCACAACCTGGCGGATGTCACAAGTATTAAAAAAGGCGCTAAATTTCTTTAGCGCCTTTTTTCACCGCGCTGCCCGGATAAATGGCAGCCGCCGGGTCAGCCCTGGCCAGTAAGCGTGTTGTACTTGCTCATCAGCTGGTCGGTGGTTTCTTCGTGGTCGGGGTCCTTCGGAATACAATCGACCGGACACACCTCAACACACTGCGGCGTGTCGTAGTGACCGACACACTCGGTACATTTCGCCGGGTCGATCTCATAGATTTCGTCACCGGGAGTGATCGCCTCGTTGGGGCACTCGGGTTCGCAAACGTCGCAGTTGATGCATTCGTCGGTAATAATTAATGCCATGGTTGGCTACCTCACACTCTTAATCAAAATCGTCCGGTCT
>JBFGZS010000059.1:0-26645 GCA_041586615.1 Motiliproteus sp. | reverse complement strand
TTTTGGATCTGCTCGCGCATCTGCTCAATCAGTACCTTCAGCTCCACCGCGCACTGGGTGGTTTCGGCGACGATGGACTTGGATGACAGGGTGTTGGCTTCGCGGTTGAGTTCCTGCATCAGGAAGTCGAGGCGGCGACCGATCGCTTCTTGTTGACCCAGTACCCGGCGCACTTCGCCGACGTGGGTGTCGAGACGGTCGAGTTCTTCGGCGACATCGGACTTCTGGGCCAGCATCACCATCTCTTGTTCAACGCGGTTTGGGTCGAGTTCGACCAGCGCGTCGGCGAGTCGGGTGCGGATAGTGTCTTTCTGGCGCTGCAAGATTTCCGGCAAGCGGTTGCGCACCTGGACAACGACGGCGCTGATGCCATCGAGGCGTTGTTCCACGTGCTTCTTCAGCTCCATACCTTCACGGCCGCGGGCGTCGATGAGGTCGCTGATGGCCTGGTTGAACAGGGCGATGGCTTCTTTCTGCACCGCCTTCATATCGGTTTCATTGCTTTGCAGAACGCCGGGCCAGCGCAGGACCTCCAATGGGTCGAGCGGGGCGGGATTGGCCAGCAGTTCGCTAATCTGCTGGGCGGCATCACGCAGTTGCGTGGCCAGCGGCAGATTAACCGCCAGGTTCGCGCTGCTCTGGTCGGCGCTGTGGTAGCGCAGGGTGCATTCGACCTTGCCGCGCTGCAGTTGTTTACGCAGTGACTCGCGCAGCGGCCCTTCGATATCCCGCAGGCTTTCGGGCAGGCGCAGGTGCGGTTCGAGGAAACGCGAGTTGACGGAGCGCACTTCCCAGATCAGGGTGCCCCAGCTCTGTTCGCTTTGCTGGCGGGAAAAGGCGGTCATACTGCGTGTCATAACGGATAATCTCGATTAGAATTAGTCGTTGGAATTTCGGTTATTCTAGCAACACGGCTCTCGGGTAGGTACTAGAATAGTTTTACGGTTACGCACGCAACAAGGTTCTCCTCTTATGACCTCTCCTATTTCCGAGCAGTTGAAAAAGCTTGGTGTCAAAACGCCGCGTCCCAGTGGGCGTCGACATAACCAACTGCGGGAGATCCGCATCACCCGCAATTACACCAAGCACGCCGAAGGTTCCGTGCTGGTGGAGTTTGGAGATACCAAGGTGTTGTGCACCGCGTCGGTCGAGCGCGGTGTGCCGCGTTTTCTGCGCGGTAGCGGTAAGGGCTGGGTAACCGCCGAATACGGCATGCTGCCACGCTCGACCGGTTCGCGTATGGGGCGTGAAGCGGCGCGCGGCAAGCAAGGCGGACGGACCGTCGAGATCCAGCGTCTTATCGGTCGCTCGTTGCGCGCGTCCCTGAACCTGGAAAAGCTGGGTGAGAACACCATCACCATCGATTGCGACGTGATTCAGGCCGACGGCGGCACGCGCACCGCGGCGATCACCGGCAGCTGTGTGGCTTTGAAGGATGCGATTGCGTTCCTGAAGAAGGACAAGAACGGCGCGATGAAGGGCGACCCGTTCCGTGAAATGATCGCAGCGGTTTCCGTGGGTATCTACCGGGGCGAGCCGGTGCTGGACCTTGATTATGCCGAGGACTCCAACGCCCACACCGATCTGAACGTGATCATGAATGAAGCCGGTGGTTTTATTGAGATTCAGGGTACCGCCGAAGCGGCGCCTTTCAGCCAGGATGAACTGAACGCCATGCTGGATCTGGCCCGTAAAGGGGTTGGCGAACTGGTGGTGCTGCAAAAAGCGGCGCTGGCGGGTTAAACGCTGCTGTATATAGGGACAACGATATAAAAAAGGCCAGACGTAAAAAAGCCCCTGACGGGGCTTTTTTGTGGCTGTTGGCAGGATATGTTGCCGGGCCTGATCCGCTATCCCGACGGGTCTAAAGCGGAATGGCGTAGTCGATGATCAGCGGCGCATGTTCCGAGAACAGCACCGTCCGGTCGATAACGGCTTTGCGTACGGATTGACGCAATCCTTGCGTGGTGACCTGATAATCGATGCGGGCTCCTTCGTTTAGGGTGCGGGCGCGATTATAGGGTGGCCACCAGGTGTACTGGCGCTCGGCGTGATTCACTTCGCGGAAGGCATCAACGAATTTCAGCTCACCGAAAATCTGGTCCAGCCACTGGCGTTCTTCGGGCAGGAAGCCGGAATTACGCTGGTTGACATACCAATTGCTCAGGTCTTCGGGCTTGTGCGCGATATGCCAGGTGCCACAGAAGATAAACTGGCGGCGCTTGCGCAGTGTCTTGCGCAGATGATTGAGGACGTGCTCCATATAATGGTACTTGGCCGACTGGGCCTCATCGTCCTTCAGACCCGAAGGGATCATCATGGCGGCGATGCTGACGCCGTCGTAATCGGCCTGGATAAAACGGCCGTGAAAATCGCACTCTTCGAAGCCGAGTCCGGTCATGATCGCTTTGGGTGGTTTTTTGCAGTAGAGGGCCACGCCGCTGTAATCGTCTTCGAACGCATCGAAAAAGTAGGCGTGGTAGCCCTCGGGATGATAGATAGGGTCGTCGAGCTGGTAATCTTTCGCGCGCAGGTCTTGCAGACAAACGACGTCTGCATTCTGGGCGACCATCCAGTCAAAAAAACCTTTCTTGGCAGCTTCTTTGATGCCTTGTACATTAAGCGTGATAACGCGCATGGGAGCCTTGACTACCTCTGGGTTCTCGTCCGGCCTGGACTGAGTAAATGCTTATCCGGGTTTATTTTTGAAGGCGCCGGAATCGATCAATCTGGCATTGTATCGCCTCATCATAAAAAATTGAAACATATCATTCACATTCGCTGATTCTTGTTGCCAGTTTTTTGCTAAAAACGCAATGCGGCGAAATGACTACGGGTCTAAACGCGTGGAGGCAGACGGCAGTGGGGTGTATCATAAGCGCCGTTTTCCATAGACCGGAGTGGTACCGTGCAAGATTATCAGCGTGAGTTTATCGAGTTTGCTATCGAGCGTGGCGTGCTGCGTTTCGGCGAATTTACCCTCAAATCGGGCCGTGTCAGCCCCTACTTCTTCAATGCGGGCTTGTTTAACAGCGGTGAAGCGCTGGCACGACTGGGGGGGTACTACGCGGCGGCCATCGAGAATGCCGGTCTCGCCTACGATGTGATGCTCGGCCCGGCCTACAAGGGCATTCCGCTGGCGGCGGCAACCTGTGTCGCGCTCTACAACGAACATAATAAAGACGTGCCTTACGTGTTTAACCGCAAAGAAGCCAAGACCCACGGTGAAGGCGGCAATCTGGTCGGCGCGGCGCTGGAAGGCCGGGTGCTGATTATCGACGATGTGATTACGGCGGGCACGGCGATTCGTGAAGTCATGACGCTGATCGCCGAGGCGGGCGCTACGCCGGCAGCAACGGTCATTGCGCTGAATCGCCAGGAGCGCGGCAAGGCTGAGCTGTCGGCTATTCAGGAAGTCGAGCGTGATTACGCCATGCCGGTGGTGAGCATTATTTCCTTGGACGATCTGGTCGCTTACTTGCGCGAGCAGGGCGATAAGAGCGAGCAGGTTGTGGCGATCGAGGCCTACCGCAGCGCTTACGGCATCTGATTCGATCAACCGTGCGAACTTTTGCTTCTGCATAGCCTCTCAGTAGATAGAGCAGGTTAAGCGGAGGCTACTATGAACAGGCGGTATGCAGCGGCGCGATGCCTAGGCGGTCTTGTGTGCCTATTGCTCGGTGTCACAAGCTGCGCCTGGCTGGGTGGCAGCGCGCAATATGGCGATTACCGCGTCTATCAAGGCGAAATAGTGATGGGTGTTCGCAGCGCCGAGAGTGTGGTGCGCTCACCCGATCTGATCTGTTTTCACAGTCAGTGCTATCCCATGCTGAACCAGGATTTTTTGCCCCAGGCTTTGCAAAGGGCCTACGGGGTGCGCGAAGTGGGTTTTAGCGCGCTGGCACGCTCGCCGCAGTTGAAGCAGGTTAGCGACTATATACCGCTCCCGTTAGATCTGGGTCGCGAGCTGTATAACCGCCACCGTGAAAAGCCTGAATCGTCTCTCTGGCGATTGCATCATTAGCCAATCACGTTTATAGCCCTTCACCGCTACCGGTCGCTCATCGCCTTGTCGGTATTGGATGTGAAGGGCATCAGGCGACGGCGCTACAGCCGGACTTCGATGCCCCGCTCGCGCATATACTGCTTGGCTTGGGGGATCGTGTATTCGTTGAAGTGGAAGATGCTGGCCGCCAGCACGGCATCGGCCTTACCGAGGGTGATACCTTCGACCAGGTGGTCGAGGTTGCCCACGCCACCGGAAGCGATCACCGGTACCGACACAGCTTCGCTGATGGCCCGGGTGACCCCCAGGTCGTAGCCGCTTTTGACGCCGTCCTGATCCATGCTGGTCAGCAGGATCTCACCGGCGCCGAGTTCGACCATCTTCTGCGCCCAGGCAACCGCTTCCAATCCCGTGGGCTTGCGACCGCCGTGGGTGAAGATCTCCCAGCGATCGGGCTCGCCGGGTTGGCTGACCTTCTTGGCATCGATCGCCACGACGATGCATTGCGAGCCAAAGCGTTGCGCGGCTTCGCGCACGAACTCGGGGTTGAACACCGCGGCGGTATTGATGCTGACTTTATCGGCACCGGCATTCAGCATCTTGCGAATATCCTCGCAGGTACGGATGCCACCGCCGACGGTCAGCGGGATAAACACCTGGCTGGCCATCTTTTCGACGGTATGCACCATGGTGTCGCGGTCTTCGTGGCTGGCGGTGATATCCAAAAAAGTGATTTCATCGGCGCCCTGTTCGTCGTAGCGTTTGGCCACTTCAACCGGATCGCCGGCATCGCGGATATCGACAAACTGGACCCCTTTAACGACCCGGCCGTTTTCGACGTCCAGACAGGGGATAATGCGTTTTGCTAGGGCCATGGGAACCTCGTGGCTGACGGCGTATCGGTTGCGTATTGCTCTAAGCTGTCGTGAGTATTGGATAGGCTATTAACCTGCTGCCTTAATGTTAACTCAACGGGTTAATAGCGGTTTACCGCGCGATCAGTGCTGTCCATCCCAGTGCAGGAAGTTCTTCAGCAGTTGCAGGCCGGCTTTTTGGCTTTTTTCGGGGTGAAACTGCACCGCGAAGGTGTTGCCGACGGCGATGGCGACATCAAAGTCGACGCCGTAGTGGCAACGGGCGGCGACCAGAGAGGCGTCCTTAACGTGGGCGTGGTAACTGTGTACGAAGTAAAAGCGGCTGCCATTGTCGATGCCGGCCCAGAGCGGGTGGTCGATGCTCTGCTGAACTTCGTTCCAGCCCATATGCGGCACTTTCAAGCGTTCACCCTGCTCGTCGCGCAGGTCGTTACCAAAGAAACGCACGTCGCCGGCGACATGGTTCAGGCAGTCGACGCCGCCATTCTCTTCACTGTGGCGTAGCAGCGCTTGCATACCAACGCAGATACCCAGTAACGGCTTGCCGGCGGCGATCACGTCCGCCACGACCTTGTCGACTCCGACGCGGCGCATTTCGGCCATGCAGTCGCGGATGGCGCCGACGCCGGGCAAAACCACCCGGTCGGCGGACAGGATCAGTTGCGGGTCGGCGGTGACCCGGACTTCGGTGCCGGGGCTGACGTGCTCCAGGGCCTTGGATACCGAGTGCAGGTTACCCATGCCATAATCGATTACAGCGACGCTGCTCATCTGCTTTGGATCTCCAGATCGGGGGTTATGCCGTTACAGGCAGCCTTTGGTCGACGGTGTAATACCGGCCATACGCGGGTCGGGCGTCAGTGCCATGCGCAGCGCGCGACCGAAGGCTTTAAAGACGGTTTCGGCCTGATGGTGGGCATTGCGGCCTTTCAGATTATCGATATGCAGGCTGACCTTGGCGTGATTGACGAAGCCCTGAAAGAACTCGCCAAACAGCTCGACGTCGAAGCTGCCGATATTCATGCGGCTGTAGGGCACGTCCATCTGCAAGCTAGGGCGACCGGAAAAGTCGATAACAACCCGCGATAGCGCCTCGTCCAGGGGGACGTAGGAGTGGCCGTAGCGGGTGATGCCCTTCTTGTCGCCAATCGCCTGGTCGAAGGCCTGACCCAGGGTGATACCAATATCTTCAACGGTGTGGTGAGCGTCGATATGCAGGTCGCCTTTGGCGTGGATATCCAGATCGATCATGCCGTGACGGGCGATCTGCTCCAGCATATGCTCCAGAAAAGGGACGCCGGTATCGGCCTTGAAACGGCCGGTGCCGTCCAGATTGATGGCAACCGTGATTTGGGTTTCCAGGGTGTTACGTGTGACGCTGGCCTGACGCATTGCCATCCTCATCTCCCGATATACAAATAAGCCGGCCATTATACAGTTAAAGCCGGTGGCAATGAATGCCTGAATGAATGCCTAGATGGTGGTTGACCCCGGGTGGCGCGGCGTTATGCTGAGGCCGACGGTCTATACTGGCAGCTGAGTGAATAAGGGCTGGCGCACCGGGAAGCAGAATGATCGCGGATTAACGGTTAAGCCGATTGGCATTTTAAGACCATTGCGACGGGGTGTTGCAGTGGCCTCGCACAGGTTGGATGGTGTGGGTTGAATGGTGTTAGTTGAATGGCGTGGGGTGGATGGCGTTAGTTAAATGATGCGGGTTAGATGATACGGGTTAGATGCTGGAGCGTGTGATGAAAAAACTGATAAAAATAGTGCTGGGGATCGTTCTGGCACTGGTCGTGGTCGTGACGGGCGCTGCCATTTATGTGGGCTTCTTTATCGACCCAAACGATTACAAGGTGCAGTTGCAGCAACTGGCACGCGAGCAGGGGCAGGTCGATCTGAGTATCGAGGGTGACCTGAGCTGGTCCTTGTATCCCACGCTGGGATTAACGTTGCCGAAACTGCAGGCACGCACCCTGGCCGGCGAACCGATGGCGTCGTTGGCGGGGGCACGGGTTGATGTGCAGGTGCTGCCGCTGCTTAAAGGCGAAGTGCGTATGGGAGGGATCCTGCTGGATGGCCTCCAGCTGGACCTGCCGCTGCCCGAGCCGCAGAAAAAAGCACCGGCCAAGCCCGCTGGCGCAGCGGCTTCGCGTACGCCTCCGGCGGGTGCAGCGCCTGAGGTTGCGGCCACTGAACAGGTGGGGGATGCCAAAGCGCCGAGCAAGCCCCTGCTGTTGGATATTGGCTTTATCGAGCTACGCAACGCGGCGATTTCCTATCGCGATGGGGCGCGCCTTATGACGGTCAAGGACCTGAACCTACGTGCCGATAAGGTGAAAACGCAGCAATTTTTCCCGCTGAATCTCGGCTTCAGACTGGCGATGTCCGAAGGCCAGAACGCTCCCGATCTGACCCTGGCGGGTACGCTGGATAGCCGGATCTTTCTCGACATCGCTGCTCAGCAGTATCGGCTGCAAGGGCTCAGCAGCCGACTGCAGTTAGGGGGCAGCACATTTTCCGGCAAGCAGGTTTCGTTGCAGCTGGACAGCGATCTGGACCTGAATCTGGCGACCGATCGGCTTAACCTGCAAGGGCTGCGCCTGGCGCTGGCGAATCTGGCATTAAATGCCGATCTGGACGTGCAGCAGTTACGTGGCAAACCCATGATCGCGGGGTCGCTACAGGCACCGGCGTTTTCGTTGCAGGACTTGTTAAAGGCGCTGGGCATGCCGGCGGTGGTTACCCGCGATGCCCGCGTTTTGCAGACGTTAAGCCTGTCCAGCACCCTTAAAGGCCCGGCAAATACCCTGGGGCTGGAAGCGTTGGTTGTACAGCTGGACGATACCCGCTTTACCGGCACGCTGCGTTATGACCTGGCCACCGGTGCGCCCTGGGTCCGATTGCAGGGCGATAGCCTGGATATTGACCGCTACCTGCCGCCGGAAGCCGAGGCTTCTGCCGCTCAGGATAAGCGAGCGAGTGTATCGCCGGAGTACCCGAAGGCACCGTTGTTACCGCTGGAGGTCCTGCGCGGCCTGCAGCTGGATGCCGAGCTGGGGATGGCAAAGCTGAACGTCTCGGGCATCAGCATCGAGGCGCTGGTGCTGAAGGCGATCGCCGCCGGAGGCAAGATCGATCTGACGACGTTGGCGGGCCAGCTATATGGCGGCAGCTTTGACAACCGCGTGCAGATCGATGCCCGTCGTGAGCCCGTGCGCTTTACCATCAATAAACAGGTGCAGTCGATCAAGGTCGGTGACCTGTTACAGGACCTTGCACAGACCGATCTGTTCAGCGGTGCGCTGTCGATGAAGGGTAATTATACGGCGCGGGGTAATTCGGTACATGCCCTGGTCAACAGCCTGGATGGCGACCTGGGATTAACCTTGAAAGATGGCCGTTTGAAAGGGATTAACCTGTCGGATCAGTTATGTCGTGGTTTGCTGAAGCTAAAAGGCCAGCCGGTCAAGACCGAAGGTGTGGCGGATTACACCCAGTTTAGCAATCTGACACTGGCAGGACAGTTCGTGAGCGGTGTCTTGCACAACAAGGCGCTGAACGCGTCACTGGCGGGGGTCTCCCTGAGCGGCAACGGTCAGCTTGATCTGCCCCAGCGCCGACTGGACTACGCGTTGGGTTTGACCGTTCTGCAGGAGCTCAAGGGGCCGAACTGCCAGGTCGATGAGAAACTACACAATATCTCCCTGCCGGTGCGTTGTGTGGGTGGTTTTGGTGATCCACCCGCGGGCCTATGCCGTCCGGATACCGATAAGATGAAGCAGGCAATTCGCGACCTGGGTACGGGCGAAGTGAAGGCCAAAGCCAAGGCCAAACTGGAACAGTTGGAAGAGAAACTGGAAGAAAAAGTGGGGAGTCAGGTGCAGGAAAAGCTCAAGAGCAGTAAATCCTTGGATAAGCTAAAGGGGTTGTTTGGTCAATGAACAAGGCTTTACTTAATGGGGCAGCCCCTCGTGTCCATGAAGATCTGTCGCAGCAGTTCCAATCGGCCGTCCTGACCTGGTTTGATGCCCATGGGCGCCATGATCTGCCTTGGCAGCAGGGCATCACAGCCTATCGGGTCTGGGTTTCCGAGGTGATGTTGCAACAGACGCAAGTCGCCACGGTAATCCCGTTCTTCGAGCGTTTTATGGCGGCATTCCCCGATGTGCATAGTTTGGCGGCGGCGGATATCGACCGTGTGCTGCATCTCTGGACGGGCTTGGGGTACTACGCACGGGGGCGTAATCTGCATCGGGCGGCCCGGTTGGTGTGTGACGAGTATGCGGGCGTTTTTCCCGCCGATGTCGAAGGATTAGCCGCGCTACCGGGGGTCGGGCGATCCACCGCCGGGGCGATTGCGTCTATTGCGCAAGGGCGGCGGGCAGCCATTCTGGATGGCAACGTGAAGCGGGTCTTGGCGCGTTACTTCGCCGTGCCGGGCTGGCCCGGTCAGTCGGCAGTGCTCAAGCAACTGTGGCAGTTGTCAGAAACGCTGACGCCGGCCGAACGCGTGGGGGATTATACCCAGGCGATGATGGACCTCGGTGCGACGCTCTGTACCCGCAGTAAACCGCAGTGCCCGCGCTGCCCGCTACAGCAGGGCTGTACTGCCCATCGTGCCGGGGAGGAGACGCTGTACCCTGGACGCAAACCGCGCAAGGCCTTACCGCGCCGGCACTGTTGGATGCTGATGCTGAGCAACAGTGAAGGGCAACTGCTATTGCAGCAGCGACCACCTGTGGGATTGTGGGGTGGCCTATGGAGCTTTCCGGAGTTTGCCAGTCAGGCCGAAGCCTTGGCCCAGGCGAAACGGTGGGGCGGCGATCCATCGGCTGCTAGCTCGCGGGAGACCTTTACCCATACGTTCAGTCATTTTCAGCTACAGATAGCCCCTGTGCTGGTCGGCATACCTAAAGCGTCCGGCCCGGTGATTAGCGAACCGAAGGGTTTGGATAGCCTGGCGATTGCCAATGAACCGCCTTCACTCTGGTACTGTCCGGCGCATCCGGCCGTGGTTGGCCTGGCCGCCCCCGTCAAGCGGTTGCTGGAACAGGTGCGATCTGGTGAGCATCTGCCGGACATGGTATAACCTGTTGCACAGTCTTGAACCCGCATAAAAGAGAAATCACCTATGAGTCGCATGGTTTTTTGTAAGAAATATCAAAAGGATATGGAAGGGATGCCGCGTCCTCCCTTCCCTGGAGCGCGTGGGCAGGCATTGTTTGAAACCGTCTCTCTGCAGGCCTGGCAAGAGTGGCTCGAGCATCAGACGCGGCTGATAAATGAAAAGCACCTGAATATGGTGGACGCCAGCGCCCGTGCCTATCTGGCCGAGCAGCTGGACAAATTCATGTCCGGTGGGGACATTGATCAGGTCGAAGGCTACGTCCCCCCCAGTAAGTGATCACCGCGGGTGAATACCCGTGTCGAGCACGGCGCCTGGGCCCGTTACACGCTTCGGGATGGGGCTGCTCCGTGTAGCGCATCCCGGTCAGCCCTACAGGGCTGTCTTTTAGCCAGGCGATTGCTGAGGGCAGGTGATATCAGGCCACGGCAGAAACTTGTCCGGGCAGGCCTGAAAGGAGTTGTCGGTGCCCCATACGCTGATTGCGCAACCTTATCGGCTGTCTTCGATCCTGACGGTGGCGTTTTTGTGCGTGGGGGTACTGTGGTATACCGCCAGCCTGACCCGCGAGTATGAGCTCGAGCGTTTACACGACCGTATCGAGGCCGACCTGGGTCGTTATGCATTAACTCTGCGCAGTGAACTGGATAAGTTCAAGAGCTTGCCCGAGCTGATTGCGACCCAGACCCAAGTTCGCGTGCTGCTTCATCAGCAACGTAATGTGCTTAAGATACATGCCCTGAATACCTACCTCGAAGAAGTCAGCCGAATTACCGGTGCTTCGGATATCTACCTGATGAACGCGAGCGGCGACACCGTTGCGGCCAGTAATTGGAAGCAGGATCGTTCCTTTGTTGGTAAAAATTTCCATTATCGGCCCTACTTCCGGCAGGCGATGCGGGGTCGTCCCGGCCACTACTTTGCGCTGGGCTCCACCTCCGGCAAGCGGGGTTATTATTTTTCCCACCCGGTCTCGATAGGTGGCACTCCGGGTGGCGTGTTGGTCGTTAAAGTCGATCTGAACGATATCGAAGAGCAGTGGAACGATCCCGTAGTGGACCTGATGGTGACCGATATTGATGCTGTGATTTTTCTCAGCACCCGACCCGAGTGGACGTTTAAAGCGCTACAACCGCTGTCTGAGTCAGACCTCAAGCGTATCGTTGACAGCCTGCGCTATGCCAATCAGCCGCTTTCGATCCTGCCGATCGTCAACCGTGTCTCCTATGCGGAGGGGGCTGAGTTGATCACGCTGGTCGGCGGGCAGCATGCGCGGGATGCGGACCTGGATGTAGGCCCCGATAAATTGTCGGGCGATCGTTACATGCTTGTCAGGCAGGCGCTCCCGGACGCCGAGCTTAATGTGGTGGCGTTGGCCAAAATGACCCTGGTTGAACGCCAGGTGCTTAACGCGGTTCTGGTCGTGGGCTTTATCCTGATTATCCTGTTGCTGATCCTGTCATTTGTCTTGATGCGACGTAAGATCGAATGGGAAAGAGCGCGTTTTAAGCAGCAGGCGACGCAAGCGCTAGAAGCCAATGAGGCGCGCGTTCGGGCAATCATCGACAATACCCAGGCCGGTCTGATTACGTTGGATGCCGTGGGCTGCATCGAGTCGTTTAATCCTACCGCGGTGGCGTTGTTTGAATACAGTCCGGCAGAGGTCAGTGGTCGCGCTTTCAGCACCCTGATCGCCCAGCAGGATCAGGCGGTTTGCCGACGACTGATCGGGGAGTCGGCCGTTTTCGATAATAGGCCATCGCTGGCAGGGGAATATGGCCATCAGCGGCAGGCCGCCGAGTCTGCGGCCGTTGAACGTGCCTCTAAGGGGGGGGAGGCCATCGCCGAGCAGGTACCGGTGATCGAGGCGCTGGCCTGCAGTCGCAGCGGGCATCAATTTCCCATCGAGTTAACCGTTAAAGCGGTGCGCTTTGCCGACGGCACCAAATACATCGCCACGATCCATGACATCAGCGAGCGTAAGTCCTACGAGGAAAATCTGCGCGCCGCCAGAGATGATCTTGAGATTCGGGTCGCAGAGCGAACGGCTGATCTGGTTATGACGAATGGCAGGTTGATACAGGAAAGCCGTGAGCACCAGGATACGCAAAATGAATTAATTCAGACGGCGAAAATGGCCGTTCTGGGGCAGTTGTCCGCCGGGATTAACCATGAACTGAATCAACCGCTGACGGCGATACGGGCCTATGCCGAAAACGCCATCGCGTTTATGGGGCGGGGTATGGCTGAACGGGGGTTGGACAATTTACGCGAGATCGCCGGTTTAACCGATCGCATGGCCAAGATCATCGCGCCACTGAAGGTCTTTGCCCGCAAAACCAGCGGTCAGGTGGAACCGGTGGGTCTTAAGGCGGTTCGCAATGGCGCAACATCGATTCTGTATGGGCGTTTGCAGACCGAGAATATCGAGATTTTGTGGGACGATGCGCTGGATGACCTGTATGTCATGGGTGATATGGTGCGGTTAGAGCAGGTAATGGTCAATCTGATCACCAATGCTATCCAGGCGATGGCAGGGCGGCCAACCAAGCGAATCGTCATCGACTGCGACTGTCAGGATGCGTTCGTATCGGTGCATGTCACGGACAACGGTCCGGGGATCGCCGAGCAGGATCTGGAAAAAGTATTCGAACCTTTTTTCACGACCAAGGAAACGGGTGAGGGGCTGGGTCTTGGTTTGTCTATTTCACATCGGATTGTTGAGAGCCTGGGGGGGCAGCTGTCGGTAGTGAATGCCGCTGCTGGTGGTGCCCAGTTCCGTGTAAAACTGAGCCGGGCTGTTGCCCGCAAGCCTGGCGCGGGACGCGATATGATCGGTTAAATCGTGGCTGATAAAATACGCCGGATGCTGATGCAGATCAATCCGGTGCCGGTCCCAGCACGGTTATACTGGACGTCAGTCAGGCTGTCATAGTCATGTTCTGACCGGTTAAGCCGTGTATGCAATCAACACGGGTGTTGGATATCAGCGAGCAAGAGGCGGGCGAATGGCCGGACGTATCTTTTTTTATTCCCCTATTGTAGTAGCGGCCATAGCAGCGGTTGCCTTAGTCCTGATCGGTGCTGCATCGATGTTGTCGTTGCTCGTGGCTGTTTTGCTGTTAGCTGGCGCGGTTATGCTGGCATTTTATCAGCGCAACCTGCTTGCAAGAGAGCGTGCGCGCTTACTTGAAGAAGCGGCCCCTCATACAGATGTCACAGGCGAGCTCAACCCTTACCAGGTGCAGCTCAAGACCCTGTTGCTCGGCGCCCTACCGATTCTTAGTCGTCATGTGCAGACCTGCCGTGATCAGACCGAAACCGAAATAGGCCAGATTGCCGCGCGTTTTGTGTCCATGGGTGATGAGCTTGATGCCACCTTGCAGAATGTCGATCAGAGCAGCTCGCAGCATGGCTTTATGCAGGCTATCGAGAAGAGCGAAGCAGACCTCAGCCAGGTCGTACAGATGCTGACGGCGATGATTGGTACCAAAGAACAGATGCTGCAGAAGGTCAAAATCCTTGGTAATTACACCGCCGAATTGGATGGCATGGCCGCGGATGTCGCAAAAATTGCCGATCAGACTAACCTGCTGGCGCTGAATGCCGCTATTGAAGCCGCCCGGGCAGGAGAGCAGGGGCGCGGCTTTGCGGTTGTGGCCGATGAAGTGCGTAACCTGTCGCGTTTGTCGGGCGAAACCGCCCAGGAAATACGCAACAAGGTCGAATTGGTGGGCACGGCCATGAGCGAAGCGTTGCAGATCTCCGAGAATACCGCAGAGCGTGACGCCCATGCCGAGGCGTCTTTGCGCGAGAGTGTGGCATCGGTACTGGAGCGCTTTGGCGCGGCAGGTGATGTGCTGTCCCGGACCAGCCGCGAGCTGCAGGACAAAAATCGACATATTCATCAGAATATTTCTGACGTGGTTATAGCACTGCAATTTCAGGAGCGTACCAGCCAGATTCTGACGCAGGTAACCCAGAGCCTGGAAGAGCTGTCCGCAGAAATAGCCCAATGCGATAGCGGCGATGCGCAACACGCCTCGTTGGATATCGATGCATGGATAGCGAAAATGGACGTTAAATAACCTGCAAAGATAACCCGCGATCATAACCGGACCTAACACGTAGAAAGACGGGAATATCAACCCCCGTTGTTATCGGCCATTTGTAAAGGGTTTATTTTCTATATCAAATGCTTATCACGATTGATTGAATAACGTGCTTCCGTTATCGTAAAGTTATTCGGGTAGCGTTAAACGTACTATTTCTGCTTAGAGTTAGGTTCAGGGACGAGCCACCAAGGAACAGCGATGAGCCGTCCAGAATCCCCTCATAAAAGCCAATCGATGCTCAGTGTCTTTGAGTGGGCTGACCGGCGCCACGGCTTCCTGCTTGAAACCTACGAACAGCTGTTGGTTTCCCCAGACCGCAAACATATCTCCTGCTGCCTGTATCTAGCGCATCAGATTCAAACCGCAGCCAAGACCAATAGCGATGGCGTTCTTGCCGCCTTGCAATTAAACCGTTCTGCACGCTATAAGCATGTAAAAGAGCTGTTCGTTGCGGTGCTTTGTGAACAGATGGGCAAGCAGTTTGGTATGACGCCATCGGCGCGCCTCTTGCTCATGTGTGCGGCGATGACTCAGGATATCGGTATGTTAGCGTTACAGATGGAAACGCTGGACCGCCAAAGCACCGAACTTACCGACGCGCAACGTAAGTTAATTCGTAAGCACCCGCTGCTGGGCTGTCGTATTCTGATGAAGGCCGGGGTTCGGGATGCGGTCTGGCTGGAGACGGTTTCCCAGCACCATGAGCGTTTTAACGGTACCGGTTACCCGCTGGGCCTGCACGACGATCAGATTGCGCGGGGCGCACAGATTCTGGCTGTTGCCGATATTTATGTCGCGATGATGCGACCTCGGGGTGATCGCGAGGCGATGTTACCCAAAGATGCGCAGCGGGAAATTTTTATGTCCCGTAATATCACGCTCGATCCAGAGATGGCTCGGGCGCTCCGGGATTGCTTGGGTATTTTCCCGCCTGGCACTTGGGTTCGACTGGCCAGCGGCGAGGTGGGTGTTGTGACCCGTATCTGCAAAGACAGGCCGTTCCCCGAGGTGGCCGTTATTATCTCGTCCCAGGGCGATCACCTGGAACAGGGCGAGTTGCGTGACACCAGCCAGAAGCGGATGGCGATCGTGGAGATGACGTTCGCCCCCTTCCATTTTAACCTTTCGGCGATATTAGCCAGTCTCTGGCCCGGTTTAATCGAGACCCGAGGGCGTTAGCCGGCAACTCTGCAGCTAACAGCAATGTTTGCTATGATGACGGGCCCCTTTTCCTGGCGTGGTAAGTAATGGCTATAGGCACCGCATCACTCCCTGTTATCCTCATCGATGATGAAAAGCACATTCGCACGGCGGGAAGCCAGACGCTTGAATTGGCGGGCTATGACGTTCTCGCCCTGGATAATGCCGATAAGGCCTTACAGCACCTCAGCGATAACTGGCCGGGTGTGATTGTCACCGATATCAATATGCCGGGCATCGACGGCTTGCAATTGATGCAGCAGGTACACGCCATCGATCCCGATTTACCGGTGATTCTTATCACCGGACAGGGTGATATATCTATGGCTGTCAGTGCGATGCGCAATGGTGCCTATGATTTCATCGAAAAACCCTTTCCGGCAGACCTGTTGGTCGATGTGGTCCGACGCGGGATGGAAAAGCGCGCGCTCACCATAGAAAACCGCAGTTTGCGTCAGGAACTCGACGCTCAGAACGCCCCAGGTCCCCGCATCATCGGTAAGACGTTGCCCATTCAACGCATGCGATTGTTGTTATCCCGTGTTGCTGATACGCCCGCAGATATTCTGGTGATGGGGGAAACGGGGACCGGTAAGGATCTTGTTGCGCGCTGCATCCACGAGAACAGTTCGCGTAAAGATCATAATTTTGTCGCAATCAACTGTGGCGGTGTTCCAGAGAATCTCATGGAAAGTGAGTTGTTTGGACACGAGAAAGGCGCTTTTACCGATGCCAAGAGTCGGCGGATCGGAAAGTTGGAACACGCCCATGGTGGGACCTTGTTTCTCGATGAAATCGAGAGCATGCCAATGTCCCTGCAAATCAAATTGCTGCGGGTGCTGGAGGAGCGAAGCATCGAGCGTCTGGGCAGTAATGACGCGATTGCACTCGATCTGCGGATTGTAGCGGCTACCAAGGCCGACCTTCGGCAGCTCAGCAACACGGGGGCGTTCCGCGAGGATCTTTACTATCGTCTAAATGTGCTGAAAGTCGATATCCCACCGTTACGGGACCGGCGAGAAGATGTGCCGCTGCTGTTTCAGCATTTTGCCTTGATTGCCTCGGCCGCGTTCCAGCGCGAAGTCCCCGCACTGAGTGCCGAGCGTGTGCATAGCCTTATGACGCACGATTGGCCCGGTAATGTCCGGGAGCTGCGCAATGTTGCAGAACGCTATGTGCTCCTGGGAGAGGCGTGCACCTTTGAGTTCGACCAGTTGATCCCAACCGACGATAAAGTGCGGGGGCTGTCTTTGCCGGATAAAGTCGAGCGCTTTGAACGTATGCTGATCGCAGAAGAGCTGGCTCGTCAGCAGGGGAGCATTAAAGACACGATGGATAATCTGGGTCTGCCGCGCAAAACACTGTATGACAAAATGCGCAAGTATGATCTTGATAAGCAGGATTATAAAACGTGATCAATTTTTGTGGGTTTATGCGTGAGTACTAACTGAATAATCCGCAGGACCGGTGCGACGTCTTATCCCGTCCATTACGGCAATTGTCTTATTAACCTGGCATCAAAATACCGATCCATTCGGTCTTTTGATGACAACAAGGCCGGCGCAGGTCCGCCTTGTTTCACGTGGCTTTACGCCAAGGCGGTTCATTCATGAACCGCCTATTAAGGCGACATTTTTTGCTCGGTATTAAGCTGCCGTCTTAATACTTCTCTGCCATATCCCGTCAGACCCGTCAAACGCAATAATCGATTTGGCTCATTTTCGAGCCGTTTGTTAATGTTACTTTCACCGTGCTCGAAACCCTGGTTGTTTTCTTTGTCTAATCTTTAATAGTGGCGGCGATCGGCAGGGTCTGTTTTCGTAGGGGGACCGCATGCCGTATCGCCTGATTTTATCGGTTATCTCGGTGGGGGAGCCTATGTCCCGATGGCAGACAGGGTTGGTCGTTGTCATGCTCGCTTCATTCGGCGCTGAGGCGCAGCAGGCCTTGCCTGCGGTGTCGTCAATCCAGCATGCCCCTCCCTCCTCTCGACAGGCTGGAGTGCTCTTTTCAGCGGTGGGCGCCAGCACCGCCACGGGCCCTGTCCGCGATACCGCGCGGACAGCAGCCCCTACAGCGCATTTTCAGTTTTCATCACTCCACGAGGCCGCGGAATTTTACCGACGCTGGGGGCAGCGGGGTGACTGGCAGCCGCTTGCGGATGGAGCCCTGTTGAAACAAGGTATCAACGATCCACAGATACGCCGCCTTAGGCAGCTTCTGTTCGCCAGTGGTGATTACCGCGCAGATGGTTCCACGAGGTCAGGCTCAATCATGGAGCCTGAGCTCGTGCGGGCCGTGGTGCATTTTCAGCGCCGGCATGGGCTACGTCCTGACGGTGTTGTGGGTCCGCGAACCCGCCGGGCGTTAAATATTTCGCCCTTGCAGCGTGCTGCACAAATTGAATTGAATAAAATACGGCAACAAGAACTGCATGATGCGAAGGAACCGCGTTTTATTCAGGTGAATTTGCCGGAATATCGGCTGCGTTATTACAATCAAGGGGCTCTGGAGTTAGAGATGAAGACCATTATCGGGCGTGATGCACAACGCACGCCGGAGCTGAAAGGGCTGATTCACTCCATGGTGGTTAACCCCGGTTGGAATGTGCCAAGGGGCGTCGCTTATCGGGATATCTTGCCGCAATGGCGGCGGGACAACGACTATCTGGTAAAAAATAACCTGAGGGTGGTGGCTGGTTTCGGAGCGAGACAGCAAGAACTCACGGTACCCGCTGCTGACAGTGTCAGCTTATATCAAGGGTCACCCTACCTGCGCTTTTGGCAACCGCCCGGAAAAAGTAATGCACTAGGGAAATTCAAGTTCGATTTTACCAATGATTTTGCGGTCTACCTGCACGATACGCCAGCACGCTATCTGTTCGACCGTTCGGAGCGCGCCCTTAGTTCCGGGTGTGTACGCCTGGAGTACCCAAGGCTGTTGGCCGAGGAACTCATCGCCGATAGTGGTGTGGTGGAAAGCCAGCAGGGCGTAGAGCTTGAGGCGTTTTTATCCGGTTCTGATACCCACCGCATCCGTTTCTCCTCGCCTGTTCCGCTCTACGTCACGTACTGGACCGCCTGGCTTGATGCTAGCAATGTACTCAATTTCCGTGAAGATATTTATCAGAAAGACCAGGCCTCAATAGGTGTCAAATCAATCTGATTAAAATGTGATCAGCAGCCTATACATTAAATACCGGTTCCGGCATACTCTGCCGCTGTTTGTTTTTCGTACAAAAGGCGGCCTTGCGTGGGTGATAAAGTAGAGAAAATATTAGGGCGGCGGCAGTTTTGTGCATCCCTCGTCGGTGCGTGCGGTCTGCTCATCGCACCGAATAGTTGGTCCATGGCGCAGCCGGAAGCCAAGACATTGAATTTATTTAGTTTGCATACCGGAGAGCGTTTGACAGGGGTCTTCTGGCAGCAAGGCGATTACCACCATTCGGGATTACAGCAGATTTCACACTTGATGCGTGACCACCGAACCGATGACCAGATCGGGATGGATTATCGCTTATTGGAGTTGCTGTTTCGCCTGGATCAGAATCTGGGTGGTGATAATGAATTTCATATAATCTCGGCGTACCGTTCGCCGAAAACGAATGCGATGTTGAATCAGCGGAGCTCTGGGGTTGCTAAGAAAAGCCTGCACATGCGAGGGATGGCGGTGGATATTCGGGTTCCGGGTATCGCTTTAGAGCGATTGCGGGAGTCGGCGCTGGCTTTACGTGCTGGTGGTGTCGGGTTTTATCGCAAAAGCGAGTTTGTTCATCTGGATATTGGCGCCGTCAGGCAGTGGGGAAGCTGAGCGCTTTTCTTGTCATTTCCGCTTAATCTTTATGCAAAGTATTCAGGCGGCAACGCAATACCGAGCAAAAAATGTCACCTTGATAGGCGGTTTATGGATGAACCGCTGTGGCCGGTATTTTGATGTAGGTTAATCGCCTGGTGTCGGGCTGCTTTCTTACAGGCTCAATCACGCGTCTGGTCTTTATCCCTCATCCCTCACCCCTATCCAGTTAATATTTCTTATTGCGCCCACTATTCCTATAGCCGGGTACAACAGAAAATGCTCTTTTTTCACCCATTTTCCTTCTGGCGATAGGCGGTGATTCGCCATTTCCTCGTGTGTAGATTATTTCATCTCAGGCGTTAGGTTTTTTCATCTTGTTGATCGCAAGAGGATTTAAATCGTCTTTTTATAGTTGGCACGTCTGTTGCCTTAATAGGTTTGTTCTGAACATTTACGCCGAAAAATGTTGCTTGGACGCGAGCCTGTCGCTTGATGTCCTGTGTTCTGTTCGACCTATAACCATAAAGAAATACTATTGAGGATAGATTTATGCGTCTTTTAACTGCTGCTGTTGCTACCGCCGCTTTGACTCTGGGTGCCCAGCTTGCTGCTGCCGCGCCGATCGAAGTGAAGTTTTCCCACGTGGTCGCAGAAAATACCCCTAAAGGTCAGATGGCGACGAAATTCCGTGATCTGGTTGCAGAGCGACTGGCAGGAAAAGTGGAGGTTAACGTTTTCCCCAGTTCGCAGTTATTTGGCGATAACAAAGTATTGGAGGCGATGTTGTTAGGTGATGTTCAATTCGCTGCGCCGTCTCTGTCTAAGTTTCAGAAATATACCAAGTCATTACAGATCTTCGATCTGCCATTCCTGTTCCAGGATATGGAAGCGGTTGAGCGTTTTCAGCAAGGGCCCGAAGGGCAGAAATTGCTGTCTTCTCTGAAGAAGAAAGGGCTGATTGGTCTCGGCTATCTGCACAACGGCATGAAGCAGTTGTCCGCCAGCGATCCACTTTACACGCCTGCAGATGCCGGCGGTAAAAAATTCCGTATCATGACCTCTGATGTGCTTCAGGCGCAGTTTGAGGCTATCGACGCTGTTCCTCTGAAAAAACCTTTCTCTGAAGTATTTACGCTGTTGCAGACGCGTGCCATCGATGGACAGGAAAACACCTGGTCAAACATCTACTCCAAAAAATTCTATGAAGTTCAGCCCTATATAACCGAATCCAACCACGGCGTGCTGGATTATCTGGTCGTGACGTCAACAGAATTCTGGATGGATCTGGATGACGATATCCGTAGCGAGTTGAAAAAGGCGCTGGACGAGGCAATCGCTTTCGGTAACAAAGTCGCGGCTGAAAAGGGCGAGACCGATAAGCAGGCAATCATTGATTCCAAGCGTTCAACGGTGCTGGCAATCACCAAAGAACAGCGTCAGCAGTGGGTCCAAGCCATGAAGCCCGTTTGGAAGCAGTTCGAAGACGAAATCGGCGCTGATTTGATCAAGGCTGCTGAAGTATCCAATCTATAAGCGCTAGTTTTGCGTTATACGACAGGGGGGCCAAGGCCCCCTATTTTTTGCTCGGATTATCGTTTTACAGGAGCGTTGCGAAGGGAGTTTCTAAGGGAATTGCGAAGACAGTCGTAGCATCTGCTCTTTGGTCAGGTCTCCTGTTAGACGGTTGCTCAAGCGAAAAAACGGCGTTGGCACAGCTAAATTCAGCTGTGGATCACTCGCTTTTATTTAGGGCTCAAGAGGTCGACGCTGATCTCATAGAGGGTTGAGGCATGGTATCTAAAGTAATAGGAAAACTGGAAGAGAGCATCTTGTGCCTGCTTCTGGTTAGTATGACCCTGCTTGTATTTGCTGAAGTGGTTGCCCGTTTCGGCTTTGGTGCAGGTATTCATTGGGCGCAGGAAGTCACGCTGACGATGTCAGCCTGGTTTGTGCTGTTTGGCGCATCATATGGCGTAAAAGTAGGCTCTCACATCGGTGTTGATGTGTTCGTCAACATGCTTCCCCGTAATGTGCACCGCATAGTTACGCTTGCGGCATTAGTGTTATGTCTGATCTATTGCGGAATATTTCTCTACGGCTCGTGGATCTATTTGGAGAAGATGCTAAAAATCGGCATCGAGATGGAAGATCTGCCTATTCCGAAATGGATCCCCATGAGCGTATTGCTGATTGGTTATTCACTGTTGATCGTGCGTTTCCTGCAGCTGGGCTGGAACGTTCTGCAGCGCAAGTCAGACGGGTTTCATCTGGCTGATGAAGCTAAAGAGAGCATGGAGCTGGCCAAAGAGATGAAAGAATCACTCGCTATTAAGGCTGAGGAGACCAAGTAATGGCAACAGCGACGCTCTTCCTTATCCTGTTTGGCTGCATGTTTATGGGTATGCCCATCGCGATCGCGTTGGGAATGTCCAGTGTTACCACTATTCTGGTTTTTTCTAATGACTCGGTCGCCTCTATTGCGCTGAAGCTGTTTGAAGCGACCTCCGAGCACTATACGTTGTTGGCAATACCGTTCTTTATTCTGTCGTCCGCCTTCCTTTCTACCGGGGGGGTAGCAAAGCGCTTGATTGATTTCGCCATCGATAGTGTCGGCCATATCAAAGGCGGCTTGGCGATGGCCTCCGTTATGGCCTGTATGTTGTTCGCCGCCGTGTCGGGATCCTCTCCTGCGACAGTTGCGGCCATCGGCACCATTGTTATCGCGGGTATGGTGCGTGCGGGTTATCCAGAATCCTTGGCCGCTGGCTTGATTACTACATCCGGCACCCTCGGGATCTTGATTCCTCCTTCGATCGTTATGCTGGTTTATGCGTCCGCGACAGAGGTGTCTGCATCACGAATGTTTATGGCGGGCTTAATTCCTGGCCTGATGATGGGTGGCTTGCTGATGTTGGTGATCTATGTGGTTGCCAGAATCAAAAAACTGCCGGCGCAGCCTTTTCCCGGTTTTGGTCAGCTGGCGCGTTCCTGTGCCATCGCTATGGGCGGGCTGATGCTGATTATTATTGTGCTGGGCTCCATCTATGGCGGTATTGCCAGCCCTACTGAAGCGGCTGCGGCTGCGGCGGTTTACGCGTATTTGGTCTCCGTTTTAGGTTATCGGGATATCGGCCCAATTAAAGGTGTTCCTTGGCGTAAGCGGGATGAGCATGTCGTTGCTGCGACGCTGCGTAATAGCATGCAGATGCTGATAGCCCTGCCGCGAAGCATCTACTGCAAAGAGGTAAACAAGGTGGTGCTTGACGCCGCGAAAGTCAGCATGATGCTGATGTTTATTATCGCGAATGCCATGCTGTTTGCTCATGTGTTGACGACTGAGCGTATCCCTCACTCGGTAGCCGAGACTATTCTGAACTGGGGCCTTCCTGCTTGGGGCTTCCTGATTGTGGTCAATATCCTGCTGTTGATTGCCGGTAACTTTATGGAGCCGACGGCGATCTTGCTGATCATGGCGCCGATTCTGTTCCCGATCGCCGTTCAGCTAGGGATCGATCCTATCCATCTCGGTATCATTATGGTGGTGAATATGGAGATCGGTATGCTGACCCCGCCGGTAGGGCTTAATCTCTTTGTGACGTCGGGCATAACAGGGCGGAATATGCTCTGGGTAATTAAGTCGGTACTGCCCTGGATGCTGCTATTGCTGTTCTTCCTGATGCTGATTACCTATATTCCGCAGATATCCCTGTTCTTGCCGGAATACATTGATCATCTAAAGGGGTACTAGGCAGGAGAGTCTCGTCTTGCTCTGAGATAAAAAAACCGCTCGGTTAAGAGCGGTTTTTATGATCACTGAGGCGTAGGTGTTAGAGTGCGTCGCTGCCGGTTTCACCGGTACGGATACGCACAACTTGCTCGAGTTGCGTCACAAAGATTTTGCCGTCACCGATTTTTCCAGTATTGGCCGCATTGGTAATGGTCTCAATGACTTGATCCAGCAGTGTGTCATCGATGGCAGCCTCGATCTTGACCTTGGGCAGAAAATCGACGACGTATTCTGCGCCGCGGTACAGCTCAGTATGTCCCTTTTGACGACCGAACCCTTTGACCTCAGTAACGGTGATGCCTTGAATACCGATTTCTGACAGTGCTTCGCGCACATCGTCAAGCTTGAAGGGTTTTATTACAGCGCTTACCAGTTTCATTACATCTCCTTATACGATGACAATAGGGCTCGTTAGAGCCCGCTATCAAAACCTCTGGAATGATCCGCGGCGGGAAGGGCTGCGAGCTTATATGAGTTCCGTGACCTCCCATAGCCGTTTGTTGCTTCAGGCCGCCAGTATAGCCCATTTGCCAGTCTGGACGATATCTGCCTTGTGCCGGTGAAAAGGGGTCGTGCCTGTTTGTATTGATTGGTATTTTGCTGTAATATCCGCCGACCTGTTCATAGGGTATGGGATTTAGACCTCAATGGGTGAGGCGCTCCGCCTGAGGCGTTGCAATACGACTGGTTCGCTTTTCTATACAGTCGGCCGTTGCGCCAATAAATTTGGACAGTGAGGAAAAGAATATGTCTAGAGTTTGTATGGTTACCGGAAAGCGTCCGGTAACGGGAAACAATGTTTCTCATGCCATGAATAAAACCCGTCGTCGCTTCTTGCCTAACCTGCACTGGCATCGTTTTTGGGTTGAAAGCGAGCAGCGCTTTGTTCGTCTGCGCGTCTCTTCCAAGGGTATGCGTGTCATCGATAAGAAGGGCATCGACATCGTATTGACTGATATCCGTGCCAACGGCGTTAAGGTATAAGGAGCAGAGCAATGCGCGATAAAATCAGAATGGTATCAAGTGCTGGTACAGGTCATTTTTACACCACGACCAAGAACAAGCGTACTAAGCCTGAAAAGCTTGAGATGAAGAAGTTTGATCCTGTAGTTCGCAAGCACGTTAGCTACAAAGAAGCCAAGATCAAATAAGATCGACGCTTTGATATACAATAAAAACCCGGCATGTCCGGGTTTTTTTGTGTCTGATAGAGGGGCGTTTATGCCTGAGTTACCGGAAGTTGAGACGACGCGGCGGGGAGTGGCCCCCTTGGTATTGAATCAATCGATAAGCCGTGTCGTTGTGCGAAATCCGCGTCTTCGTTGGCCTGTACCCGACGATATGGAGGCGCGGTTAATCGGCCGTGTCGTGACGAGTGTTGGCCGCCGCGGAAAATATCTGGTTTTTGGCGTAGGCGAAGGTCATTTGTTGGTCCATTTGGGCATGTCCGGACATTTGCGTTGGATGGCTGAAATGGCGATGCCTGGTAAGCATGACCATGTCGACCTCGTGTTCGGTGATGGCGGTGTGCTTCGTTATACGGATCCGCGTCGATTTGGATCGTTTCATTGGGTTAGCGGCGATGTTGGCTTGCATCCTCTGCTGGAAAAAATGGGGCCGGAGCCTTTGCTGGAGTTGTTTAATGCCGACTATTTGTTTGCACGCTCTCGCGGGAGGCGTGTCGCCATTAAAAGCTTTGTGATGGATTCTCAGGTGGTCGTCGGTGTGGGAAACATTTACGCGTGCGAAGCGCTTTTTTTGGCAGGGATTGATCCTGCTGTCGCTGCCGGATCGGTCGAGCAGCCAAGACTCGAAGTGCTGGTGTCAGCAATAAAATGCGTACTAGCAAAAGCGATTGAGCAGGGGGGCACGACGCTGCGTGATTTTGTCGGCAGCGATGGGCGTCCGGGTTATTTTAAGCAGGAATTACAGGTCTACGGAAGGGCAGGCTTGTCTTGTCATCGCTGTGGAGGGAAGGTGCAGACGGTAAGGATTGGTCAGCGTAATACGTTCTTTTGTCCGGTGTGTCAGGCCGAGTAGAAGAGGGTGAGGCAATAGTTAACGGCTAGAAAAAGAAAACCCGCTTATGCGGGTATCAATAATCGTCTGCCATCCTGGCGGTCGGTCTATTCCCTGTGCGTAAAGCGCATCCTTGCAGCGTCTGACCGTTATCATTATTCTCTGAGTGCCGTCCGTGTGCAGCGCTTCCCTGCCTGTCAGCTCATCCTAAGCCTTTATCGTACGTTCCTTTATCGTATTTTCCCTTCCCTTCCCTTTCTTTTCCTTGATGGACTCCTGTCCGTCGTCTTATCCTGTGAACAGATTATGGTGAATAGATTGAGGCGGTGCTATAGGATAAATTCTTAAATTCGTCCCGCTTAAAGTGAGGGTGGAAGCGTTGGGTCCTGAGTAAAGGCTCGTGTTAATAGGGTTTGTGTTAATAAAGGTTAGCGAGATGCAGCAGATTAAAAATCCCCCGTGTGTGATGTCTGTGGCAGGGTCGGATAGCGGGGCGGGGGCAGGGGTTCAGGCAGATTTGAAAACAATCACGGCGCTGGGTGGCTATGCCGTGACGGCGATTAGTGCCGTTACTGCTCAGAATACCCGCGGTGTTGGTGCCGTGCATGTGCTGCCGGCGGATATCGTTGCCCAGCAAGTAAAAATGTTGCTGGATGACTTTGCTGTCGGTGCAATAAAGCTGGGTATGTTAGGAGATGGGCGGGTGGTTTGCGCAGTGGCCGACGTGCTGAGGGGGTGCGTCGATGTGCCGATGGTTATTGATCCTGTTTTGGTTTCTACCTCCGGCCAGGTGCTGTTAGATGAAGAGGGTGTTGAGGTGATGAAGCAGCAGCTACTGCCAGTAGCGGCGCTGGTTACGCCAAATGTACCTGAAATGGCTTTTTTGCTTGGCAAGAGTGAGGGCTGGGTTGGTGCGCATGTCGAATTGGCGTTTGAGTTGTTTGTAGATGATCTGGGCGTAAAAGCGGTTCTTTTAAAGGGCGGGCACCGCGATAGTGAGCGGTGTGAAGATGTGTTGTTTGTTGACGGGGTGGTGCATCGGTTCGATGCGCCGAGATTAGTGGTGCGAAACAGTCATGGTACGGGGTGCACGTTATCGGCTGCGATCGCAACAGGCCTGGCTAAAGGTTGTTCGCTAGTGGATGCTGTAGGACAGGCAAAGCGTTATCTGAATAGCGCCCTTGGTCATGCAGACGCCTTGCGGCTTGGATCGGGTCGGGGTGGACTGAATCATTTTGTCGGTCATTTTGGATTTTAGTTCTGTGGCTCTGCTAGATGGCGCGAGGAGGAAGGTGTGCATCTCGTGCGGTCCTTATAGGGGCTTTTTCACGGGGTTTGCGAGCACCTATTCAAAAGAAGCTATTTAATGTTTAACGTTGTTGACAGCGCGATCAGCATCTCTATAATACGCCCCTCAGTTGAACGAGACGCCACAGCGACTCGACAACGAACCGCTCTTTAACAACTCGATCAAGTAATTCGTGTGGGTGCTTGCTGAGATGCAATATGCAGCATTATCAGAGCATTCAACACGTAAAGAATACGCTAAACGTTAAGTTTGGTTTAGGTTTTATTGGTTAGTGTTCTGAGCTTAAAAAATTCGATCATTTCGGTGATCACACAGTTTTGAAACTGAAGAGTTTGATCATGGCTCAGATTGAACGCTGGCGGCAGGCCTAACACATGCAAGTCGAGCGGCAGCGGGATCTAGCTTGCT
>JBFGZS010000058.1:0-28552 GCA_041586615.1 Motiliproteus sp. | reverse complement strand
GGCCATTTTCGAGTATATCGAAGTGTTTTATAACCGGGTGCGGCTGCACTCCAGCAATGAATACATGAGTCCTGCGGACTATGAATCGGCGCTACGAGCAGCTGCTTAAAAACATGTCCGGAAAACTGTTGCCAGATCACATCTTGGATAAGGTCTTGGATAAGGTTCGGAAGGCTTGCCGAAAAATGCCACATCGACAATCCCAGGCGCGAACCGTTAGACTTCAACTCCCAGCCTCACTTCTTTGATCCTCTCGTGGCAGGTTACGATGTCGTCCCGTAGTCATTAACTTACTTAGGAATTAATGGCCTGTCGGCATAGGGACGTTTTGCTGCATGCACAGAGAAGACATAATACGGTGTTAATTTTCAGGAAAAGCGATAGTCATGACTACCAATGCTCAACTACTCGAACGTTGTAACAATTGTTGCGAACTCTGCAGTACCACAACGGACTTAAACCGTTTCGATGTTCCGAATTCAGACGATCGCAGTGATAACCAGGTTATGCTTTGTTCGACCTGTCTTGATCAGATCTCGGACCCATCGACAATCGACGTCAATCATTGGCGTTGTCTCAATGACAGTATGTGGAGCGCGGTTCCTGCGGTACAGGTGCTAGCATGGCGGCAGTTAAAGCAACTCTCTAGTGAAGGATGGGCGCAGGATCTCTTAGAGATGCTCTATTTGGATGACGAAACCAGGCAATGGGCCGAAGCGGGAGTGCTTGCGGCTGACGACGATACCGTTCCCACGCTTGATAGTAATGGTGCGATTCTACACGCGGGTGACACCGTCACCATTATCAAGGATCTGGATGTTAAAGGGACCAGTTTTACCGCTAAGCGTGGCACTGCGGTACGTAACATTTCGTTGACCGATAATCCTGAACATATTGAAGGGCGGGTTAATGGTACCCGTATCGTACTTTTGACCTGCTACCTTAAAAAGTCTAACTGATTTCATGCCGGTACCTGCGACTTTCTCTGTGTATAACTATTTATCGCCGGGCTTTGAGTCGCAGGGGGACATTATCAGCGTCTACACTTAGCCGTGGTGCATGCTACAAGTGTATCTAGCAATCTGATTTTAAACGCGTATTGAAAATTGATTTTTTCTGCGTGGTAAGGCGATATCAGGTTCGGAGCAATCACTCTTTGCTAAGAGGGAGCAAGAATGGTCCAGCAACTGAATAAAATCTTGTTGGTTGATGATGAGCCGGATATACGGGAAGTGGCCAAATTAGCCTTAGAGTTGGCAGGGGGGTATCAGGTAGAGACGTGCTCCAATGGGGTTGACGCACTCGAGCGCGTGGCGGATATCGCACCGGATTTAATCTTGCTCGATGTGATGATGCCGCAGATGGATGGCCCGCAAACATTGCTGAAATTGCAACAGATGGACGCGCCAATACCGGTTATTTTTATGACCGCGAAAGTGCAAGCCGCTGAAGTCTCTGCGTATAAAGCGTTGGGTGCTATCGGGGTGATCGCCAAACCGTTTGACCCGATGTCACTGGGAAGCGAGGTCAATGCTCTGTGGGTTGAGGCCGGCCTATGAGTAGCGAGCTGCAGAATAGGCTGCGCCAATTACGGCAGCATTTTGCCCGTGAATTGCCGGCTCAATTAACGCAGCTGCAAGCATTATGGATGCAAGCCCGCCAAGATACATGCCCAGACTCTTACGCGATGCTGCAGGGGGCTTGCCACAAGTTAGCCGGTAGCAGTGGCACGTTCGGATTTGATGCGTTGGGCAGCAGGAGTCGTCACCTGGAGCAGCTGCTGGAGCCTTTAGTCGAAGGCGAACCGGCGTCTCAGCTTCTTGTCGAGCAGTTACAGACGCTTATCGAGGACCTCCCTCGCTACGCCACGTTAGCGCCTGTGGTTGAGGATAAAATGCATGCCTGGAAGCAGCCAGTGATTCCGCTGGCGCTGCGACCTATTTATGTTGTGGATGATGATGACTTTCAGCGTGCCACTATTGCAGAAACACTGAAGGATCAACATTACGAGGTGATTAGCTGTGATTCGCTGGCGGAGCTTGATCGGCAGATATATCAACGGGAACCCGGTGCCATCATCATGGATCTGGCCTTCCCCGAAGGCCCTATGGCCGGGAGTGAGCGGATTGCAAGGTTCAAAAAGGATCTGCTGTTGCAGGTTCCGGTGCTCTTTATCTCCTCGCATAACAATGTCCATGCGCGATTAGAGGCGGTCCGCGCCGGAGGGGATGCTTACTTCCCTAAGCCACTTGATATCCGTGCCTTGTCGGAGCGCCTCGATTACCTGGTAGCCAAAGGAAAAATAGACCCATACCGGGTGCTTGTGATTGATGATGACGAGAGTCAAACGCAGTACCAAGCCAATGTGTTACGCGGTGCCGGATTGGAAGTGGCAACGCTATCCATGCCGCTCAGAATTCTGGAGATGATGGCTGAATTCAAACCGGAACTACTGTTGCTGGATCTGCATATGCCGCAATGCAGTGGCGTTGAGCTGGCAAATATGCTCCGTCAGCATCGGGCTTATGAAGACGTGCCCATTGTTTTCTTATCGGCAGAATTCGACGTTAAAAAGCATTTTGAAGCCCGTTTGGTTGGCGCCGATGACTTTCTGGTTAAGCCCATTGATGAGCACCTACTGGTTGCCTCCGTCGTTAATCGGGTGCAGCGGGCTCGCTCCTTACAACGGCAGGTGACCCGGGACAGCATGACGGCGCTACTCAATCATGAAAAGTTACTCGAAGAACTCCAGCGTGAAGTATCACGGGCCGGTCGTCAGGGGACGCCGATGAGTTTTTGTATGCTCGACATCGATCACTTTAAGCGCGTCAACGACACCTATGGGCACAGTGTGGGCGACAGCGTTATAAAAAGCTTTGCCGATTTGCTTAAAAGACGTCTACGGCGTACTGATATTGTCGGGCGCTATGGTGGTGAAGAGTTCGGCGTAGTGATGGCCGGAAGCGATCGCGAAGAAGCTCTGCAGGTGCTGGACTCGATTCGCAGTGACTTCGCGGTCATCGAACATCACTGCGGTACGCAACGATTTTGTGTAACCGTCAGTGGTGGCGTTGCAGAGGCCGGCGATTTTTCCGAGCAACAAGCCTTGATCGAAGCTGCCGATAAGGCCTTGTATATGGCTAAAAATGGCGGACGCAATCAGGTTTGCATCAACCCACCGGCCTAATTTGATAGGCTTTGTTTAGGTGTCCGCTATGACCGGTAAACGCGTCGTGTCTTGAGCGGGTCTACGCTGCAGCACCAGGGTGGCTTTTAATCGGCGGCTCCCGAAACAGGCCATCCGTTCAAAAGCCTGGCGACGAATGGGTAGGCCAATATTGTCATGGTCGGGATGCGGGCTGTCTTCATCGGGATCGGGGTCGTTCAGGTAGACAAAATTATCATCACTGTCTGTGATAAAGACCCAGTGCGGTGCTTTATTGCGGTTGAGGCGCCAGGTACTGATCAGTGTCAGCAGTGATGCTCCCTCTTGCAGGTGTTGGCGAAATTGTGCCGGTGTGATGGCGCTATGGTGCAAGGCAATATCGGTTTCCCCGATTCGGTCGATAAAGTCTTCATGAACCAGTTGAATCACCTTTTTCTTTTTTTCATCGCGCACACTGTCAATAAAGGGAATATCCCCGCACTGCATATACAGCGTCACGCCAAAACCGCGCTGCCAGGCACTTAGTGCCAATCCCTCGGGTGAGCACCCACCATGCCCCGCTGTCATGAAAATGGTCGTGGCTTCACGCCACAGTTGCAGTTCGGTGCGTCTTGACATCGTGCAACAGTCAGGATCCAGGCTATGCATGGCCATCATCAGCGATGCGGGTCCGCAGGTAAACGGGGTAGTTTGTGCGTAAAAATGGCCGTCGAGCTTGGTATCCCGTGGCAGGTCAAGCAACGATTTTTCCAGGCGCAGTGCGGTTTCGCCATCTTCATAGTAGTCGGCAACTTCAGCGAACTTTAGATACCCCCTGGCCTGATAAAGAACCAGCGCAGCCGGATTATCGGCTCTGACTTCGAGTCTGACGAACAGTCGCTTACGCTCCAGAGCTGCATATTCTGCCGCGCAGAGTAACTGCTTACCAACCCCCTGGCCTCGGCTTGTCGGGCTGACCGCCAATGAATAGATGCGCGCCAATGATGAGCCTCGACGCAGCAGCAGTAGGATGTAGCCATTGAGCTGATTATCGTTTCCTGTGGCCACCAGGCAGATACTGTGCTGACCGCGTAACAGGTGACGCAAACTGCGCCGGCTGAGTCGGTCTGTGTCGAAGCTGTTATTCTCGAGCGCCAACAGGGCATCGAGATCTGTCGATTCAGCCGGGCGGATCGAAGGAAAATCGGGTATCGCATTCATGGGGGTTACACACCTCAACAAGGCGCTAAAAAGGGCTGGAATCGATCAGTTATCGACGCGGCGAACAGGATCGTACGCCGATACATTATCCCAGTATCAGCCGCTTTTATCGGCTAAAACTACTATGATCATAGTGGATAAAAAACGGTTGTGGAGGGCCAATGTTTGGCGCACACTCCGCGAAATTTCTACCTGTTTGTGGAGCCTTTATGTCGACGTTATTAATCGTAGTCGACACCCTGGAAGACTGGTCGCCCTATTTTCCCAGCGGTGATGTCATAACCTTTGCTGATTATCTAAAACTGCCGGAAACCAAAGGGCGCATCCGGGTTATCAACCTGTGCCGCAGTAGCCGGTATCTGTCCGCGGGCTATTATTGTTCGTTGCTGGCAGAAGCACGCGGGCATCATATACTACCGTCACTTAAAGTGGTCAACGATCTGAGTCAGCGGGCGTTGTATCAGCTGCAGTTGGCCGATATCGGTGAACAACTGCGCCGCCTCCGTGTTGATAGCGGCGTCCTCGACCTGAAGTTTCGTTCCTATTTCGGCGAAGTTTCCGATTCGCGTTTTGCGCATTTGGCCCGGGATCTGTTTGAGCGTTTTCCCTGTCCGGTCATCGAGATAGGTCTCCAATTGCGCGACGGTGTCTGGCAGCTTCGACGTTTGAAACAGATCAATCTGTGCGACCTTCAAGAGGATGCCGAGCAGGACCAGTTTGCCAATGCCCTGGATCAGTTCAGTCGTAAGATCTGGCGCAAACCGCGTACCCGTAAGCAGAGCCGTTACGACCTGGCGATTCTGGTGGACACGGAAGAAAAAATGCCGCCGAGTGATGGTAAAGCGCTGAAAAAATTTATTAAAGCGGCGGCCCAACTGGGTATTGAAGCAGAGCTGATCGGCCGCCGTGATCTGATGCGGTTGCCCGAATATGATGCGCTGTTTATTCGCAAAACCACCGCCATCGACGACTATACCTATCGGTTTGCCAAAAAGGCTGAATCGGAAGGGTTGGTGGTCATGGATGATCCGACGTCGATCATGCGCTGTTGTAACAAAATATATCTAGCCGACCTGTTAACCCGGCATAAGATTCCCGCACCCAAGACCGAGATCATCGCCGCCTGCGATGAAGCCACACTGAGTGAGGTCGCAGAGCGCTTGGACTTTCCTATCGTGCTGAAAATCCCCGACGGATCTTTTTCGCGGGGAATGATCAAAGTCGAGGATCTCGCCGGCCTGCAGCAGGGGTGTCGTGATCTGTTGAAACAGTCGGCGCTGGTGTTGGCACAGGAGTTCCTTTATACCGAGTACGACTGGCGCATTGGCGTGCTTAACAATAAAGCGGTGTATGCCTGTCGGTATTTTATGGTCAAGAATCACTGGCAGATATACAGCCACGGTGAAGGGGCGGTTAAGTCGGGTGGTTTCGATACCTTGCCGACCTTCGAAGTACCAAAGTCGGTGTTGCAGGTGGCGATGAAAGTGAGCCGGTTGATTGGTGACGGGTTGTATGGGATCGACATCAAGCAGACCGGTACCAAGGCGGTGGTCATCGAAGTCAATGACAACCCGAGCATTGAATCGGGTGTCGAAGACCGTTATTTGGGCGATGAACTCTATAGGCAGGTGATGCAGGAGTTTTTGCGCCGGTTAGAGCTGCGCGGGCGTCAGACGTAAGCGGTTCTCAAACTCACTAGGGCTCAGAGCAGGGGAAAACAGGAACCCCTGGCCATAGTCGCAGCCGATTGACGCGAGTAAGTCCCGCTGTAAGGGGGTTTCGACCCCTTCGGCAATAACTTCTATGCCGAGTTTATGCGCCATAACGATGATCGCCTCGCACAGGATAAACTCGCTTGAATCCGCTTTAACCTGCTGCACGAAACTCGGGGCAATTTTCAGGTAGTCGATATTGAAGCTATTCAAACAGGTTAGGCACGAATAACCGGTGCCGAAATGATCGAGAGCAACCTGGATACCGTGGTCTTGAAAGGCAGGTAAGAGCTCGATTTGTGTGGTATCAGGGTGTTGCAGTACCGCTTCGGTAATTTCGATCGTGATGCTTTGGTCGGGAAACGTTTGTGCGGCCAGTAACTCAAACCATTTATTCACCTCATCCTGTTTCCTGAGCTGCAAAGGGGAGACGTTGATGTGGATGGGGACCGTGCGGTGACCGGCCTTCTGCCAGGCGCGTTTGGTGCGAATCACGTCTCGAAAAGCCCAGGCCCCGAGCTCGTTAATTAAGCCGGTCTCCTCGGCGGTGTTGATAAAATGGTTGGCGTCCAGCAGCCCGCGTGTCGGGTGCTGCCAACGCAGTAAGGCTTCGGCTTTGAGCATCTTACCGCTGTCCAGGCGGACGATCGGCTGATAGTGCATCAGCAGTTCGTTGTGGTGTAGGGCGTCGCGTAGCTCCGATATTAACCGCTTGCGGCTGTCCGTGACCTGCTGCATCTGCGGGGTAAAATAATAGAAGCTATTCCTCCCCTGTTCTTTCGCGGCGTACATGGCCTGGTCGGCTTGCTTCAGTAGGTTATCGATGTTGACTCCATCCTGCGGATAGAGCGTGATACCGATGCTTGTGGATAAGTAGACCGTCTCCTGATCGAGCTCAAAAGGTTCGGTTATGGCCTTCAGGAGTAGGCCGGCGATCTGCTCGATACGGTTCAGGTCACTTATTTCGCTGAGAATAATAGTAAATTCATCGCCGCCGGGACGGGATACGATATCGGTCTCACGCACGCCGCTCAGAAGCCGCTTGGCGGCTTCTTGTAGCAAGGCATCTCCCTGGGCATGACCGAGGGTGTCATTGACCTCTTTGAAATGATCCAGGTCCAGAAACAGCAGCGCCATATGCAGCCCCGAACGTTTGGCTTTTTTGATCTCCTGATCCAAGCGGTGAAGGAACATGCGACGATTTGGCAACCCGGTCAATGAGTCAAAATTGGCGTGATGCCAGATCTGTTTTTCGGAGGCTTTTTTGTCGGTAATATCGGAGAACAGGGCGACCCAGCGGTGTATCTTGCCCGTCGCGTCACAGATAGTATTAATCGTCAGCTGTTCGGCAAACAGGTCGCCATTTTTACGCCGGTTCCATATTTCACCTTTCCAGGTTTGCGCGTTATTCAGGTCGTGCCACATCGCTTGAAAAAACGCCTCGTCGTGCTGACCCGAACTGAGAAGGCGCGGATTCTGGCCGATCACTTCGGCGCGGGTATAGCCGGTGATCTCGCTAAATGCCGGGTTGATATTGATAATGCGGTTGTCGGCGTCCGTCACCATGATGGCTTCACTGAGATGTTGATAAACCAAGTCTGCCAGCTGTTGCTGGGCTCGCGCCTTGCGGCGAAAGCAGATCTCCTTTTCCAGTCGCCGGCCGCGGGAGCGAGCAATCAAGAGCAAGGCGAAGAGCAGAATAAGCACCAGTGTGAACGCACTGACCAGCCCATACAGCAGCTGAACCTGGCGCTGCGATAACAGAAGGACTTTTTTAGCCGCCCAGCGATCGATAATCTTATCGAATTGACCATTGTGCTTTAACTGGCGAATCGCCTGATTCAATTGCCGGACGAACTCAGGACGGCCTTTCGGCACGGCAATGCCGACCTGTTGGCGCACAAAGGGGCTGGGTTTGGCGCTGATACTGGTTATGCCATGTTTGTGCAGGGTGTAATAACCGCTCCATTCGAGCAGTGCGACCGCGTCGATCTCACCCCGGAGTAATGCACGGAATCCTTCCAGGTGATTATCGACTGTGATCAGCTGGGCCGACGGGTGCGTGTCGTTGAGCCATAAACGGGGGTAACCGCCTGCGGTTACCCCAATACGTTGTCCGGATAAATTGTGTTCATTGAAGACGGCTAACTGCGCGGTGTTGACAAAAAAACGGAAGGCGACGGAGAAGGTTGGTTCGGTAAAATCGAAGCGTAGCGAGCGTTGCGGCGTGGCGGACATGAGTGTCAAGGCATCGCCTTGTCCAGCCAGAAGCTTCTGTTGGGCGTCGGGCCAGCTGATCAATCGCACGTCTACGGCCCGCCCCAGCTGTTCGCCAATGCGTTGCCATAACTCGACATTGGCTCCGACCGGCGCGCCGTTCTCTAAAAATTCGTAAGGCGGCAGATTGTTATTGCCAAAGATAATCAGAGCAGATGATTGTGTGTCTGGCGTGGCAATCGTATAGGAGCTTTGTAGTAACAAGCAAAGCAGGTACAGGATTGATAGCGCGTACTTCGCCACCGGTCTGCTCACGGGGATGTCCTCTATAACGCAGAGGGTTCTGACGTTTGATCTAATAGTTTAGACAAGAACGCCCGTGTGCGGGACGGTCGATAAAACGCGGTAACGGCCGATCATCATTGCCGGTAATGGCTAAGGATAGGCTGCATACATCAGGCACCGCTTGAAACCTTCATTCATAAAGGCGCTCAATCGAAAAAACCGAACACGATCGCAACGGCTTCCCCGTGAAACCCGGTTGATGCTTAAACTTAAAACTTAAAAACATATTTGCTGCGCTGCAACAAAGGTGTTGACAGACGTTATTTACAGCACTACTATCGGTACATAAATGTTGCGTTGCACAAACCCAAGGAGCACACCATGTACGAGAAATTTTTGGAAGATATGAAAGCCCAGATGAAACCTGTTATGGATCTGGCAGAAACGAACAAGGCAACCATCGAGAAGCTGGCCAACCTGCAGAAAGAAACCATGACCGACGTGCTGAACGCCAGCATGGAGCAAGTTAAGTCTCTGGCTCAGTGCAAAGATCCTAAGGCGGCTATGGAGCTGCAGGTTAACTTCTACAAGGCCCTGGAAGCCAAGATGACGAACTCAGCTGAGCAAGGCATCGCTGCGATGACCTCTGCGAAAGACGTGTTCTCTGCTGCTCTAGAAGACGCGGCGAAGAAGACTGTTGCCGACGTTGAGACGGCTGTTAAGAAAGCGACTGGCAAGTAATTCCTGTCCCGCTTCGAAAAACCTCTCGTCGATCACATCGGCGGGAGGTTTTTTTATTTTCCCCGCACGCGCCCCCCCGCCCTCTATTTAACGCTCTGATAGCATAAGGGCTCTCGGCGATGATGCTCGCTATCGTCCGCCGCCGCGGCTAATGTGCGTGATTAAACGCTGATCCTGTGCGCGAACGATTCTTTTTGAAAGCACCTTTCGCTAAGATGTTTGTCTTTCTTGACCCCGCCACTCATTCATAAATTGGTATCTATAACGTATGGAAGATGTCCTCGTTATCGTTCTTATTTGCGCTGCCGTCTCCCTGATTGTGAATGTGGTGCTCAAAAAACTTCAGGTGGAATCGGTGATCGGCTATATCCTCACCGGCATGGCCGTGGGTTTTGGATTTGATCTGGAGCACAACCCCACGCTTGGCATGGTCGCCGAGCTGGGTATTGTGTTTCTCATGTTTACCATCGGCCTGGAATTTTCACCGCAAAAATTACGGTCGATGAAGAAAGAAGTCTTCCTGTTTGGCGCGCTGCAGATGACGCTGACCAGTGCCGCATTTTTTGTGGTTGGACACTGGGCACTGGGCCTGCCCCCCACCGTTAACCTGATTGTCAGTATCGCATTGGCCCTCTCCTCGACGGCCATCGTCCTGAACTTGCTGACCAAAAACCGTAAAGTCAGCAGTGGTTATGGGCGTAATTCGGTCGGCATACTGTTATTTCAGGATATCGCGGTAATACCGCTTCTGCTGATGGTCTCGATCTTTTCCAGTACCCATGAAAGTGTTTCGGGGCTGTTACTGGATGTGTTAATCGATGGCTCCATTGTATTTGTGCTGCTGTTTGCTGGTGGACGCTTTGTTACGCCCTATTTAATGGAACAGGTGATCGCAGCGCGTTCGAATGAGTTGTTTGTCGGCGCCATTCTGTTGTTTGTGGTTAGCGCGGCGCAGCTGGCGCATTCACTGGGCTTTTCTTACTCGCTCGGCGCCTTTCTTGCGGGAATGGTGATCGCAGAAACCCATTATAAACATCAGGTCGAAGCCGATTTAATCCCGTTCCGTGACCTGTTGCTAGGGGTTTTCTTTATTACCGTGGGTATGCAGGTCAATCCGTTGTTTGTCTTGGATAATATTGTGGCTATTGCCCTGGTTATGGCCGGCCTGCTGGTGGTAAAAATAGCCGTTCTGTTTGTGACGATGCGTGTCTTTAGCCATCATCGGGCCTCGCTTAAGACGGCACTGCTGCTGTCGCAATGTGGTGAGTTTTCGTTTGTTGTTTTTGAAACCGCTCAAGCCAGCAATTTATTTATGGACCCGGAATTGGGGCAGGTATTGGTGATGGCCATTGTCTTTACCATGATGCTGACGCCGTTTATTTTCCGTTTTCTCGATCCCATTACCGATTTCATGTCGCGGTCCACGTCGACATCGGCGGACCAGGAGGATGAGGTCACGGATTCGATCGGCGATCAGCAGGTTGTCATCTGTGGTTTCGGGCGATTGGGGCAGCAGGTCGGTCTGCATCTGGAGAATGCCGGTATTGACTATGTCGGTATCGAGCTAGAAAGCAGTGCGTTCGCCGCCATGAAGCAGCAGGGCATGCCGGTCGTGTTTGGTAATGCGGGGCGCCGGCAGTTTCTGGAAGGGATGAAGATCGATCAGGCCAGCGCCGTTATTATCGCCATGAGCAATGAACAACGCATTCTGCTGGTGGTCCAGTCCATTCGCCAAGCGGCGCCCGATGTGCCGATTTTGGTCTGTGCGGCCAATGATCGATTGAAAGACGAGTTGTTGTTATACGGCGTCGCCAACCCGGTGGACAATCTTGAACAGACCGCCGCAGCGCTGGTGGAGTCGGTGATTAACCGGGCGGAGCTCGAGCAGGCGTAGTGTCGAGGGATGCGCCGAGGCCCGCTGCCACGGTCCTTGCCGTTATGAATGCTGTGCCGTAGCGGTTTAGCGCCGGTGTGGACAGGGTTTTCATTGTGCGATGCACAATAACGCACTATGCTTGAAACACTCTGAGTGTATCGACGATGTCAGGTGTGTGACATGAAGGCCCTAACCTCCAGCTATAAGAACAAAAAATACCTCCAGATTACGCGATCCAGTCACATTAATCTGGAAGAGATCAAAACGTCGAGGCGCAAAATCGTTCCGTTGTTTGAGGGGTTTAAGATAGAACGGCTTCTTTATGACTGTATCGATGTCACGTTTGATTCTATCCGAGCCGTCGATGTCTATGTGCAGCTAAAAGATTTTAAAGATGATTTTCCCCAGTGTAAGCGGGTTGCGCTGGTATGCCGCTCAGCCCCCGAAAATCTACTGCAACACTATAAAAGGGCGTCTTCTTATTACGCTATGGATCTTACCGTACATACGGATTTTGATACGGCGAAAGAGTGGCTGTGTGATCAGTGAGCCTGCCTCCCGCTAGCGGGAGCGGAACCGGTATCGCGCGTCTTATGTGGCGCCTATCCGTGCGTTTTCTGCGCGTCAGCAGTACGACATCCCGGCAGGCGCTGGTTATAATAGCGCTCCCTTGCTTACCGTTGGAGAACCACTTTTGACTCAGTTTCGTCCGTGTATCGACTTACATCAGGGTAAGGTGAAACAGATCGTGGGGGGGAGCTTGAACGATGATGGCGCCGCCACGAATTATGTCAGTCCTTACGATGCACCTTATTACGCCAAGCTCTACCGCCAGCACGGGTTGACCGGCGGGCATGTGATCGCGCTGGGGCCGGGAAACCAGGAACAGGCGTTGGCGGCACTGAAAGCCTGGCCTGGCGGGTTGCAGTTTGGTGGTGGCGTCAACTGCGAGAATGCGGCGACGTATCTTGACGCCGGGGCATCGCAGGTCATCGTCACCTCGTACCTGTTTGAAGGCGGGCAGTTCTCCTGGGAGCGGCTGGCGCGGATCAAGGCCGTTACCGGTACCGATCGGCTGGTCCTGGATTTGAGCTGCCGTAAAACCGACGACGGTTGGCACATTGCCACCGACCGGTGGCAGACGGTGACCGAGTTGGCGATCACCCCGCAGGTCTTGGGCGAGCTGGAAAAACATTGCGCCGAATTCTTGATCCACGCGGCCGACGTCGAAGGACTGCAGGGCGGCATCGATGAGGCGCTGGTTGCCTTGTTGGGTCAGCACTGCAGCATTCCGGTCACCTACGCCGGTGGCGCGCGTGCCCTGGACGATCTGCAGCAGGTCAAGGCACTTTCCGCGGGTAAGGTGGACCTGACGATCGGCAGTGCGCTGGATATCTTCGGCGGCCGTGGGGTAACCCTGGAGGCCTGTGTGGCCTGGAACCGGGCACAGAGGACGGCTTGATCGCGCAGTGCTTGGGTAATGACCAGAATGCGCGGGGGCATCGCACGAGGCTGTTTAGTACAGGCTAATCCAGCACAAGAGCATCTAGCACGAGAGCATCTAGCACGAGAGCATCTAGCACGAGAGCATCAGGGAACCCGGGCTCCCTGATGGTTGTACGGTGACGAGCTTATCCTGCGTTATCTTCGAGGTGTTGCACTTTCGGTTTGCGTTTGCGCCGGGTGCTGAGGGGCACCAGCGTGCGCATGGAATCCAGCTTGCCGAAGCAGAGCAACTTGTCGCCGGGTTCCAGCACCCGGGACAGCTTCGGGTTGGGGATCACCTTGGCGCCGCGGTAGAGCGTCAGTACGTTGATATCCTGATCGGGCAGGCTCGATTCGGTGATGGTCTTGCCGACAAATTGGGACTCGGCCGGGATATTGATTTCGCTGACGCCGTAGCCTTTGCTGACGGTCAGTCGCTGGCGGATATCGATCTCGGGGAAGTCCACCTGGGCGGCGATATAGTCGATGATGGCACCGGCAATATCGAGCTGAGTGCAGGTCTCGATCCCCTCGAGTCCTGGCGAGGAGTTGACCTCCATGATCTGCGGGCCGTCCGTGCCTTCGAGCATATCAACACCGGCGACCTGCAGACCCAGTATCTGCGCGGCGCGAACGGCGGTTTCACGGTACTGCTCACTCAGTTCGACCGGTTCGGCGATGCCGCCGCGGTGGACGTTGCTGCGGAACTCCTGCCCCTGGGCCACCCGGCGCATGGCCGCCACCACCCGGTCGCCGACCACCAGCGCACGGATATCCTTGCCCTTACTCTCGGCGACAAACTTCTGCACCAGCACGTTCTGCTTCTGACTCTGTAGCAGCTCGATAATCCCCTCGGCGGCCTTGGTGGATTCGGCCAGCAACACGCCGATTCCTTGGGTACCCTCGATCAGCTTGATCACGACCGGTGCGCCACCGACTCGCTGGATGGCCGGCAATACATCTTTTTTATCCCGCACGAAATTGGTCTGGGGGATACCGACATGATGGCGGCTGAGAATCTGCAGGCTCCTGAGCTTGTCGCGGGAGTTAAGAATACCGTGGGCCGTGTTCGCGCAGTAGATATCCATTTCTTGGAACTGCCGAACCACGGCGGTGCCGTAATAGGTGATGGAGGCACCGATACGCGGCAGCACCGCGTCATAATCGTCCAGTTGTTTCTGTCGATAGTACAGGTCGGGAGAGCCGCGCTCGAGGTCGATGGCAAACTTTAGGGTGTTGAGCACCTTAACCTCATGGCCGCGAGATGTAGCGGCTTCCACCAGCCGTCGGGTGCTGTAACAGTTGGGGCCGCAGGATAGGATGGCTAGTTTCATGGGGGCTGCCTTTTTATTTGAAGCGAGTCTTAATACTAGTCGCTTTCACGCCGATCGTGAGTGCGATAGCACCCGCGCGAATCATGACCAATAAAAGGACAGGTTATTAACCCGGCAGGTTAATGGATCGGTATGTTGATGCCAGGTTAAGCGGTTCGGCTGTTTCTACTGCGCCCGTCGTAGAGGGCGCAGAGCACACCCGCCAGTGCGCCAAATAGGTGGGACTCGACCGAGACACCAGGCCTGCCCATGACAATACCGAACAGCATGCCGCCGTAAAATATCAGCACGATGATCGCAATCACAATGGCTTTCAGGTCGCGTTTCACCAGGCCGTACATCAGGAGATAGGCCCAGAGCCCAAAAATCAGGCCCGAGGCGCCGATATGGTAGGCGCTGCGACCCAGCAGCCAGACCAGCAGCCCGCCGAGTAGGGTAATGATCAGGCTGACGCGCACCAGTCGTCCGCTACCATGCAGGCTGACCAGGAAGGAGAGGACGAACAGGGGGAGGCTATTGGCTGCAATATGCCACAGGCTGCCGTGCAGGAGTGGGGCGACGAGAATGCCCGGCAGCAAGCCGGATAGCTCGCGCGGTAGTATCCCCCAGCCTCGAAAGTCCACGCCGGGTATCAGCGCCTCGAGCAGGAAAATGCTCCAGATCAATGCCAGTAGTGCGGCGGAGATCTGCAGTCGATGCTTTATCGATTCAATCATCGCTGCGCTCGCGCTGTCCGGCTTCTTTCAGTTCTTCGATCAGCTCCCAGCTAAAGTTACGCACTTTAAGCACATAGAGAATCTGCAGCAATAGCTGCGCACTGAGGATGCCGCGCGATACTTTCTGGCGCAGATTATCGGCCGTCTGCTGCGTGCCGATCGCGCTGAGCTGAGCGCTGAGCGTGGCGTAATCGACCCCTTTTTTCTGCATCTCGGAGCGGATCAGCGAGCGGACGGTGCCAGACCATTGCGGGCTGCTGAGAAACTGAACGCGTCGTGGAGTCTCGTCTTTCATCGTTGTTACTTCCGTAAATCGTTGTCAATTTCGTAAACGTTGTTAATTCCGTAAGTCGTTGTTAATTAAATCGTTGCTAGTTAAGTCGTTGTTAATTAAGCAAATAATGTTCATTTCGTCAACGTTGTTTATTCGGTAAACGCGTCGTTGGTTCCGTGGCTGGTCGTTAATGTGCTACCGGCGCCGTTGTGCGAGTCGGGCGCCTGGACCTGTGCTTATCAGTCGGTGCATTCAATAATTCATATTTGCCATGGAAAAGCGCTCATATCGTTATAGACTGCATGCTCCGACAAAGCCGTTGTCGAGTCAAGTTGATATAGACAAATGTGAAATATGTTTCACATTTGCAACTTGGCGTTGACATGGGTGAGCAATAAAATTATGGTGAAGTCTGCCTTTAGTCACACAGAATGAGGATAAGTGATATGGCCTGGAGTCTTGACGATCTGCAAGTACTGCTGGAAAAGCAGCAGGATCTGAGCGTTTCAAAAGAAGGGGATGCGATCTTTATCAGCAATGAGGACGGTATCGATGCCTTCGTGACCGTCAGCGGTGAACAGCTGCTGGTGGAGTCGTTGCTCTGTCCGGTCTCTCAAATCCGCGATACGGCGGCGTTTGATGCCCTGATATTGCGCACGCATAAAAATGTCTTCCCCCTCACGACCGTTGGCATTACGACGATCGGTGGTGACGAGTACTACGCCGCTTTCGGGGCGCTCTCTTCCGAGTCGAAAGCGGAAACGGTGATGATCGAGATAGACACCCTGTTCCTCAATATCGAAGGGATGCTGGAGTTTTTCGAAGCGTTTCTGACTAACCCTGTATCTGTTTCAGCCTGACATTAGGAGGCTCATTATGAGCGTTTGGACACGATTGTTTTCTGCCGTAAAAGGCAATGTTAACGATGCCGCCGAAACGGTGGCCGACTCGCAGGCATTAACTATCCTGGACCAGGAGATGCGCGAGACTCACGTCGAGATTCGGAAGTCGGAGCAGTCGCTGACCTCCATCGTGGCAAAAGAAAAGCTGTCGCAGCATAAAGTCGCGGACCTGAAAAAATCGGTTGCCGAGCATGAGAACTTTGCGCTTCAGGCAATGGAGAAAGGCGACGAGGGCTTGGCGATGGAAGTCGCCGAAAAGATCGCGCAGCTGGAATCTGAGCTGGATGCAGAACAGCAGTTTCTGCAGCAGGTTTCTGCCTCTGTCGTGCAGCTGCGCAAGTCCCTGAAGGACTCCAAGAACAACCTGCGCCTGATGCAGCAGCAGGTCGACACTGTGAAGGCCACCGCGTCGGTGCAGAAAGCGCAGGAGGGGCTCTCTTCCCATCACCTGAATACCAATTCGCGCATGAAAACCGCCGCTGAATCTCTGGAACGGCTCAAGAGTAAGCAAGCGCACCGCAATGCTGAAATTGAAGCCGCCCGCGAGATGGCTTCCGTCGAAGATGGCAGCGACCTGCAGGCGAAGCTGAAAAGCGCCGGTATCACCGGTTCGGGTGGGGCGGGTGATGTTCTGGCGCGCCTCAAGGCCAAGAAATCGTCCTAAGGTTCAGATCGGATGCCGATACTCTCCCGGCTGGTCCGGAAACTTCTTTGCCAGCTGGCCACGCTCAGCTGGCAAAGCGTCCTGTTGGCGCTTGCCGGCTATATTATTATCAGTTTTATCGGTCTCTACAGTGCCGGGGAACCCGTTGCCATGGGCTCCCCGGTCCTGTTCTGGTACTTCCTGATCGTCACATCCAGTACGGTGGGTTACGGTGATTATTCCGCCACGACACCGGCAGGAATGTTGGTCATCAGCCTCTGGGTGATCCCTTTCGGGTTGATGATCTGGGGGATGGTCGTGGGCCGAACCGCGGCCGCGATGATTCAGTATTTTCAAAGGAGCCTGAGAGGTATGACAGCATTGCAACAGCGCGATCACACGCTGGTTATCGGCTACAACGGCGCGCGTACGCTGCAGCTGCTGCGATTGTTAATTCGCGAGGCAGAGTCGCCCGCGGCAGCCAATGTGACGCTTTGCGCGCATGAGGATAAGCTCGACAGCAACCCCATGCCGGATCAGATCGGCTTTGCACGTGTCGCCAGTTTCAATAGCGAGCAGGAGATGCAGCGGGTTAATATTGCACAGGCCGCAACGATTCTGATCGACACCCCCCTCGACGATATCACCCTGACCACCGCCATGTTCTGTTACCAGCAGAACCCCTGTGCGCGTATCCTGGCTTACTTTGATGATGATGCGATCGCTCGCTTGTTGAAGGGGCACTGCCCCAGCGTCGAGTGCATTCCGTCGGTCTCCGTGGAGATGCTGGCCAAGGCCGCGGCCGACCCCGGTTCCAGCGCGCTGCATCATGAGCTGCTGGCCGTCGACAAGGGGATGACCCAGTATTCGGTGCTCGTACCGCCGTCCGTGGGCGATGTTCGGGTGCGGGACCTGTTTCTGCTGTTTAAGGAGCGCTATCAGGCGACGGTGATCGCCTTGCAGGCGTCGGGCGTCGATACCCTGGTGGTGAATCCTGGTATGAATCAGCCGGTGGCGGCGGGGAGTCGGCTCTATTATATAGCCGATGAGCGTATAACCTGTTTTGACTGGAGTACCTCTTGATGCTGGACTGGATTAAGAAAAAACTGGCCAACAGCGCTGAACCGGTGAATACGGCCCCGGAAGCCCCTGAGGTATTGGGTTTTCGGCTCGGTGGCGCCGTGGAACTGAATGAGCTGAAGCTGCGCCTGCTGGATGACCAGCTGATCACCGATAATATTGCCAAGGTGCAGTTGATACAGGCGGTGGGGGTGGTCAAGCTGGATGAGTCCAGCACGATCCTGCGTTATTACACCGACGATGAGGGTTTTTTTCAGGTCGTGTTGAGTGGCGGGTTAGAAGAGCAGCATGTCAATGATGTGAAGTTGTTTCACTTCTACGAAACCCGCGGGGTCGATGCAGAGAAGGACTGGAACGCACTGCTGCAGTCCGGTATCAGCCAGGCGCAGTACGCGTGTGAAGGCCACAGCTTTACCCGCGTCTGGGAGTCGGTCGGCGCCTGTCCGCCCGTCGCCATGACCGAAACCACCTACACCGTCGCCGACCCCGCGGCCGAAACCGATCAGTTCGCCATGTTGTACGAGCGGCCATTAACCGATGAACGGTATGAGTTTCTGTTGGTCGCCGGAGAAGAAAAAGTGGTGAATTATCACGCCGAGCGTTGCCGAGTGATCAGTACGGGCATTAATCTTAGCCGTGCCGATTTTGAAGTGATAGGCTAGCCCCCTCGGTTCGCGCGGCGCGGTCGCATTGCCGCGCCAGAGCCGCTATTCTCGAGTGTCGTTTTGACTATCGTGTCACTGTGACTATCGTATCGTTTTGACTATCAGCCCCTAAGGAGCATGACATGGACGCAATTTCGCAATCCCTATCGGGTGTGTTGGCGTTTACCCTCTATTTTACCCTCAGTTTGGCCGCCTTGCTGGCCTTCAAGGTGTTGTACTGCAAAGTGACCCCCCATGATGAATGGATGCTGATAAAAGAGAAGCGCAGTACCGCCGCGGCCTGGGCGTTCGGCGGTGCGATCCTGGGCTTTTCGCTCGCGCTGGCGGGGGCGGCAAAAAACTCGGTCGGTGTTGCTGATTTTATCCTCTGGGCGATTGTGGCGCTGGCGGCTCAGCTGTTGGCCTTTGCCATCATCCGCTACGGCTTTATGCCGCGTATCGTCGAACGGATCGAGCAGGATGAAGTCGCCGCCGGTATCATGTTGGGTTGCATGTCGGTTTCGATCGGTCTGCTGAATGCAGCCTGTATGTCTTATTGATACAGGTGCAGGTGATATATGCTCAAGGAGCCGACAGCATGAAGCGTAGCAAACAGATTGATCTGGGTCGGATGCGTAAGCAACCCTTACTGCAGTTGACCAAACTGGCCGCCGCCGTGGGTGGCGTGATCGCCCTTTCCGGTTGCGGCAGCGATGAGACCGCCGCTAAAATTTACGCCAATATTGATGCGTGCCGTACCGATAACCCTGACGATTTAGAAGGGTGTGACGCGGCCTATCAGCAGGCTGTCGCCGAGTCGGCGAAAACCGCCCCGCGATACGATAATGCGAGCCTCTGTGAGGCCCAGTTTGGTCGCTGTGTTCAGGGGCAGGATAGCGGGGGAAGCTGGTTTATGCCGGCGCTGGCCGGTTTTATGGTTGGCCAGATGCTGGACGGACGGCGAGATTCCTCCCCGGTCTATACCGGTTATGGGCGTCTGTATGGCGGATATTACGGCGCGGACGGTTCCCGCTATGGCGATTTTTCGCGCAACGCGCGGGTTAGCACGGTCAACGTCGATCGGGATGCCTTTAAGCCCAAGCCCAAGCCCAAAGTAACCAAAACCCTGTCGCGAGGCGGCTTTGGCTCGACGGCGGTGGCCAAGTCCTCCTGGGGTGGCCGACGTTCCGGCGGCTGGGGCGGTTGATCGATGCTGCGGATGCCCATACGCCAGCGGCCGGGCTGGCGGCAACTGGCGGATCAGTACGGTTTTAAGTTCCATACCCTCTACGGGGAAACCTACTGGGACGAAAGCGCCTATTACCAGTTTACCCTCCGCCAGATCGAGGAGGGGATAGAAGCCCCCACGGCGGAACTGCATCAGATGTGCCTGGCGGTGGTCGATCGGGTGGTGCGCAGTGAGGAACTGTTGCAGCGCTTTCAGATCCCGCCGCCCTATTGGGAGCGGATCGCCGATTCTTGGCAGGCGCGGGAGCCGAGCCTCTATTCCCGTATCGACCTGGCCTACGATGGCGTGGGTCCGGCCAAACTCTATGAAAACAATGCCGATACCCCCACCTCGTTATACGAGAGTGGCTTCTGGCAGTGGCTCTGGCTGGAGCAGCAGGTCAACAGCGGTGTTTTGCCGCGCCCGTCCGACCAGTTTACCTCCCTGCAGGAGAAGCTGATCCTGCGTTTTTCCGAATTGAAAGCGCACTACCCCGATCAGGTGTTGCACCTGAGCTGCTGTAAGGGGACGGAGGAAGATCTGGGCACCGTCACCTACCTTGAAGATTGCGCGAAGGCCGCGGGTATCGAGACCTGCTTCGTCTACATCGAAGATCTCGGCCGCGGCGAGGGCGGCTGGTTGACCGATCTGGATGATCGGGTGATTACCTGGCTGTTCAAGTTGTATCCCTGGGAATTTATGCTACGTGAAGACTATGCCGAGCTGACCCTCAACAGCGCTATTCAGTTTCTCGAGCCGATCTGGAAAGGCAGTATTTTGTCCAATAAAGCGCTGCTGCCGATGCTCTGGAAGATGTTTCCCGGTCATCCTAATTTATTGCCCGCCTGCTTCGACGATGACGTCGCGTCGCTTGCGGGTATGGCGCTGGTCAAAAAGCCGATCTACTCCCGGGAAGGGGCCAATATCAGCATCCTGCGCAACGGCGCGACCGAGGCGCGCAGCGAGGGGCCCTATGGCGAGGAGGGGTTTATCTATCAGGCCTATCATCCGCTACCGAAGTTTGGTGATAACTACACCCTGATCGGTTCCTGGCTGGTGGATGATCAGCCGGCGGGTATCTCGGTCCGCGAGGATACCGACCTGATTACCCAGGATCTGTCCCGTTATCTGCCGCATACGATTTTGAATTAGCGTTAAAGACATTGTTGCTCGGTATTAAGCTGCCGCCTTAATAGGTCACGAGCCGATAGCGATAGTGAGCGCTGCGCGTCGGTGGGCGTGGTGACAGGGTGTGTCAGACTCGCGTACCATCAGGCAAGCAGGATAACTTAGGCGGAGAATAGAGGTGGGACCGGTTATGAAAGGCGCGGGTGGGACTTCAGGGGGGATCGGGCAGTTTTTTATTGGACTGATCATGATGTGTGGGGGTTTTTACCTGCTGCTCAACGCGATCACCGTGGCCTCGGGCTTTGGGTTCGGCACCCGACTGTATGCCTTCTCGGCGTTTGGCTCGGGCTATGGCGTGACCGGGGGCATGATCATGATCCCCTTTATGTTTGGCATCGGGATCATCTTCTATAACGGCCGCAATCTTATCGGCTGGTTGCTGACACTCGGCTCCCTGACGGCACTGATCTTTGGCGTGATCGCCTCCCTGAGTTTCTCTTTCCGGTCGATGAGCGCCTTCGAGCTGATCACTATTCTGGTCTTGGCGATCGGTGGCCTGGGGCTGTTTCTTCGCTCTATGAAGGCGCTGGATCGCGCATTGCCCGAATAATCACCGCGTAGTGGCAGCGTCACACCTGCAAGTACAGCGCTTGCTCACTCAGGGGCATTGAAAACGCGCGGATATTTTCTTGCAGCTGCGCCATGGAGGTGGCGCCAATGATGGTCGACGTGACCCCGTCCACGTGATCGCACCAGGCCAGCGCTAACTGGCTCGGCGTGTAGCCGTGGATTTTTGCGAGTTCAATCTGTTGATTGGCATCTTGCTGGTTGTTTTATCTGCCCCATGTCATGCAGCCTAAACAGGCACGCGACACCGATAGGTCACTGCTCCCCAGTTTTTAACGTGTTCATAACGCGATGGATTCCTTGGTTCAGTTTGCCCGCCTTTGCGCGGCTGATAAGCACAGAATACACTCAGCGTACTCCAGGATTAGCCGGTGTTAGACAGCGTTAAGGCGAAAGTCGATGGCTGAATCTGCTATCCTTCTCCAGCATAGCGTGTTGCATAGACGTGTTGCAGACATTCGCGGGGAGGCGCACAGCTTCGGTTGTGCGTTTCTTGTACCCCCATTCACAGAGGTCATCAATGGGAAATAAAACAGACAAATACAGTATCGATAGTACCGACTATACGGTCGGGCAGGATAACGTCCAGAAATGGGGGCTTGACGTCCACAATGCGGTGTTTTCCCTGAGTGCCGGGTTAGTATTGCTCTTTCTTGTTGCCGCGCTGGTTGTCGACCCCGCCATCGCCAAGGCGGCGCTCGATGGCTTGAAGTGGGATATTATTGGCAGCTTCGACGCTTTTTTTATGTGGTCGGGTAATATCTTTGTTATTTTCTGCCTGGCGCTGCTGGTCTCGCCTTACGGCAAAATCCGTCTAGGCGGGGTGAATGCCAAGCCCGCCTACGCGACCCTATCCTGGCTGGCCATGTTATTCGCGGCGGGCATGGGTATCGGGTTGATGTTCTGGAGCGTGGCAGAACCGGTCGCGTACTTCACCGGCTGGTATAAGACGCCGCTGGGCGTCGAAGCCAATACCCCGGAAGCTGCCCGGATGGCGATGGGGGCAACCATGTATCACTGGGGACTGCATCCCTGGGCTATCTATGGCGTCGTGGCATTATCGCTGGCTTTTTTCTGCTATAACAAAGGTCTGCCGCTGTCCATCCGCTCGATCTTTTATCCCTTGCTCGGTGACCGAGCCTGGGGTTGGGCTGGCCACCTCATCGATGTGCTGGCCGTTCTGGCAACACTCTTCGGGCTCGCGACTTCGCTGGGCCTGGGCGCCCAGCAGGCCGCCGCAGGGATCAATCATGTGTTCGGGATTGAGAGTAGTCTCGGCATGCAGATCCTGGTGATCGTCGGCGTAACCGGATTGGCCATTATTTCGGTTTTCCGCGGCATCGAAGGGGGCGTCAAGGTTCTGAGTAACATCAATATGCTGATCGCCTTCGCCCTGCTGGCGTTCGTCATCATGATCGCGCCATCCGTGTCCCTGGGCAACGTGGCCACCACCCTAGGTGCCTATATCGAGAATATAATTCCCTTGAGCAACCCCCATGGTCGCGACGATGAAGCCTGGATCCAGGGTTGGACCGTCTTCTACTGGGCCTGGTGGATATCCTGGTCTCCTTTTGTCGGTATGTTTATCGCACGGGTGTCCGAAGGGCGTACCATTCGCGAATTTCTGACGGCAGTCTTACTGGTCCCCACGGTGGTGACCCTGATCTGGATGTCGGTGTATGGCGGCATTGCGATTGACCAGGTGATAAACAACGTCGGGGCCTTGGGGAGCGATGGGCTGACCGAGGTGCCGTTGGCAATGTTCCAGATGTTTGATGAGCTGCCGATGGGCACGCTGTTGTCGGTCATCGCCATCGTGCTGGTGCTGGTGTTCTTTATTACCTCATCGGATTCGGGCTCGTTGGTCATCGATAGCATCACCGCCGGAGGAAAGATCGACGCGCCGGTGACCCAGCGGGTGTTCTGGGCAACCCTAGAGGGAGCCATCGCCATTGCGCTGCTTTGGATTGGTGGGACCGAGGCGATACAGGCGCTGCAGGCCGGCGTTATTTCAACCGGTCTTCCCTTTACGGTCGTATTGTTGTTGATGTGCGTCAGTCTGCTTATGGGCCTGCGTACCGAAAAGCGCTAAAGGCAACGTCGCGTTTTCTGTCACGGCGCCTCAGGATCTCCGCGCTGGCTTATTAAGGCGGCGCGGAGCATCAGCACCAGAGGTCCTTGACCGCGGTGTCCGGCCGATAATGGTAGGCGATCTGCGCTTGCAGTAACTCGGCGGTCGCCAAGGCGTCGGTTTGCGCGTGGTGGGGCTGATAGTGGGGTAACCCGTAGCGTCGCCGGCATTCTGCCAGACGCATCGACCCCAGTGGGCGACGCAGTAAACGGCCGACGATCCCCTGCCGGGCTTTTAACGCCCGGCACTCCAACTCCTGGGTATCAATGATCGGAAAGGCGATGCCCTCTCCGATATGGCGTTGCAGCGCGTTATGTAAAAACGCACGCTCAATCTGTCTAAAGTGCACGACGACTATTTTACCGGCCAGTGCCGCCAGCAGTTCGGGCAGTATTTCTGACAGGTCGGGAGAGTCGTGAACGTCGGTGTGAGTAATGCCATGAATGACCACCGACTCTTCATCCAGGGGGCGTTGGGGGTTAACGACCCAGTGTGCCGCATCACGACAGTAGATCCGCTCTAGACTGAAGGGGGTTAAGCCGACGCTGACAATTTCATCCATTACAGGATCGAGGCCGGTTGTTTCGAAGTCCATGGCGACCAAGGGGGCCGCAGAGATCGGCGTATCTCCGTCCATCATCCCTTCGGCATAAAAGCCTTTGAGCGCCATATGATGGCTTTGCACCTGCAGTTTTTCGTAGTGCTCAGACCAGTTTGTGCTGGACTGATGGGGAGGTAATATAACCTTAGGGAGCGTCGATGGCATCGGCTTATTTCAGTCGCTGGTTGGCGGTATAGCGGAATTTCAAGAAGTTTTGCGCCTTGTCGAGGACCTGGAACGCCTCCTTGAGGTTACGCCGTTCAAAGGTCGATAAGGTTTTTGGCTCAATATGGTTATCGGGCTGCTCGCCGGCTTCTATATCACGGGCCTGGTGGCGGATTCGGACCATCGAAATATATTCGAGTGCATCGCTCAGTTCCTGGCCTTTACCGGGGGGGAGTAGCTCGGCAGCAATGACATCCTCCAGGCGCTCAAACGAATTCCGTGCCAGCGAGCCTACCGCCAGGGCGTGTACCCGAATGACGTCGGTCAGCGGTGCCGTGCCCCGGCGTTTGAGGTTGATGGAGAGGCGGTGCCGACCATCTTGCTCCATAACAAAGCCTTTGAAGAAACCCAGTGGCGGCGTACGGTTAAGGGCGTTACGCGCCAGATTCGCCAGAAAACGCGGATTTGCTTTGGCGCGCGTAGTGAAAAATTGTCGCAGCTGCTTAGCCCAATCGACTTCGCCCCAGACGCCGTCAAGGTCGAAAAATATCGAACTGTTTAGCAATGACTTGGGATCGGGATGGTCGATCCAGGCGGCAAACTGCTCTTGCCACTGGTCTCGGGTTAGTCGCCACTGAGGATTGGTGGCCATAATATCGCCGCTGCACTGGCTGTAGCCGCAGGCTGTCAGGCCCTCGCACACCAGGGCGGCCAGCTGCTCGAAGTACGCCTGGTGATCCTCGGGGCGGTAGTCGTTATCCAGAATGATGGCATTGTCCTGGTCGGTGACCACCAGCTGCTCATCCCGCGCCATCGAGCCCAGCGCCATAAAACAGTAGGGCACGGGCGGCGAGCCCAGCTGCTCTTCGGCCAGAGACAGCAGGTGCTGCTTGAAGCTGCGACCGATCACGGCCATCGCACTGCCAATCATATGGGAATTGGCGTCTTCATTGACCATCCGCACGAACACGGCCGGCAATTGCTGGGCGTAGGTGGCAAGGTCTTCGATACTTTGCTGAGCAAAGATACCCCGAACCAGCAGGAGGCTGCTTTGGGATTCATGGCGGACGATATCGGGCAGGGTCAGCACACCGACCGGGTTGCGACCGTGCAGGATTGGCAGGTGATGAATATTTTCCCGCAACATGGTGAGCATCGCTTCGAACACGTAGGCATCTTGGTCGAGGATAACAACGTCGGTGCTCATCACATCTTCGACCCGGGTTTGGAGGGGGAGGTCGCAGGCCAGTACCCGTTCGCGCAGGTCATGGTCGGTAAGCACCCCCACCACCGGGCTATCGCTGTGGTCGCTCAGTGTCGGATCGGTAATCAGCAGCGACGAGGTATCCATCTCAGTCATGAACACGGCCGCGTCCCGGACACTGGTACCTTTAGTGACGGTAATCGCCTCACGGGTCAGGAGCGATTTGACTTTAACGGTGGTCAGGTCGTTGCTTTCGGCTTGTTCAGAGACCGCCTGGCGTAGCACTGTCCGCTCGTCGGTTTCGAAGAAATCGGCAAAGACATCGAACTGCTGGCAATAGTCGCTGAAAATATCGGCGGGGATGCAGTACAGCAGTGTGTCTTCCAGCGCCTTGGCGGGAAAGCGCACCCGGCGATTCATCATTAACCCCATCTGACCAAAAACCGCCCCTTCGGACAGACGGTTGTAAAGCTCGCCGGTGCGCCGATAGGTCTCGACCGCCCCGCTCCGAATCACGTACAGGTCTTGAATGGGGTCGCCAAAGCAGAGGATATCGCTGTCAGTTCGATAGTAGGCGACTTCAACCTGTCGAGCCAAGGTATGTAAGGCCTCGGCCGGCAGCGCCTTAAAGGGTAGGTGTTTTTCAAAAAAGGTAACGATTTCCTGCTGTTCAGCCTGCATATAGCCGCTCCCTTAGTTACGCTAGCCAACATTAAAGCCGGGCTAGCAGTCTGTCGGACTTTACCGGTCGTAGCGAGGGGAAGATCGATTTGAGACAGTTTTCGAACTATTTTGAGGCGAATAGTGGTTCTATTTAACGAAAAATAGGGTGAAAAATGGCCAAATTCGGCTTTACCGCAGTAGATCAGTGTTAAGCCCGACAGGCTGCTAGGTTAGCATTGAAACAAGGAGTGGGCGAGTGATTACGCTCAGGGGCAGAGGCAATTACCGACGTTTCTGGATACGACTTTCTCGTCTTAACACATCGCGTATTGTGCGCACAGAAGCGACACACGGGGGCGCGTAAAAAGGCGCAGATTGGTCTTTCTCTTTCTCTTTCTTCGGGTGCTTCTGTCGGCGGGGGTGCTCAAGCCTTCGGCCGGATATCGGTCAATCTCATAATAATTATTAAGATGGGGGCCTGATTATTTCTATTAATCCTCGACAGGGGAAAGCAATAAAAATGGGCCCCTTGAATCATTGAGCGCAAGTATCGGTCATTTCGCCTTATCCACACTGAATATTAAGCTCCGGCATTATCGTGGATGCGCCGATCGCTCAGGCGGGTTCAGGCCAGACGAATTCCGGACGCAGGCCGTCATAGACTGGACGACCGTCCGATGGCTTGGGGTACCCTTTTGATGTGTCGTAAAATGCGTGATACGTGGCCTTGGGGAACGAGGCTTCTTTGTAGCCCATGACGTTTGGTACCGCGACACGGATGCGTTTCTGTTTGTCGTCGAGCATCAGGGGGGCACCGCAATCGACACAGGTGCAAAGTTCGAGCGGACCGTTCGGGTTTTCCTTGTTGAACGGCTGGCGGTTCATTTTTTCGGGGTGGTCGACCGAAAGATCGCCGTGTTTGAAGAAAACCACATGCGTGGTCTGCTGGCCGGTCACGCCCTTACAGACATTGCAATGACAGACGTGGTTGTCGATCGGCTCTGCCGCGGCTTTGACGTGAACGTGGTCACAACCACCTGTATAGGAACGGATCATAGTCTCTTCTCCATTGTCGCGAATCCTGCTGGATCGCAGTTTCATTGCACGCAAAAAAACGCCATAAACCCTCGTGGCGGCGTCCATTGATGGCAGATATCGTTAAACGTAGATATCGTTAAACATAGTACAAAAGGGGGGGGACGCAAGAGACTAAAAAAGGGGGCGGATTGATTGTTCTCTTCTTTCCGGGTGCTCCTGTCGGCGGTACTCAAGCGTTCGGGCGGTTATCGGACCAGTCTCGAAACGATGATCATGTTGGGTGTCTGGATTATTTACTTCTGCTAGCAAATTAAATTGGGTGTCCTAATTATATCGCTCTAATTATATCGATTATATTCTTATACTAATTATAGGGTTGGTGTGATCGCCGGACGCTTACGTTTAAGCTAGAATTCAGCGCTGAATTGTCTATGCGGATGAGAATGCTATGCCAACCCAAATCACTCAATCCGACGATGGTAGTCACGTCTTAGTCGAGCATATTGGTACATTACGGCCCGATGGTCCAACACCCACAAGGAAAGAGGCGGTCCAGCATCTTGCAAATTGTCACCGAGCTTTAGCAGACTTCAGGCAAGCAGACTTGAGCCTGGTCCGCTTTATCGATGTGGACACCATCGCATCCTGTCTCAGCGCGGTAGCGCCTCAGATCACTCGCGTAGCCATTGTCAGAAAAAAGGGAGAGATTGCCGGTAATTTTCGTCATGCCAAGGACCTGTATTATATACAAGGCGTAGAGGCTTCGTTGTTTGAAAACATGGAGGCAGCGAAAGCTTGGCTACTCTCGGATTAAGATGCTTTTGCCTGCCTTGCAAAGAAGGACGGTGACGCAGACAAGAGCTATTCGGTTGGCCGTGAAGCCCCCCCCCTTTAGCACTCGGGGCTGCCTCAAGCGCGGTGATCAATTCGCGAGAAAAGCACAATAGACTGCACCCGCCATAAATGGCTAACTGTCTGATTGATAATGTAAAAAAGGATAATGTAAAAAAGGAAAATCGAAACAGGACGTTTCGTTAAGGAACAGATGGTAGCGGTGGGCGGACTCGAACCGCCACGCCTTGCGGCAACGGATTTTGAATCCCACGAAAAGCCCAGGATTTCGATAGCTATCAACAGCTAGTGATGGGTATCTCTGCTCACTATGTTGGTGATCGATAGTTTTTCTTGGCTGTTGATAGATTTCTTTGCGCACAGAATACGCACGGCGCGCGTATGGACGGCCTGAGGAGCGGTCGCTCTTTAGTGTGGATTGCTGAGCTTGTTTCAGGAGGGGGAAGGGCAGTAGGATTAGGCGCAACGTTATGATCTCTCAGTCATCCTAGCATGACTTGCCCCCTCTGTCAGGCTAGTTGTCGCCTCTAATTTTCAGTTAGAGGCAGTTAATTATGAGAGCAAGATTCAATCAATCGTTCAAGATTCAAGCAGTGGAGAAGGCCCTTAGCCGCAGTGGTGTGACAACGCTAAAGGAGGT
>JBFGZS010000057.1:0-29906 GCA_041586615.1 Motiliproteus sp. | reverse complement strand
GACAACCAAGACAACCAAGACAAGCAAAAGGACTGAACGTGACGCAACATGCTTCTCTGGCGGATCGGCTAAAACGGATCAGGGTCAAGCCGCACCTGGTCGACGCCAAGCAACGGCTTCAGGAAACCGTCGATCAAAGCCTGAATCGCCACGTCAGACTGGCGGTTACCGGCCTGAGTCGCAGCGGCAAAACGGTGTTTATCAGCGCCCTGATCCACCAGCTGCTGCACAGCGAAGACAGTCAGGCGCTGCCGTTCTTTGCGGTCAGTAACGAACAGCGTATTCTGGGCGTGCGCCAGCTCCCCCCCGACGTGACCGATAGCGCCGCCTTCCCTTACGCGGACTCCTTGCAGCGGCTCAACGCGCACCCGGCGCGTTGGCCCGAATCGACGGAGCAACTCTCGAGCATCCGGCTGGCGATCCGTTATCGGCCGCGCAGCCGCCTGCATAGAATGCTCGGTGATACCGCCACCCTGTATCTGGATATCATCGATTATCCCGGCGAATGGCTGCTGGACCTGCCGTTGCTACAGCGCAGCTACGACGACTGGAGCCAACAGTGCCGGACGCTGTTTGCCAGCGAACCCCGCGCCACGCTGGCGGCGGACTGGTTACAGACCCTGGCCAAACTGGACCTCGACGCCGCCGCCGATACGGCAAGCCTCCAGGCTCTCAGCGCGGCCTACAAAGCGTTACTGCAAGCCTTTCGCCAAGACCCTTACGCACTCAGCCTGCTGCAACCGGGACGCTTTGTACTGCCCGGCGAGCTGGCGAACAGCGACCTGCTGGCATTCTTTCCCCTGGCCTGCCCGGCAGCCAGCACGTCGGCTGAGCCCCCCCGGGACCTTATCAAAGGCTCCAACCGCGAGATCCTGCAAGCACGCTTTGCAACCTACCAATCGGCCGTCATCGAGCGTTTTTACCGTGAGCATTTTTGCCGCTTCGACCGCCAGATCGTGCTGGTCGATTGCCTGAAAACCCTGAACCGGGGCCAGGAGTGTTTTGATGATATGCAACGCGCACTGACCCAGATTCTGCACAGCTTCCAGTACGGCAGAAACGGCCTGCTGCGGCGTTTGTTCAAGCCGCGTATCGACAAGGTGCTATTTGCCTGCACCAAAGCGGATCATGTCACCGCCAATCAACACCACAACCTGGAACAGTTTCTCGGCTTGATCATCGACGAAGCCCGCCGCGATATCCGCTTTGAAGGGATCGAGACCCAAAGCCTGGCTCTGGCATCCATCCGCTGCACCGAAGCGGCCGAAGCGGTCATCGACGGCCAGCGCCTGTCCTGCTTGCGCGGCTGGCGTAAACACAGCCACGAGCCGGTCGCCCTGTTTCCCGGTGAAGTCCCCATCCACCTGCCGACGGAAGCCGACTGGCACCAGCAACGCTTTCAGTTCATTGACTTCGCCCCGCCGCGAATCGCCCTTACCCAGGGCAAGGCGTCCTCGCATATTCGCCTCGATCAGGCATTGGAATATCTGCTGGGCGACAAATTTGTTTAGTCAAAACCAGGGGAGTCCCCCCAAAAACGGCGACCAACGGGTGTGCCGGTGCCCCCCCCTCGACCATGATCACACTGGCTGGACACGCGTCTTTCGTTAACAAGGAGAAGGTCTATGACCGATAAACCCGCCTGGAAGGAACCGGTTTTTATTGCGCAGGAACAATTAGTCGGTCCCGAGCCGGAGGTATCCAGCGCGCCCCGGGCCCGGGAGCTGCCACTGGACGCCGTGCAGGTGCCCCATCAGGAAACCGTCGCTCTCCCGACAGCCGCACAGCGACGCCCGCGCGGGTTAACGGCGGCGAAGCTGTTTGCCATCAGTCTCGGTACACTCCTGACGTTGGGGGTCTGCGTCGAACTGTACCGTTTGCTGGACTGGAGTTATGCCCAGCACGCATTACTGGGCGGGGTGGTCACGACCCTGAGCGCGGGTGCGGTGGCGGCGGGCGCCTGGTGGGTAAAGAAAAGCCGGTCCGGGCTGCGGCAACTGACGCAAGCCCGCGATCTGCGCCATAGAGGCCAGGCATTGCAGGGCAAATCGGGGCAGGGAGCGGCGGCACCGTACCTAAAAGCATTGCAACAGCACTACCAGCAAAGCGCATTGGCGGTGCCACTGAATCAGGCAATTCATGAGATCGATTCGGTGTATAACGACGGTGAAATACTGCGTTTCATCGCCCAGCGGGCGTTAGTAGACGCCGATGAACAGGCCTATCGCTGTATTACCCGGCATAGTCTGGAAGCGGCCGTACTGGTCGGCGTCAGCCCTTACGCGACGTTCGACATGCTGCTCGTCGGCTGGCGTAACCTGCGCCTTTTGAATGAGATCGCCGCTATCTATGGCATCGCCCCCGGCCTGCCGGCGCAGTGGACACTGATCAAACAGGTACTGGGTAACATCGCCTTCGCCGGGATCAGCGAAATGACCATCGACGCCAGTAGTACCCTGCTGGGCAGCTCGCTGACGTCGACGTTATCGGCCCGTTTCGGTCAGGGGCTGGGGGCCGGACTGATCACCGCCCGTATCGGCTTGCAAACCATGCACCAGTGCCGCCCGTTGCCAGACCCGAGCACCCGCCGCGAACGCCTGGCGGCCATTCAGCAACGCCTGATCGAAGAGATCAAAAAACTGGCCGAGCCGCAAAAATCCGACTGATCCGAGCCTCGCAGCGTCCTGGGGTTTTTCTGCCTGCAGCCTGTAGCCTGTAGCCTGTAGCCTGTAGCCTGTAGCCTGTAGCCTACATCTTACCGCCTGCCGACCTGCGCCTGTTTAACGCTCGGCCGCCAGCTCCACCAGCCGATAACGCCCCTGCCCCTTCTCACCCAGCGTGTTGGCCAGCCAAGGCAGGCAGGTTTCCATCTCGGCACGCAGCCCCCAAGGCGGGTTGATCACCACCATGCCGCTGGCATTCATCCCGCGCTCATCGCTATCGGGACGTACCGACAGCTCGTAAAGGTCAATGGACCCAATCCCTGAGCGTTTCAAGGCCTTCTCGAGCTGATCAATCCGCAGGCGATCAACCACCGGGAACCATAAGGCATACACGCCGGTGGAAAAACGCCGGTGGGCCTTCACCAGCATGCTCACCACCTGGTCATAATCGCTCTTGATCTCGTACGGGGGGTCGATCAACACCAATCCGCGCCGCTCAGGCGGTGGCATCGCCGCCACGCAACCGACAAAACCATCTTCGGCGAGGACCCGGACACGGCGATTCTTAGCAAACATGCGCTGCAAAGACTCCAGTTCGGACCGGTGCAGCTCATGCAAAACCATCCGATCCTCAGCGCGCAGCATTTGATTGGCCAGCGCTGGCGAGCCGGGATAGCGGGTCAATGTCCTGGCGCAGAACGCCTGCACCTGCTCCAGATAGGCCTGTACCGGCGCAGGACGATCGGCTGCGCGCCAGATACGCGCGATGCCCTCGAGGTATTCTCCGGTCTTCGCCGATTTACCGTCGGTGAGTGAATAGCCGCCGCCGCCGGCGTGGGTATCCAGATAGAGAAAGGGCTTATTTTTTTTCAGAAGGTGGTGAAGTATACGGACTTGGACCAGATGTTTAAGAACATCGGCATGATTACCGGCGTGGAAGCCGTGGCGATAACTGAGCATATACGATCGATTCCGGTTCAGCGCGCCGCGGGCAACAATCTGATCGATTGTCGTGTCTGTGAGCGGCGGCCCGACAAGGCGGGAACAGGTCAGGGATAAGGTTGGCGCGATGGACACAAAGGTATGCATACCTCTATGTCCATCCGGTTAACAGTGTAACCGATCCCTGCCCTAAACGACCGACAATGTGCGGACACGCCGTGATTTTAGACGCCTATTCTCCCTTAAACGCCGGTTTACGGTGTGCCAGGAAAGCGCCGATCCCTTCCTGACAGTCACGGGTAGAGAAACTCAGTCCAAACAGGTCGCTCTCGTTGGCGCAGGCGTTATGCAGATCCAGATCCTGACCACGCTGCACCAGCTCTTTGGTCAACCGTACCGCGCTTGAACTCTGGCGGCTTATCTTGCTGACCAGCGCCATGGCTTCACCGAACAGCTGGGCCTGTGGATACACATGATTGACCAGACCGATACGCATCGCTTCCTCGGCGCTGATGGTTCGTCCGGAAACCAGTAGTTCCATCGCCATCGCCCGCCCCACCAGCCGGGTAAGACGCTGGGTACCACCAAAGCCCGGCGTCAAACCAAGACTGACCTCGGGCTGACCAAACTGGGCACTGTCACTGGCGAGAATAAAGTCACAACTCATCGCCAACTCACAGCCTCCGCCCAGCGCGTAACCGTTTACCAGGGCGATAACCGGTACCTGAAGACGCTCGAATTTGCGAAATACCTGCATCCCCTTACGGGAAAACTCTTTACCTTGCATGGAGCTGAAACCGCTCATCTCCTCGATATCGGCCCCCGCTACAAAAGCTTTTTCACCACCGCCAGTGACCAGCAGGACCCGAGCATTCTCGTCATGAATCACGCAATCCAGCGCCTGCTCAATCTCCAGCAACGTGACCGAATTCAAGGCATTCAGCACCTTGGGACGATCGATTGTCAGTAATAGAACCCCGCGTTCGAGGCTATGCAGTGTAATGTTCTGAAAACGATCCGCGTGTAAGCGCGCCGCCTGGGACAGGTCAATAATTGATGAAGCCATGATCGTTCTCCTTACTCAGTACTGAAAGAAACCGCGTCCGGACTTACGCCCCAGGTAACCCGCGTCCACCATCTGACGCAACAGCGGACAGGGACGGTATTTCGAGTCGTTAAAGCCGTCATACAGGACCTCCATGATACTCAGGCAGGTATCCAGTCCGATGAGATCGGCCAACGACAGCGGCCCCATCGGCTGATTCGTTCCCAGCGTCATCACGGTGTCGATATCTTCTGGCTTTGCCAGCCCTTCGTAGAGGGCAAATACCGCCTCATTGATCATGGGTAGCAGGATGCGATTGGCCACGAATCCGGGGGCGTCGCCGACCGTTACGGGCACCTTGCCAATTTTCCGGCATAATGCGTCGATAGCCTGATGGGTTTCATCACTGGTTTGCAGGGCACGAATCAGCTCCACCAGTTTCATCAGGGGAACCGGGTTCATAAAATGCATCCCGACCACACGGTCAGGCCGTTGGGTCGCAGCAGCCAGTTTAGTAAGGGATATGGATGACGTATTGCTGGCCAGGATCGTGTGTGGCTGACAGATCTGGTCCAGTTCTCCTAGAAGCCTTAATTTCAGGGCTTCATTCTCACTGACCGCCTCGATAACCAGGTCCACATCGGCGAGCTGCTGCAAGTCTGTACTAGTAGAAAGCCGGGCCATGGCGGCATCGCGACTCGCCGCGGAGATCTTGTCCTTAGCGACAAAGCGCTCGAGGCTGGTAGCAATCGTCCCTACGGCGCCCTCCAGCGCCTCGCTGCTGAGATCACAAATAATCACATCCAGTCCGGCGACCGCCAGGACCTGTGCGATGCCATTACCCATCTGTCCGGCGCCAACGACACCAACTTTATTGATTGTCATGCTGTTTTTCCTCATTCGATACCTGACACCTAGCGACACGCTATATCAAGCTTCTGATAACAATGTGCGCCCCTACTTCCGTGCTGATACCGCATGGATATTTTGCATTGCAATACTGACCACTTGCGCATTAACCCCTTACAAACAGGGGTCAAAGAGACGAAGCTGGCACCAAACGGCAGCGAATATGCTGCGCAACAGCAAAGGGATAACACAGACTCAGACTACCACACCAAAAACCTTACGCAAAGGTAGGGTTCTGGCTTGTGCCACTCGGGCTTGTACCAAGGAAGAGCGCCGATGACCACCGCGCGCCTCTCACCGAAGGAAAAGGCATCCGTCTGCGCAAGGCGCGCTATTCATGCGAATGAAGTGGACGCTTATTCTCTTGGGGGGATCGAATAAGTACAGGTCACGTGTGCCACAGGCATCTCATCCCCTTCGGAGAAGATAGACACCTCACCCACCGCCAGCCGTTTGCCCAGCTTGAGCAATTTGGCTTCGGCCAGCAGATCAGAACCGGGGGCTGGCCGCTGCAAGAAATTGATATTCAGGCTGGTGGTCACGGCCAAGGGCACCGGGCCGATTTCCCCCAGAAGCGCGACATACACCGCGACATCCGCCAGGGCCATCATGGTCGGCCCAGACACGGTCCCGCCTGGACGCAAGTGCGCATCCTGCGGGCTTAATCGCAAAAGTGCACCCAAATGCGGTACGGCAACCACCTGCCCAAACTGCTCGCCTTGGGGGAAATGCTCCTGCAAAAAGTTGCCAATATCCTCAACCGTCATCTTGCCCATGCTTCAATACCCTTCTGATAGTCAATCTGTCCGTACGCTGTCGTCTGTTCCCCCCCGGTACGGAGAGTAAACCTATTGAACCGAAATCCCTGGTCATGGCTAACAAACATACGCCATTAAACCTACCGCTCAGCGTATTCAACATATGCAGACAGTTAAAGTAACGAATTGTACCGGCGCGGCGATGAAAGCGCGGGGGGATATACAGAGGGCTCGCGATCAATCAGGTTAGCCACATAAGATTGCGGCTACAGGAACAACGGGCTAATCATCGCGACCGAGCATGGCGCGCAGAATGCCGTAGCCAAAGAGGCAGAACAGAACAAAGGCGATGAATTTTATATCCATTACCCAATTCATCAGCGCGGCAATTTCATTTTCAGACGGGTCTATCCGGTAAGGTGCAACCGCCTGTCGCTGTTGTGGTGCCAAACCGCCCCCGCCCAGATCGATGCCTTGAGTCCAGTTATCGATACGGACCCCATTAACCACAGGATTGATTCTTATCACAGCGGGCAGCGCCGCGTTAACACTGCCTCTGGCAGCGTTGACGGATTCCCGCCAGGATTTCAACATATCAACCATCTCGCCACCTAGGCCGAAGCCCTGGGCAAAGCCGCGCGAATAATGAACCTGCCCCGCGTCATCACCCGAAACCGGCGAATAATAGCGGATGCTGTTGCCCCCCTCGCTGTAGCCACCCAGCATCAGTATGCCGGTCGCGCTAGCACTCCCCGGAACCCGGCTGGCCTGGCTGTAATTGACTTGCGGCAGGCCTGCTACGCGCGGCGGGTCTGCCGGGCGGTAAAGTCGCGTCGCCTGGGCCAGGCTAGCCAGCAGCCACAGCAGAGCAATGACCGCAACCGAACCCACACGTAATGTATATTTTCCCTTACGCCACAGCACCAGGCGCCCTACCCTCTGCTCGTGCACCGCTTGTAACCCCCAAAACCATATCAGGCCGGCCTTGTCGTCATCAAAAGACCGAATGGATCGGTATGTTGATGCCAGGTTAATAATAGTAGTTCAAATATCGTGCCTACCGTGTGACGTGAACGAGCGCCGAATGACAATTTTTCGCCCGCACGTCCCACGCGCGTTAATCCTGTGAATCAGGCCCTTGGGTAAATAGACTTTCGACACACAAGCCCGGCATGAAGTTCTCGTTGTTCCACGCTCTGTCTTATACTGTCGGCGGGCAAACTGACAAAACACCGAGAACAAGGAAATTATCTGTGTTGTATCGCCATCATACCCTGCCGCTCGCGCTGTTCCTGTCTCTACTTCTGCCCCCCCATTCCAGTGCCGCATCAGAACGGCTAACAGACGCCACGGCGCTGTATGAAAGCGGTAACTCACCGCTCGCATCGAGTCGACTCAAACAACTCTTGCAGGCCGAGCCCAATAACGGCGCAGGCCGGCTATTACTGGGTACAATTTATCTCGAGCAGCGACAATTCCCCAGCGCTGAAAAAGAGCTGCGCCGCGCGCGCAAACTCATCCCCGCTACCGCAGAGATCGATATTGCGCTCACGCGCGCGTATTACGGGCAACACAAATTACAAGCCGGCCTGGAGCTGCTGGAACAACTCAAGCCCGAGCCGGGAGAAACCGGAGCGACCATCGAAGAACTGCGCGGTAATGGGCTGTTAATGCAAAAAAATATCGATGAAGCCGAGCAGGCGTTTAACCGGGCCCGAGCACTGCATGCCACGCCTGGCGCACTGCTGGGGCTTGCCAGAATCGCCGGCGCAAGAGGGCGCTATCCGGCGGGGCTGGCACTGCTCGAGACCCTGGACCTGCCCACAGGCTCAAACCAGGAGCTCCTGTTACTGCGGGGCCAATTATTCCTTGCCAACAACCGTCCCCTGGACGCACTCACCCAATTCAATAAACTGCTGGCTAGCGCCCCTGACCACCCCCAGGCACTGCTGGGGGGCGCCAAGTCTGCGCTTGCGGCCAGGCAGTACGACACCGTTCTACAATACCTGGATCGACTGCGTAGCATTAACAACAGCAGCCCGGACGTCCTGATGATTAGCGCCACCCTCGCGCTGGAACAAGGACAGTTTGGCACCGCCCAATCGGAAGCCGATCGTATCCTCGCCGAATTTCCCGAGCATGCTGACGCGCTGTTGGTCGCCGCACAGGCGCACTTTTATCAGCAGCACTACACACTGGCGGAACGACGCCTAACCCACTACCTGTCTCGGATAGAAAACAACCCTCAAGCCATTCATCTGCTAGCCGCAACATACCAGCAGCAGGGACGCCCGGATACGGTCATCGCGACCCTACAGCCGCTACTCAGGCAAGAAAGCCCTGATCCCATTGCACTCTCGCTGGCCGCCATGGCAATGATTCAGCAAGGTACGCCCTTGCAGGGCGAAGCACTGCTTGAGCAGGCGCTGCGCCAATCGCCGTCAGACCGGTTATCCCGTCAGCTTGCCCTTTCCCAGATCTACCGTGGCGAACCCACACTGGCCTCCGAACGGTTGCTTGCGATAGCTAAACAGCACGCTAACCCACAAACCGATGCGATCCTGATTGCCAGCTATCTGCGTCAGGGCAGCCAGGCTCAGGCGTTAGCCCTGATCGAACAACGTATTGCCGATGTACCTCAGGAAGTCCTTTATCTGCTATTTAAAGCGCAGTTGCAAAAAGACAATAAAGCCTTCCACGCGGCGATAAAAACCTACCAGACGGCCCTGTTACTTGAGCCAGGGCACGCCGCCGGTTTAATCGGATTGGCCGAATCCAGCCTGGCGCTGGGCCTGACCGATGCCGCCGCAAGCGCCCTGACCGACCGGCTGCTGATGAACCGCAACGACCTTTCTGCCCTATTACTCTCTGCCGACGTTGAATTACAACGTCAGCAGCAGAACCGTGCCCTGCAGCGACTACAGGAAGCGAGACAGCGCCACCCCGGTGCCTCAACAGCGGTTTACGCGCTAACGCAATGGTACCTGCACTTCGGCAACCCCGACGATGCCCTCAAATTAGCCCACGAGTTCTATCAACAGAACGGCGCGCAGATCGATGCCGCCCTACTGTTAAGCTCGCTCCAGCAGCAACGGGGGCATCTTGAGCAGGCGCGGGAGGTGCTGGATAAACTGGTCAACGACCTTCCTGACAGTCCGACCCCCACGCTGTTATTGGCTCACTTTCTCAGCCACAACGGACAGCATCGCCAAGCGCTGATACGGCTTGAACAACAGGTCGCACGCTTACCGCAACATCAACCCTCGCGTCAGCAACTGATCCATGCTCTGATTCAAGCCGATCGTCTTAGCCAGGCAGAGAAGCAGCTGGAATATCTGTCGACGAAAGGCGCGGAGTCCGCCATCAAGGACTGGCTGAAGGGCGATCTTCTCACGGCAAAAAAACAGGGGAAGCAGGCGCTGCAGCATTACCAAAGGGCCTATGCACTCCTGAAGAACAGCACATTGGTCGCCGCCATACACCAGAACCTGCTGGATAACGAAGGGCCACAGGCAGTAAAAAACTTCCTTGACGCCCACCTGAGGCTGCATGTTGACGATGCCGACGCCCTCTATTTACGCGCGCAACACAGCGCCCAAACCGGTGACGGCGAGCAAGCCCTTGACGATTATCGGCGTCTGGCCCGCATGCTGCCGACCAACCCGGCAATAGCCAATAACCTGGCCTGGCTGCTACTCGATCGCAACGACCCCGACGCCCTGGTCTTTGCCCAAAAGGCGTACGAACTCACACCGCAGAACCCCTCAACGCAAGATACCCTCGGCTGGATCATGCTCAAGCAGCAGAAAAACGCTCAGCGGGCTCTTCAGTTGATCGAACAAGCCCAGAACCAGTGGCCGGAAAATGATGAGATCCGCTATCACCGTGCCATCGCATTGATCAGCGTGGCCAGAGAGGACGAGGCGCGTCAGGAACTGGCACAACTCACGCGGCGAAATGGCCATTACGCCGCGTTGGCACAACAGGCGCTAGCGTCATTACCGGAAGACTAAAACAGCCGGCTCGTTGCTAGGTGACTGGCTTGAGAATACGGCGCAGGACACCTGCGATTCTGCGAGATGGCAAAAAAACAAGCCGGTAAGGGTTAGCGACGCGTAACCTGACACTGAACCATTAGAAGCAACACGTTTTATTCAACCTGAACAAAAAAAAAGCCCGGCAAAGCCGGGCAAACACATACAAGACACACTAGGGACACCAAGGACATACCAAAGGTATGCCCAAGATTAGGGCAGCGACTTACAGCAATTTATTCAACTCGGGAACCGCATCAAACAGGTCGGCAACCAAACCATAATCGGCCACCTGGAAGATCGGCGCCTCTTCGTCTTTGTTGATGGCGACAATCACTTTACTGTCTTTCATTCCCGCCAGATGCTGGATCGCACCGGAGATACCCACAGCAACGTACAGATCGGGAGCAACAATTTTACCGGTCTGACCAACCTGCATATCGTTGGGTACAAATCCGGCATCCACTGCCGCACGTGACGCGCCAACTGCAGCACCCAACTTATCCGCCACCTGCTCAAGCAGCGCAAAGTTTTCGCCGTTGCCCATCCCGCGGCCACCAGAGATGATAATACGGGCAGCGGTGAGTTCAGGACGATCCGATTTCGCCAATTCTTCTTTAACAAACGAAGAGATAGCCGCATCATGCACCGAGGAAACGGCCTCAACCGCGGCAGATCCGCCTTCGGCTGGCGCTGCATCGAAGCCGGTACCACGAATGGTGATGACCTTGATGGCATCGGTGGACTGTACCGTGGCGATCGCGTTACCCGCGTAGATGGGACGCAAAAACGTATCCGCACTTTCAACCGCGGTCACATCGGACAGCTGAGCCACATCAAGCGTTGCCGCAACCCGTGGCATCACGTTTTTGCCGGTCGTGGTTGCACAGGCCAAAACATGGCTGTAGCCGGCGGCCAACTCGCTCACCAAAGGCGCGATGTTTTCTGCCAACTGATGGGTATAGGCGGCATTATCGGCAACCAGGATCTTGTTCAGCCCAGGAATTTTCGCGGCGGATTCCGCAACGCCAGCACAGCCTTCTCCGGCGACCAGCAGGTCAATATCACCGCCAATTTGCAGTGCGGCAGTCACAACGTTCAGCGTCGCCGCTTTCAGTTCGGCGTTATCGTGTTCAGCAATTACAAGAATAGTCATGTCAGATCACCTTCGCCTCGTTCTTCAGTTTGTCCACCAACTGCTCAACACTCTCAACCTTGATACCAGCCTGGCGTTGCGCAGGCGGAGCAACCTTCAGTGTCTTCAAGCGAGGCGTCACGTCGACACCGAAGTCCGCCGGCGTTTTAACGTCCAGCGGCTTGCGCTTGGCTTTCATGATGTTGGGCAATGACGCGTAGCGGGGCTCATTCAGACGTAGATCGGTCGTCACGATAGCAGGCAATTTCAGTGATACCGTTTGCAGGCCACCGTCAATCTCCCGGGTGACTGCAACAACACCATCGCCAAGGTTCACTTCGGAGGCGAAGGTGCCCTGTGCCATGCCGGTTAAGGCGCCGAGCATCTGACCGGTCTGGTTATTGTCCGAATCGATCGACTGTTTACCCAGAATGACCAGACCCGGTTGCTCCTGCTCAACGATTTTGGCCAGAAGCTTGGCTACCGCCAGCGACTCCAGCTCTGCGTCGGTTTCAACCTGAATACCCCGGTCGGCACCCAGGGCGAGGGCTGTACGAATCTGTTCCTGGCAGGCTTTGGGTCCCATAGACACCACAACAACCTCATCGGCAAGCCCTTTCTCCTTCAAGCGAACCGCTTCCTCAACCGCGATCTCGCAGAAGGGATTCATCGCCATTTTGACGTTGGCCAGATCCACACCGCTCTGGTCACTTTTAACCCGAACTTTGACGTTGTAATCAACAACGCGCTTTACCGCTACTAGAACCTTCATACAGTCCCCGCTTATTATGATTATTTCCAACCGATCCAGTACAACACTCAGATTCGGTTGCTGCAAGTCGCCAGACCCACAACACAAGTAGGTAATTTCCCCCACAATCTACCATCGCAATTTTACCTTTGCAAATACTTATTGAAAAAAGTAAGGGTTATCACCTATACTTGATGGCTAACATATCGCCAACTCGGTTACGATCAAACCGAAATGCGAGCAAACCGATAACAAAAGGAGAGCGGTTGTGGAACGCGAAGCGATGGAATTTGATGTAGTTATAGTCGGAGCCGGGCCTGCCGGTCTGTCCGCAGCCTGCAGTCTAATGAAGCAAGCGCAGGACGCTGGCCAGGAGTTGATGGTCTGTGTCGTCGAAAAAGGCTCCGAGGTGGGCGCGCATATCCTGTCGGGAGCCGTCTTCGAAACCCGCGCGCTGGACGAACTGTTTCCCGACTGGAAGAGCATGGGTGCGCCGCTGAAAACCCCTGTGACCGAGGACCAGATCTACCTGTTCCGCGATAAAGAAAAAGCCACCCGTATCCCTGCCTGGATGTCGCCGGCGTCCATGCACAATGACGGCAATTACGTTATCAGCCTGGGCAATCTGTGCCGCTGGCTTGCCGAACAGGCGGAAGCATTAGGGGTCGAGATATTCCCCGGTTTTGCTGCCTCGGAAGTGCTGTACAACGAAGACGGCTCCGTTAAAGGTGTCGCCACCGGCGATATGGGCGTCGGTGTCGATGGCACCCCCAAAGACAGCTATATGCCGGGCATGGAGCTGCACGCAAAATACACACTCTTTACCGAAGGCTGTCGCGGTCACTTGGGTAAAGAACTGCTGGCGCGCTTCGATCTAGCTGCCGACGCCGACCCACAGCACTACGCCATCGGCATTAAAGAACTGTGGGATATCGACCCCTCCAAGCATCAGCCTGGGCTGGTTATCCACGGTGCCGGCTGGCCACTGCAAAAAGATACCCACGGTGGCGCCTTCCTGTACCACGCCGAAAATAACCAGGTTGTACTGGGGTTGATTGTCGACCTGAGCTACAGCAATCCGCACCTCAGCCCCTTTGACGAGATGCAGCGTATGAAGCTGCATTCGGTCTTCAAGCACTACCTGGAGGGCGGCAAGCGCGTTTCTTATGGCGCCCGGGCTATTACCAAAGGCGGGTTCAATTCTTTACCAAAAATGTCATTTCCCGGTGGTCTGCTGCTGGGCTGCGATGCCGGCACCCTGAACTTTGCCAAAATCAAAGGCAGCCATACGGCCATGAAGAGCGGCATGATCGCCGCCGATACCGTCCTGAAGGCCATCACGGCCGAACGCCGCGGCGATGAGCTGAAAGAATTCAGCGATAACTTTAAAGCGTCCTGGCTGTACGACGAACTGTACTGCGCCCGCAACTTCGGCCCGGCGCTGCATAAACTGGGGACGTACCTGGGCGGCGCGTTCAATACGATCGACCAGAACTGGCTGAAAGGCAAAATGCCTTTTACCCTGCATGATCGAAATGAGGACTTTGCACAGCTGAAACCTGCCGCCGAATCGACCCCCATCAGCTACCCCAAGCCGGACGGCGTTATCACGTTCGACAAGCTCTCATCGGTATTTCTCTCCAATACCAACCATGAAGAAGATCAGCCCTGCCATCTCAAGTTGCGCGACCCCGCTATCCCGCTATCGCGTAACCTGCCGCTTTACGACGAGCCCGCTCAGCGCTTCTGTCCAGCCGGGGTGTATGAAATCGTCGAAGACGAGGAAGGCAAACGACTGCAGATCAATGCCCAGAACTGTGTGCACTGTAAGACCTGCGATATCAAAGATCCGTCGCAGAACATTACTTGGGTAACACCCGAAGGCAGTGGTGGCCCGAACTACCCGAACATGTAGCTGCGACACCTTCCCATAGAGGCCGTTGCATTAACGGCCTCTTTTTTTGCTATCGGGCGGAGAAAACGCAGACAAAAAACGGCCGCACCGTTGTTGCGCTACAGACAGCAGAACCGACACCGTCAGCACGACATCCGGATCATGGCTTGTCGTCGATGCATCGCTACGCTTTGCGGTTTATCCGCTCCCGTCGGTCGGCAGCTCATCGATATAGTGACCACGAATTTCTAGAAATTTTTCTTTGTTACTCAGCATCAGATCCACCAACTCAGGATCGAACTGTTTGCCCCTCTCCGTCTTGATCACCTGTAGAATCCGCTCCATCGGCCAGGGCTCTTTGTAGCAGCGCGTGCTCCCTAGCGCGTCAAAGACATCCGTTAATGCCGTAATCCGCCCGAAGATGGGGATCTGATCCCCGGCAAGACCGAACGGATAACCGCGACCATCCCAGCGCTCGTGGTGCGTTAGCGAGATCACCGCCGCCGCATCCAGCAGCGTATTACCGGAGCCGCTAAGAATATCGTGTCCGATCTGCGCATGGGTCTTCATGACAATCCATTCCTGGCCTTCCAGCGCACCCGGTTTTTGCAATACCGCGTCGGGAATGCCGACTTTGCCAATATCATGCAATGGCGAGGCCTGCTTCAGTACCTCAACCTCCTCTTCAGGCATGCCCAGCAGCTGACCTAACAGTTGTGAATAAAGCGCTACGCGCTTCACATGAAAACCGGTTTCCTCCGAACGGGTTTCAATCACCTCGCCCAGTCGATAGATAATCTCTTTTTTACTCTCGCGCAGCACATCGTTGAGGCGGATATTCTCCAACGCAACGACGATGTTCTCCGTGAATAAATTGAGTAGATTACGATCAATTTCCGAGAGCAGGTGCACCCCTTCAACAAAGAACAGCGTGGCCAGTGATTCATTGCCGCAGTAAACCACCAGGCGCCCCGTTTCAAAGATATTCCGCTTCTGTTCAATCGCGCGCCGGATAATGCCTTGCATCTGGTCGGGCAACTGTGAAACCCGCAGCGTGCGTACACCAATTTCATTATCATGGGACGCCGCCAGCACGGTCAGCTCAGAGTTGCTGTTGACCTGCATCGCCAGTGAATCGAAGGTATAGATGGAGGACCCATCAAGATGCAGCAGTAATAACAGTTGCTGCATCGCCCCTTCTACAAAACTATCGAAGGCACGCTGTTCAAAGATGCCCCGAGAGGCACGAATGACCTTCTCAAGCCCCGCCTTACTCCGCTCCAACGTGACGATATCTCGATAAGAGCGCAGGCTGGCGTGCATAAGCGTAAACAGTTTTTGCGAGGTCAGCTCGGTTTTAGCTTTATAGTCGTTAATATCGTACGCGCGAATCACCTCACGCTCCGGAGCCTGGCCAGGCTGCCCCGTACGCAGGATGATCCGACTGCTGCGATTATCCTGCTCTTCGCGGATAAAATGCACTAACTCCAGGCCGGCATCATCCGTTTCCATAACAACGTCCAGCAGGATCACGGCGACCCCTTTCAAGGTCTTCAACAGCGAGCGCGCTTCCCGGGCGGAATAGGCACTGAAAAACTCCAACGGACGGTCGTCAAAAGTAAACCGCTTCAGTGCCAGTTTGGTCACCTTATGAACTTCGCTCTCATCATCGATGATAAGCACCTTCCATGCCTCACCCGCAGGGAGAGATTGATCGTCTTCCTCATCGGAAAAAATCAGCTCGTCATTCATAGTGTTCAGCAACTCCGCAGGATGACCTTGACTACATTTCTGACCAACACTTCTTAAGAGCATCGCCCTGATCCTTTCTCCTGTCCACCGCACGGCGTACACCGCGATCTAGCGCTGTATTGTCAGATCGACTCTTCACAAGCGTCTAACCTTCACAAGCGCCGAGCCTTCACGAAGCGGCGTGTCTTCATAAAGCGCCCTGTTCAGCCGCTCCTGCCAAACCACCGTCCGCCTTATTTTCCGGAGTTTTCCTTGTAACATATAGACAACGTTCCAGAAGCCCCTTAATAATAGCAGCAGATCCACCCGGCAAATATTTCCAGCTAATTCACCGGCATAAACCAAGAAATTAATTGTCAGACTGGCTATGCTTGCCAGGCATGGAAGCGATTCACGCCCGAACATTATTCGGACGACAACCTAGCACCTAAAACACCCAGATATACGCAGTGCCCGGACATTGGCGTCACACAATGAGATAGGCACGAATCACTTCCAGACAGGTTGGTTTCATGACAGCGTTGACCCAATTGCTCAATCAGTATCGTAGCAACAATCAGCTTTCGTACCGTTTGCTTATCTACATTGTCACCTGCAGTTCGCTCCTGGCTATCCTCAGTACGGGTGCCCAACTGCTCTGGGATTATCGCGCCGATATTAAGACCATCGAAAAAGGCATTAAATCCATCGAAGTCAGCTATCTCGATTCCCTCGCGTCCAGCCTCTGGAAACTGGATAAGGATCAGATTTCGATCCAGCTTGACGGGATAATGAAGCTCCCGGATATCGGCTATGCCTCGATTACCGAGATCGTCGCGGGAAAAGAGGATGCGGTCTTTTTCCGCGGTGACCGATCCCTTGAACTACCGATCAGCCGCGTATTTGATCTGCACTACAAAGAAACCCTGGTAGGGCGACTTGAAGTCGGTGCAACGCTTGACCTTGTTTATGAACGCCTGCTGCATAAATTCCTGGTTATCTTGGGCAGCCAGGCCATTAAAACGTTTCTGGTATCAATCTGCATCCTGATTATCGTGCACTATCTGGTGGTCCGGCACCTCAACACCCTCTCCCGGCAGACCCACCGCCTGAATTTGAACAACCTGGATATCAACCTTGAACTGAACGACAAGATTCGACATCCCAGCCGCCCTGATGCCATCGATCAGCTCGCGGACACCCTGGAACGCATGAAGAAAAATATCCAGGAGCAAGTGAAGCAGAAACGTAAAGCCAAAGATGATCTGCTCCACCTTAACGAGGAGCTGGAACAGCGGGTCAAGTACCGAACCGCCACCCTTAACCATACCAATGAGCGCCTCAGGGATGCACTGGAAGAACTCACCGAGACCAAAGACAAACTGGTTGAAAGTGAAAAAATGGCCTCGCTCGGCCAACTGGTGGCCGGCGTCGCCCACGAAATCAATACCCCGGTAGGCAATGCGATCACCGCCGCGACCTACCTGCAGGATACCAGCCGTGAACTGGCCGCCAGCGTGGCGGACAATAACCTAAGCAAACAGGCGCTGGCGCAACACTGCGACGACCTGCAAAGTGCAGCAGAACAGGTGTTTCGCAATCTCGACCAGGCCGCAAAACTGATTACCAGCTTCAAGCAGATCGCCGTCGACCAGTCGGTCGAAGTTGCCCATGCGTTTAACATGCGCCAGAACCTCCAGCAGGTCCTGGATACGCTGGACCACCAACTACGCAAGGCGGGTGTGCATGTCGATATCCATTGCGACGAAACACTGCAATTTTTCAGTTACCCGGGTAGCCTGGTGCAGATCTATACCAATCTGATTATGAACTCGCTCCTACATGGATTCAGCACCCATGGCGGGGGGACCATCGACATTCGCATCGATGCCACCCCAAGCGAGATAACGATTCAATACCGGGATGACGGGCGCGGTATTCCAGAACCCATCAAACACAAAGTTTTCGACCCTTTTGTAACCAGCAACCGGAGCGGTGGCGGTAGCGGACTGGGTACGCATATCATCTACAATCAGGTCACGCAGAGGCTGAGTGGGTCAATCCGTTGCGAAAGTGAACGTGAACAGGGGGTCTTATTTGAAATCCGCCTGCCCAGGGCGAGCACGGAGACCCGCGATGACGACGACCTTTGGTAGGCTATCGCCGCTTAAACATCGCTAAAAGCGGCGACCACCAGCGACGGAAAAGCGCTTACAGGGGTTCCAGATAATCCACCAGCAACTGCACGTTGGTCTGACCACGAAACTCATTGATATCCAGCTTGTACGCCACGTGTGCACGCGTGGCATCATTCGGCCAAAGCGCGAGATCGACATTAAAGGCGATAGCATCAACGCTGAAACCGCTAACGGGATCGGCGAGCACCAGCTTAAGATGCCGCTGACCGACAATGCGCTGCTGTAACAGGTCGAAACAGCCATCGAATAGCGGCTCCGGAAAATGCTGCCCCCAGGGTCCGGCATTACGCAACAGCTGCGCCATCTCAAGATTCATTTCCGCCGCGCTCAGTTCACCGTCTGTTTCGATCCGTGCGATCAGATCCTCTTCGGACAGCTGACGACGAACCGCCTGGTCAAAGGCCTGACTAAAGCGCTCAAACTGGCTACGCGGCAGCGTCATACCCGCCGCCATGGCGTGACCGCCGAACTTGCTCAGCAAGCCGGGGTTGGCCGCAGCGACCGCGTCCAGAACATCACGAATATGCACGCCGGGAATCGAACGTGCCGAGCCTTTCACCGTATCGCCTTCGGCGTTGGCAAACGCGATCACGGGCCGGTTCAGCCGCTCTTTGATCCGTGATGCCAGGATCCCGATCACCCCTTCATGCCATTCCTCATCGTAGAGACAGAGGCCGAAGGGCAAGACCCTATCGGCATCCGGGGTGAAGCGGGACAACCAGTGCAGAGCTTGCTCCTGCATGGTCTGTTCGATCCCTTTGCGCTCTTCGTTCAGTCGGTCAAGCTGCTGAGCCAGGCGCCGAGCCTCATCGGGGTCTGCGGTCAACAAACAGTTGATGCCGATACTCATATCCTCTAGGCGACCCGCCGCATTCAAGCGTGGCGCAACGGCAAAGCCAAGATCAGAAGCCACTAACGACTGGCGCTTGCGACCGGCAACCTCCAGCAGCGCCAGGATCCCCGGGCGGGCCTGGCCAGCGCGAATGCGCTGCAAGCCCTGATGCACCAGGACACGGTTATTGCCATCCAGGCTGACCACATCAGCGACCGTTCCCAACGCCACCAGATCGAGGTATTTAGCCAGATTGGGCAACGCAATCCCCTGTTGCTCAAACCAGCCTTGCTCGGCGAGCGCACGGCGCAAGGCACTCATCACATAAAAGATCACCCCGACCCCGCAGGTATTCTTGCCGGGAAACTCACAGTCGTTTTGATTGGGATTCACCAACGCCTGCGCCGCCGGCAGCTCAGCCCCGGGCAGGTGATGATCGGTCACAACCACGCGCAGCCCTGCGTCGATCGCCGCCGCGACCCCCGCCACACTGGAGATACCGTTATCCACGGTGATCAGCAAATTCGGCTCACGCTTGATGGCCTCAGCGACAATTTCCGGGCTCAGGCCATAGCCGAAGCGAAACCGATCCGGCACCAGAAAGTCGACCCAGGCAGCCCCCATCTCACGCAGCGCCAGTACGGCAAGGGCACTGCTGGTGGCGCCGTCGCAATCAAAATCGCCGATAACCAGAATCCGTTCCCCACGGGTTAGCGCACCGGCAATCTCATGCACCGCACGATCGATATCACGCAACTGATGATAGGGATGCAGCACCCGCAGCGAGCAATCCAGTTGCGAGCCGCACGCGATACCCCGTGCCGCATAAATACGCTGCAACAGCGGCGGCAGCCCCGCGTCGGCGAGCTCAGGCGAAACAGTCACCGCGCGTTGTGTGATGATTTTATTCATGATCGTGGTCCTGGAAACAGCTGAGAAGTGCGGTCGGTAAGCCAATACGCCAACAAACCGATCCATTCATGCACGCCCATCGACAGGTTTTCCAGCCCGCCGTACAGGTCCATGCCGAGGGCAAATGGCTTATCGGGCAAGGTTCGGTAGCCCACCGGATAGGGCGTAACCTGCCAGCCGATATGCGTGAAGACGCCCATCGCACGGGGCATATGAAAGGCCGATGTCACCAGCAGCCATTGCCCGGGACGTGTGAGGTCCACCCGCTTTTGGCTGAACAGTGCATTTTCATGGGTATTGCGTGCTTCGCGCTCCAGTATCACCCGATCTTGCTCACCGCTCTGCTGCAGCAGTCGTCCAATCAGATCGGCACCGCGCAAGCCTTGATCCAGTTTACCGCTGCCCGAACTAAATAGGACCTGTGCGTCCGGATAGCGGCGCAGCAAGGTCTGCAGCGCGACGATGCGCTCGCCCTCGCCATTCAGAGACAGCGACTGCCAGCGCTGGCTACGCTGAAGCTGTTCTGCCCCGCCGAGCACGATGATGCCCGCGACCGGCGATCCCGCTGTGGGTAACGTCGACGACGGCGCAACGTATTGAGGAAAGCGTGTTTCCAAAGGCATAAGCAACCAGTCAGATGCCGGCGTCACCGCCACCAACCACAACATAACCCACACAGCTCGCAACATATGCCAACCAAGGCGAATACGGCCTATCGCCCGACGTCGGTGCGGTACGGCCGCCAAACTTGCGGCACGCATGGCAGGCCAAAGCAGCAACACGCTAAGGGTCAGGAGCAAAAGCAACAGGTGATCCGGGCGCGCAAAAGCCCAGAAAATCTTAGAGAGGGCAAAAAAAAGACTGTCCATGCCCGAGAAGCCTCGCATGCGCTGTTTCAGTGGGTAAACAGGGCGCTGTTTCCAGCAAAGAAGGCCGCCGGCAGCACGCCGGCGGCAGAAGCGGCTTAACGCAACCGTTCGGTGATAAAGGCCTGAACGGCCTGACGGTCATTGGCCAACACGCTCATTCGCTCATCACGGTCGAACAGATCGGCCAGATGATGCGGCAGCTCGGGGGCCTTGCAGCCCGCTTTAACCACCGGATCGGGGAACTTAACCGGATGTGCTGTTGCGAGGGCAACCATGGGCACGCGGGTATCCCGGTTACACCGGTGAGCGGCCTCAACACCGATGGCCGTGTGGGGATCCAGCAGCTCTTCGGTATGTTCAAACATCTCGCGGATCACGTCGACACACCGGTCATCATCGACACGGTGGCTATCGAACAGTTCCCGTGCCTTGGCCAGGCGGGCCGGATCCAGCTGCCCCTTACCACTGTTGAGATTGGCAATCAGCTCGGCGGTCGCCGCCCCATCACGGTCATACAGATCAAACAGCAGGCGCTCAAAGTTGCTGGAGACCATGATGTCCATGCTGGGGGACAAGGTGTGAACCAGTTCCTGCTTGGAATAATCGTTATTGCTGATGCAACGGTGCAGAATATCGTTACAGTTGGTCGCAACCACCAGCTGCTTGATCGGCAGCCCCATGCCCCGCGCCAGGTAACCGGCAAAGATATCGCCGAAGTTACCGGTAGGCACCGAGAATGAGACCTCGCGGTGTGGGCCGCCCAGTGACAGGGACGCGTGGAAATAGTAGACGATCTGGGCCATGATCCGTGCCCAGTTGATGGAATTGACCGCAACCAGTTTGCGCCCCTTCAGGAATGCCTGATCCGCGAAGCTGTCTTTCACCATCTGCTGGCAATCATCGAAATTACCTTCGATCGCCAGGTTGAAGATATTGTCACTGGTGATGGTGGTCATCTGCTTGCGCTGCACATCCGAAACCCGGTTGTGCGGATGCAGAATAAAGATATCCACATTTTCGCAACGCTTGCAGCCCTCAATGGCCGCAGAACCGGTATCACCGGAGGTGGCGCCCATGATCACGACACGCTCCTGACGCTTGGCCAGTACGTAATCCAACAGGCGTCCCAGCAACTGCAGGGCAAAATCCTTAAAGGCCAGCGTCGGGCCATGGAACAACTCCAGCACCCAGAGGTTGCTATCGAGCTGCTTTAGCGGCGCAACGGCATCGTGGCTAAACGAGCCATAGGTCTCGTCGATAATGGCGTTCAGATCCTGCTGGGGAATGGTATCGGCCACAAACGGGGCGATAATCTTTTTTGCCAGATCGGCGTAAGACAGACCGGCCCAGGACGCGATCTCTTCTTGGGAGAAGTGTGGCAGCGTCTCGGGCACATACAGACCGCCATCGCTGGCCAGTCCGGCCAGCAGGACTTCTTCAAAATTTAATGCCGGCGCCTGGCCCCGGGTACTGATATATTTCATCGACAGCTCCTACTCGGAATCCAGCGATTCAACGCGGATACGGGTCACTTTACCGCTGATATCGTCCAGCGCCTCGATGGCGGCAATAGCGGCGTTCATATTTTTCTCAGGTACACGGTGAGTCAGAATAATGACCGGCACCAGATTCTTGTGCGAGCCTTTCTGGATAATGGCGTCGATGCTGATACCCTGCTGAGACAGAATTCGGGTCACGTCAGCCAGGACACCGGGGTTATCCTCGGCCTGCAGGCGCATGAAATACGCCGTTTCAATCTCGGCCACAGGCAGAATGGGCAGATCGGACAAGCGGCCAGGCTGGAACGCCAGATGAGGCACCCGGTTATCACGGTCGGCGGTCATGGTACGCACCACATCCACCAGATCGGCGATCACCGCCGAGGCCGTGGCTTCGGCACCGGCACCGGCACCGTAATACAGCGTCGGTCCAACCGCGTCGGCATCCACCAGCACGGCATTCATGACCCCATCAACATTGGCCAGTAGGCGGCGCTCGGGAATCAGGGTCGGATGAACGCGCAGCTCAAAACCGGCATCGGTGCGACGGGTAATACCCAGGTGCTTGATCCGATAACCCAACTCCTCGGCATAAGTCACGTCCGCGGTGGTGATATTACCGATCCCCTCGGTATAGGCCTTATCGAATTGCAGCGGAATACCAAACGCCAGCGAGGCCAGAATCGTTAGCTTGTGGGCGGCGTCGATCCCTTCCACATCAAAGGTCGGATCGGCTTCTGCGTAACCCAGTTCTTGGGCTTCGGCCAGTACATCGGCAAAATCGCGACCCTTATCGCGCATTTCGGTCAGAATAAAGTTACCGGTACCGTTGATAATACCCGCCACCCAGTTGATGCTGTTAGCCGACAGGCCTTCGCGAATCGCCTTCACGATAGGGATACCGCCAGCCACGGATGCCTCAAAGGCCACCATGACATTTTTCTTCTGCGCGGCTTCAAAAATCTCGTTACCATGCACGGCGATTAAGGCTTTATTCGCGGTCACGACATGCTTGCCGTTGTCGATCGCGGTTAACACCAGCTCCCGGGCCACATCGAGGCCACCAATCAACTCCACCAGAATATCAATCTCGGGGTTACGGGCCACGTCAAAAATATCGCTGCTGATCTGGACGCCACGCGTCTCACAATCTGGATTAGGCCGACGCGCGCCAACCTGAGCAACCTGAATCAAACGCCCTGCACGCCGAGAGATCTCCTCTTCATTGCGTTTCAAGACATTGAACGTACCGCTACCGACGGTACCCAGGCCACAGATGCCTACTTTTACCGGTTTTAATCCCATACTTCACCTGGCCCTTTGCTGATCAGGGCTGCCCCGCACCGCGCGGAGGAAGCCGTTACTGACAAAATGGCCAGTATTGTAGCAAGAAACATCTCGCCTGCGGCAGCCGCCCACAACAAAAAAGCCCCGCAGTTGCGGGGCTGGACTATTTAGCGCGTAAGCGTAATTACACGCCGAATTAACGTATACCGTGGTAGCGTGGCAATCCCCAGCCGTACACCATGGCACCCGCACGCAGGCCAAACCCGACAGCCAAGGCCCCGGGAAGCGCCAGCAGATCGGGAAGCGCCAGATAATGAAGCACGAGATAACTGGATGCACCGGCCAGCGACGCGGTGACGTACAGTTCGCGGCCCTGCAGTACCAGCGATTCACCGCACAGGACATCGCGAATGATCCCGCCAAAGGTGGCCGTCATCACCCCCATACAGACCGCCACCAGCGACGATACGGACAAGGCCAGCGCAATTTTGGTCCCGACCACGGAAAACAACGCCAAACCGATCGCATCCATCCACAACAAGGCCCGGCGCCGCGAGCCAATATACGGCGCGACAAAGAACGTGATGCTGGCCGCCGCCAGACTGATCGCGACATAGACCGGTTCGCGGACCCAATAAACTGGCGCGACACCCAGCAACAGGTCACGCAAGGTCCCGCCGCCCAGCCCCGTCACGGTTCCAATCAAGATAAAGCCCAGGATATCCATCTCGCGCCGCGCCGCATCCAACGCCCCGGACACCGCGAACACCGCGATACCGCACAATCCCAACCAATTCACGATCAGCGTCAGATCCAGATTTTCCACAACTCACCTCGCACCGACACAAAACAGGTTTTTACCACAAATTCGCCCGTGGCGGGTCAAAAATCACCCTGCTTAAATACATCATGGCAGGCGCGTGTGAAAACGGCGCGGGGTGCCGGAATATCCGTCGCGCGATTTCTCGCCCGTCCTCGCAAGCAAAACCAGCTAAACTGACAGCGCAGACGCACCGACCGTGACCGACCATAACCGACGCGTGCACTAAGCACTTTGCGCAACGCTCGGATTAGCCCTATTATCGGCCCCCTGCAAATAGCCCAGACCCTCTTCGCCGCCAAGAAGAGCGTCCCGGTCGCACCAAAAACCATCAACAAGGGAACAGCACCGTTGTCACAGCCTCAGTTTTACCCCGGCCAGCGTTGGGTCAGCAACACCGAATCGGAACTTGGCCTGGGAATCGTCGATGAGATACAAGGCCGCCGGGTGTCACTGGTATTCCCTGCCGCCGCGGAGCAGCGAACCTACGCCGTGGATAACGCCCCCCTGAGCCGAATCGAGTACCCCGTTGGCGAGACCATCGTCAGCAACGAGGGCGTGCAGCTACAGATTAGCGACCAGATGCAGCACAACGGCTGCCTGATCTATATCGGCGACGACACCGACGGCGCAACGCATCACCTGCATGAAATCGATCTGGACAGTTTTGTCCGGTTCAGCCAACCGCAGGACCGACTTTTTGCCGGCCAGGTAGACCGTGACAGCGCCTTCCAGTTACGTCTCGATACGCTGACCTTCCGCCACCGCCATCAGCAGTCCGCCGCGTACGGCCTGATTGGCCCGCGGGTACAGCTGCTTCCGCATCAGCTTTATATAGCCAGCCAGGTCGCCGCCCGCCACGCACCGCGGGTGCTGCTGGCCGATGAGGTCGGCCTCGGCAAGACCATCGAAGCGGGCCTGATCCTGCACCAACAGCTGACCTGCGGCCGCGCTGAACGGGTGCTGATCATCGTGCCCGACAGCCTGGTTCATCAGTGGCTGGTGGAGATGCTGCGCCGCTTTAACCTGGCATTTACCATCCTGGACACCGAGCGCTGCGAAGCGCTGCAGGAGCGCAGCGACGATACGCTGGATAGCGCCCCTCTGATCAACCCGTTCGAAACCACCCAGCGCGCACTGTGCAGCCTGTCATTTATGACGGACAACCCGCAATATCGCCAGATGGCCGTCGCCGCCGGCTGGGACCTGCTGGTGGTGGACGAGGCCCATCACCTGCACTGGAGCCTCGACCATAGCAGCCCGGAGTATGACTGCATCGACGAGCTGGGCAGCAGCATACCCGGCCTGCTGCTGTTGACGGCAACGCCCGAACAGCTCGGTATCGAAAGTCACTTTGCCCGTATGCGCCTGCTGGATCCGGACCGCTACTACGACCTGCAGACATTTATCGACGAAGAGGCCGCTTACCGACCGGTCAGCGACCTGGTGCAGCAGCTACTCGGCGACGATGCCGCGACACAACTCCAGCCCCAATCGCCGCTCTGGCAACAACTGGCGGGCTACCTGGGCGACGACGCCATGGCCGACCTCGTCATTGCGTTTGACAAGGGTGAGCCAAAACCGGCTATCGAACATGCCGTCCATCAGTTACTGGACTTGCATGGAACAGGCCGTGTGCTGTTCCGTAATACCCGCGACGCCGTCAGCGGCTTCCCCGAACGCCATCTGCAAAGCCACCCGCTGACAGCCCCAGAGGCGTATCTCAGCGGGGTCGACAGCGCCGATCTTAACGATGCCCTGCATCCGGAGCGCCTGCTGGGACCCAGCTGGACCAGCATCGACCCCCGCGTAAGCTGGCTGGGCGACTGGCTTGATCGCCACCCCGACGAAAAAGCCCTGATTATCTGCCATAGCGCCACGACCGCCCAGGCACTCGAAGAACATCTGCGTCTACGGGTCGGCATTCGCACCGCCGTGTTCCATGAAGGGCTGTCCCTGATTGCCCGCGATCGGGCTGCCGCTTATTTTGCCGATGAAGACCTCAGCGCCCAGACCCTGATCTGTTCCGAGATCGGCAGCGAAGGCCGCAACTTCCAGTTCGCGCACCATCTGGTACTCTTCGACCTGCCCCTGAACCCCGATCTGCTGGAGCAGCGCATCGGTCGCCTCGACCGTATCGGGCAGCAGCATCCCGTACAGATCCACAGCCCGGTTTATCAGGCCAGCGCCATGCAACGGCTACAACGCTGGTTTCATGAGGGCATCAACGCCTTCGAGAGCCCCTGTGCCGCCGGCTTCAGCCTCTACCAAAGCCATCACGAAGCACTGCACACCGCCCTGCTCTCGGCCGATGACAGCGGCCTGCTGGAACCCCTGCTAACCCAGAGTCGCGCAGCCGCACAGCAGGCAGAGGCCAGCCAGCAAGCCGGGCGCAATCGTTTGCTGGAGCTCAATTCCTGCAACCCCCGCCATGCCGCCGAAGTCGTGCAATCGGTGTCCCATGCCACCGGCAGCCTTGAACTGGCCAGCTATATGGAACGGGTGTTCGACGAATTCGGCGTTGAACAGCAGAGCCATGGCAGTCAGAGCTGGCTGATCGAGCCCGGCAACCACATGCTATGCCCCAGCTTCCCCGGGCTAAGTAACGACGGGATGACCGCCACGTTCCAGCGCAACCTGGCCCTGAGTCGCGACGACATGCACTTCCTCTCCTGGGAACACCCCATGGTCGCCGGCGCCATGGAGATGATTGCCGATGGCGAATGGGGCAACACGGCGGTGAGCAGCCTGAAACTGCCGCCCCTGAAACCGGGCACCCTGCTGCTGGAGACCATTTTTACCCTGCACTGCCCCGCACCGCGCAGCCTGCAATTGAATCGCTACCTGCCTGCCGCCATGGTGCGGGTCGTTGTCGATGCCAACGGCATGGACCTAAGCCAGGTTCTACCGGCCGATAAACTCGCCCCCCTGCTCAAACGCACACCTCGCGGCACGGCAAACCAAGTGGTTCGCCATGCCCGCGAATCTATTCAGCAACTGATCGGGATTGCGCAACAAAAAGCCCACCTGCAATTGCCACCGCTGCTTGCTGAAGCCAAAAAGCGGCTCGCCGCTGAAAGCCATGACGAACTGGAGCGCTTACGCGCACTGGCGCTCGCCAACCCCAATATCCGGGCCGATGAGATCCACTATCTGGAGCAAAGCAGCGCTGCAGCGGTTGAACACCTGACCCACGCGCAACTCCAACTGGATGCACTGCGGGTCATTGTGGCGATGTAACCTCACCTTCGGTAGGTACAGATAGATATGAGCAAGATAGATAGACGGGCACGCGCCTTGGCTTAAGCGTTTCACCCCTGAGCGTAAAAGCCCGCCGCCAGACCACAAAAAAAGCCCCTGCCGTGAACGGCAGGGGCTTTTTTTATCGGGAAGCGATCGTTATCGCCGGCAACGTCGCTAGCGCGCGAGTCAGTTGATGCCCAATACGCCCGCCAAACGCTCGGCTGGCACATAACCCGGCATCATCGAACCGTCTTCAAGCAGCAGCGAGGGGGTGCCGTTAACGCCCAGCACCTGTCCCAGCTCATACTGCGCGGCCACCGGGTTGTCACAGGTTTTCTCCTCAACAAAACGCCCGGCCTTGGACGCCGTCATCGCCGCCTGGCGGTTGTCGGCACACCAGACAGATACCATTTTCCGGTAGGCAGAGGAGTCGATGCCCGCACGCGGGAAGGCCAGATAACGGATTTCGATCCCCAGCTTGTTGTAATCGGCCATCTCGCTGTGCAGCTTGCGGCAATAGCCACAATCGACATCGGTGAAGGCGTGCAACACGGCTTTGACCGGCCCTTCCGGGGAGAACACCACCAGATCTTCGCGCTTCAGATTATCCAGCGCCGCCTTACGTTGTACTTTCTTGCGTTGATCGGTGAGGTTCACAAACCCCTCTTCCTGTACCTGATACAGCTGCCCCAGCAAAAAGTAATCGCCGTTTTCGCTGCTGTAGAGGACCTCACCGCTGGCCAGTTCAACCGCGTAGATACCGTCCAGTGGTGCCGGCGCAACACTAACAATTTGCACCTGCGGGTTAATGGTTTCAAGCTTGGTGCGGATCTGCTCCGCCGGGCCTGCCCAAGAAAATACCGGCGCCAAGACAGTGGCCAGACCGATAACCGCCGCCCCAAAACCACCAACCAACGTGCGTGCTTGCATACTTTGCCTCAACGTATTCTAGCCCGGACGGACCCGCGCTATCTGAAAGATGGCCTTTAGAGTCACCCAGGCCGACTTGGTTCCCTCACCCACGCGGGTGATGCTGCTCATGCAGCGATTGTAAACGCTGCTGAGCAATATGTGTATAAATCTGCGTCGTAGAGAGGTCGCTGTGGCCCAGCAGCAACTGCACCACACGCAAGTCCGCACCATGGTTAAGCAGATGGGTCGCAAAGGCATGCCGCAGCGTGTGGGGTGACAACGGTTTGTCGATAGCCGCCAGCCGGGCGTAATATTTAACCCGATACCAAAACGCCTGCCGGGTCATCTGCTGACCGCGCTGGCTAGGAAACACAACGTCACTGACCCTGGCCCCCAACAACAGCACTCGCCCTTCATGCAGATAGTGCATTACCCAGGACTGCGCCTCTTCACCCATCGGTACCAGGCGCTCTTTACTGCCCTTGCCCGTCACCCTGATCACGCCCTGGCGCGGATTGATCTGACTCACCTGCAGCGAAACCAGCTCGCTGACCCGCAGACCACAGGCATACAACAACTCCAGCATCGCCCTGTCCCGGAACTGCACCGGAACCTGTGGATCCGGTGCCATGAGTAACCGATCAACCTCTTCCTCGCTAAGCACCGACGGTAACGGGCGCCCCAGGCGCGGATTTTCTACCTCCAGGGTAGGGTCCTGCTCAATGCGCTCTTCACGTAAGGCGTGCCGGTAATAACCACGCAGACAAGACAACAGGCGGGCGGTCGAACTGGGTTTTACGCGCTGTCGCATGCGCACCCCCAGATAGGCAAGAATATGACTGCGCTCGCAACCCAGCAGTGAGCGCTCTCGGGGCAGCAACCACTGGGCAAAACTACTCAGATCACGGCGATAAGACGCCAAGGTGTTATCGCTCAAGTCCTTTTCCAGCCAGAGATGCTCCAGATAGCGCTCTATCTCTGCCTGGGCGTCGGGGGCTAACTCGGAAAAGTCGCTCATAAAATCCGCTCAAAAAAAAAGGCAGCCGAAGCCGCCTTTTTATGCAGAAAACGCTTAAGACCGCTTGGCCAGCTTTTCCTTGATACGTGCAGACTTACCAGACAGGTCACGCAAGTAGTACAACTTGGCCTGACGTACGTCACCACGACGCTTAACAGCGATGCTGTCGACCGCCTTGCTGTAAGTCTGGAAGGTACGCTCAACACCCACGCCGTGAGAGATCTTACGCACGGTAAAGGCGGAGTTCAGTCCACGATTACGCTTGCCGATTACAACGCCTTCGTAGGCCTGCAAACGCTCACGCGTACCTTCTACAACTTTTACGCTGACAACTACAGTATCGCCCGGTGCAAATGCAGGGATCTGCTTGTCCATCTGTTCAGCTTCGATCTGCTGAATAATTTTGTTTTTGCCGCTCATCGCTCGCTCCTAAAACTATCGACCGCTTAACTCT
>JBFGZS010000056.1:0-31298 GCA_041586615.1 Motiliproteus sp. | reverse complement strand
GTCGAAGTAGGCGGAGCCACCTACACGGTAACGCCGGACGGATCCGGCAACTGGATCCTGGACCTGGGCATTGCCACGCCCACCAGCGGCACGTTGGCTACGTTGACCGATGGCAACAGCTACAACGTCACGGCCACGGTGACCGACGCCGCCGGTAATGCCACCGCTGATACGACCAGCAGTGAATTGGTGATCGACACCACAGCACCAACGGCACCGACGGTATCTTCGTTAACCACCAATGAAACCACGCCGACCCTAGGTGGAAGCTTCGATAGCAGCGACAGCACCCTGACCAGCGTGGTTGTTAACGGTGTGACCTACAGCGTCGGTGATGGCAACCTCAGCGTTAGTGGTGACAGCTGGACCTTAACGATCCCGGCAGGCGATGCCTTGACTGCCGGAAGCTACGCGGTGCTCGTTACTGCAACTGACAGCGCGGGTAACCGCTCTGTCGACAGCACCATTAGTGAGTTGGTTGTTGATTCTACGGCCCCAACCTCACCCACGGTCACTAGCGTAATCACCAATGGTACCGCGCCGATCCTTATGGGGACCGCCACACTCGGCGCGGGCGAGACCCTCAGTGTCGAAGTGGGGGGTGCCATTTACAGCGTGACGCCAGACGGTTCCGGTAATTGGAGTCTGGACCTAAGCAGCGCCATACCAACCGCGGGTACGCTGGTGCTTCTCTCTGACGGCAACTACAGCGTGATTGCTACCGTGACTGACAGTGCGGGGAATAGCGCTTCTGACGTTTCTGGCAATGAGCTGGTGATTGATACCACGGCACCGACCGCACCAACGATCTCTTCTTTAACCACGAACGACACCACGCCGATTCTGAGTGGAAGCTTTGATAGCCGTGCTTCCACGCTTGCCAGCGTGGTGGTGAATGGCGTGACCTATACGGTGAGTGGCGGAGGTCTCTCTACAACCGGCGATACCTGGGCGCTCAATCTACCGCAATCTGCTGCGTTGCCGATTGGAAAATACCTGGTGAAGGTCACTGTCCATGATGATGCCGGTAATGCGTCGTCAGGCACCGCAGAATTGGTTGTAACGGCTTCACCGCCGCTCACGGAAGGAAAGACGCTTGTTGGGCCGGTTCCCCCTCCCGTTTCTGGTGGCGGAGAAGGACAGCAGGGATCTTCAGGGGTGGTGATTACTGAACAGCGGCCCCTGGTCTTCGCTTCGCTGCTGTCTGATGACGCGGATAGTTTCAATGAATCGCGTACGGAGCGTATTAAACTTAATATTGAGATCACCGATAAGGTGATTCGCCGTGAGAGCAATACATTCAGTCTTTCTGCCAATACGTTTGTACATAATGATAGCTCCGAGGAACTCGAGCTGATAGCTTCGTTGGCGAATGGCCAGCCTCTGCCTCAATTTATTAAGTTTAACGATGACGATGGCTCTTTTACGATCGATTACGATTTGGCTAATACGTTGGATGAAGAAGATGTCATTATTCGTGTGACAGCTCGCGATCAGGCCGGCAATGAAGCATCGACAACCTTTAAAATTAAAATTGTCGAAGACGTTTTGCTTGATCGCCAAGCAGAGGATGGGGCCTCATCTGAAGACGCAGCACTACCTGACGCAGAGGAATCTGCGGTTATTTCTACAAACTCTGAGGTTTTATTCGCTTCTCTGTCCGTTGATATTGAGAGTGTTATTCCACGCAAACCCAGTTTGACGGAGCAATTGACGAATAGCGGCGCATTAGGTGTACGCGCCAGGAGTCAGTCTCTCTATGCCGATATGGAGGCTGTTTCTGCGAGACAGATGGAAGAGAATGTGTAGCGCCTTGTTTAGTGCTGCGAAAGATAACGGCATAATGATTGCGATGGGTTTAATAATAAAAAGGAGTTTTGCGTGGGTTGCGTGAAAAGATCAATTCATCTTACTGTTGCTGTAAGTCTGCTATCAGGCTGTTCAGTTTCTCCCCAATATATATCTCCCCAGGAAATTGTTGAGTCAGCATTGAACGACAGGACTCTGATTTATCATCAACAGGAGGTTCTTGCTGCACCCCTTACTCTCGAAGAGGCGATGGCTCGCGCGGTTAAATACAATTTAGACAGCCGCGTCAAGTTAATGGAAAAAGCCCTCGTGTATGGCAATTTTAAGATGGCGCAGCGAGACATGCTGCCATCTTTGGCAACATCAGCCGGCTATTACCACCGTAATAACACGATGGCATCGGTGAGTCGCTCGATTCTGACTGGGGCGGAATCGTTAGAACCGTCAACATCCCAGGATGAAGAGCGCCACAGTGCCGATGTGCGGTTTGGGTGGAACGCCTTGGATTTCGGTGTGAGTTACCTTCAGGCGCAGCAGGAAGCCGACCGTTATATCATTGCCGAGATGACGCGCAAGAACGTGATGCTGAAGATGCTGCAGCAGGTGCGCAGCGCCTATTGGCGCACAGCCTCGCTGCAAAGCATCGAACGGGATGTGCTGCTGTTATTAATGCGGGCCCGAGCCTCGCTGCAACACCTGGAAGGCACGCGCAGCGGGGGACTATCCAATCCGATTGATGTGCTAAAGAAACAACGGGCACTTATCGAGATTGTTCAAAAGCTTGAGCAGATGCAGCAGCAGATCAACGCCTCACAGGTTGAACTGGCTTCTTTAATTAATGTTGACCCGCGAGTGGATGTGGCCGTGTCGGTTGATACCCCGCTGCGGCTGCCTGAACCGCCGGATGATTTTGAAAGACTCGAGCGGGCCGCGCTGGCGAATTCGTCGTTGTATGCCACGCAGCTGTACAACCTGCGTATCGATCAACGGGAATCGCGTAAGAATCTGATACGCATGTTGCCAAGTATCGATTTTGGTTATAGCTATAACTACGACAGCAACAGCTATTTGGTGAACAACGCCTGGGGGCAGGCCAGTCTATCCATCTCCTGGAATATATTACGCTTGCTGTCCGCTAATGAACTGCATGAGCAGGAGTCGGCGCGTAAAGAGTTGGCTCTGGCTCGGCGTATGGCGGTGAATATGGCGACGGTGGCGAAGGTGCACCTTAGCTGGCAAGACTATGCCAATTCCTTGAACCGGATTACGCGGTCGACAGAGCTGGATGATATCAATCAGGAACTTTCTCGTCTGTCCCGGCAGGCCAGTGCATACGATGCCGGTAACGATATCGAGTTGATTCAGACAGAGATGCGGGCGTTGAGCTCACACATAGAAAAGCAACTGAACTACGCCAGTGCCCAGGAGGCCTATGGTGGGTTTCTGTTGAGCTTGGGCTTGAACCCTATTCCGGATAATTATCAACAATTCAGCGTCTCCGCGTTAGGTGATGTTATTGCTGAAAGTCTCTTGCAGTGGCGAGAGGGGAGCTTCCTTAAGCACGCTGACGAGGCGAGCAATGACACACCTAATAGCAAGCCAACGGGCAATACCAACCTGGAGCAGGGCTAGTGTCGTTGCGAGCCCACCTGTTGTTATGGCCGGTCTGTTTGGTTTTGTTTACGATCCTGCCCCGCAGTGTTCTGGGGGATACACATGCGTCATTGGCCGAAATTGATCAGGTTCGAGGACAGTTGCGAGCGGTGCAGAAGGCAACTTTATCGGCCGGACGAGAAGGAAAAATCAGCGCTATTGCTGTTCAGCTTGGGCAGTTGGTGAATAAGGGGGATGCGCTGGTTGTTCTGGATTGCAATGAATTAAAAGCGCAGCGTGATGTCGTTCGAGCCCAGTTACAAGCGGCTAAAGATCGATACCATGTGAATGAACGGCTGGCAAAAGTCAAAAATATCAGTCCGTTAGAGTTAACGTTAAGTGGCTCTGAGGTCGATGTTGCTCACGGTGAGCTTAACCAGATTCGCGCACGTTTTAGAGACTGTCAGGTCGTTGCCCCGTTTGATGCGCGGATCGTCGAGCGATTTGCCGACCCCCACGAATATATTCGCCGGGGTGATCCCTTGTTAACACTGGTGAATCCGCACCAGTTCGAAATCGACATGGTCATTCCTTCGCTCTGGCTCTCACGAGTGGCTGTAGGAACACTCTTTTCCTTTCATATCGACGAGACGGGCTCTGTGCATGCCGCAACATTGCGGAGTATTGTCGGGCAGGTTGACCCGATTAGCCAAACTGCCCGCGTGATCGGTCAGTTCGAGCAGTCTGTTGAAGGGTTGTTACCGGGCATGAGTGGGGTTGTCCGGTTCTCGGGTAAGGATGGTTGGACCGATGGCGAACACTGATACACTGCTGGCCGAATTACTCGCATTAGAGCAGCGTCTGCGTGCCTGTGAGGATCTGAGTCAATTAGGCTATTTGGTCGTGAATGACCTTCGCTTACTGGTGGCTTATCGCAGTGGATGGTTGTGGCTCGAAAACGATGGGCAGGGGCTAATCTCAGCGGTTTCGGGTTTGCCCGAACCCGAACGCGGCACGCCTTTTTACCACTGGGCTGCGACATTGTGTGCGAGTCTGGATAGTGCGAGCCTGGATAGTGAAGATGGCCGCATCCGTTCGATCTCTCCCCATGAAGTGGCTACCGAACTCGCCGCTGAATGGCATGATTATCTGCCCGATTCATTGTTATGGATTCCGTTGATGGGCCCGAACGGCCTGAGGTTGGGTAGCCTGGTTTATTGCCGTGATGCGGCGTGGCGTGAAGACGAAGTGCGAATTATCGCGCTTTGGGCCGATGCGGTTGCACATGCGATTAACGCTTTTCGTCGCGCTCAAGGTGGCCGTTTCGGTAATTCCTTGCGGCGTTCATTTCGCTGGCTGCGACGTCCCCTGGTTTTGTGCCTGTTGGTGTTGGCCATGTTAATGCTACCGGTGTCGCTGTCCGTCCTCGTACCGGGCGAGGTGGTTGCACTGCAACCTCGGGTGGTGCGTGCCCCCCTTGACGGTGTTGTCGAACAGGTTCTGGTACAACCCAACGAGCAAGTCTCGGCGGGTTCTCCGCTGATTCGCTTGGACACCACGGAGTTACGGGCTCAGGAGGAGGAAGCGATTCAGGCTTTTTCTGCCGCACGGGCTGCATTGCAGCGTGCACGGCAATCGGCGGTGCATGATCTTGAGCAGGCGAGCAAAATCCCCCAATTACAGTCTCTGGTACGGCAAAAGCAGGCATCATTGGCCCTGCTCCAGGGTAAGCTTGCGCGTACGACGCTGACCAGTGATCGTAGTGGTATTGTGTTGATGGACAACCCCGACAAAATAGCGGGCTTGCCCGTGCGGGTCGGGCAGCGTTTGCTCAGCGTGGCAAGCCCGGACCAGGCCGCCATTGAACTCTGGATACCGGTTGCGGATAACATTCCCCTGCCAGCCGGCGCTCCGGTGGAGTTGTTTTTAAACATCACGCCGGATGCGCCGGTCGGTGCCAAGCTCGAATATATCCACTATCAGGCCGAAGAGGACCCGCGAGGCATTCTGGCATTCCGGGCTCGGGCACGCATTACCCCGGAAGATGATCTACCGCGCATCGGGTTGCACGGCACGGCGCAGGTTCATGGAGACTCTGTCAGGCTGGGTTATCTGATTTTTCGTCGCCCGATTGCCACATTACGGCGCTGGTTGGGGGTATAAATGGAAATCGCTGCATGCCCGGTCATTCGTCAGGACCTGGCGCTGTATCCCGCCGAACATGACCCCGACGGCCAGCCCTGTTGGTTTCTGCACGACCCCTTATCGAATCGGTATTTTCGCCTCGGCCAACGTCTTATCGAGTTGTTACCTTTTCTGGATGCTCTCGATATCGGCAAGGCGGCGCAGAAAGCCAGTCAAAACCTTCATCGGCCGGTCGAGCAGGGGGAGATGGCCGATTTATGTCAATTTTTGCGCCAAAACCATCTGGTATGCAGCGATGACGAGCAACGGCAGATTTATCGGCAGGCTCTGGGTCGCAAGAAGCAGGGGCTGCTGATGTCACTGGCGCGCCGTTATCTGTTTGTCAGGGTCCCACTGCTTAACCCCGACCCTTGGCTAACACGGAATTTGCCCCGCATCCGTTGGTTAGCGTCGCCGACCCTGTGGTGGGTCTATCTGTTGAGTCTGTTCGCGGGTTTGGGGATGCTGCTGCGGCAACCCGACCAATTCCTGGCGACATTTCTGCATTTGTTTACGTTTCAGGGGCTTTTCGCCTATTTTGCCGTGTTGTTTGTCGTCAAATTGCTACATGAATTGGGGCATGCCTTTGTGGCTAAACACTATGGCTGTCGCGTACCCATTATCGGCGTCGCTTTTCTGGTTGGTTGGCCTGTTCTCTATACCGATACGACGGATGCCTGGAAACTGCTTGAGCGCCATAAACGTATGCGAATTGTGGCAGCAGGGATGTTGGTAGAAAGTGTGCTGGCGGGGTTTTGTCTGCTGGGCTGGGGCCTGGTAGACGATGGCCTGCTACGCAGTGTGTTTTTCCTTATGGCCACCTCTTCGTTGCTAATGACATTGGTGGTTAATTTGAATCCGCTGATGCGTTTTGACGGGTACTTTCTGTTCTCTGACTGGTTACGGCTGCCTAATCTGGAGCAACGCGCGTTTGCCGTTGGGCGCTGGCGGTTACGGGAGTGGCTGTTTGCCTATGGCGAAGGCTGCCCGGATCAGGGCCGGGAAAGGCTCGCTTGGTTTGCTTTTGCGGTTTGGGTTTATCGCCTCTTTCTTTTTTTGGGGATCGCGCTGTTGGTTTACCAATTTTTCTTCAAGGCCGCGGGGGTGATCTTATTCGCGGTGGAGCTGGCCTATTTTATCGGTTTGCCTATTTTGCGTGAGTTGGGGCAATGGCGTATCCGCATGTGGCGAAAACGTTTGCCCTGGCGTGCGCGTATCACACTGATGTTGGCCGTGCTTGGGGTGAGTAGCTTGTTTGTGCCCTGGCAAACGACGATAACGGCCCCTGCTGTGCTGACCGGCGTTTATCACAGCTTTTATGCCCCTAGAGCGGGGGTGTTGCTCTCGGCACTGCCAGAGCCGGGCCAGCGGGTAGGGGAGGGCGACCCCTTGGTCGAGTTGAATTCTGATGTGTTGGATCTGCAGCTTCTGCTGGCCCGCGAGAAACTGGCGCTGGCGCGACACCAGCTCGGGACCATTGGCTTCAGTGAATCGTTGCGGCGTGAGACGCCGGTGATTAAAAGCCGCCTGAAAGGGTTGGCCGGTGAAGTCGCCGAGCTGGAGCGTCAGCAGTCGCTGCTGATACTCCGTGCTAACGGTCAGGGGCAAATCGTCGAACGGATGCAGGGCCTCGCTGAAGGGGATTGGGTGGCGGCGGGACAGCGATTAATCGGCATGGTAGATAAGAGCAGGCTGGAGGTGGTGGCGTTTCCGGCGGCTGAAGTCATACCGCGTATCGGTAAAGGCGGTAACGCGCGCTTTATCCCTGAGCAGCGAGAGTGGCCAGCGTATGACTTGGTGTTAGCGTCGATCGACCCGGTAGGACTTACCGAACTGGACATGCCTTACCTGGCGTCCACTCATCAGGGCAGTATAGCGGTTAGACCCGCCGACGATGGGCGCTTGCGGCTGCAAGAAGGTCGCTATCGCAGCCGCTTTAAGGTGGTTGGCGGGCGCGACACAGTCTTTGGCGCAACACCTGACACAGCCCCTGACAGAGTCGTTAGAGGCGAAGTACAGATTCAAGGTCGCGCCGAATCATTGGCAACCCGTGGGTACCGTTGGATTGGATTAGTTTTGCAGAGAGAGAGAGGGTTTTAAATGTACAGAATGCAAGGGTATGGGACGCCGGAGCGCCGTTCTCTGCTGGGATTATTGGCGGTACTGACATTGTTCTCGTCGGGACCTGCGACGGCGGATGGGGGCTACGTGACCCCTTCAATCGGTGCCTATCGACACCAGTCAGCGCAGGATCTGGATGGCAGTCTTTTGCTGGGATTAGGGGTCGGTTATCAATGGGCGGATTTTTTTCGTGCGGAAGTGACCTACCTTAATCTGGATACCGAGCCGAAGAATCCCAGTGTCTTAAGATCTGTCGATATCTCCCATTGGCGTCTCGATGGGCAGATTGGGCTGGGAATGATCGGACGTTGGCAGCCGTATTTATCTGCCGGTCTGGGTCACAGCCGAATAAATCCGCAGACGAGTGCTGTTGATAGTCAGTCCTACTGGAGCGCCGGACTGGGGGCACTGTATGTCGTGGACGATCGTTTTCATTTGCGCAGTGACCTGCGCTATCAGCGGCTCGATATGATGGGCGGGAATGCGCTGGATAACCTGAGCGTCTCTCTCGGTGCAAACCTGTTCTTCGACCTGTTCGCAAGCGCAAAACCTACGCAAGCGGTGCTATTGTCTGTCAAGGATAGTGACGGCGACGGTGTTGGTGATCAGCGCGATACCTGTCCCGGTACGCTGGCGCTGATTAAAGTGGACAGTAAAGGCTGTGTGGCCGACGGTGACCAGGATGGCGTAGCCGATTATCGCGATTTTTGTCCTCAGACGGTGGCCGGTGCTGTGGTCGATGGTCGGGGCTGTGTGACCGATCAAGATGGCGATGGTGTCGATAACCCGCGTGATCAGTGCGCCGATACCCCGCTCGGCTTGGCGGTGAACAGCCAGGGCTGCCCTGCCCGTGACCGGGATAGTGACCGCGATGGTGACGGCGATGGTGTTGTCGACCAGAAGGATCAGTGCCCGGAGACACCGCAGAATTATCAGGTGGATAATCGCGGTTGTTCCAGTCTTACCGACCAGAAACACCAGATAGCGCTGCAGGTCCGATTTAAGTCGGGCCGCGCCGAAATTGATGACGCCTATGTGGCAGAGATTGCGAAGGTCGCCGATTTCATGCAACGGTTTTCAGAAACGAACGTGATCTTTGAGGGCCATACCGATAGCTTGGGCGACGCGCAGGGCAATCTGTCTTTGTCAGCGGCGCGGGCCGCCAGTGTGGCGAAATACCTGCAGGAACACTATCAGATTGACGCTGCGCGAATTGCGTCGAAGGGCTACGGGGAAAGCCAGCCCATTGCCGATAACAACAGCTACTCGGGACGCTCCCAAAACCGACGCGTTGTTGCGGTGCTTTCTGCGACATCGCAGCAAGCAGCCTGTAAACCGGGATCGTCTTGTTATTAAGGCGGCAACGCAGTACGAGCAAAAAATCTCGCATTGGTCTTCGACAAATGCTGACGCATCCTTACGTCAGCTATTAACCCGACGGATTAATAGCTGAGCATTAACGTTAAGCGATATCAAAGCACAAAAGCGAGCACCAGCGGGATCGCGATCAGGCTACCCATATTGCCGATCAGAACAATGGCGGCCACGCGGTGTGGCTCTTGATTATACCGTTCTGCCACCATGTAGTTGAGTACGGCCGGGGGCAGGGCACCGAAGACCATCAGCATCGCGAACTGCTCATCGGATAATTGCAGCCAGAGTTGGCAGGCCAGGGCAATCAATACGCCTGATAACGGGCACAGGACGGCACCGAGCAGGCCTTCTCGCCAACTGTTCAGGCCGACCTGTACGATGCGAATTCCCAGTGTGAAGAGCATAAGGGGGATGGATATCTGACCCAGCATCTGAATCGGCATGGCAAAGGCCTGAGGCAGTTTCCATTCCAGTGTGCTCCAGATGATACCGGCAATTGTGGCTTGGATCATGGGCATTTTAAGCAACTGCAAAGGGTGGCTTTTACGGTCGAGCATGGACACGCCGACGCTCATGTGCAGGGTGTTTTCGACCAGAAACAGGATAACAGCCGCTGGCAATGCCTGCTCACCGAAGGCCAGCACCATCAGGGGTAAGCCGAGGTTGCCCGAATTGTTGAACATCATAGGCGGCAGAAAGGTGCGCACATCGATCTTCATCAGTTTTACAAACGGATACAACAGCAGGCCCGAGCCCAGGACAATGATAGCGGCACCCAGCGCCAGGTCTTGATACTGACTGAGCGGAAACGATTGGGTGGCCATGGAATGGAAGATCAGCGCGGGGATGAACAGGTCCATATTGGCGCGGTTGGCAAATTCGATATCGGTTTGCCGAAAGCGGCCATACAGGTAACCACTAAGCACGATGATGAACAACGGAAAGACGGTAAGGAAAATACGCTCGATAAGGTCGAAACTGGTAGCCGTCATTCCTGATGCTCCTTAGGGGTCTTCGGTCGATACAATAGTGACGTTGAGTAGGGAAGGTCGCCGGTGTACGTAGACACGGCCCGTGTCGAGAAGGAAAAAATGTCTTATAACAACAGATTGAGCCGAAGGGCGATAGTAGCGAAATACGCGGAACGCGTCGAGAGGGCGCGATCCGCTCAGGGGGTTAGCCTTGCGTCGGTACAACCATCACCGGACGCTTGGAGTACTTGATGACATGGCGTGTTACCGCACTGGAGCGGCCCAGAGAATTGTGTGAACCCATCACGATCATATCGGCATCGATATCGTTGGCCACATCGACGATCGCGTCGCTGAAATTGCCTTCCGCCACGGCGTGTTCGATATTGATTTCGATGTTCTCATCCAGATCGGCCAGCTCTTCGGCACAAGCCTTGGCCACTCGGTCCTTCATGGTCTTTTTGATATTGTCGATACCTTCGTCATGCATCTTCTTGATCAGATCTTCCGGCAGGTAGTTCTGAATCAAGGCGTGGCCCATCTCGCCGATAGGTTCAAGAACATGCAGCATCACAATCTTGGCCTTGTTCTGGTTGGCCAGCTGGATGGCCTGACGAAACACCGGACGTGTGTACTTGCTCAGGGTGGTGGTGTACAAAATCGTTTTAATTGTTGGTAGTGACATGGTTGAACTCCTGATGAGTGACCGTTTCAGACAGCCTGACTGGCCGCTTGAGTAGACTGATGACTGACTACCTTCTTGGGCGAAGTGCAGCGATCAACTAGGTAAACGATCGATTTATACTCTATGCAACTATGGTATGACAAACCTATTTCACAGGTGCGACTGGTGGAAAAACCTTCCTTGCAGTCGGCGGGCAGCGAATCCTTGAGGTGACGCAGGGCCGAGGCGTTCAGTTCTGGCGTAGAAAAGCCCTTGTCGCCGGCAAAGCCACAGCAGGTAATCTGCTCGGGTATAAAGACCTGCTTTGCACAGCGCTGGGCAATCGCTTTGAGTTTATCCCCCATCCCCATGCGTGTTGCACTGCAGGTGATATGCAGGGCGATCGTCTGCGCCTGAGGGGTAAATTGCAGCCTGTCCACAAGGTATTCATCGATAAACTGGACGGGCTCAAAGATCTGCAGACGCGGATCGCTGTTTTCTTTCATGCGCAGTGTGCAGGGGCTGGTATCGGAATAGATCGGATACTCACCGTTGTTTGAGGCAAGCAGCAGTGCTTGTTCGGTTTCTTTTGCCTTAAAATTCGCCGCGTCAAAGAGCCCTTTGCTCTGGAACGGCATGCCACAGCAAAGCTTGTCCAGCCCTTCGGGGTAGATCACATCGAAGCCGGCCTTGCGCAGCAGAGTTTCAGTCACTTGTGCCAGTGCCTGGGACTCGCTGCTGTCGCGTTGCAGCCCCATGGTGCGGCTGGCACAGCTCGGGATATAAACGACTTTAGGCGCGTCGGTGTCCACGACTGATTGGGCGATAATACGTGGTGCGGCGGTCGGCATACTCGGGGTCCACTGCTGCACAGCACCACCGCTGACCTTGCGGGCCAGGCCGGTAACGGCGCTCATAGCTTTGCTGCCCAATAACCCGTGTGCCATATCAGCGGCCTTAAAGGCGATGCGACTGGTTGTGGCAATCCCTTCGAAATGTTCAGCGACCCATTGGGCTTTGCCCGCATGCTTTTGATTGGCATCATGGCGCAGAGCACGGGTCAGATCGCCGGTATTGATACCCACGGGGCAGGCCGTCGAGCAGAGGCCGCAGGCGGCGCAGGTATCGATTCCCTGGTAATCGTAGTCGGTTTTCAGGCGTTGAAGGCGTTCGGGTTCGCTACCACTGGCCTCAAGACGCGCGATTTCACGGTAGATCACGATACGCTGGCGCGGCGTCAGGGTCAGGTCGCGCGAAGGGCAGGACGGTTCGCAGAAACCGCATTCGATGCATTTATCGATCAGCGGATTGGCGGCGGGTAACTGCTTCAGATTTTGCAGGTGCACCTTCGGGTCACGGTTCAGTAGTACCCCGGGGTTGATCAGGTTCAGGGGGTCAAACAGTGTTTTGATGTCCCACATCAGGGCGTAGGCTTCGCGGCCCCATTCCTGTTCGACATAAGGCGCCATGTTGCGGCCTGTGCCGTGTTCGGCTTTCAGGGAGCCGTCGTACTTATCGACCACCAGATCAGCGACGGCATCCATCAATTGTTCGTAACGATCGATCTCGGCCTGGCTTTCGAAAGACTGGGTGAAGACGAAGTGCAGGTTGCCTTCCAGCGCGTGGCCGAAGATCAGTGCTTCGTCATAGTGAAATTCTTTGAATAAAATATGCAGGTCATGCACCGCTTCGGCCAGTCGCTCAACCGGGAAGGCCACATCCTCGATGATAACCGTGGTACCGGTCTTGCGTACCGCACCAACGGCCGGGAATAAGCCTTTGCGAATGGCCCAATACGGGTTGTACTCGGCGGGGTCTGTGGTGAACCGGATCGGCTGGCAGGTTTCGAACGCCTCCAGGGCCGTGCGAATAGCGGCGACCTTGTCGTGGAGTTCCTGGGATGACGCGCCGCGGGTTTCAATCAGTAAAGCGGTGGCATGATCGCCCAGTTCCTTGATAAAGGGTGGCATACCCGCTTTGTCCTCAACCGAACGCAGGCCGGCGCGATCCATCAATTCAACGGCAGAGACCGGTGTTTTCTTGAGTCGGGCAACGGCGCGGCAGGCCAGCTCGACCGTCGGGAAAAAGACCAGCGCGGAGGCCTTGTTGGGATGCTCGTCGACGGTCTTGTAGGTGATGTCGGCAATAAAGCCCAACGTACCTTCGGAGCCAATCATCAGATGCTGGAGGATATCGATCGGATCCTCATAATCAACCAGTGCATTGAGGGCGTATCCTGTGGTGTTCTTCAGGCGATATTTATGCCGGATACGCGCGTGCAGCGCTTCATTAGCGCGGGTTTGCTTCGCCAAGGCATCCAAAGCATCAACCAATGACTGATGGCTTTCACAGAATTTAGCGCGGCTGTCAGCATCACCGGTGTCCAGCCGAGTTCCATCAGCCAGAATAACCTGCATCGACAGCAACGTTCGATAGCTGTTCTGAGCGGTTCCGCAACACATGCCACTGGCGTTGTTGGCCGCGATGCCACCGATCATGGCGGCGTTGATCGAGGCCGGATCGGGACCGATTTTTTTCTTAAACGGGGCCAGGTAGCGGTTGGCATGGCCGCCAATAACGCCGGGCTGCAAGCTGATCTGTGTGGCGTCGTCATTGATGCGGTAGCCTTTCCAGCCGTCGCCGAGCTGGATCAACACCGAATCGGTAATGGCCTGGCCTGAAAGGCTGGTCCCCGCAGCACGGAACGTGATAGGTATTTTCTGCTCCCGGGACAAGGTGACAATGCGTGCCACTTCGGCGGACGTTTCGACCCGAACCACGATCTGCGGTATAAGACGATAGAAGCTGGCGTCTGTACCGTAAGCCAGCGTGCGCAGCGGGTCGATGATCAGCCGTTGTTCAGGGATAAACTCGGTAAGGCACTGGTAAAATAGAGAATAATTGTTATTCATCCTGGAGGGTCTCTCGCATCTTGTATGCAGCGCGGCTGAAACGGGTATTTCCGTGCGGCGCAGAATTCACCGGCTTCTGGGGCCAATGGTACCGCAGAAAACAAGGCGGCAGTGGGGGGATGCCTTATCGGTCACCGGCAATCACGAAGCTGAATGGACCTTAGCATTTGAAACCGCCATCTGGCCGGTAACGCAGCGCTGAGCTCAGCCGAATAATTGGTAATACCACTTTACCGGCAGGGTGATACGTTACGTGTTTGCTCCTTGGCTTGTCAATCGTTCGGGTTGTTTTATCGTTGCGTAATAGCGTAGGCCTTGCCTGTTTATCGACCTCGCGGTGGGTGATTTTACAATAATAGCAGGCGGTTTTAGCCGGATTTATCGTCGAATAGCCTTGGGTCAGTCGAAAATGGTAACGTCAGGTATGTAAAGGGGTGGACGGGATCTTTTTTTTTAGTATTATTGGTATGACCAATTTGGCGTGCGTTTGGAATGTGTATTTATGACCTATCGTCGTGTGAAGCAACCCAAGATTTCTGATGTCATCATGGGAGAACTAGAGACCATGATTTTGGAGGGCAGCTTGAAGCCGGGCCAACGGCTGCCTTCGGAGCGGGAGCTGTCAAAGCAGTTCGATGTCTCGCGGCCATCGTTGCGCGAAGCCATTCAGAAGCTCGTGGCTCGTGGGTTGTTACACAGTCGGCAGGGGGGCGGGACGTTTGTTGCCGAAGAGATCGGTGGGGCTTTTTCTGACCCGTTGCTGGAGTTGTTCGCTTCCCATCCGGAAGCTCAATACGACTTGCTGGAGTTCAGGCATGCGCTGGAAGGCGTTATCGCGTATTACGCGGCGCTGCGCAGTACAGAAGCTGACAAAAATGCAATCAGAGTGCAGTACGAATTGCTTGAGCAATACCATGCATCTAAAGCGTTTGAGAAAGAGGTCGCGGCGGATGTCGAGTTTCATCTCTGTATCGCCAGTGCGACCCACAACATGGTGTTGCTGCACAGTATGCGTGCTCTACTGGGGTTACTGAAGAAAAACATCATGAGCAACCTAGAGAATATTTATCCCAAGCCGGGTCACCGTACCAAAATTCATGCCCAGCATAAGGTGCTGATGGATGCGATCCTGGCCGGAAACCCTGAGGAAGCTCGACGTGCAGCCCATGAGCATCTGGCCTACGTCGAAGAAGCCTTACTTGAATATGGCAAAGAGGAGACGCGGCTCGAGCGCTCGCTGCGCCGCGCTAATATGTCAGGCTGAATTTTCCAGCGAGGGTTGCCAGACTGTGTTTTTGTTCGGCGTTATACCTTCGTTGGTCTTGTCGAGAGGGGATAGGCCTGCGCTTAGAGGTCCGGATCGACAGAGCGCGTTTATACGCGCGTCTATGAGTGCATCTATAGCGCGCGTTTATAGCGCGCGTCTATAAAGAGCTCGGTTAGTTTTCGGCGGGCGGGTTTCTTGTTATCTCGATAAATCCGCTTGCCAGCGCGTGAGAGCTAAAGACGCGTCAATTAATTGCATCTTATAGATTAGAAATTCTCATCTCTTGACTGTAAATAGACTACAAATTTTCAATTTGATGCTTTGCATCGATCGTTTTATAGACATGAATTGGCGTCGTTTGTAGTATTACTACCAAATCAGAAGTGCGTAAATAATGGTGCATCGCAGCATGTGCCGCGGCCTGTAGCCAACTAAGCTACTCCACTGGTCGAGACTTATATAAAAAAATAGAGGAAAACACGGTGCAAGAAGAAAACGTCGTTGATATTGATCCTATTGAAACGCAAGAGTGGCTTGACGCGCTGGAGTCGGTTGCCAAAAATGAAGGTTCCGACCGTGCAAAATATCTCTTGGCTGTCTTGGGTAATAAAGCCCGCGATCTGGGTGCTGGAGTCGAGGCTGAGATAACCACGCCTTACTGCAATACCATCTTGCCAAAGGACGAAGCTCGCATGCCGGGTGATCTGTTCATGGAGCGCCGTATTCGCTCCCTGATCCGGTGGAACGCCATGGCCATGGTTATGCGCGCTAACGATAATGATGAAGGCCTGGGTGGTCATATCTCCAGCTTCTCTTCTTCCGCTACGCTGTACGATATTGGATTTAACTACTTCTTCCGTGGGCCAGAAGGTGAGCAGGAAGGTGATCTGGTCTTCTTTCAGGGCCACATAGCACCCGGTATCTATGCCCGTGCTTACCTCGAAGGTCGTCTGACCGAAGATCAGATGGATCACTACCGCCGTGAAGTTGACGGCCATGGTTTGTCCTCCTATCCCCACCCCTGGCTGATGCCTGACTTCTGGCAGTTCCCGACCGTTTCAATGGGTCTGGGGCCTATCCAGGCTATTTATCAGGCGCACGTGATGCGTTATCTCTCCGCGCGAGGCCTGATTAATCGCGGTGATCGTAAGGTGTGGGCTTTCCTGGGTGATGGTGAATGTGACGAGCCGGAGTCCCTGGGAGCGATCTCCCTTGCCGGTCGTGAAAAACTGGAAAACCTGATCTTCGTGATCAACTGTAACCTGCAGCGCCTCGATGGACCTGTGCGTGGTAACGGTAAGATTGTTCAGGAGCTGGAAGGTGTTTTCCGTGGCGCTGGCTGGAACGTGGTGAAGGTGCTTTGGGGTCGTCACTGGGATCCGCTGTTTGAGAAAGATACCAAGGGCCTGCTGATCAAGCGCATGAATGAGTGTGTTGATGGCGAGTACCAGAACTACAAAGCGAACGGTGGTGCGTATACCCGTGAGCACTTCTTCGGCAAATATCCTGAATTGCTGGAGATGGTCAAGGATATGACCGACGATGAGATCATGAACCTGAACCGTGGTGGTCATGACCCCTACAAGATGTACGCAGCATACAACGAAGCGGTTAATCACAAAGGTCAACCGACGGTGATCCTGGCGCAAACCGTAAAGGGTTATGGCACGGGCAAGTCTGGCCAAGCCAAGAATGACACCCACTCCATGAAGAAGGTGGCCCTCGACGATCTGAAAGATTTCCGCGATCGCTTCAGCATTCCCTTGGATGATGAGCAGCTAAAGACCGTTCCTTACTTCCGTCCTTCTCCAGAGTCCCCCGAACTGAAGTACATGATGGACCGTCGCCAGAAGCTGGGTGGTCTGTATCCTCAGCGTCGTAGCGACTTTGAAGCCTTGAGCGTGCCTGGACTGGATGCCTTAGGGCCGCAGCTGCAGGACAGCGGTAAGCGCGAGATATCCACAACCATGTCTTTTGTGCGCATTCTGTCCACGCTGAGCAAGGACAAGAGCATCGGCGAGCGCATCGTCCCAATCGTTCCTGACGAGGCACGGACCTTCGGCATGGAAGGTATGTTCCGTCAGCTGGGTATCTATACCTCTGAAGGGCAGAAATATATGCCCCATGATAGCGATCAGATCATGTGGTACAAAGAGTCCAAGACCGGTCAGATTCTGGAAGAGGGTATCAACGAAGCCGGCGCTATGTCGGCCTGGATTGCCGCAGCGACGGCGTACAGTAACCATAACTGCCCGATGATCCCGTTCTACATTTTCTACTCCATGTTTGGCCTGCAGCGCACCATGGACCTGGTGTGGGCCGCCGGTGACTCTCAGGCGCGTGGTTTCCTGATCGGTGCCACCGCCGGACGTACCACCCTTAACGGCGAAGGCTTGCAGCATGAAGATGGTCATAGCCATCTGATGGCCGCTATGATTCCAAACTGCGTGTCTTACGACCCGACCTATGGCTATGAGCTGGCCGTGATCGTGCAGGACGGTATCAAGCGCATGTTCCACGACAAGGAAAACAAGTTCTACTACATCACCGTGATGAACGAGAACTATCACCACACCGCGATGCCAGCCGGTGCCGAGGAAGGGATCATCAAAGGGCTGTACCTTCTGGAAGAAGGTCAGGCCAGCGTCAAGAAACGTGTGCAGCTGATGGGGAGCGGCACCATCCTGCGTGAAGTGCGGGCAGCGGCAGAAATCCTGCGTAGCGACTTCGGTGTTGAAGCCGATGTCTGGAGTGCTACCAGCTTTAACGAACTGCGTCGCGACGGTATGGACACCGCACGTTGGAATATGTTGCACCCTGAAGAGGCGCCGCGTCAGTCGTATGTTGAATCCTGTTTGGCGGAGCGCAAGGGGCCTGTGATCGTCGCAACCGACTACATGAAGTCCTATGCTGATCAGATTCGTGAATTCGTACCAGGCACCTTCCGTGTGCTGGGTACCGATGGTTACGGCCGCAGTGATACCCGTACCAAGCTGCGTGAGTTCTTCGAAGTGAATAGCCACTATGTTGTTGTCGCTGCGCTTAAAGCGTTGGCCGATGAAGGGGTTATCAAGGCTTCTGAAGTCACCAAGGCGATCAAGAAGTTCAATATCAATCCTGAAAAGGTGAATCCTCTGCATCTGTAAGTGCAGCCTGTGATATGAACTTTTGGTGACAGCAAAGAGGATTAAGATTGTGACGATTAAAACTGTAAATGTGCCAGACATTGGCGGTGCCGCCGATGTGGATATTATTGAAGTCTGTGTGAAGGTGGGTGACAGCATTGCCGAAGGCGATTCGCTGATCGTTCTCGAAACGGACAAGGCGTCGATGGAAGTGCCTGCACCGGAAGCTGGTGTGGTCAAAAGCATCCTGGTTAAGGAAGGCGATACCACCAACGAAGGCGATGCTATTCTTGAGTTGGACGTCGGTGCGTCTGCCGCTGCTGCGCCGCAAGACGCGGCTCCCGCTCCCGCAGCGGCGCCTTCGCCTGCGCCAGCGCCCGTTGCCGCGCCTGCTGCGGCGAGCGCCGTTGAAGACGTGCATGTTCCTGATATCGGGGGAGCCAACGACGTTGATGTGATCGAAGTTTGCGTTAAACCGGGCGATACCATTGCGGAAGGCGATTCGCTGATCGTCCTGGAAACCGATAAGGCATCCATGGAAGTCCCTGCCCCGAAAGGCGGCGTGGTCAAGTCGATTGCAATTAAAGAAGGCGATACCGTTAACGAAGGCGACTTGGTGATTCAGCTGGAAGTTGCCGGCGCAGCCCCGGCGGCCACCGCACCGCAAGCGCCTGTCGCCGCTGCGGCCGCTGCACCTGCACCTGCACCTGCACCAGCACCTGTTGCAGTCGCGGTTGCGGGGGGTGTTGAGCCTGTTGCGGTACCCGATATTGGTGGTTCGACCGACGTTGATGTGATCGAAGTCTGCGTTAAAGCCGGCGATACCATCGCCGAAGGCGATTCGCTGATCGTCCTGGAAACCGATAAGGCTTCTATGGAAGTACCCGCGCCGAAGGGCGGCGTTGTGAAATCCGTGATGGTCAAAGAAGGCAGCACGGTTTCCGAAGGCGATCTGATTCTTGAGCTGGAAGTGGCCGGCAGTGTTGCGACCCCCGTCGCGGCGCCCGTTGCCAGTGCCCCTGCTGCCAGTGCGCCAGCTCAGGCTGCGGCACCCGCTGCTGCAGCTAAAGCGTCTGCAGCAACCGATCTTGTTGCGCTGGAGAAGAGCAATAAGCAGGTGCATGCCGGCCCGGCTGTTCGTGCCCTGGCGCGTGAATTTGGCGTTGATCTGGCCAAGGTTGCGGGTAGTGGTCCCAAAGGTCGCGTTCTGAAAGAAGATGTTCAGGCTTATGTGAAGCAGGTTATCGCGGTGGCTGAAAAGGCACCTGCGCGGGCCGCAGCGCCGGCGGCAGGAAGTGGTATCCCGGCGATTCCTGAAATTGACTTCTCCAAGTTTGGTGAGATCGAACTGGAGAAGATGAGTAAGATCAAGAAGGTCACCGCGGCGAACATGACGCGTTGCTGGCTGAACGTTCCGCATGTGACCCAGTTTGATGATGTGGATATCACCGATCTTGAAGAATTCCGTAAAGGCATTAAGGCTGAGTCAGAGAAAGCGGGTGTTAAAGTCACGCCAATGCCGTTCCTGGTTAAGGCGGTTGCCGCAGCCCTTAAAGCGCACAGTAATTTCAATGTGTCTATGCACGCGGATGGCGAGCATATTGTTCACAAGAAATATGTGCATATCGGGATTGCGATGGACACACCGGCGGGTCTAATGGTTCCGGTTATTCGCGATGCGGATAAGAAATCGATTTATCAATTGGCAGCAGAGCTGGCAGAGCTGGGCCAGAAAGCGAAAGAGCGTAAGCTTAAGCCTGCGGAGATGCAGGGATCCTGCTTTACGATCTCCAGCCTGGGCGGAATCGGCGGTACCGGCTTTACGCCGATTGTCGCCGCGCCGGAAGTCGCCATTCTGGGGGTTTCCCGTGCGGACATTAAGCCGCGCTGGGATGGCAGTCAGTTTGTTCCGCGTAACATGTTGCCATTGGCGCTGTCGTACGATCACCGTGCTATCAATGGTGCCGATGCCGGCCGCTTTATGACGACCCTGGGTGCCATGCTGAGCGATGTGCGCCGCCTAGTGTTGTAAACCTGTCACGGGTTTGACCAGTAAACGCCCCGTTCAGGGGCGTTTTTGTTTCTGTCTCTCTTGTTTTTCCTCTCCGCTCAGCTGTTTTCTTCCCTCCTACAGCAATGTCGTCGTCCAAGCACGCTCGTCCTGTGTAATAAATATGGATTGAAAGCAATAATTAGTCTGTAGCAGGATGTTTTTAAAATTCTTTTGGACTAGCCTTGTTGGGCGGCTCGGATCAGTCTATGCGATGCTGCAATGCGTTATACCGAGGTCGAGCAGTGGTGTCCTGGGGGTCTGATAGACTGTGCTTATTCACGGGATAAATAGTGATCATATAGGTTATTTATTTTATTTATGAGGCAGCAGTCGGTAAAGTGATTTTCACAGATCAGGAATGACCCGAGACACTTAACGGAAAATGCTGGACGCCAGATGGCGCCAATTGAATTAACCACTCAGTAAGAAGGATTGACCATGTCAGACTACCAAAAAGACATCGATTCAGTTGCCACAGTTTGCCAAGCAGCCGGTGAAAGCTGGAACGCCATCAACCCTGAGTCTGCGGCTCGCATGCGGGCTCAGAACAAATTCAAAACGGGTCTGGAAATCGCGCAGTATACGGCCAACATCATGCGTGCCGACATGGCAGCATTCGATGCCGATAAGACCAAGTACACCCAGTCTCTGGGATGCTGGCACGGGTTTATCGGCCAGCAAAAGCTGATCTCTATCAAGAAGCACTTCGGTACGACTGAAAGAAAATACCTGTACCTGTCTGGCTGGATGGTAGCGGCCCTGCGTTCTGACTTTGGTCCTTTGCCTGACCAATCCATGCACGAGAAGACAGCTGTTGCCGGTCTGGTTGCAGAGTTGTACACCTTCTTGCGTCAAGCCGATGCCCGTGAGCTGGGCGGCTTATTCCGTGCGCTGGATGCGGCACGTGAAGCAGGTGATACAGCGAAAGAAGCTGACATCCAGTCTCAAATCGATAACCACCAGACGCACATCGTCCCCATCGTGGCTGACATCGACGCGGGCTTTGGTAACGCCGAAGCGACGTACCTGATGGCCAAGCAGATGATCGAAGCCGGTGCTTGTGCTCTGCAGATTGAAAACCAGGTGGCTGACGAGAAGCAGTGTGGCCACCAGGACGGTAAAGTCACCGTTCCTCACGCCGACTTCCACAACAAGATCCGCGCGCTGCGTTACGCCTTCCTGGAACTGGGTATCGACAACGGTATTATTGTTTCACGTACCGATTCTGAAGGTGCCGGCCTGACCAAAGAGATCGCTGTTGTTAAAGAGCCCGGTGATCAGGGCGATGTTTACAACTCCTTCCTGGACGTTGAAGAGATCGACGTCGCGGATATGGCTGAAGGCGATGTGTGTTTCAACCGCGATGGCAAGCTGGTTCGTCCCAAGCGTCTGCCTTCGGGTCTATACCAGTTCCGTCAAGGCACCGGCCCAGCGCGTTGCGTATTTGACAGCATCGAAGCGATCAAAGCGGGTGCTGACCTGCTGTGGATCGAAACGGCAACGCCAAACGTTCAGGACATCGCCGACATGATGAACGAAGTGCGCAAAGAGATTCCAGATGCGAAGCTGGTTTACAATAACTCGCCTTCTTTCAACTGGACGCTGAACTTCCGTCAGCAGGCCTACGATCGCTGGGTTGAAGCGGGTAAAGACGTCTCTGCCTACGATCGCGCCAACCTGATGAGCGCTGAGTACGACGACTCTGAGCTGGCTGCCGATGCAGACGACAAGATCCGTACCTTCCAGGCTGATTCCGCGCGTGAAGCGAACATCTTCCACCACCTGATCACGCTGCCGACTTACCACACGGCTGCGCTGTCTACGGACAACCTGGCTAAAGAGTACTTCGGTGATGCGGGTATGCTGGGCTATGTAGCCGGCGTGCAGCGCAAAGAGATCCGTCAGGGTATCGCCTGTGTTAAGCACCAGAACATGTCAGGTTCTGACATGGGTGACGACCACAAAGAATACTTTGCCGGTGAGAACGCGCTGAAAGCTGGCGGTGCGAAAAACACGTCTAACCAGTTCAACTAAGCCGAACCGCTTATGTTCAGGATGAACGGTATGCCGTGGGCGCATGGATGCGCAGAAGCGGCGTAGTGTTGACGAAGGCGGCCTGCGGGCCGCCTTCTTGTTTTTAAGGTATAACGTTTCAAGGTCTTAAGGCGTTAATGTTTCAGGACAACGACTAATGGTCGTGCTATTCGCCGTTCTCTTGAAGTAAATACGAAGTTGGTAACGATAATGTGACGGGGTTGCTGTATTCTCCGGCCCGTTAATAAATCTGTTTGACCTGAATTGATGAGGTACTGTTATGACTCAAGTTCCTGCGTATCTACAGGATGCTGCAACCCTGTTGAGCGAAGCCGGATTCGCTAGAGGCGAGACCTGGTACCACGGTACGTCGTCGGCGTTGTTGGATTCGATCATGGCGCAGGGACTTAAGGGTTCCGGCGATCAGGCATTGCAACAGGCTATGAGTAATACCATGGCGACCATCGGTGACAAGGGGTTCACACCAACGAAGGAGCCGGTGTTCCTGACCCAGAGTCGAGAGCTGGCTTTCTACTGGGCAGAGCGTTGTGTACGCGATCGGAGTGTTCGTTTTGAGGGTGACGAGCAGCCTGTGGTGCTGGCTCTGGATCTACCCGAGGCGCTGCGGCACCAGGTTAAGCCGGATGTGGGTGCAGCGGCGTTGTTGATGGCCAGCAGCGATGGGATTTTTGACTACCTGGAAGCGCTCTACCGTCGCTCTGGCCTGGCTTTTCCCGAGCTTGATCCTCTCAAAGAGGATCGGATGGTGTATCTGACCAAGCTGGGAATGGCGTATATCGATCAGGATATCGATGCTGATTGCCTGCGTGTGCTAACGGACTAGTACACGGTAAGGACTAAAAGTTTGTGTTTCTTAGGTACGAATTAGCGCAGAAACGGCGAAGGGCTTCGCCTGCAGGCAGGCTCCTACAGGAGTGGGTTGCCCATTGTAGGAGCGTGCCTGTACGCGATATCGGCGCATGAGTGAATCCCATCGCCCGCAAGCGGACGCTATGGCGCTATAGTCCAGAATGGCAGTTATGTGAGCCTTCTTGCATACGGGAGGTTAAAAAACCGACAACGACAAATGATTTGAGCACAATGTAGTGTAACGTTTTGAAGTGCTGCTTAATAAAAACAATAAGTTACAGCTCTATCTGTCGAGCTCGGGGGGGCTGATATAGCGCATCAATAAGGTGCGCAGGACCTGCGGCATAATAGCGAAGCGCCCCACGTGTTTGCGTCCCAGCCAGGCAGGCGACAGCTTAGCGGCGGCCGCCAAAGAGCGACCCCAGTATGCCCCTGACCACCTGGCGGCCAATTTGTGAGCCGATGGCTCGTGCTGCACTTTTTCCCAGTGATGCCATCAGAGAATCCGACGTCCTGCCCGAGATTTTTTTTGTTTGGGCCTTCTCCTGCTGGGCTTTTTCCTTCTCTGCCTGCTCGGCTTCTGCTTGTTGCAGCTGGGCTTCGGCAGCCTGCTCGGCGCGTGCTTTGAGGATTTCGTAAGCGGATTCGCGGTCTATGGCCGCTTCATAGCGGCCGGCCAGGGGGGAGCGGCCTATCACGGTCTTGCGTTCGTCGTCGTTCATCGGGCCGAGTCGCGATTCGGGCGGACAGACCAGGCTGCGGACGACCGGTGTGGGGGCGCCACTGCTTTCAAGGACCGATATCAGTGCCTCGCCGACGCCTAGCTGGGTTATGGTCTGTTCGGTATCCAGGCCCGGCGACGCCCGGAACGTTTGGGCTGCCGCGCGTACCGCTTTCTGGTCTTTGGGGGTAAAGGCGCGCAGGGCATGTTGAACCCGGTTTCCGAGCTGACCCAGGATATCGCTGGGGATATCCATCGGGTTCTGGCTGATGAAATAGATACCGATGCCTTTCGAGCGGATTAGGCGCACCACCTGTTCGATTTTTTCGATCAAGGAGGTGGGGGCATTGTCGAATAGCAGGTGGGCTTCATCAAAAAAGAATACCAGGGCCGGCTTATCCTGATCACCTACCTCGGGAAGTTGTTCAAACAGTTCCGATAACAACCAGAGCAGGAAGGTCGCGTACAGACGGGGTCGGGGCATCAGTTGTGTGGCATCGAGGATGCTGATCACGCCGTTTCCGGAAAAATCACACTTCATCAAATCGGCAAGCTGTAACCCCGGCTCGCCGAAAAAGTGCTCGGCACCTTCCTCTTCCAGAACCAATAGGCGTCGTTGTATCGCGGCCACGCTGGCAGCGGGCAGATTGCCGTAGCGCGACGACAGGGCTTTGCTGTTTTCGGCGACCCAGGTCAGCATGGAACGCAGATCTTTCAGGTCAAGGAGCAACCAGCCTTCGTCATCGGCAACCCGAAAGCAGGCGTACAGGACGCCCGACTGTGTTTCGTTGAGTTCCATCAGGTTGCCGAGTAGTAGCGGGCCCATATCGGAAATTGTGGTGCGTACCGGATGCCCCTTGCTGCCATACAGATCCCAGAACAGGGTGGGATAACCCCGAAAGCTATGCGCTGACAGCGCCATTTTTTCGATGCGGGCATCGAGTTTTTCTGAAGGCGTTCCAGCCATTGCGAGCCCGGACAGATCGCCTTTGACGTCGGCCATAAAGACGGGAACGCCAGCCTTGGAGAACCCCTCCGCCAGCGTTTGTAGTGTGACGGTCTTGCCGGTACCGGTTGCCCCGGCGATCAGGCCATGCCGGTTGGCCATGGAGAGTTTAATGCCGACGGGCTGGTTGTGGGCATCATTGCCAATGTGCACAATGGCTGTTGTCATGCTGATCTCCTGGTATCGGTTGGGCAGGCGATACGTGCGAGCTTACCAACCGGCCTGAATACCGACGATGGGCACGCAGGGTGTGCCGGGTTATCTGAGCGTAGAGCACGCGAGCGGGGAATTCCAATCGCAGGCAGGCTGATAAAAATTAAAACGGCTGCGCAGGTCGGGGAAGATTAACAAGCGGGGAGGGATACAGAACCGCACGCAAGGATAGGGGGGATTACGCGCGGTCCCGGTAGGGCCAAGCTTCGCCACGCGGCGCAAGCGAGCCGCGAAGCGTAACTTAGGGTGTTACTTGTCGCCTTGGTAAGCCTTGGCGGCCACGGTGATCGCATTGCGCGCGGCAGCGGCGTCAGACCAGCCTTCAACCTTAACCCACTTGCCTTTTTCCAGCGTCTTGTAGTTTTCAAAGAAATTCTGGATCTGATCCAGCAGTAAGCCGGGCAGGTCGGTAATTTCTTGGACGTTGCTATACAGGCTGGTGATCTTGTCGTGGGGCACGGCAACCAGCTTGGCGTCTTCACCCGCTTCGTCGGTCATGTTCAAGATGCCAACAGGGCGGCAGCGGATCACGGAGCCGGTCAGAACCGGGTAAGGGGTGATAACCAGGACGTCGAGCGCGTCACCGTCGTCAGCCAGGGTGTGGTTGATATAGCCGTAGTTGGCGGGGTAGAACATGGGCGCAGCCATAAAGCGATCTACAAAAATGGCATCGCTATCTTTATCGATCTCGTATTTGACTGGAGAGCTATTGGCGGGGATTTCGATAACTACATTGATATCGTTGGGTAGATCCTTGCCTGCGGGGACTCTTTCAAAGCTCATGTGGGTGCCATCTCCTGAGGATAAAAGGTAACGGTTGATTTAAGTCAGTAGTTGCTCGGATTATAGAGGAGCATACTGGCTATTACCAATACGACCAAAGCGGTGCAGCTTAGGCTCATGCATCGCTTTGGTGTGTTTCGGCTATCTCGTCGGATAAGCTTGTGAGGCTACAGGCTACAGGCTACAGGCTACAGGCTACAGGCTACAGGCTACAGCCGAGGTTAGGCTTCCTGGTGGTAGCGTACGACGGTTTCGACTTCATCCTTTGAGCCCAGCACCACAGAAACGCGCTCGTGGATCGCGCTTGGCTGGACTTGCATGATATCAAGCTTGGTGTTGCTGCTTAGGCCGCCGGCCTGTTCGACCAGAAAGCTCATGGGGTTGCCTTCATACATCAGGCGCAGCTTGCCGGGTTTTTTCGGTTCGCGAGAATCCCAGGGATACAGGAAAACGCCGCCGCGGGTCAGAATGCGGTGTACTTCAGCAACCATCGAGGCAACCCAGCGCATATTGTAGCGCTTGCCGCGCGGGCCTTCTTCGCCTTGCAACAGATCGCCGATATAGCGTTGTACCGGCGCTTCCCAGAAACGCTGGTTGGACATGTTGATGGCAAACTCTTGGGTTTCGACCGGGATCATGACCTTCTCGCGGGTCAGATAGAATTCCCCGTTGCTGCCAAGGGTAAACATGTTAACGCCGTTGCCGGTCGTGAGCACGAGGATGCTTGACGGGCCGTACAGGACGTAACCGGCGGCGATCTGTTTGCTGCCAGGCTGCAGAAAGTCACTTTCTTGGCTGCCGTCGCAACCATCCTGGGCTTCCAGGATGGAGAAAATGGTGCCGACGGAGACGTTAACATCGATGTTGGATGAACCGTCCAGCGGGTCGAAGGTGACCAGATACTTGCCTGTCGGGCAGGCCGCAACGGTGTAATCTTCTTCTTCGGACGCCAATCCCCGCACGAGGGAGGACTCGCCCAGGACCTGCTTGAGCAGATCGTTGGAAATCACATCAAGTTTTTTCTGTGTTTCACCCTGAACGTTTTGGGCTTCTGCGCTCCCGAGAATCCCCGCCAGTGCACCGTCCTGTAATTTGTTGTCGATCTCTTTACAGGCTGACATCAGCAGATTGATCAGTTCGATCAGGTCAGCGGGAGTGTCGTCGTTTTTCAGAAACTGGGTAAGCCTAAGCATCTTCCTACCTGTGGGTGGTGGCTGAGAGTATGTGACGTTCGGCGATCGGCCAAATGCGTGCGGAATGGAGGGGGCAAATTATAGGGGATGATGGCAGGCGTTGAAACCTATAAACGCCAGATAAACGTGCCGAAGGGGCGTCATGTGAGAGGAATAATCGCGGATAGAGCGCCGCAGAGTTTCATTTATCTGTTTCAGGATGTGCTGGTATGATGGAGGCCGGTTTGATTTGGCTTAGAGGGCGTTTATGCACATACATATCCTGGGAATCTGCGGCACGTTTATGGGCAGCCTCGCGCTGTTGGCCAAGGCGCGCGGGTTCACCGTCAGTGGGTGTGATGCCAACGTTTACCCTCCGATGAGTACCCAGTTGGAGCAGGCCGGCATTACGTTACTGCAAGGCTACCGGCCAGAGCATCTCGAGCCCCGGCCAGACCTGGTGGTCGTCGGTAACGCGATGTCCCGGGGCAACCCCTGCGTTGAATATGTACTGGCGCACGGCTTGGATTATTGTTCGGGACCGCAATGGCTGGCTGATCATCTGCTCAAAGATCACTGGGTTCTGGCCGTCGCGGGAACCCATGGCAAGACGAGCACCAGCAGCATGCTGGCCTGGATTCTTGAGTACGCCGGTATGTCGCCGGGTTTTTTGATTGGCGGTGTGCCGGATAATTTCGGCGTATCGGCGCGGCTGGGGGACACGCCTTTTTTTGTCGTCGAGGCCGATGAGTACGACACGGCCTTTTTCGACAAGCGTTCCAAGTTTGTTCATTACCGTCCGCGCACACTGATTTTGAATAACCTCGAGTTTGATCATGCCGATATTTTCCCCGATTTGGCGGCCATCGAACGGCAGTTTCATCATTTGGTGCGCACGGTCCCGGGCAACGGCCAGATCGTGGTTCAGGCGGCTGATCCTGCACTCGCGCGGGTGCTGGAGCAGGGCTGCTGGACGCCGACGGTCAGTTTTGGCGCCGGTGGTGAAGCGCACTGGCAGGCCCGGCTTGAGGCGCCCGATGGGTCCCGTTTCTCGGTACGGCTTGCGGGCGAAGACGTCGCTGAAGTGCATTGGTCTCAGACCGGGATGCATTCGGTGCTGAATGGTCTGGCCGCGATGGCCGCTGCGCGGCATGTCGGTGTCGTTCCGTCTTTGGCAGCCGAAGCCTTGAAGGCGTTTACGGGCGTTAAGCGCCGAATGGAACGGGTGGGAAGCGCCGCGGGCGTGACGCTGTATGATGATTTTGCCCATCACCCGACGGCCATTGAGACGACGTTGGCCGGGCTACGCGCCAAGGTCGGTACGCAGAAAGTCACCGCCGTGATTGAACCGCGTTCCAATACCATGCGCATGGGAGTTCATCGTGAGCGGCTAGCGGCAGTCACCTCAGTCGCAGATCGGGTGATCTGGTATCAGCCCCCGGAGCTTGATTGGGATCTGGAGGAGGTTATTGCTCATAGCCCGGTCCCCGCGCAGATCATTCGTTCGATTGACGAGGTGATCCATACCGTTGTCAGCCAGCGTTCGGCGCCCGAGCATGTGGTGATCATGAGTAACGGCGGGGTCGGTGGTATTCATGGCCGATTGCTCGTGGCGTTGCAGGATGTGGCACAATGAGTGAACGAAAAAGTTACGAAAAGCGTGTCACGGTCGCGCTGACCGGCGCATCGGGGGCGCAATATGGCCTGCGTCTGATCGAGTGTCTGCTGGCGGCCAACGTCGAAGTTTCCGTGTTGATCTCGCGTGCCGCGCAGGTGGTTATCGCAACCGAAACCGATCTGAAAATACCGGGCGAGCCGAAGGCGGCTCAGGCGTTTCTGCGTCAGCAGTACCGCGCCGAGGAAGGGCAGTTACACGTTTACGGCCGTGAACAATGGTTTTCACCGGTCGCGTCAGGGTCCGGTGCACCTTCGGCCACGGTGGTCTGTCCCTGCAGTACGGGCAGCCTGTCCGCTTTTGCACACGGTGCCAGCGATAATCTCATTGAACGCGCGGTGGATGTGGCGTTGAAAGAGCGGCGTCAATTGATACTGGTCCCCCGCGAGACGCCCTATTCCGAGATTCACCTCGACAACATGCTACGCCTGACCCGCATGGGCGCGGTGGTCATCGCGGCCAGCCCCGGTTTTTATCACAAACCGACGACCGTCGAAGAATTGATCGACTTTATCGTCGCCCGCATTCTTGATCAGCTGGGCGTGGCGCAAACGCTCGTGGCGCGCTGGGGTGCACCGTGACAGCCCAGGAGCCCGTTGCCGCGCGAGCGTGTCGCGAGGCGTGCGGCGCCTGTTGTATTGCCCCGTCCATCAGCTCGCCGATACCCGGTATGCCGCAGGGCAAGCCCGCCGGTGTACGCTGTGTACAGTTGGATGATGCCTGGCGCTGTCGTATCTTCGCCCAGCCGGATCGCCCCGCCGTTTGTGGACAGTTTATGGCCGATGCTGAAAGTTGTGGTGACAGCCGCGATGACGCATTGCGTCTGATAGACCTGATGGAAAGAATGACCGCCTGAAACGATGATTCGCGTATCACCGGCTGATTATTCGGCCATTTGCCGTTAGAATGCCGCTTTTAACTTATCGATTGCCCTAGCCATGTCAAACATACTTGCTCTGGATGCCTCCTCCGACGCCTGCTCGGTGGCTCTTTCTCTTGATGGAACCCTGCTGGAAGATTTTCGCTTGATTCCGCGCCTGCATGCGCAGCAGATTATGCCGATGGTGGATGGCTTGCTAGGCGATGCGGGTGTCAAACTGGCCGATCTGGATGGCATTGCTTTCGGGCGTGGTCCCGGATCGTTCACCGGTTTACGCATCTGCGCGGGTGTTGCCCAGGGGCTGGCGTTTGGTGCCAATTTGCCCTTGTTGCCGGTTTCAACGCTGGCGGCCATGGCCCTGAGAGCGTATCGCGAGCAGGGGGCGGAGCGGATTGCCGCCACGTTGGATGCGCGTATGGGCGAGCTGTATTGGGCGACATACCGCATCGTCGATGGCTGGCCCTGTTTGCTCGCGCCGGAACAGGTTGCACCACCGGCCACACTCCAACTGCCGGAACTCACGACCGGTGGTTGGGTCGGCGTGGGCCCCGGTTGGAACTACCGTGAAGAGCTGGATGCATCGCTGGTGGCTGAGATGGCGAATATCGATGCATCGATGCTGCCGCACGCGGTGGATATGGCGGCACTGGCCGTTCAGATGCTGCGCCATGGTGCAGGGGTTGACCCTGCCGAAGGGACGCCGGTCTATCTGCGTGATGAGGTCGCTTGGAAAAAGAATCCCTAGGGGATAATGGCTACAGGCCAAGCGCTGATGGGTATTCAAACTGTTTAATCGTAAAGGACGCTGATGGATGGGGTTGTCTTACATATTTTTTCTTGCGTTGCTGCAGGGACTGACCGAGTTTTTACCGGTTTCCAGTTCGGCGCATCTGATCTTGCCTGCACAACTGCTGGGGTGGCAGGACCAGGGGTTGGCGTTCGATGTTGCGGTGCATGTCGGTACGCTGTTGGCTGTGGTGGCGTATTTTCGCCGTGATCTGATGTTATTGGTCTACGCCTGGTTTCGAAGCTTGAGCCGTCGCCGTAGCTATCAGCATTCACGCCTGGCCTGGGCGTTGGTGATCGGCACCCTGCCGGCGGTGATTGCGGGACTGCTGTTGAACGACCTGGTTGAGAATTACCTGCGATCGACGCTGGTTATTGCCGGTGCGACCCTGGTGTTCGGCGCGTTGCTCTGGTGGGCGGATATTAAGCGCACCGAAGTTCGCCGCAGTCGACACCTTAATCTCAAGGATGTGCTCATTATCGGCTGCGCACAGGCCGTGGCGCTGATTCCTGGTACGTCTCGATCCGGTATCACGATCACCGCGGGACTGATGTTGGGGCTGACCCGTCAGGCTGCTGCCCGCTTTTCATTTTTTCTGTCGATTCCGCTGATTTTGGCGGCGGGTTGCTATAAGGGGCTGGAGCTGTACAAGTTAGGGGGTGACGCACATTGGGGCGATGTCTCCCTCGGGGCATTGCTGGCTTTCGTGAGCGCCTACGCCTGTATTCACTGGTTCCTGAAGGTCGTGAATCGTGTCGGCATGACCCCCTTTGTCATCTATCGCTTCATACTCGGCGTGGTCTTGCTCGCCTTGTACTTTATGGCCTGATGAGTCCTGCCCCAGGCCGTTAACAGCCTGGGATTATTTGATTTGAGGCTTAAATGGTTTATGAATCCGGCGCAGTCGCCGGTGGTTACGTTAACCGAGACACGTCTTGGGTGATGGGGATTTGGTAAAGCGGTCCGGCTCGGTTAAAATGATGCGAACTTTTGTTGCCGGAATTCACTGAATGCGGATCGGTTCGCCCTTTAACCTTCCCAGTCTGCCAAACAGACCGTCATTGCCCCCATCCTCCGGCGGCTT
>JBFGZS010000055.1:0-31670 GCA_041586615.1 Motiliproteus sp. | reverse complement strand
CTATCAGCCGCGCGCGCCATTGGCTAATCCGTTCGTGGACTGCGTCTAATTCCGCGCGGGTCATCGGCTCGTTGTTGAGATAACGGTGGGTTAGGGGCGTGCCGGAGAAGAGGCTGTGCCAACGCTGGATCACCTCGCGGCTCTCCCAGGCATCGGCCTTGTCACGATCGACGTGGAAGACGATGTGGTAATGGTTGTGCATGACGGCATAGGCGCAGACATCGATAGCAAACTGTTTGGCCAGGATGATGATGCGATCACGAATCCAGCCTCGCCGATGTTCGAAGCTGGTCCCCGTCCGCGTATCTTCACCACAGAGAAAGGCACGGCGTACGCAGCGGGAGACGCAGTGGTAATAGGGTGTGGCGTCGAGGGATACCTCGGCTTTCCTTGGTTTGGGCATAGCATCAGTCCTTGATCTGGAGCGGTGAACGCTAAGCGTGGTTGATGGTTGTTGAAAGGGCAATATTTATTTTGGGTGTCCATTTTATTTTTGTGCCATTTATTTTCCCCGACATGGCGAATGTTTAGCGCTTATTTTCTTGCTCTAAATCCAGGGCACGGCAGGATATTGCGCCGTATAGCAGGATGATTTGCGCGTAGAGGTTTTGATAGGCCGGGTTTCTGTCCATCAGCGGTAATATGGAGCGGGTATCTGACAGAACGTGCTCAAGAAATGAGATGTCATACTCGCTGAGCGGGATACCACTTTCAACCTGAGTGAGCAGTGCCTGTGCGCGGGGTAGTCGCTGTTTTGCCAGGCGCCGCATCAGCGCGGTTAACACTGCTCTATCAGAAGAATGGGTGTACATTGGAACTCCATGTGGGACTTGGTTAGATCGACCTGATGCCGAAGCGATGTAACCAAACGTTATTAGCGGGGAAAGGGGTTTTTAGAGCATTGCCTGTTGCTTGTAAAGGCCGAAGGTGGGTTTTAAATGGCATTGCTAATATGAGTGACAATCCGTTGACGGTAATCAATGCTCCTGGCGGTAGGCCGCACTATTTTGGAATCACAGTTTTGAAGCCTAGATGATGCTGCCGTGGCGAATGTTGGTCGTGTTGCTGCTTTTCATGTCGGCGCTCCTCTATTCGACTGTATGCAGCGTAACCAGGGCTCCCTTAAATGAACCTTAAAAAACCCGAGAGTGATGCAAAAGACGGGATCAACAATGTGAGCGTTGTTTGAGGCGAGAAATACGAGGTTAAAGGGGGAGGGTTAAGGAAGGGCTTTCCAACGGTGTTTTTGGTCGGCCCTCTGAGATAATTCTCGATAAATGACTCTCGATAAATGACTCTCGATAAATAACAGCCGCTTTATCGACCGCTATTCGATCTTGATCGCGAGGCGCTTTAGCAAGCGATTAAGATTGCTGCGGTCCACGCCCAGCGCCTTGGCGGTGGCGGACTGGTTGTTCTGGTTGGCCGATAACGCGGCGTTTATCAGGCGCTGTTGAAACTGGTCGGTGAGGCTCTTGAGCGTTTCATCGTGGCTCAATAGCTCGCCAGGGCGTTTGTTGAGTTCTGTTGCGGCCGCTGCCGCTGCCGGTAAGCCAGCCGATGTTGGCGTGGCTAAATCGGCTGAGTCGAGGCCGAGGTGATTGGCGTTCAGTGTCACCGTGCGCTGGTCTCGTCCTTGGGTGCTTATTGCCCGTAATGCCGCGCGGCTCAGTAAGTGCTCGAGTTCGCGCACGTTGCCTGGCCAACGGTAGCTCAGCAGGATCTGGCGCGCATCCTCGCCGAGTCGTAATCCCCGTACGCCGAGTCGATGCTGGTTTGCTTCCAGTAGGTAGCCGGCCAGGAGCAGGATATCGCGCTCGCGTTCGCGTAGCGGCGGTACGATCACCGGGTAAACACTGAGACGGTGGTAGAGATCGGCACGAAAGCGACCTTCGTTTACCTCCAGAGTCAGATCACGATTCGTGGCGGCGACGATACGGGTGTCCACTTCTATATGTCGATCACTACCAACCCGCTGGATTTCCCCGCTCTGCAGCGCTCGCAGCAGTTTTGCCTGGATCGACAGCGGTAATTCGCCGACTTCATCGAGGAACAGGGTGCCCCCATCGGCAATCTCAAATTTACCGGCCCGATCGTTTCCGGCGCCGGTGAAGGCGCCCTTGATATGACCGAACAGTTCACTTTCGGCAATGGTCTCCGGTAACGCCGCGCAGTTGACGTATACCAGGGGACGATCATGCCGCGTCGAGCGATAGTGCACCTGACGCGCGACCAGCTCTTTGCCGACGCCGGTTTCTCCCAGCACCAGTACGGTCAGATGGGACTGTGCAACAATGGCGATCTCTTCTTTAAGGCGGCGCATAATGGCGCTTTCGCCGATCAGCTCGGTGCGACTGTCGCCTTCATCCAATAACGCTTTCGAGACTTGCTGTTCCTTCAGGGCTATGGCTTGCAGGGCATCCATCCGTGCGGCGGCTTTTACCGTGGCCTCTGTGAGGCTGATAAAGGTTCGTAGCTGTTGCGAGTCGATATCATCAAAGGAGCCCGGTCGTAGAGCATCCAGCGTCAGCACCCCCCAGGGACGCCCATCGATATACAACGAAACCCCCATGCAGTCGTGAACATGCAGCTGATGATCGGCCGTCTCAACCAGACCGTCGTAGGGGTCGGGCAGGGTGGAATCGGCGGCGAACCGTACCGGTTCCCGGGACGCGAGTAAGCGTGCCAGGCGTGGATGTTCGGTAACCACAAAGCGGCGCCCCATGCTGTCATCGCTTAAACCGTAAATGGCCAGGGGCGTCAGATGCTTGTCATCCAGTTGCAGCAAAGCCGCGGCATCGCAGGGGAATAGTTGCCGAATGGCTTCCAGCAGGCGCTGGTAGCGCTGGTTTACCGGCAGGTCGCGCGATAAGTCGGCAACGATGGAGGTCAGCATCGAGAAAAAGACAGGCGTGGTCATTGTGCTCCTTGTGTTGTCTTTATGACCGATATGTTGTCATTAAGACTGCGCATTGTTTGTATCAATATGACAACCATAAATCAAATCTTCAATAAAAACAACAATATAAAAGTTGGCATGCAAATTGATATGTATAGGGAAACACGTAGTGCCGAGGAGTGAGTATGGGCAGGTGAAGGGGTGTAGGTTAGTAAGACACGTAGGCCAGCAAGGCAAGGGTGAGACGGGGAATTTAACAATGAACAGGCGGGAGAAAGCTAATGGCTGACAGCTTTAACAAGGGCATGGCCAGAAATATCTACTACGGCGGCGGGGTGTTTTTCTTCCTGGTGCTGTTAGGTTTGACATTCGACACCATGCTGGAGCTTCCCAAGCGGGATCACCGGGAAAATATTACCGAGTCGGTCGCACGGGGCAAAGAAGTCTGGGAAAACAATAACTGTATCGGCTGTCACAGCCTGATGGGCGAAGGGGCGTACTTCGCACCGGAGCTGGCTAACGTCTATGACCGTTATGGTCAGGGTAATGAAGAAAATTTCCGGATGTTCATGAAGTCCTGGATGGCCATGCAACCGATTGCGTCAGAAGGTCGTCGTAAGATGCCGCAGTTTCATCTGAAGGATGAGCAGGTCGTGGATCTGTCCAACTTCCTGATCTGGACCTCGCGCATCAATGACAATGACTGGCCACCGAATAAGCAAGGTTAAACGAGGGGTAGCGATGAAATTTCAATCACAAGCGGTGGCGAAGCCGTATTTTATCTTCGCCCTGGCACTGTTCGCCGGACAGATTCTGTTCGGGTTGATCATGGGCCTGCAATATATCGTCGGAGACTTCCTGTTTCCCTATCTGCCGTTCAACGTAGCGCGCATGGTGCACACTAATCTGCTTATCGTTTGGTTGCTGTTTGGCTTTATGGGCGCCTCGTATTACCTGGTGCCGGAAGAGTCTGACACTGAGTTGCACAGTCCTCTGTTGGCGCGGGTGCTGTTCTGGGTGTTTGCCGCGGCAGGTGTGGCGACGATTCTCGGTTATTTGTTGGTGCCGTACGCCAAGCTGGCGGAGATCACCTATAACCACCTGTTGCCGACCATGGGACGCGAGTTCCTTGAGCAGCCGACCATTACCAAGATCGGTATCGCCATCGTGGTGTTGGGTTTTATCTACAATATCGGCATGACTATCCTCAAGGGTCGCAAGACGGTGATCAATATGGTGTTGATTACCGGACTGATCGGTCTGGCGGTGTTTTGGCTGTTTGCATTTTATAACCCAGAGAACCTGGCGCTGGATAAGTACTTCTGGTGGTTTGTGGTGCATCTGTGGGTTGAAGGTGTGTGGGAGCTGATCATGGGTGCGATCCTGGCCTTTACCCTGATCAAAGTGACCGGTGTTGACCGTGAAGTGATCGAGAAGTGGTTGTACGTCATTATCGCTATGGCGCTGATATCTGGCCTGATCGGTATGGGGCACCATTTCTTCTGGATCGGCCCTGGGCCTTACTGGCTGTGGTTGGGGTCCATCTTCTCTGCATTGGAGCCGATCCCCTTCTTTATGATGGTGTTGTTCGCCTTCCGCATGGTGCGTCAGCGTCGGCATGACCATGGCAACCAGATCGCTACAACCTGGGCGCTGGGTACCGCCGTTATGGCTTTCTTAGGCGCGGGCGTATGGGGCTTTATTCATACTCTGGCACCCGTGAACTATTACACTCACGGTTCGCAGATTACGGCAGCCCATGGGCACCTCGCGTTCTTCGGTGCGTACGCCATGATCGTGATGACCATTATCTCCTATGCGATGCCCATTATGCGTGGACGTTTACAGGGTAACTCGCAGGCTGCGCAAAAAGTCGAGCGCTTTGCTTTCTGGACCATGTGTCTAAGCATGCTGGGTATCACCCTGGCGCTGACCGTGGCAGGTGCCTATCAAGTCGCGCTACAGCGTTTGCCAGAAGATAGCATGGCACTGAGCTTTATGATGACCCAGGACAAGCTGATGCCTTTCTACTGGGTACGTCTGTGCTTTGGTCTGAGCTTCTTCGTCGGGCTGTTGGCCTACTTCGCCAGCTTCTTTGTCGGTGGTCGAGTGGTCGCGGTAAGCGACGAGCAGGAGCAACCGGGCGTGTGCTGTGGTAGCTGCAGCTGATTTGCCCTGCCACGGCTGCCCCGTAGTTGTCATGATTGATAGGGGTCAGCAGTGGTAGCAGCAAGCATTGAATGTAGTAAGCATTGAATGTAGTAAGCATTGAATGTAGGGGGCTTCTCTTGACCCCCTACATTCCCAACCGAACTGAAGCATGGCTCCCTGAGACCGGGGGAGGTTACCGAGGTCCATCAGGACTGCGCACAGCGGGTGTGCAACCCTGATCGGCAACGCTTAACCAGCCGATAGAGGTGTTAAATGGAAGAATTTGTAGGCGGTATCTGGCACAAAATGATTACCCGACAGGCACGCACCGATCACGAGATCGCGCGGGTCGAGTTGGCAGCACTACACGGGCAGTTGGCGCCTTATTACCGTGCGTTGGGCGGTGAGCCGGGGCGGGCCATTGAAGGGGCGGATGAGCGCTTGTTTAATACCCGTCGTCGGCTGGTGCAGCGATTGGCAGGTACGCATCGTCGCTGTGCGGTTGCCTGGCAAGATGATCGCAGTCTGAAGCTGCCCCTAAGCCTGGCTCTCTACCCCGAGGCATCGCTAAACAGCGCTCTGTATTTCTGGTTGGCGGCGTTGGCGGCTGAGTTGCCGTCGATCCGTCATTGGTTTCACGACAATCAATCGGCGACGCGCGCGTTGCTGCAGCGGCGACCGGGTTTGGCTGCCGATTATCGGCGTCTCGCCGAGGCGACCCTGGCGATACGCCCCGCTTTGGACACGTTGTCCGGGGCGGTAAAAGTACGCGAAGCTGCCATCCAGCAAGCGATTCGCGATCCCGGTAGTCTTAAGCAGATGCCTATCGCTGCCGGTGATCCGATACCGGTACCGCTGTGGATCTATCCGGCGCCACTACGCGGGTTAAACGTGGAAGCCGAAGATGATCTGGATGAGCAGGGCGAGGGCGGCCGCGCGGAAGAGTCTCTCGATGGTGGACGCAAGCAGGCGGAACGTTTTGACGACAGCAAGCAGACCGATGGCTTGTTGGTCTTCAAACTGGAATGTCTGTTCAGCTGGGCCGAGCAGGTGGAGTTGGACCGCTGCCAGGAGGAAAATCTTGACGAGGACCTGAGCTCGGCTGCTGATGACCTGGATATTATCAGTTTGTCACGAAAACGTCGGGCAGGTGCGTCACGGATTAAGTTTGATATGGACCTGCCCGCGCCACAGAATGATGATTTACCGCTCGGCGACGGCATCCGTTTGCCCGAATGGGATTACCGTAAGCAAGTGCTGCTGGCCGACTATTGCCTGCTGCAGCCGATGTTGGCTGATCAGGCGCTGCCAGAACCGATTCCAGAGCGTCTGCGTCGTCAGGCCAGAACCTTGAAAAATCGCTTCTCGATGTTGCGCCCGCAACGCAGCTGGCAGCGGCGTCAGCCCGATGGCGATGAGATCGATATGGATGCCTGGCTGGATCTTAAGACACAGCCGGTACGCAGTGAAACCCACCAGGATCTTTACCTGGCGCGAAATAATCCCAAGCGTGATTTGGCCTGTTTGTTGCTGGCCGATCTGTCCATGTCCACCGACGCGGGGTTGAGTGCCGATCAGCGGGTGATCGACGTTATACGCGACACCATGGTGCTCTTCGGCGAGGCGATGTCTGGCACCAAAGATCCCTTTGCCATTTATGGCTTCTCGTCGATTCGTAACAAGCAGGTGCGCTATCAGCTGCTGAAAAATTTTGATGAGCCGTACGGCGATGAAGCACGGGGCCGGCTGTTGGCGGTAAAGCCCGGGTTTTACACCCGTATGGGTGCTGCCATTCGTCAATCGGCCATGATTCTTAAGCAGCAAAAAGCGCAGCAGCGTCTGTTGTTGATTCTTTCTGACGGCAAACCCAATGATCTTGACCGCTATGAGGGCCGTTATGGCATCGAAGATACCCGTCAGGCCGTGCTCGAGGCGAAGAAACTTGGTCTGCAGCCGTTTTGCGTCACCATCGATGCCAAGGGTAACGAGTACTTGCCTTATCTGTTTGGTGACCAGGGCTATGCGGTGATCAGTGATATCGATCGCTTGCCGTTGTTGTTGCCCCAGCTTTACCTAAATTTAACGGGTACGTCGTTGTGACGTCGTGCTTAAAGCAAGATTAGGGTGGGCGCAACATCCCACTGACCTACCGATACTGAGGTTATTTTTATGAGCCACGATAGTTCCCTAGACAAGACATCTGCGCAGCCTTTTCGCCGTCATTATTTACCCCAGGGGCGTGAGATCGAAATATTTAAAACCGCTGCCGCTAACCGATTGCCGGTCTTGATAAAGGGGCCAACCGGGTGTGGCAAGACGCGCTTTGTTGAGTCCATGGCCCAGCAGCTTGGACGGACGGTGCATACCGTGGCCTGTCACGATGACCTGACTGCGGCCGATCTGGTCGGGCGTCACCTGATTGGTGCCGAGGGGACCTATTGGCAAGATGGGCCGCTGACCCGGGCGGTACGGGAAGGCGGAATCTGCTATCTGGATGAAGTGGTCGAGGCGCGCAAAGATACGACCGTTGTGCTGCACCCGCTGTCGGATCACCGCCGCGTGCTGCCGATTGAGCGGACCGGCGAAATGATCGAAGCCCATCCGGACTTTATGCTGGTGATCTCCTATAACCCGGGTTACCAGAATCTGATGAAAGGGCTTAAGCCGAGTACCCGTCAGCGTTTTGTTGCATTGAGTTTTGCTTACCCTGCCCCCGAGCAAGAAGTTGTCATCGTTTGTCAGGAGTCGGGCATCGACAAGCAGAGCGCCCAGCAACTGGTGGCGCTGGGTAATGATCTGCGCCGCTTAAAAGATCATGACCTGGAAGAGGCGGCATCGACACGTTTGTTGATCTATACCGCCATGATGATCAAGTCGGGTCTTAGCCATCGTGAAGCCTGCGTCGCCTGTATGGCGCAGCCGTTGACGGACGAAACGGAAACGCTGACGGCAATCGAGCGGTTGATCCATACGTACTTTTAATGCGTTGTGATCAATAGATCGTGCTTAAGACCTTGTTCTTTCGACCTTGTTCTTAATGCGTCGCTATGGGTACCTCAAGATTAACGTGTTGGAGAAAACGTTGTTTATGTTTGATCCGTTATATGCCCCGGTCCAATGCGACCAATCGGTGCGATGTTATGGCATTGCTTAGCCCGGCAACGACCACCCATGCTGAGGTTGTTTCAGTGGTCGTTCCGCAGCGGTCCAGTCTCGGCTCGGCAGCCGAGTCGATCGATACCGCAGGGCCGGGTAATATCGCTGTCTGGATATTGATCTGGGCGGAATTAACTGAATTTGCCTTATTCTTCCTGGTTTTTCTCGTTGTAAGAGCCCATAACCCCGAGATCTTTGCGGCGGGACCGTCGCAGTTGAATTCGCTGGCGGGGGTGCTGAATACGCTGCTGTTATTGACCAGTAGCTTTTGTATTGCGAGGTCGGTCGGCGCCATCAAAAAAGGGCTGCGGCGCAGCAGCATCCGGTGGCTGTGGGCAACCCTGGCTTGTGGTATCGGGTATTGTGGGGTCAAGGCCTGGGAGTATCAGTGGAATAGCGCTGCGGGCATCGATGTCGAAACCAATCGATTCTTCACCCTCTATTATTATCTGACGTTCAATCATCTGCTGCATGTGCTGGTGGGGATGTGCACATTGATCTGGGCTGGCGTACGCAGTGGTTTGGGGCACTATGATGCGCGTAACCATGAAGGTTTTGAAGGCGCAGCCTGTTATTGGCACATGATCGATCTGGCTTGGATACTGATATTTCCGCTGCTGTATGTTTTACGATAAGTCAGTGTTTGGCAATGAGAATACGTTTACGCATGAGAATGCGTTGACGATGAGGGTCGATGTTGCGGTAAGAGTGTTGCGGTAAGGGTGTTACGGTAAGAGTGTTACGGTAAGAGTGTTACGGTAAGGGTGTTGTGGTAAGGGTGTTGTGATGCGAGGTATTGCGCTGAGAGGTGTTGTGATGAAGGTAGCAGCTGCGAAGAAGTGGCTCGTAAAGACGGATAAATTGCGCGGCTGTTGGTTGTTGCTCATGGTATTGACCCTGGGAGCCGTGGCGCTGGCCGACTCGGCTGATCCGACGCTGTGGACGCTCTTGCTGATCTGCTCCGTCGCGGCTTGGAAAGGGATGCTGGTGGTGGATCAATTAATGGGCTTGCGTCATGCGCCGCGATTGTTGCGTGGGCTCATGCTGGCCTACTTTTGGGTGTTGCCAGGGCTGATCGCCCTGGCATGGTCTTATCCCGAAACGCTTAGACGCTTGACGACGCTCTGACGGCGTCGTTGTTTTCTGCGTTGTTGGCCGGCGTGACAAAGCGCTGTTCGAGGTAGCGGATAATCTCTGACGACTCATACAACCAGCGAACCTGGCCGTCGGTCTCGGTGATTTGCAAGCAGGGAACCTTTAATGTGCCGCCCTTTGTCTCTAGTTCTTGGCGGTATTCGGCGTTGCGCTTGGCATCACGGGTTTCAATTTTTAAAGAATGTCGCTTGAACGCGCGTCGAACTTTCACACAGAACGGACAGGCCTCGTATTGATACAGCGCCAATGCTACGGTTTGCTGATCAATCCATTCTTGTTGCTCGGCGCTGCGCTTGACCCCGCGGGGTGAAAACAGTGCGTTAACGAGCAAAATGAGGCGTCCAAGTACCCAACGTATAACAGCCATCATGCTCAACCTCTGATTCAGTTTAGATAAGTCAGGCAGTGCGCCCATCTCGTAAAGCCGGCAATTCTAGCAAGAACAGGTCAAAAAAACCAGCACTATTGATTTATGTCAATAGCGCTGGTGCGTGCTTAAAGGTCCTTGCCGGGGGGGGCAATTTTATCGCGCCTGACCTTTTTAGCCGCCGATGTGGTATATTGTGTGCTTAGGCGCTGTGTTTTACGGCTGCCGTCAACACTTCCGGACGTTGAATTTCCGGTTTTTCCTTCTGATCATTGGTGTGCCCCGGTTATGGGGAGTAACAAGGATTAGTGAACCAGGATCAAGACTAAGCGCAGAGTAACGTGCCGTTTGCGCGCAATACGCCGGTGAATGATCGCCATTCGCCGATAATTACTTGTAATTCGCAGAAAAAGTATTGGCGCAACCACCAGACTGTAGCCAGAGAACTTGCAAAAGGAGTGACCCATTGAGTAAGAAAGCCCCCGCAGCCGCATTTACGCGCGATCAGATCAGTGCGGATATCGAAGCCTTCCTGAAAAAGGGTGGCGAAATAACCCAGGTTCAAAAAGGTGTGTCCGGTTATCAGCCGAACCGGGGTTCCACCTACGCAAAATCACAGAAAACATCGCCCCAGAAACCCGCCGTTGCAACAGCAGAATAAGCTCAGCCTGCTGACAAGGGGTTTCCACACCGCTATTCCCGCCGAATACAGACATTGATCGGCGGGTTTTGTGGTTCCCATGGCCCTGAATCGTTTCGACAAGTTTCCATCCTCACGACGCCTCCCATTCTCTTGATAAGCTCCATACTCTCGATAACGTTCCATCTGCACGTCACTTCCCATCCTCTGATAACAGTCCACCCTCGCGATTACCCTGCGCTGTGACGTATCGCCGCCGGTTGAAGTTTCGGTACGTATCGGGTCGCGCGGCGGCGGCTGGCTGCTACACTCTTGGCATTCAAGTCAGGCTAATACAGAGGGTTGTTATGGCGAATCTACTCATTGTTGCGTCGACACCTTCAGAAAATACCCGACGCTTGCGAGATGCCGTCCTGCGCGGCGCGACTCATCCGGATATCGGTGGCATTGACGTGCGTGTGAAAACCCCTGCTGAAGCAGGCTCGGAAGATATTTTATGGGCTGATGGTCTTATTCTCGGTACGACGGAAAATTTTGGTTATATGGCGGGTGCACTGAAAGACTGGTTTGAGAGGATCTATTACCCTTGCCTAGATAAGACCGCGGGCTTGCCTTACGCCCTGTTTGTTCGAGCGGGCAATGACGGGCAGGGTGCCAAGACCAGTGTCGAGCGGATCGTGACGGGGTTGCGCTGGAATGCGGTACAGACGGCCCTTGTTCTCAAGGGGGAATACAAGTCAGGCTTCGAACAAGAATGTGAAGTGCTTGGAATGACTCTGGCAGCCGGGCTGGAAGCGGGTATTTATTGATTTATTTATCGATGGCGCTGGTTTCTTATCTTCTTGCTGTCGGTCTTCCTTTCTTTGTCTAAATTACGTCTACAGTGAAGCATACCATCGTATGAACTAGGCGGGGTTCGATGGCTTGGTCAAGGGCTTCAGGGATTGGGGCGTATGTTGCGTTATTGGGTCAGGGCCATTCTGGTTTTTTTGTTTCTTATGTCGCACGGTTCCGTTCGTGGAGCCGATCTCGCTTGCCCAGCGGCCGCGGATCGACGCGTGGTTAGTGATGCTACGTTGATCGGAGTGGCCGGTGTCACGGCCTGGGGCGTGGCAAATTGGGGCTATTTCAGCCGCTCACCCCGTTCTCGGTCCGAAGGCTGGTTTGGTTCGGATACCCAGAATGGTGGTGCGGATAAACTGGGACATCTGTACAGTACCTACTTGGTGAGCCAGGGGCTGGCTGAATATTTTCAGCGTCGTTGCTTGCCCGAGAACGCAGCGGCTCGTTACGGGGCATTATCCGCGTTGGCCATTATGGGTTATATGGAGATCGGCGATTCGTTTAGCAAGTTCGGCTTATCTTGGGAAGATATGCTGGCCAATGTGCTGGGCGCCGGCGCGGGCTATCTGTTGCGGCGCGATAATTCCCTGGCTGACAAATTGGATCTGCGCTGGGAGTACGGCCTGCGTCCTACGCAAGGAGATATCAGCACCGATTATGAAAATTCACGCTATCTGCTGGCATTAAAGCTGGCTGGCTTTAGCGCGTTGCGCAACAGTACGTGGCGGTTTGTCGAATTTCATACGGGTTACTACACGCGGGGTTTTAATAGCAGCGCAACGACTGCGCCACGGCGGAGTATTTATCTCGGTGTTGGCCTTAATCTTAGCCAGTGGTTTGCCGAACGCGGCGCACGAAAAACGGCGGTGGCGCTCCGTTATTTGCAGGTGCCTGGCAGCTCGGCCAAGTTTGAGCATCATTTGTCCCCCTGATGCGTCATTATTCAGACAGCAAATGGTATTGGTCGTTACTCGGGCTCGAACAAGTAGCCGTTTTATGCTTATATTTCAATTCTGTTGCCACCGATGAGAGAGGATGATCTCAATGCTGAAAAACCGTGTCATTCCATTGGTCCTGCTGACGATGCTGGGCGGTTGTGCCACCGATGGACGTTTTGATACCGGCAAGGCCCTGGTGGTCGGTGCATCTGTCCTGCAGGCTACGACGTTGGATGCAAACAGTGTGCGCGAAACTGCGGCGTTGTCGGCTCAGGAGTTGGATGCTCAGAGCAAGGTGGCTCCCCAAGAGAGCCCGTATAGCCAGCGTTTACAGCGCATTACTCAGGGTTTGGATCAGTACGGGGGACTGAATTTTAACTACAAAGTTTATCTTTCCCCGGATATCAATGCCTTTGCGATGGCCGATGGAACCGTACGGGTTCATTCGGCGTTATTGGACGCCATGCCTGACGATCAGGTGTTGGCCGTTATTGGCCATGAAATTGGTCACGTGGCGCTTAAGCACAGCTATCATCAGATGAAAGAAACCATTCTGACCGATGCCTTGTTTCAAGGGGCGGTTGCGGTAGGCGGTACCATCGGTACCTTGACCGCTTCCCAGCTGGGTTCGTTGGCGCGAAGCGCCGTCAGCGCACAGTTCTCGCAGGCCGATGAGCTGGAATCGGATCAGTTCGCGGTGCAGTTGTTAAAAAGTAGAGGACAGGACCCTTATGCGATGAAGCGCTCGATCGAAACGTTGCGTGCCAAATACGGCAGTGGCGGTGGCTTCCTCAGTTCGCACCCATCCAACGATGACCGCATAGCCAAGATCGAAGAATCGATACGCAAGCTGCCCTAAGCGGGCGCTATCCGCCCGGTGTTGGGTTACGCTGCGCTACCCAACCTAATCTGCGAACCACCGGTGGCGCAATGAGTGGTTGTCGAGGCCGCCAGTCTCTGTGTGCTCGTTGACCTCGCTCCCGCACCGATCATGACCCGGCTGAGAATTGACCAGGCAACATGCCGGACGAATCCTCTTTAAGGGGAAAATTCCTCAGCGTCGAATCAAAAAACCGGCAGCAACGCGCTATTGACGCCATACTACAAGGGATGGAGCTGGCCAATTGCATGGATATGTTCGCTGCCTTTGCCAATACCGGCGACGGCCAGCAGCCTAAGGGGTGGGGAGGCTAAGGGGTGGGGAGGATAGCGTCTTGAGTGACCATGACAACGCCGGTACCTCGCGGGGTGACCCAACGCTGACTGCGGATATTTCGCACCATGCCAGCAGCGAACAACTTACCGTTTTTTATGATGGTGCGTGTCCGCGCTGCCGCGAGGATCGGCGTCGTTACACCCGTCTGGCCGCGGGTAATGCGCAGCAGGTATGCTGGTTTGATATCACCGGACAGGAGAGCGCGCTAAAACAGCGCGGGATCGATCCGCAACGGGCGCTCACGGAACTGCATGTCGAGGATGAGCATGGGCAGATCCATGCAGAGCTGGATGCCTATCGTTTGCTGATGGAGAGAGTTACGCTGTTGCGCCCGTTGGCCTGGTTGATTGGCCTGCCTCTGATACGTCCGCTGCTTTCCCGCGGTTACCACTATCTGGTCATGCGGCGGCTGAAGCGAAGCGGCCGGCTCTAACGGGCGTGTTTCATCGAGAGGGCATACCCCGCGCGTAAGCCAAGAGGGTAAGCTAAGAGGATAAAGCGCCGCACGTTGAGGCCGGCGCAGTTTATTCAACCGCTAGCCGCTGTCGGTCGATGGCGGATGACCCGACAGCGGCTTGCGCCTTAGCCTTGCAGGTCGACTACGACCCGTCCTTGAACCTGGCCCTGCATGATCGCTTCTGCCTTTGCTTGGACGCCTTCCAGTGTGACCGTCTGGTTGATAGAGTCCAGCAGGCTATCGGGCAGGTCTGTTGCCAGTCTGCGCCAGGCTTCGGCGCGTCGTGCCGTGGGGCACATAACCGAATCAACGCCTTGCAGACGCACATTGCGTAGAATAAACGGCATGACCGTGGTGGGCAGTTTGTAGTCTGCAGCCAGGCCACACGCCGCTACCGTCGCGCCATAATTCGTTTCTGCCAGCAGGCGGCTAAGAATCTCGCCGCCCACGGTATCGATAGCACCGGCCCAGCGCGATCTCTCCAGCGGACGTGGCCGCGCGGCCATGGTCTCGCGATCCAGAAACTCCGTGGCACCGAGGTTGCGCAGGTAGTCGTGGCTGCTTGAGCGCCCGGTGACAGCGCTGACCCGATAACCCAGCTTGGCCAGCAGGGCAACTGCAACGCTGCCCACGCCACCGGCCGCGCCGGTGACAACAATCGGGCCGCTGTCAGGGCGCACGCCGCCATCTTCCAGCGCCATGACACAGAGCATGGCGGTCAGGCCTGCCGTACCGATCGCCATGCTTTGCTGGGAGGATATTCCCTCAGGCAGTTTTACCAACCACTCGGGGCGTACGCGCTGGCGTTGGCTGTAGCCGCCCCAATATTTTTCACCCACACTCCAGCCGGTCAGCACAACCTTGTCGCCGGTCTTGTAGCTGCTTTTGCCGCCGTCGATCACGGTGCCGGCCAGGTCGATGCCAGGTACCATCGGCCAGGTCAGTACGATCTTGCCGGTACCGGTGACCGCCATGCCATCTTTGTAGTTCAAGCTGGAATACTCGACGTTAACCAGTACCTCTTCATCGGGAAGGTCCGCGTTTGTCAGGATCTCGATGGCCGAGCGTGTTTTACCGTCATCGTCTTGGCGAAGTACCAGTGCTTTAAAGGTGGATTCAGTCACGTTCAATCTCCCAGCGGGGGTTAGGTGAAGGCTTACGGTAAAAACTAAAGGTTAATTTGTCAAACAAATATAAAATTAACAAAAAGCGTATAACAACACCCCTATGATATAGTTGCCCACTGTATGAACAGTCAATCAGATTGCCGCGTACGGCAGGGTTTATTGCCGTCGCGGTGAAATCAGGGCCGCAAACCCGTCATGGGACGCCGCAGAGGGGAAACGTTATTGCGATTCAATATGACCGTCTGGTAACCACCAGCCTGGCAAAACAGATTGCGGAGCAGCTGCAGGCGGCTATTTTGGACGGGCGGTTAAAAGTCGATGAGCGATTGCCGACCGAAGACGATCTGGCGGCACGCTACAGTGTCTCGCGGCCGACTATTCGCGAGGCCCTGAAACGGCTCGCGGCGCAACATCTGGTGCGGTCACGGCGAGGCCCCACCGGAGGTACCTTTATCTCCCGACCGACACCGATGGAGTTACATACGACGCTGGCCAATGCCGCAACCCTGATGGTGACGCTGGGCGAGTTTGATGTTGAGGCGATTACCGAAGCCCGCCGCGAGCTCGAGCAGCTCTGTCTGCGCCTGGCCATTGACCGGCGTAGTGATACGCATCTGCAGCGAATGGCCGACGAATTGGCCCTGCAACACGCGTCGATCAGTGATGAGGAGTTTTGCGCCTCGGATATTCGCTTTCATCGGGCCCTGGTCGATGCTACCGAGAATCCGGTGTTGCAGTTTAATATGGTGACCGTCATCGACGCGTTACAACCGTTGATGAACATGATTGCCAACCGCTATCGGGAGCGCCAGGTCGTGGTGTCGCACCATGAGGCCTTGCTGGAGGCGCTGCAAGCACGCAAGGGCGAACAGGCCGCTGCGGCGCTGGACCAGTTGATCGACTATCTGAGCCAGCAATACCATCTGGCGCAACAATCGCGGACGCGAGTAGACGCGGATTAATCAACCCACTGAGCGCCAATGCGCTTTTGTGACTGGAGAGCTGCCATGAGTCAAACTGCCGTGTTGCCCACTCTGAGCGATGCGACCTTGACCCTCGAAGAGGGCGTCGCGCTGTTAACCCTGAACCGACATGATCTGCGTAATGCGCTCACCGGAACCCAACTGATCGACGATATCGTGATGACGGCGGAGTGGGTCAATCAGACCCCGGCGGTCTCCGTACTGGTGATTACCGGTGCTGGATCGGCGTTCAGTGCCGGTGGCAATATCAAGGATATACGCGATCGGACCGGCGATTTTGGCGGTGATGTCGCCGAAGTCGAAGAAAAATACCGGCGCGGTATCCAGCGCATTCCTTTGGCGATGCACAAGGTCGAAGTACCGGTGATCGCCGCTGTGAATGGTCCGGCCATTGGTGCCGGTTTCGACCTCGCCAATATGGCCGATATCCGTCTTGCCTCAGACAAGGCTCGATTCGGCGAAACCTTTCTTAATTTGGGCATTATTCCCGGTGATGGTGGCGCCTGGTTTATGCAGCGCCTGATCGGTTATCAGCGCGCGTTTGAGCTGACGCTGACCGGACGGATCATCGATGCGACAGAGGCCAAGGAGCTTGGGATCGTACTGGACGTTGTGGCGGACGATCAATTGTTGGATGAGGCCCTGGTGTTGGCGCGCCGAATAGCCGCCCAGCCCGCCGACGCCACACGCCTGACCAAGCGACTCATGAAGGCCGCCCCGCGTATGGAGCTTGCCGATTTTCTGGATCTGTGCGCCTGTTTTCAGGGCATGTGCCATAACAACCCGCAGCATACCGAAGCGGTTAATCGCTTGCTGGCCGGTCGCTAAACCTTTCGGCGCGTCGCACGTCGCCTACGGCGCTGTTAAGAGATGACGCGCGGGGTTCTAGCGCTCGATTTATCAGGGTCTATGTTCAGTGGTATGGGAGCTGCGTACTCCTAGCAGCATGGGCTACGGGTCAAGCTGTTAGCGGGGTGGCGCCACATGCGTCGTTTGCAACAGCGTCTAGGCGGTGTTCATTGCCGAGGTGGTCAAGGGAGAAATGTTGAAATGGTATCTAGCCGCGCCGATCATACGACCGAACCGCCCAAGGTCGAGGTGGTGATCGAGATCCCACGCGGCAGCTTTCTCAAACGAGGCTCCACTGGGCGCCTGGACTTTATTTCGCCGTTACCTTGTCCCTTCAATTACGGCGCGGTTCCGGGCTATATCGGTGGTGAAGGGGACCTTCTGGATGCTGTGGTGCTTGGTCCGCGTCTGGCGGCCGGTACACGGGTAACCGTGGCCGCTTACGGCGCAGTGGGGTTGTCGGAGCGCTTTATGTATGACGACAAGCTGATCTGCAGCACGCAGCCATTAACCCCGGGACAGCGTCAGTTTGTGCTGTTGTTTTTTCAGTTTTACGCCCGCTGCAAAGGATTGCTGAATATCCTTCGGCGCCGACCGGGTGCCAGCCGCTGCGAGGGGTGGGGGACGGCGGACGAGGCTATCGCCCGTGCCCGTCCCATCGATACGCGTTGGCAAGGGCCGACTGTACCGTATTAGGCAGAACGCCAGTGATACGGACTACAAACTACAAACTACAAACGAACAGCGGAAAACGATTGTAGGTTTGATTACCATTATTTGCCGCCAGCAGGTGGGCTGGTTAATCGGACCCCGTTAGACGTGGGCGTTGCCTGTGATCAAAATGGAGGAATTCGTAAACGGCACGTTTCAAGTGATTCTGTAAGCTGAGCTGCTGTTCGGGATGCAGTGCTACCGGGTCGGGTAACTGGTTGATCAAGCGGATCAGGTTGCCAAAGCGATGGCGTTCGCGGTTTGACCAGCGCCAAAGCAGATAGCTAAATTCATGTGAGTCCTTGGCATACCGGGGCGCAGGTTGCGGCGTTTTGAAATTTAGCCGGGATAGTTGGTCGAGTTGGTGGCGAAATTGTTGCATTAAAGCCCGTACGCGCCGGACCCAGATATAATGGCCCAGTGCCAGTAGCAGTAAGTTCGCGCTAACAGTAATGAGTGCGACTCTGCCTAGTAGGACAAAGAATGCGCTGAGTAATGACTGTCGGTTCAGGCTGTGTACGGAGTAGAGGCTGTTTTCCAGCGTTTGTTGTAAGCCGATATAGAGATACACAAGCGCACCACCGATAACCAGTAATTCCAGCGCAATTAACCCCAGCCAGTGCCGGCCCTGCAGGTGGGGATCGATATATGTTATCTTGCGTGCGGTACCGGTTTTCATGATTCGATCCTTCATAAGGCACAGTCCCAACTGATGCTATAAACCGTTCTGACCCGCGGTTAAACCGCCGCGAAAACCGGCGCTAGATCTCGGTGTTTATTACTGCGTGCGCGGTGTGTATTAGCCATCGGATGTATCCGCCAGTCATAATATTGTGTTTCATCAGGCAGCCATAACAATGCCGGGGCGTTACAGTTGATGGCACTCGAAACAGAGCCCGGATCCGGCTATTGTGGATACCAATGCCCCATGATTTTCACTGTAGCCCAGGTGGCAGGATACGCAGCTCATCAATCCATTAGGCAAGACAATCGACGTGTGTAGCTGAGACATGGGGCGGTACCCGCCGTATGTCGATGCGAGTTGGTAAGACTTGCCCACCGGGTGGCTGCTACCCTTGTGCCGTATGACACCGGCGCGATTTATACTGACGGGGTATACCTGATCTGGGTCACCTTTGTCATCATGACAAATCATGCACTGGATCGAATAGGGGTCCTCCAGTTCGCCGCTGGCATCCAGGTGGCCGGAAATAATCGTTGAGATTCCGCCATCCGCCATCGCGGTAAAAAATGTAGCCGCATGGCAAGCCCCGCAAAAGGCTTTGCCGCGTTCGGTGACGCGTAACAGGCCATGCTTTTTATTATGGGTGTCATGGCAGGTGCTGCAGGTGATATCGCCTTTCCAGTCCAGCGGGAATTTGGCAGGAACATGCATGGAGGGCGAGACGCCGCTGGGATGGCTGGCCATTAATGCATCGGCATGGCAGCTTCCACACAGGATCTCCTGGGTGGCATGCAGGAGGGGATCCTTCCTTATCTGTTCTTTGTTTTTACCCAGATGGCAGGACCCGCATGCCTCGGTGTCAAAGCTTGCCGTTGTCTGTAGCATGCTGAGTGCGGTGAGCGTGCCGAGCAGGCTCGTCAGTAAAATTGCAGCCCAGACTAGGCGCGGCAGGTTAACGCTGAGGGTGCGCATCAATATGACCCCGTGATGCCGTGCTTTTCAGCTGCTGCAGTGTCACGTTTAGCCGCTGCGCTACTCCGGGGTCATCTTGATGCGCAGGATTTTTATTCAGGGTGCCCATTTCGCCGATGAGTTTTCGGCAGCCGGACACCAGGTGGTGTTCGTAAGAGGATAATTGATCTGCGGTATGCAGGAGGTGCGCACTCTCTTCTTGAAACAGGTCACCGCGTCGAATACCCTGACGAGGCAGCGAACCCTGAGTTAATGCGCCTTCAAGGTTTCTGGAAAAACGGTAGAGGGGGCCGGCAGCCCGGTGGGTCATGAAGAGGCAGCTTAACCAAAGCGTTAGCGCTGTAGTCATGAGCAATAGCAGTCCGCCCAGCAGCATCATCCACGGCAGGTCTTCCTGGGAGCGGTACAGATGGTCGCTCGCTTCACGGTAACTGCTTAGTGGTATATCTGACAGGGTCAGAAAGAAGAGAAAACAGCAGAAAAGTGCAATGGCAAACCATAATGCGCTTTTGCCGATCAGCCTAAGCTGATCTATCAGCAATCCATCGGCCATGTTGAGTCCTTTCAACATCAGGGTGAGTACGGGTGTTATAGTGACCTAAATACCGGTCTGGAATCAAGTAGACGAATGGCGAAATGGCCGACGTTATTCTTGATGCCCCTGGTGTTATTGATGTTCCTGGTATTATTGATGTTCCTAGTATTATTGCAAGTTGCGGCGTAACACTTTGCCTACAGGAGTTTTGGGCAGGTCATCGCGAAATTCGATCTGTCTGGGTATTTTGTAGCTGGTCAGGTTCTCGCGGCAATGACGGATAATAGCCTCTGACGTTAGCGCAGGGTCCTTGCGGACCACAAACAGCTTTGGAGCCTCGCCACTTTTGGCATTAGGCACGCCGACAACGGCGCATTCGAGCACGCCGGGAAGCGCCGCGACGACATCCTCGATCTCATTGGGATAAACGTTAAAACCGGAGACGAGGATCATATCCTTCTTGCGATCTACCAGTTTGACGAAGCCCCGTTCGGTCATAAAACCTAGATCGCCGGTACGAAAATAACCGTCCTCGGTGGTGACCTCGGCCGTATCCTCCGGACGCTGCCAATAGCCCTGCATCACCTGCGGACCTTTAATGCAGATCTCGCCAGTTTCACCCAGGGCCAGGCTGTGGTTTTTATCATCGCGAATATCCACCCAGGTTGAGCTAATCGGTAGGCCAATGTAGCCGTTGTAGCTACGCAAAGACATCGGATTGATCAAGGCTGCCGGCGAGGTTTCTGTCAGCCCATAGGCTTCGATCAGCGCATGGCCGGTAACGGCCTGCCAGCGTTCGGCCACACCCTTCTGCACCGCCATGCCACCACCGAGCGTCAGGGTTAGTGAGGAAAAATCCAGCGCGTTGAATGCTTCGTTGTTGAGCAGAGCATTGAACAGGGTGTTGACCCCGGTAATGGCGGTAAAGCGCCAGCGTCCGAGTTCTTTCACTAAGGCTGGAATATCCCGAGGATTGGTGATCAATACGTTCAGTGCCCCCATGCTGGAGAATACAAAGCAGTTCGCCGTGAGTGAAAAGATATGGTACAGCGGCAGCGCCGTAATGATGATGTCACGCCCCTCGTTGACCCGTGGATTGATCCAGGCCCGAGCCTGAATCATGTTAGCAATCATATTGCCATGACTGAGTACGGCCCCTTTGGCAACACCGGTTGTTCCACCCGTGTACTGTAAGAATGCCGTATCCTCTTGGGTGATTGCCACGGGCTGAAAATCACTTTTTTTACGCGCTTTTAACGCATGCCGAAAGCTACGTGCCCGGGGAAGGTTCCAGCGGGGAACCATTTTTTTGACGTGGCGCAGCACAAAGTTGACCAATAACGATTTCGGAAATTTCAGCAGGTCGCCGATGGAGGTGACAATGACATGTTCGACAGCGGTCTGATCAATGACGTGCTCGAGGGTATGGGCGGCATTGGCAAAGATCACGATCGCCTTGGCACCAGAATCTTGTAGCTGGTGCTTGAGTTCACGCCCGGTATAAAGAGGATTAATGCTGACAACGACCAGGCCCGCCCGCAATGCGCCGAACAGTGCAATCGGGTATTGGAGTACGTTCGGCATCATCAGGGCGATTCGATCGCCTTTGTTGAGCTTTAAATCCTGTTGCAGATAGGCGGCGAAGCGGCGCGATCGGGCATCAATCTCCGCAAAGCTCAGCGTCTGCCCCATGTTGGTAAACGCTGGCCGCTTGCTGTAATGCCGGAACGACTCTTCCAGCATCTGCACAATGGAGCTGTATTGCTGGGTGTCAACGTCGGCGGGAACGCCGGGCTGGTAATTGGGGATCCAGATACGGTCCATGGTCACCTCGGGTTCTTATCTAGCAAGCATAATGTATAACAGCGGATCCTGCCCAGCGTTCATCTAGACGCATAACCGCTGGGCCTGCGCCATAAAGCCACTCATCTTGCCGACAATCGATTCCCAGCGCGCCTGGGGTATGTCGTGCCCCATGCCGTCAATCAGTGCCAATTGAGCCCCGGGGATCGCGTTGGCAACGGCTTGCCCCGCCTGGGGAGAAATCAGTGGGTCTGCGCGGCCATGGATAACCAGGGTCGGGGTCTTTATCGCGCCGAGTCGCTGGGTCCTGTCGCCATCCATTAACATGGCCGCAAACTGGCGGGCGATTCCCGTGGGATTGTAACCGCGTCGAAAGGTGCTTTGGGCCAGTTCGCGAATTCGCGTTTCTTCAAAAGGCAGTTCCGCGCCACAGAGTACCCGCCAGCCCTGGACACAAAACGGTACAAAGGTCAGCTCATGAAGTGGTACGGGGGCGGGTGTCAGCAATACCGCCTGCGCGATGGGCGTCGGGGGCGGCAGGGACGGGTCGCCACTGGTCGTCATGATGGGGATCAGGGACATCAGCCGATTGGGCTGTCGGAACGCCATGTGCTGAATGATCATGCCGCCCATGGAGGCACCCGCCACATGAGCCTGTCTAATACCCAGGTAATTCAGTAAGCCCAAGGCGTCATCGGCCATATCAGCTAACTGATAAGGCAGCGGCATCGCGGGTGATTCACCCCGCATCAGCGCGGCGATGTCCGGTAGACCCGCGTTGTCCAAGGCGCTGGATTGTCCACAATCCCGATTATCGAACCGGATCACGTAATAGCCCTGGTCTGCCAATTGCCGGCAGAAACCTTCAGGCCAGGTTTGCATCTGGGCGCCAAGGCCCATGACTAAAAGTAAGGCGGGTTGAGCGGGGTCTCCGAAGCATTGATACGCCAGATCCACGTTATTGACCCGGGCCATGCGAATATCTGTGTGACGCGAATTCATCCTGCGTTCCTGTTTTTTAGTGGAGCGACCACGTCTGGCAGTGAGTTTGTGATCCGTTCATGGACCGAATGCCGAGGTAAGCCCAGGGGGAAATGGGGGTGAAATAGCAATCGACGGTATGGCTCATGGTAGCGGCCTCAGTGTCAACAATGCGGGACACGTAACTACTGGTATACCTCCATATCAGGCATCAGTGGTCCAGAATCTGGCTCAGAAAAGCCTGGGTTCGTTCTGACTGAGGATTGTCGAAAAACTCATCGGGACCATTTTCTTCGATAATCTGTCCGACATCCATAAAGATAACGCGATTAGCAACGGTCTTGGCAAAGCCCATCTCATGGGTCACGCACAGCATGGTCATGCCTTCCTGCGCAAGCTCGACCATGACGTCCAGAACCTCTTTGATCATTTCCGGATCCAGCGCTGAGGTGGGTTCATCAAACAGCATCACCTCAGGGTTCATGCACAGGCTGCGTGCAATGGCCACGCGTTGCTGCTGTCCACCGGAAAGCTGCCCTGGAAACTTGTGCGCCTGATCGGGAATTTTAACCCGCTCAAGGTACTCCATGGCGGTGGCTTCGGCCTCTTTGCGCGGTGCTTTACGCACCCAGATGGGGGCCAGGCAACAGTTTTCCAGCACCGTCAGGTGCGGGAAGAGGTTGAAGTGCTGAAATACCATGCCCACTTCACGGCGGATCGTCTCGATGTTTTTTAAATCGTTATTCAGTTCAATTCCCGACACGAGAATCTGGCCGGCCTGGTGCTCCTCCAGGCGGTTCAGGCAGCGAATCATCGTCGATTTACCGGACCCTGAAGGCCCACAGATAACGATGCGTTCGCCTTTTTTAACCGTCAGGTTGATATCTTTTAATACGTGGAAATCGCCATACCATTTGTTGACATCGATCAGTTCAATCTTGGTCTCGTTAGAAACCTGCATGTTGCTATTGGTCTGTTCAGACATGTCGTACTCCTGAATTCATTGTCGGCAGGGCTAACGAGAACCATGGCCAGTATGCAGCTTCTTCTCAAGGTATTGGCTGTAGCGTGACATGCTGAAACAGAATGCCCAGAACATAAAGGCAACAAACACGTAGCCTTCGATGGAATAACCCAGCCATTTCGGGTCTGCCAAGGCGGACTGTACGATCGCCAGCAGGTCAAACAGACCGATGATCAGTACCAGACTGGTATCTTTGAAGAGGGCAATAAAGGTGTTGACGATGCCGGGGATCATAATCTTCAAGGCCTGGGGCAGGATGATCAGCGGCATGTAACGCCAGTAACTCAGCCCTAGCGCCATCGCCGCTTCGTACTGGCCTTTGGGTATGGCCTGTAGTCCACCACGGATAACCTCGGCCATATACGCGGACTGGAACAGTGTGATACCGATCAAGGCCCGCAGCAGCTTGTCGAAGCCGATATCCTCCGGTACAAACAGCGGCAGCATGACCGAGGCCATAAACAGCACCGTGATCAGAGGCACCCCACGCCAGATCTCGATAAAGACCGTGCAGAAGCTTTTTACCACCGGCATCTCTGAGCGCCGACCGAGGGCCAGCAGGATGCCGAAAGGCAACGATGCCACGATTCCCACCACGGCCAGAACCAGGGTCAGCGTCAGACCACCCCACTTATGGGTTTCGACCACCTCAAGACCGAAGCGGCCGCCAAACAGCATAAAGAAGGCGATGATAGGGAAGATTAGCAGCGTAAAGCCTGCAATCCAGCCTTTCTTCGGCGTACCTTCGTAAACAAGCGCAGCCACTAATATACCGAACAGTAGAAACAGTGAATTAATGCGCCAGTACTGACTTTCCGGGTAAAATCCGTACAAAAATTGATCCAGTCGAACATTGATGAAAACCCAGCACGCGCCACCACCGGTGCAGCTCTCTCGCGTGGTGCCGACCCAGTCCGCATCGATAAAGGCCCACTGGATGGCCGGGATCAGCGTGTTAAACAGTATATAGGCCACCAGCAGCGTCAAGACAGAATAAAAGGGTGTTGAAAACAAGTTGGTGCGTAGCCAGCCAATCACGCCTACCGTGCTGGGTGGTGCCGGTAAGTCGGGCAATTTAGTGTCATTAACAATCATACTATCGCTCCACCAGCGCCATACGCTTGTTGTATATATTCATAAACATTGAAACCAGCAGGTTGATGGTCAGATACACGGCCATCGTCATGAAGATAATCTCGATCGCCTGCCCGGTCTGGTTCAGGGTGGTACCCATAAATAGCGAGACTAGATCGGGATAGCCGATGGCCGTCGCCAGTGACGAGTTTTTGATCAGATTCAGGTATTGGCTGGTTAGCGGCGGAATGATGACCCGCATTGCCTGAGGAATGACAACAAAACGCAGCGTCTTCGCGCGGCTGATGCCCAGCGCGCTGGCTGCTTCTGTTTGTCCGTGACTGACGGCCAAGATGCCGGAGCGGACAATTTCAGCGATAAAGGTTCCGGTATAGATGCTCAACGCGACCAGCAGTGCCATTAGTTCAGGAACAATCGTGGTTCCACCGCGGAAATTAAAGCCTTTGAGTGCCGGGTTATCCCAGCTTATCGGCGAGCCCGCCAAGAAATAGGCCAGCATAGGAACGACGATCAGTATGCCTATTGATGTCAAGAATACCGGGAAGTATTGTCCGGTCGCTTCCTGGCGTTTGTGATTCCAGCGCGCCAGAAAGAAACAGGCCACAATCGCCGCAGCCAGGGCGATGAGGACGGCAATAAAACCGGATTCAAACACCGGTGAAGGCAGATAGAGCCCGCGGACGTTAAGAAATATCCCCCCGAATTCCAGGCTTTGGCGCGGTGCAGGCAAGGTACGAAGAACCGCGAAATACCAGAAAAATATCTGCAATAGCAAAGGGATATTGCGGAATATTTCTACATAGGCCGTAGCGACTTTGGCAATAAGCCAGTTTTTTGATAACCGTGCGACCCCCATGACAAAACCAATCAGTGTGGCCAGTATGATGCCCAGCACGGAGACCAACAGGGTGTTGAGCAACCCGACGATAAAGGTACGCCCAAAGCTGTACGTTGCATCAAACGGAATTAACGACATCAGGATGTCAAAACCGGCCGTTTGGCTTAAAAAGGCAAAACCGGTAGTAATGCCGCGTTTATCAAGGTTAACGAGCGCGTTGTTGACGAGATAGCCGATGAAACCCACGACGACGATAATCATCAGGACCTGGAATAGCATATTTCGCTTTGCCGGGTCGTTCCAGAATTTGGGTTTCGAGGAGGGCGCCACGCCTTGCTTCGCTTCAGTTGGCATGTAGATACTCCTGAAGAAAGAATCAAGTACAGAAAACTATCGGTTTCTCCAATCGCAGCGAGCGTTATCGCGACGATCGGTTATGCATCCGGCGGTTCCCTGAGCGTAGTCGAGATCAGAGAGCGAAAGGAGGCTCCTTGCGGCTCTCCGGTATATGGGTTAACGCATGGGCGGCGCGTACATAAAACCGCCGTTATTCCACAGCGCGTTCACGCCGCGAGCAATTTGCAGCGGCGACCCTGCGCCGACGTTACGCTCGAAAACTTCAGCGTAGTTGCCGACTTGCTTAACGATCTGGTACGCCCAGTCATCATTCAATTCAAGCCCTTGACCTTTTGGTCCTTCCAGGCCGAGAACGCGGCGAACGTTAGGGTTGTTGCTTTTCTTCATTTCATCAACGTTAGCGGAAGTGATACCCAACTCTTCTGCATTAAGCAGGGCGTTCAGGGACCAGCGAACAACGTTGAACCAGAGGTCGTCACCTTGGCGTACCACAGGCCCCAGCGGCTCCTTGGAGATAACTTCAGGTAAGACCATCGCGCTGGCAGGATCTGCCAGTTTGATCCGCAGTGCATACAGTTGGGATTGGTCCGATGTCAGCATGTCGCAACGCCCCGCTTCAAATCCCTTTACGGTTTGGTCGGAGGTATCGAAGACGACGGGTGAGTAGGTCATCTTATGCTGACGGAAGTAGTCTGACAGGTTAAGTTCGGTGGTTGTACCCGACTGGATGCACACCGCGGCGCCGTCCAGTTCGCGGGCGCTCTTGACGCCTAACGATTTGGACACCATGAAGCCCTGTCCATCATAGTAATTGACGCCGGCGAAATTCAGGCCCAGCTGGGTGTCACGGGTCTGGGTCCAGGTGGTGTTACGCGACAAGATGTCAATTTCACCCGATTGTAGCGCAGTAAATCGTTCCTTGGCGGTCAGGGGGATGTATTTGACCTTGGACGCATCGCCCAAGGTGGCGGCAGCAACGGCGCGGCAGACATCGACATCGATACCTTCCCACTTCCCTTTTGCATCGGGGTTTGAAAACCCGGGAAGTCCGGTGGTCACGCCACACTGGACGTAACCTTTGCTCTTAACGGATTCCAGCGTTCCTTCGGCATAGGCGACTGTGGCCATCCCGGTGGCGAGGGCTGTAACCGCCGCCATAGTGGAGAGTTTTTTCATGTTGGTTCCTTGAGTAAGAGGCAGCCGATTGTGACGGCTAACTACAGTTCATTCTTGTTGTTGGTCGCAGTTCTTAATTCGCAAGGCTCATGCCCGTGTTGAATATACCGTGTTGAATATAGCCGGCACTTAAGGCGCGCTGCGGTTACGTTTGGTACTAAAGCAGGCCAATTCTTCAGGCAAACGCAGGAAACCACGCAGACAATGATCTGCACCTATTGATTGAAGCAAATGAGCCGTGATGCAACAAGTTCGCTATCTGATCTTTACTGTTGCTATTTGGCTCTTTTGTGGCGTCTTTTAGCGCCACTTCTTGCTGATGGGTCATCAATGAGTAAATAACAGCAGGGGGCAGAAAGAAAAGGGACGCGATCCCTTTATCTAGGGCTTGCACATAGGAATGTTGCACAGCTTGGGGGGGGGCGTTTTGTGCGCTTACGTGATACCTGTGCTGGCTGCTTTATCGTGCTTGGAGGGCGGTTGGCAGATTATAGCGCTGCAATAGTAAAAAGGCAGGCTATCTCTCTGCAGTGTTTAAAAAAGCAGTGAATTAGGTTGTTGTAATCCAGAGGACCTGTCCATCGTCTTCACTGATGGAAATCAGTACGTGCCCCATGCTGCCGTCATAGTAAGCGCTGTCACCTTCTTTAAGATCGATAGGCTCGTAAAACTCCGTAAATAGCCGGATTTCACCTTTCAGAACCAACATAAATTCCTCGCCATCGTGACGAACCCAGTCAGCGTAATCAGAAAAAGCGCGTGCCCTGACGGTGGTTTTGTAAGGCAGCATCTTTTTGTTGGTGAGCTGCGTGGCGAGAATTTCGTGCTCGTAGGTCGGGGTAGGGTGTGCCGCCCCTGCATTAATCCGGGTGATATCGCGCCGGCCTGATGAATGGACCTGCGTAGGGCTTGAAAAAAGCTGTGGTATATCGATCGCCAGACCCGAGGCCAGCTTTTGTACTGCGCTGAAGGTTGGCGAGATCTGTTCGTTTTCTATTTTAGACAGCGTTGAGCGTGCCAGACCCGTACGGCGGCTGGCTTCTTCTAGCGTGAGACCATGGCTAAGGCGGATTTCACGTACCCGCTTACCCAATTGTAAGGGCGTAAGGTTAGGCTCACTGACCGTTTTGTCGCTGTTGAGAATAGAGGGGGATAGCTTTTTCTCGTCGGTCATCGCCGGCTCCGTCTGAAATAGTATAAGGCCAGTGTCGTATGCAGCCTGTCGCGGTGTCGATCATAACGTAAACCGGGACCTGAACAAATAAACGTTGATTCTAAAAGGCTAATTTGAGTCGTTTTCATGCATTTAGGTGTTTTTAGCACGGTGATGGTATCGTTATACCTTGATATTGTCAGGTTCGTGAGAAAGCCTGTGGGTATTTCTGCCCACCCGGAGCGCAGCTTGTCTGGCACATGCCGCGGTAAAGAGGCATGGGGTATACCTCAGGATATCGCCTTGAGCGTCGGTAGGATGACCCCTTCCCACACCGTGATAAAATCTTCTTCGCTGGCATCCGCATGCAGGCGCTTTTTGATGCCTTGGGTTGAGAGATCGATGTGGGTGTCTATTTTAACCCCCTGCTGCTCTAGGGAGTGTCTTGCGCAGTGGAGCGGGCAGCCGTCCAGCACCAGTATTTTTCGACCTGACTGTGCTTTACGTAGCAAGGATTTAACATTCCCGCCTACTCCCGCGATGCATGACATTTCTGCAAGTGCCTGGCGATCCAGGCTCACCGCGATACGGTTGGTGAGCTGGGCCGCGCTGGAGCAACCGGAGCAAGAATAGATTAACGGCAGTGTGCTGTAGTGGGAACGCTTCTTGGCATCGCCATTATTTGTTTTTTCCATGTGGGTCTCCAAGCGCTAGGCGAGCATTGGCAGTCTGGGTTTGTGGTGTGCATCGTTGGGCGAAGGGGCTTAGTACTCCCCGTCCAGGGCGTAGGGCGATGGCACGCCCAAGCGTTCATGCATCACATGGTTTGTCGTGGTGTATTGAAGATAGACCTTTTTGAGAGGAGATAATCGCTCTTTGATTCCGAAGGCAGCGAGTGCCGCTTCATGAAAACCGCTGAGAATGAGCTTTTTCTTGCCCGGATAGTGGTTACAGTCGCCAACACGTTTTCTTCGGCACCTATTAACCTGGTATCAACATACCGATCCATTCGGTCTTTTGATGACGACAAGGCCGGCGTATATTCGCCCTTGCCTCACGTGGCTTTACACCACGGAGGTTTGCCCATAAACCGCCTATCAAGGTGACGTTTTTTGCACGGTATTACGTTGCCGCCTTAATAATGCTCACGGTAGCAGGATCTGGTGGATAACATTAAGTAATATAATAGATGCATCTTTTGTGGTTGTCTAGCCTTCTTGGTTTTCTGTATACGCTGTGGTTTTTTGTGAGCGCAGTGGGTCATGATTGCCAGATAAAGGGGTATGATTAGCCAGGTTGGCTGTTCGTTATGCGCCTGAATAGATGCACACAAACATGTATACAATATGGTTTCTGTAAAAAAGTGGGTAGAAAGTTATATTGCACCTGCGGTCTGTTCTGGTAGATTCTCTGTACATAGCCAGGCTGATATGGGGGCGTTACGGTGGCGATTTCCGGCCTTGTGGACCGATAAGTATCTGGCGTTGATGAAATAGCAGGATACATCGCTGAACGAAATCGGCTTTGAGGTGGTCGTGCCGCTATTGAAAAACGCGGTGATCTGTTGCCGTCTTGAGCACGTGAGGTCGTTGCTTGGCGGTCCATCGGGCTGGTAAGGTGTGCGCTGCTGACAGGAGTTGCAGTTAAACGTATGAGGGCGTGTGGATGAGTGGCCTGAGAGTGTTGGTCGAAAGTGACCTTGAGGTGGGAAAACCTCTGCGCTGGTCTGTCTGTGACCATACGGGTAAGGTGCTGGTTAAGCCGGGACTGGTCTTGTCGACTGACGCCCAGTGTCAACGTCTGCTCAGTAAGCAATTATATGTGCGCGAGACACCGATTGATCATGCCGCTGCATCCTGTGCCACAAGGGCAACCCACAAAGAACCTGCTCAGCCTTGCACGGCGGACTCTTCAGGCGAAACCCGTTCATCGCCGGCGTCGTACACGCCTGCAGAATACCTATCAGACGTAAGTCGGTCTACTTCGATAAAATTACCTGGAATTTTAAGCCGTCCGGCTCACCGTCATCTGGAAAAGGCTGACGAGGTTAGTCATCCGGGGGGGCTGGCGACACCGTTCCAATTGATTGATCAGCTGTCTAATGACTGGGAAGCGTTGGCCGCAACGCTAAGGTCCAATGATGAACAGCGCCATATCGCCGTCGCGGGTGTGCTTGCGTTGGCGCGCAATATTCAGAATTTGGTGCGACGGCATGTCTCTCCCGTACTGGCTGTGCTGCAGCTTAATAGTGATCGTGATTACGCTTTAACGAAGTCGCTGCACGTGGCGGCCATCTGTGAATTGTTGGGTAAGCGCGTTGGCCTGACTGAGCATGAACGCCTGTCGCTGATTTGTGCGGCGTTGACCTATGATCTGGGCATGGTGGGTACGGGACTACAGGGGCAGGCCGAGCCGTTGAGCACTCAACAGAAGCGGGATATCCGCGATCATCCGGAAAAAGGACGGCAATTGCTGTTCAGCGCCGGGGTGCGCGATAGTCTGTGGCTGACCGCCGTGTTGCAGCACCATGAACGCAGCGATGGCAGTGGCTACCCCGAAGGCGTTCGGGGTCAGGCCATTTCATTGCCGGCCCGGGTGTTGGCGATCACCGATACCTACTGTGCCATGGTGCGCCCGCGTGGCGATCGGGCCGAGGTCGTCGCCAAGGATGTACTTGAGGAATTTTTTCAGGCACGGGCGGCATCGATCGATCCGGAGATGGTGGCGCACTTTACCCGCGAGCTGGGTGTGTACCCACCGGGTAGCGTCGTACGCTTGGCTTGTGGTGAGCTAGCGGTGGTGACCGAGCAGGGTAACGATCCGTCCCAGCCCCAGGTTGATACGATCTGTCTGGCCGATGGCCGCGTATTAGAGCGCAGCCTGCCTCGAGACAGCCATAATCCGTTATTTCGGGTTACTGAAATTGAGTCGCGCCCGGAACAGGTCGATATGGCTGCTGTTTTGGCTGATGTATGGCGCGGAATTCCCTGTGACATACTCAAACCGCTTAGCTGAAACCGAGGCCCGCTTTTGGTCGCTGGGGGAGCGTGTTTTTGATTGAACGAATGCCAGTTACAGCGATTTTCACACTCCCTGCTGGAAGAATAAATGAAATAAAATGGACACCCATAATAAATCTTGCCCTTTCAACAACCATCAACCACGCTTAGAGCACACCGTTCCAGATCAAGGACTGATGCCATGCTCAAACCAAGGAAAGCTGGGGTATCCCTCGACGTCACGCCCTATTACCACTGCGTCTCCCGCTGCGTACGCCGTGCCTTTCTTTGTGGCGAAGATACGCAGACGGGGACCAGTTTCGAACATCGGCGAGGCTGGATTCGTGATCGCATCATCATCCTGGCCAAACAGTTTGCCATCGATGTCTGCGCCTATGCCGTCATGCACAACCACTACCACATCGTCTTCCACGTCGATCGTGACAAGGCCGATGCCTGGGAGAGCCGCGAGGTGATCCAGCGTTGGCACAGCCTCTTCGCCGGCACGCCCCTAACCCACCGTTATCTCAACAACGAGCCGATGACCCGCGCGGAATTAG
>JBFGZS010000054.1:0-31891 GCA_041586615.1 Motiliproteus sp. | reverse complement strand
CAGCGCGCTCAGCAGACGATTAGCCAGGGCTATTTCACGCGTTAGTACCGATTGAATCGATTCGGGAATCATACTGTCAGAAATTATGTTGCCAGAAACAGTGCTGTCAGAAGCCATCTTGTCAGAAACAATCTTGCCAGAAACAGTGCTGTCAGAAGCCATCTTGTCAGAAACAATCATGTCAGAAGCAATCATGTCAGAAGCAATCATGTCAGAAACAATCTTGCCAGAAACAGTGCTGTCAGAAGCCATCTTGTCAGAAGCAATAGTGCTAGAGGCGGTGGTGGGGTTGGGGTTGGATAACAACACGACCTCGGACGCTCCCAATGCCAAGGCCGAGAGCCAGACATCAAGACCCGCACTGCCCATCTCTTCTATTTGCAACGGCAGCCAGTGACCCGGCAGCAACTCGAGATTGGCGTCCAGCCATGCCTTGCCATTCTCCGCGTCGTGCAACAACAATGCCGGTGCGTCTCCACCCTGTTGCCGATACAACGCTAGGCGGCGTTGCAGCCCTTCGAGCAGCACGCGCGGTTGAGGATAGTCATAGCGAATGGCCGACGTGGGACAGGCCGTCGCACAGCCACCCGCACCGTGGCACAGATGACTGTCTATTTTGATCAGGCCGTCCAGGCTTCTGATCGCATCGGCCGGGCATACAGCGAGGCATCGATCACAGCCGCTCAGACCATTAGCCGCATGCGCACAGTGATCGGTTTTCAATTGAAAATAGCGTGGCTTCTCGAAACCGCCGGTGAGTGTCGGTAGTGTCGCCAATGCGGCATCCCACTCCGGATCGGTGGCGGGCGCAAAATAACCGGCAGGCTTCAACGCCGCACTGATACGCGGTTCTGCCCCCAAATCCAGTACCACATCAAAAACGTCTGCGCTATACAGGAGCTTCGCCAGCGGCACCGATTCGCCGTTGACGGAGACGTGCACAGCAAACTGACCGAGATAGCCGGAAAGGGACAGCAACGGTAAGCGATGCAGCGTCAGGTCGGACTGGTTTGTGGCCAGATCGGCGGCGCGCTCCATCGCCGCGTCGATATGTTGTGGCATCGCCTCGGTCACCAGCGCTGTAATGCGCTTAAGGCAGCCCGGATCACCGTGACTGAGTTTATCGACGGCCAGCCGAATACGGTGCTCGGGGCCGAGCAGCAAGACACGCCCCTTGGATTCAAAACTGACCGTTGGCGCCAGCAGATTTTGCGGCGTACTAATCCCTGACAACGCCTTACGGCGAGCCAACTGGTTCTTTACGATCTGATTCTGTGGGTCGGTCATTATTGTTATGGTCTCGATCTCTCTATCCTCCCGTGCAATCCGCAGCTCAACGAGAGGAGGGAATTAACGCTTAATGGTTTCTGATCCAGCGATCCGCAGCGACGGTGCCGCACTAATTCGTCAAAGCACTCGGCTTCGTCATAGCACTCGGCTTCGTCAAAGTACTCTGCAACATGATCAATCCAAGACTTAAGCAACGGTTGCACCAACATTAAATGAAAAAAACACCCTTATAAGGCGTGCGGGTAAGAGTTTTACCAGGCATCTGGCTGATTCACAGCCAAAATGACCCTGCTAGCCATTCATCAAGGACAAAATCCCCCCTCCTCGGCCTCGCCCAAACCATCCGTCTCGTGTGCGGAGCATTTAGGCGCAGGCTGCTGAGCCACATTAACAGCACCATCCGTTTCTTTATCGCCACGCCTTACCGCCGGTTCAGAAACCCCATTTTCAGAAGCGCCATGTAAAGCCTCTGCACCGACATCCGGGGTGTCAGCACCTTCCTCAGCACCCTCCTCTTGCAGCGCGTCGTTTAACGCAGTTTTTTGCCGCTCAAGCCACTGCTTCATCTGATAGGTAACGGTATCCCCCAGCGGCACGTAGCGGCTGTAATCCTCGTCGTAATCATTTAGCCCGTCATTAATCTGAAAATCCGGTAGGCTAAACAATTTTTTTAACGCCTTGCGCCGCAAGGCTTCTGACACCCCTTCCGAGAGAAAGCCGCTAAAATCGGCACCCGCATTCAGACTGGCCAGATCGGGCATATCCGCGTCCGTCAACGGCCGCACCCATGCCGCATCGACCGTTTCGTCAACGCCCTTGGTGACAGATCCCACCTCAGACTCTAGTTCTAGTTCTAGCTCTGGCTCAGAGATCAGCACGGCGGGGTCATTCACCCGGGTAGACTGACCCGCAGGCTCAGCGGTCGATTCCATGACGTGCTCTTCTGCTGCAAGCACGGCCTGCTTTCGGCATGACCAACGGCGAATAAACCCCGATGTTTCGGTTTTATCCATGCGATCCCTCCTTCTCGGACGACCTATTGCCCGCCTTGCGATGACCATGCTTACGGCGCTTGCCCTTACCCAACATCAGATCCGGTTCACCATGCCGGGCGATAAACGCCTCGATCCAGCACTGAATTGCGGGGGGCATCGGCACGGAAAAAACATCCTCTTCTCCACCATCCATATACGATGACGCCAGGTCCTGGCTTGCCGTCAAAACAAAAGGTCGCATGCGCTGATCTTCTTCGTTACACACAACAAACAGACGCGGATCGTCGGCACTGAGGTTAAACCGGTAAGCGGCACGCTCATCGCGATGCAGCTGCAATGACAGCCCGCGCCAGAGATACTCATCACAATGCGCAGCCACCGGACGCTGCTCGCACACCAGCGCTTGAGGTTGCGCCTCCCGATCACTCTCCAACGCCGTCAGCGACCAATGATCAACTAACCAGCGACTGTGCTGACGCGCCTCGCGCCTTAAATAGATCGTCATCGGCCAAAGACGATTCTCTTGCTCCGCTACTGTCTGCTGCATCTGCCTTCTCCGTTATCCATCGCTGCGACACGCCTATAGCTTGGCTGAAAAAACCGCTATAACGGCTTCAACCCGGCCAGACGTAGGCCGCGTAAGGCTTGGGTAATGCAAAAGTCACTCCACATCAGCAACAGCACCCCTCTCGCGAAGACTCCCGCACCAGCGTGTACGCAGCGCCCTCCCCAACCAAACACACAGCCTATTCAGGGTCAAAAGGTCTCACCCCAAAGCAAAAACCGGACATTTTGTCCCACTTCTTACCGAAACAAGCAGGCTTTCGGGTGTTTTCGACGGGCATGAAACTTGCGTTACATCGATCGGTGCGTCGTAGCGTTATCTGGCGCGGCCAAAACAAACCTTGAACGATAGATTTTTATAGTCGGAGAGCAGATATGCGTCCAACGGACCACCAGCCACTGATGACGCAGGCCGGATTTCGCAACATCCACCAGATCAGTGCGCGGGACGAGCAGGGGCTGTCCCGTGACGTCTCCATCGCCGGAGAATCGCCACTGACGCTCTATGTCGACAAACAAGAGATCGTCACGCTAATGACACTGGGCAGCCACCCGGAACGGCTTACCCTGGGTTATCTGAAGAACCAAGGGTTCATCGACGATATCCGACAGATCAAAAGCGTACAGGTTGCCTGGGATGTAGACGCCGTAGCCGTGACGACCTACGACGGCGTACCTGGCCTGATCGAAAAATTGGCGCACCGCACCGTCACCACAGGCTGCGGCCAGGGCACCGTATTTGGCGGCCTGATGGAGAAGGTTGAATCGTTGCAGCTAACCCCAGAACCCCGCCGCCAATCACAGATTTACGGCCTGCTCGAGAGCCTGCGTCAATACAACGCCATCTACAAACAAGCCGGCGGGGTTCACGGTTGCGCATTATGCGAAGGCACCCAGGTGCTGAGTTTTGTCGAGGATGTCGGCCGGCATAATGCCGTCGACACCCTCGCCGGTGAAATGTTGCTTAAGGGGCAGACCGGTAAAAACAAGGTATTTTATACCACCGGCCGCCTCACCTCAGAAATGGTCATTAAAGTCGCGCAGATGGGGATTACCACGCTGCTTTCCCGCTCCGGCGTCACCCGCATGGGAATGCAGGTCGCGCAACAGGTCGGTATCATTCTGATCGGCCGGGCTAAAAACCAGCACTTTCTTTTATTTAACGGCGAACAGCATTTTGACTTCGATCAAAAGCCCGCCGTCTCACCACGAACATCGAAGAAGGATTAACCATGGAACTGGTGAAACCGACAACGGATCAGCCCCGCTTTATGAATATTCGCCAGGTTGCCGACTACCTGCACCTGAATGAAAAAAAAGTCTACTCCCTGGCCAGCGAAGGACAGATACCCGCCACCAAGGTCACCGGGAAATGGTTGTTTCCACGCGACCTGGTCGACCAATGGCTATTTGAATCCAGTCATGGCGGCGTCATGCAGGACCGCCTTATTCTGGCCGGCAGCGACGATCCGCTGTTACACCGCGCCGTCAGCCAGGTGGCTGCCCGTATGCAAAGCTCGGCACTGGTCAGTTATGCCGCCACCGGCACCCGGCTCGGCTTATCCTTGTTGGCCCGTAGCCGGGCGGATATCTGCGCCCTGCACTGGGGACCGGCCGAGGAAAGCCATCTGCGTCACCCCGCACTCCTGACCCGGCACCGCCAACATCAAAAGTGGGTACTGGTACGGGCGTTCAAACGCCAGATTGGTATTATTCTGACACCGGAAAATCGCATCAAGTACCACCATGTCCGCGATGCGATCAGCGCCAATTTACGCTGGAGCCTACGCCAGGAAGGCACCGGCTCACAGCGCTTCCTACTCGACATTCTGCACCACTGCAACATTCAGGAAGACCAGCTCAACGTAGTCGAAAACGGCCTGAGCGAACGTGAAATCGCCTCGCATATCGCCAACGGCCTGGCCGACGCCGGCCCCGGCGCCCGCAGTACCGCCCAGGAGTTCGGACTCGACTTTATTCCGGTCGGCTGGGAAGCCTTCGACCTGGCCCTCAACCGCGGGATATTTTTCAGAAACCTGTTTCGTGAACTGATGCTGCAACTGGAGAGCGACGCCTGCCGCAAAGAAGCCGCTCGCCTGGGCGGCTATGATCTAACGGAGGTGGGCAAGGTGATCTGGTCTTCGTGATGATTAAACGTTGATTATTTCAGACATGACATATAGGCAGGCAGCAATGGATATACAGCCTCGGCCGCACTGACAAATATCAAATGCGGCCCGTTCAGCGACCTGCTAGATACGCGGTCTCTTTAACCCGGTCCTGCAAAGACTCACGCTCTGCTGCTAACCTAATCTCAATATTCTCTGGGCTAAGCTCAAACTCCTTATCTTTAGACAAGATATGCCTGACCACCTCTTCCCCTAACGCTGCACGATAATGAGAAGGCTCCCAGTACCATTGCATAAACATACCGGACTCAGAAGGAACAGGCTCTCGTGTGAAGCGGTTAAAACCACTAAAGTCCAACAATGAACCGTTACTAAAATAATTTACATCCGCTAACCGGTCCACAAGTGCTTCTTTCCATTCTTGAAACAATGCAAAATGTCCAGTCCGATGCACAACATCAAGATAACGCTGATGATAGGGACTGATAAAAATATCAAGTTTGATGTTTCGGCGAGCCAATGAGTCGACTAACAACTCAAGCGCGCGAAAACTCTTGGAGCGATAACCATCCCCTCCGAGATCAAACTCCTTACCTGCGAGCCTCCGAATCAAAGCGTTTTCTTTTTGCTCAAAGAGAGCCTTAGTCCCCTCATAATTGACGATAGGAATAAACCCCAATGCATCATTAAAGCCATCTAACCTAGTATAATTAACAAACTTATCCTGATTTAATACAGTTTTTACACTTGCAAGAAATGAATTCAAAGATAAAACAGAATTCAGTCGCGTTTTAACATCATTCATCAAATAATAGGGGTTAGTCTCCCCACCGATTGTGAAAGGCAGTATTCCGTCTTTGCTTGTCTCTGGCGGCCAAGAAAAGTTTGCTGATCGCGACTGCAGGAAATCTAAAAAATCGACACTGATAATAACTCTTTCTGGGTTGTGCCTGGCCAATAAGTTCAACATATAATCAACTTGATTAACGAGACCGGCCCCTCTAATAGCAAGATTATAGACAGCACTACCGTTAAAATAAGGGCTTTCAGGGTCAATTCCTAATTCTGGCCTAGAATTACCTAAAACAACGATATCAGGCCTTGCATCACGCCACTGATACGCCTTCACAACATAAATTTTATCCCCAGCTTCAGTTTTACGGCAATTAACACTTTCCACACACGAAGCATGCCAAATACTAAACGGATCAACCATCCAATTAAAACCAGCGACAAGCGCTAGCATTAACACCGATGATGATATAAAAAACCTTAGATAGGCGACCAATATAGAATCCTTTAGAACTGAAAATAGAGAAAGTCGCTAATCTGCCCTAATGTCATCAGTCCGACAACCAGCAACGATGAACAATAAAGCGCCCAAAAACGGCTTGGAACCCAGGCACATTTTTTTGCGAGTGAATATGCAGGCCAATAAAAACTATTGTCTTCCGTTTTAATCAAAGACAACGAGGGATGGAATTCACGAAAAATATCCTGGACATTAGGCAGCACGACGACAGCAGGAATCAACACAAGACAATACAGCCATGCGAAAACCAATTGGCTCGCACTACCATGATATGTACTGACACCTAGATGCTGAAGCCAAACACCTAGATCACCTAACCGGGCTAAAATCGCATTCGGCACCGCAATGCCATTAAACCCCCACATGCCCTGTAAAAGCGTTAGTGCACCATCCAATGTTGTTGCCCGAAAAAATACCCAAGCAACGACAACAGCTAACATAGTTATGAACCAAGCCATTAACTTTGGCATTTTTATTACAGGTATACGGCCAACCAAATGACGCCAGCCACTATTGATGATCAAATAACTCCCATGCAGCCCTCCCCAAATAATAAAGTTCCAGCCTGCACCATGCCACAGCCCTCCTAATAACATAGTCAGCAACAGAAAAACAAACCTCAGCCCCGGCCCTTTTCGGTTGCCTCCGAGCGGAATATAAACATAATCTCGTAAAAACCTGGATAACGTAATATGCCAGCGCCGCCAAAACTCAGTAATTGACTGCGCCTTATAAGGGGAATAGAAATTCAGTGGCAACTTAATACCAAATAATCTAGCCAACCCTAACGCCATATCAGAATAACCAGAAAAATCAAAATAGAGTTGCAGGGTATAAGCAAGTACGCCACTCCAGGCCAGAAGCATATCAGGCTGACCACCCCCCTCAACCAAACTGAAAACAGGATTTGCATAGCCAGCCAAACCATCTGCGATAACAGTTTTTTTGAACAACCCTATGGAAAAAATACTTAAGCCAATCACTATATGACTTACTTCCAGGCGGAAAGGTCTAGTAGAGCTGAATTGGGGCAGCATATCCTTGTGATGTACAATTGGACCAGCTATTAGCTGAGGGAAAAACGTAACGAAGAGCGCGTAATGAACAAATCGATATTCTTCAGTAATTCGCTTATAGCAATCCACCAAATAAGCAATTTGCTGAAAAGTAAAAAAGGAGATGGCGAGAGGAAGCACTATACTGCCAATGGAAAAATCCGACGATGTTAATAATGAAAGATTAAAAACAACAAAGCCTGCATATTTATAATAACCAAGAACAGTTAAATTACCGACCACACCGAAAACCAAAAGCGCCTTGTTTCTTTCTCTATATAAAACCTTCCCGACAAAATAATTGACCAGCATAGATCCAATAATTATTAGCAGATATTTTGGATCCCACCAACCATAGAAGAACAAAGAAGATATGACCAACCACAAAACAGCAACATCATTGCTTTTTCTTTGAGAAAGGTAGAAAAAGACAGAAATAGTTATAGGCAGGAACAGAAAAATAAATTCAGATGAATTAAATAACACGGAGTTCCCTTCTTATTTTAAGTCAATATAAAAACACCTGGATATTTTCTACAAACTTGAGCGAACCCCATATATAATGCAACTCATAACCTAGCTTGGATCTTTATTAATCTGACATCAAAAAACCGATCCGTTCGGTCTTTTGATGTCGATAAATCCGGCGCCTGTCCGTCCTTGTTTCTCGTGGATTTATGCCACGACGGTTCATCCATGAACTGACTATTAAGACGCCGCCTTAAGCGTTACTGGACGATCAGTAACGAATACTAGCCTCAGTCATACGATACAACAACCTCTGGATACAGCTACTTTGAACTTCACCCGGTTCTTATAAAAACACATTAAGAGCGCTAGCCCAATCCAGCACTCTTGTCCGACTATTAACCTGGCGTAGCTCTATGCCACGGCGATTCATTCATGAGCCGCCTATTAAGGCGATTTTTTTGCTCGGTATTAAGTTATCGCCTCAATAACAACAAGTCGTACAAACTACAAACACGCCTGCTTGCGAGGGTTGCATTTCTTACCGCCACCATCGCTAGTACCGCTACTCCCCGTTACGCTGACCTGGGCCCAGGCGCTCCAGGAAGAGGCTCCGTAGACGTTAACGGCTCGCACGCTGTAGCGAAATATCCCGGTCCCCGAGCTATCGATAACCGAGGTGGCCGGCGCCGTTACGGTCGCTACTGTTGCAGTTCCTGTCCAACGCCCATTCTTCTGATGGCGTTTCTGCCGCTGGACTTCGTAGTTAACCACCGGTGTCTGAGAACCCCAGGAGATCAGCGCCGTAGCATCGGCATTATTCGCTGCAGCAACCCCTGATGGAACGCCCGGTGCGACAGCATTCGGATCGGTCACTGTAACCCGCTGAACACTGCTGCTAACCGCGCCTTGATCGTCGGCTACGGTTAGTACCACATCAAAGCTACCACCTGCAGCATAGCTATGCGTTGGATGTTGCACGCTACTGGTCACGCCATCACCGAAATTCCAGCTCCAGTTCACCACAGAACCGTCGCTATCGGAAGAGGTGTCAGTAAAGCCACAGTCGAGCTCCGCACAACGGGTGCTGAAAGCCGCGACCGGCAGCACATTCTGACTCACCCCGGAAGGCGTCACATTGCCTCTGATATAGTACTGCCCCAGACTTGCATAATCAGAGTAAGGCGCCTGACTATTACCCACGCCTTCAACAGAGAGGTAATAACGGCCGGCGGCCACCCCCAGCGACAGCGCCGCCTGGGTATCATCTTGCGGGTCGCTGACGGCCAGCACCTGCCCCTGGCTATTGCTCAAGGTCACCTTGATATCCAGGTTGGCACCGCGACGCGCCGAGCGGTAAAACGCATCCCAGGCGGGGGTAACCGTCAACGATAACGGACCGTCGCCGGCGTCAAAATAGAAGACATCGACATCCCTTTGCGCACCATGGCGGCCAACAATACCTTTGTTGTCAGGCTGATCGTTGTAGGCATCGGTCTCGGGGTTGGTGGCAGTCACCGACCCACCGGCGCCGATATTCAACGCCGTCGCAGAACTGAACTGATCGCCATGGTCATCGAGCCGATAATTCAACTTGGCATCGATAACGGCCAGATCATCTTGCGGGTTGTTGGCACCGCTGTATTCGCCTTTACTCCACTGGGTAACATTTTTGTAGTAGCTGGACCCCATAATCGGCGCCCAGGAAACCAGGCTACTGTCCGCACCGTCGCCGCTGTAATATGCCGCGGTAGCCGAACCGTCATGACCCAACCCCAGATTGTGGCCAAACTCATGGGAAGCAGCCTCGGCGATGTACGTGGTGCCACTAAGCAAGTTATTGTAATACACGAATGCAGGTGAATATTTTGTGTAATCAGACCGCCCCCAGACATTCACATACGCCACTCCACCCGAACTGGAAGACGGCATGGCCGCACCGGTTTCGTCGGTATTGCGGGTAATCAGTACCCGTGCCACCTGCGGGCCAAAACTGATGCCCAGCGATGCAGGATCCTGGGTGGTGACGTCGATATCGTAGGGGGCGTAATCCTCGGCAACCCGCTGCCAGATTTCAGCGATCTGAGCCGCTTCATGAGCACTGAAGGTAGACGGACTGCCATCGAGATCGTAGGCACGCGCCCGCAAGTCAGCGGAACTCCAAGCGGTACCTGAAACCAGGTGCCCGTCAAAATCCAGGTAAACGATTTTGCTGGCGCCCGGTTTACTATGCAGCGAAAAGACCGTATTCGGATCTGCTGCCATCGCAGACGTGCCTGGCTCAACGGACGCCGTTTCGGTGGCATCGGGTAGATAACTATCGGCGTAAAACACACCGCCCTGTGCATCGAAATGCAGATAATCCATATCCTTAGCAGGGAAACTAAAGCTGTGCAGCCAGCTCATCGATGTCTGGCGCGCTTGCTCAGACATCGATTCCAGCGCGTAACGGAAGCGTCCCGGCGGTAATTCGCTGATAGAAAAAGGGGCCCCAACACCGTAGAGTCTTTCAGGTGGTTGCGCCTGAACGCCCGTTGCAGGCACTAACAGCAGCGTCAATGAAGCAACCCCCAGCGCAGCATTGCCTTTATTTAAAAACATCGTGACACACCTCTTTTACTATTAATCTAACTCGTGGCTTTAAGCCACGGCGGTTCACCGTGAACTGCCTATTAATCTGGTATCTTGTGCTCGGTATTAAGTTGCCGCCTTAATACCAAACAGGGATGTAAATACCGCGTTGATAATGAATTCGAACGACTATCGATCCGTGGCCCAGGTTGCACCGACTATGGCTGACACAGCCGGCAGGCTGGCGACATTGGTGCAGATATCCCTGAAAGCATCTCGCTATGAAGGGATACTAACGCAAGAACAGGCACACAAAGATGACTTAAGTCAGGCTGAAATCAGTTGCCGTTTATAATTCAGCGCTCTTTGACACTGATCAATAAACCACCACTTGTAATCAACATATGCGGTGTAGCAACCTTTCTTCTTCGAGGTTGATTTCCGGGTTACAGGGCAGCCAGATAAAAAACACCGTTCCAACACCGACGCGGGAACGCACCCGGACTTCAGCACCAAAACGCTGCAAAATACCCTGACTGATGGATAATCCCAGCCCTGTTCCACCGGGTGTTCGACTAAAAAAGGGATCGAAAATATAGGACAACGTATCGGGTGCGATACCGCGCCCGTTATCACGCACAGTCAGCAGCACGCCCTCGCCATGCCAATTGCGGCTGCGCACCACGAGTCGCCCACCCGTCGCCATGGCATGCATGGCGTTAACAATTAAATTGATCATCACCTGCTGAAACTGCTGATGATTACCGCCGACCAGGCGGTCGGCGCGAAGATCCAGCTGCAGGCGCACGCCGTGCCGAATCAGATCATGGCGGACCAACACCAAGGCATCCTGTACGACCCGGTTCAAATCAACCTGAGCGATCTGAATCATGGCATCACCGGGACGGGCGTATTGCAGCAGATTGGTGATAATGGCGCGAATTCGATCTACCTGCTGAATGATCAGCTCGGTTTCCCGGGTTATGGGCTGGGCCGCACTGCCGAGTTCCTGGGTGATCAGGTCCATGTTCCCTAGGATAACCGCCGTCGGATTATTAATTTCGTGGGCGATGCCCGCCGCCAACTCACCGATGGCCGCCAATTTTTCTTTAGCCACCAACTGCTGGCGGGTTCGCTGCAGCAGATTGATATTCTCCTGCAGGTCGATCGTTTTTTGTTTCAACTCCTGGGTGCGCAGCCCGACCTTGACTTCCAGTTGATCCGCCGCCGCCTGGATCTGATCGCGCTGAATCTGCAGCTGGTCCAGCATCAGGTCAAATTGCGCCGCCAGCTCACCGATCTCATCGTGCGATGCCAGCTTACCGATGCGCAGATCATGCCCCTGCTGGGTTTTTCGGATCACGCGCGCCATCGACTCGATCGGTTTAAAAATCGATTTTGCGCCGCGAATCGCCAGAAAAATACAGAGGGTCGCGACCACAACAAACAACACCAACAAGAACTTCAGGGCGTCGTAATGATTTTGCCGAAAGGGGGCTTCCAAGAACCCCGCATACAACATGCCGACCACGTCACCGTGCACATCGGTAATCGGCTCATAGGCCGAGATATACCACTCGTTGACCACAAAGGCGCGACCGACCCACTGCTCACCGTTAGTCAGCACCTTGTCGCGAACCTGCGCAGACACCCGCGTGCCCAGCGCCCGCTGCTGGGGGGACTGCAACTCACGGGGCACATTGGTATTGATACGCACGTCATCCAGAAACACGGTGACCGTGCCGATACTGTCCTCTACGAGGCTGCCACGGCTGTAAACCAGGTCGCGCAGCGAATCGACAAATTCAAAATTACGGTTAACCAGCACGCCGGCGCGCACGACCGCTTTCACCTCCCCATTACGGGCGCGCAATGGGGAGACCATATGAAACAGCATGCCGCGATCTTCGACCACGCGCTGGGTCGGCTGCGCATGCGGGGTTGGCTGCAGGGGCAAATAGACACGCTCGGCAAGCGCGGGCGAAAGGCTGCGCAGCTCTTCGGCCGAAAATAGATCGACAGCGACCGCCGCCTCACCCGCTACCGCCCGCTGCATTAGCGCACTCTCGCCACCACGGCAACGTTGAGGCTCAAAAAAATCACAACCGTCCAGTGTGACGACCTCGACGAAATCGAAGCCGCCTTCGCGCTGCAAGCGCGATAGTGCCTCTTTCATCAGATAGCCGTCACGAGAACCCGATAACATCGCGCTGAGTGCGTTACGAAACGTATAGGATTCGACCCCCAGAGAGAGATGAGTAAGAAACGCCTTCTGGTTGCCGATAAAGGCGTCATGGGCAACGGACAGATCGGTGTTGACCTTCATCAGAAGCTGCCGATAGGTCACCTCATTGCTCCACAGATAGGCCATGCCAACGACCGTCGGCATAACGATAATCACCGGAAACAACACCAAAACCAACAACTTGTAGCGCAGATTACCTGCTATCCGGTCACGCAGGCGCCCCAAGCCTGACACGGTCTGAAAAAAACGTTCGGCGTTCAGTCGGTGGGTCCCCAGGCATGCAATTTTCGGTCGAGGGTCTTACGCGCCACGCCCAACGTCTGAGCAGCCTGGGTCTTGTTGCCGTCCAGATCCTGTAACACCTTAAGAATGTGATGCTTCTCCACCGCATCCAGCGACCAGTCACAGGCGTACCCTTCAACGGCATGGGTTTTCCCGCCGTTGCCATCCCCCATGGGCTGACCGGGTAGACGCCCCAATAATAGGCAGCGTTCCACCAGGTTCTTTAATTCGCGCACGTTTCCCGGCCAGTCATAGTTGGCAAGCGCCACAAAATCAGCGTGGCTAAAGGGTATCGGCGGCAAACCGAGATCGGCTGCCAGTTGCTTAGAAAAATGATTTAGCAGCGGTTCGATATCGTCACGCCGCTCACGCAGAGAGGGGACCCGAATCGCCAAGACATTCAGACGGTAGTACAGATCTTCACGAAAGCGCCCCTCTTCCACCTCTTGTAGCAGGTTGCGGTTCGTGGCGGCAATGATCCGCACATCCAGTGTAATCTCGCGCTCACTGCCCACGGGCCGGATTTTTCGATCTTCCAACACGCGCAACAGTTTGGCTTGCAACGGCAACGGCATTTCACCAATTTCATCCAAAAACAGCGTGCCGCCGCTAGCAAAGGCAAACAACCCTTCACGCGCCTGCTGCGCGCCGGTAAACGCCCCTTTTGTATGGCCAAAGAGCTCCGATTCGATGAGTTCGGCGGCAATTGCGCCACAATTGACCGGCACAAAGGAGCCTCGGCGACGGCTCTGCTTGTGTATCGCTTTGGCGACCAGTTCTTTGCCCGTCCCTGATTCGCCCTCGATCAGCACAACAGACGGCGTCGGCGCTACGCGCGCGATCAAATCGGCAATATCCTCCATCGGGGCACTGCGGCCCACCATGGCATGGCCACCACTGTAGGCATCTATCTGTCGACGCAACACGAAGTTCTCGCGTGCCAGCAGACGCTTTTCCATGCAGCGTCGAACCGACGCCTGCATCTGCTCCAACCGGAAAGGTTTTAAAATAAAGTCTGATGCCCCCACCCTGAGCGCATCGATGGCGATATGCATATCGGCATAGGCGGTCATAAAGATTACGTCGGCATTACCACCCCGCCCCTGCAGGGATTTCAACCATTCCATGCCGGAACTGCCAGGCAGACAGATATCGACAATCAACAGATCAAAATGGCAACGTGAGCGGATCTCTTCGGCTTCGTCAACGCTGCCGGCCGTCTCGACCAGCCCATAGTCTTTCGTGAGTGCGCGTTCCAAAAAGTCGCGAATACCCGGCTCATCATCGACGATCAGCACCGAAAGTGCCTGCCTACCCGCAGGACGAGACGACTGGGTATCGGTACCACTTCCCGCAAGATTCGACTCTGACGGCGCCGTTTTCACTAAAACGTCGTTACCCCCCAACGATGCCATACTCACTAACCACACCTGTTATTCAAATAGTTTCTGCCATTAACTCCATCCATTGATACCGTCCATAGCCCTGAAAAAGCGCGCCCTTCATCAGCCGAGACTCAGTAACCAAAAGCTTCCCCCCCTGCTGAAGATAACGCTGGAATTCTAGTACCTAATCCTTTTTTGAAGCGCGAACAATATTCCCGCTTACGCGCTGGCAAGTCAACCGAGCAGAGAGGGCATACCGGTCTCACACAGCGAGCAACAGGGACAATTTGGCCAGAATACACAATATTTCGTGACAATTTGTCCGGCACCACAACCACAACTTAGCACTTTGCCCGTCATTGCTTAGCCTTTTGCGCCTCTATTCCATAATTATCACAAGGTATTGCGATTGGCATTCATATTGCTTTAAAAAAACGACTAAGGCCATTTAGTGAATAACAAGAAGGACTACCGATATGGGTTTGATGTTAAAACCACTGCTCTTGCTGCTTGTATTATCTCCCCTTGCCGCGCACGCAGACTTTCTCAAGCTGGCCACCACCACCAGCACCTACAATTCCGGATTGCTGGATGCCATTGTGCCCGATTTTGAACGCCAGACGGGCACGCACGTCCTGATCATCGCCGTTGGCACCGGCAAAGCCTTGCGCATGGGGCGCGACGGGGATGCAGACCTGCTACTCGTACACGCCCCCGAGGCTGAAAAAGAATTTATGGATAACGGCTACGGCAATAACCGTCGCGCCGTGATGTATAACGATTTCGTGATCGTCGGGCCTGCCAGCGACCCTGCCGCCATTGCCGGACAAACCGATGTGGCCCACGCGCTGCAAAAAATCGCCCGTGCACAGGCCGTATTCGTATCACGCGGAGACGACTCCGGAACCCATAAAAAAGAACGCCACCTGTGGCTAGCGGCCACGCTGACGCCTGCAGGAAGCTGGTACCGGGAAGCGGGTCAGGGCATGGGGAAAGTTCTGCAGATTGCCGATGAGCTACAGGGGTACGCCCTGACAGATCGAGGAACCTGGTTAGCCTATAAGAACAAGGTCACCCTCAAGCTCGTCGTCGAAGGCGACCAACGCTTGTTTAACCCTTACAGCGTTATGCAGATTAACCCTGAGCGCTTTGCCGACCTGAACCATACGGCGGCCCTAAGCTTCAGTGACTGGCTGCGCTCCAGCGAAACCCAGCAGAAGATAAAGCACTTCCGCATCAACGGCGAACCGCTGTTTATTCCATCCGCCAACTGAGTTAACAAACCTTGGAATCGTTAGCGACAACAACATATCAGGCGCTCGCCCTGCTACTGAGTGGCGATCGGGAGCTATGGGCCATCATCGGCGTCTCCTTTCGCACCACGATGATCGCGATACTGATTGCCGTTCCCCTGGCCTTCCCCATTGGCTTTATTCTGGGTACGACCAAGTTTCGCGGTCGTTGGGCGTTGATCTCGCTGTTCAACACCCTACTCAGCGTACCCACAGTCGTCATCGGTTTGCTCTTATACCTGCTGCTCTCGCGCAGCGGCCCCCTGGGTGATCTGCGACTACTGTTTACCGATCAGGCGATGATCATCGGCCAGGTTCTACTGGCCTTTCCGGTACTGGTCGCCATGAGCCTGGCGGCATTTAAAGCCGCCGAACGTAATATCTGGGAGACCGCCCGGACTCTCGGCGCCTCACCCGTGCGCGCCCTGCTGACACTGATGCACGAAATTCGCTACGGCCTGGCCGCTGCCGGAGCGGCGGCCTACGGCCGAATCGTCGCCGAAATCGGCTGCTCAATGATGGTGGGCGGCAATATCCTTTACCACACCCGCAACATCCCCACCGCCATTGCCCTGGAAACCAGTAAAGGTAATTTTTCACAGGGTATCGCCCTCGGTTTCGTTCTGTTAATTCTAGCGACCAGCCTGAACGCAGCCGTTATCACCCTGCAACGACGAAGTGAGCATCACAGATGAACTCGGTCCTTTCTGCCCGCCAAAAAACGCCCTTAATCACCGTCAAAGGGCTGCGCAAAGATCTCGCCGGTAACCCCTTGCTGGATATCGCCCATCTTGAGCTCTACGCGGGAGAAGCCGTGCTGTTAACCGGCCGTAACGGCGCAGGCAAGAGCACCTTACTGAGAATCCTGGCGGGGCTGGAACGAGCGGATCAGGGCTGCCTCCACTACGGCGAATCCAGCAAAAATGGGCCGACACCCCGAGACGTGATCTATCTGCACCAGCAACCCATGCTGTTTGATCGCAGCGTAGCCGACAATATCGGCTACGGTCTGAAAGTCCGTGGCTGTTCGCGGGCCGAGATCGCTGATCGGGTTACCCACGCACTCCATTGGTCAGGACTGGAACACCTGGCCAGGCGCAATGCGAAAACGCTCTCGGGGGGTGAAAAGCAGCGTGTTGCGCTAACCCGCGCCTGGGTACTTGAGCCCCGCTATCTTCTGTTGGACGAACCCACAGCCAACATGGACGGCGAAGCGCTGACCCTGACCCTGCAGCTGGTGGCTCGACTGGTCGCTGAAGGGGTCGGCATTGTGCTCTGCAGCCACGGACTGCGCGCCGATTCGCCTCTGTTCAAACGAGCTCTGCATCTGCATAATAGCCTCCTTCGGGAGCTTAAATCACCGCAAAACTTACCCACTAACGGGCCCACGAACGAGCTGGCCAAGTCGATGGACGCGACAAAGCAATGCGTTTGCCAACGGAGCATCAGCTAAACTATGAGTGACAGCAATAACCGTATCAGTGCCATGATCCTGGCTGGGGGTCGAGCTCAGCGGATGGGCGGCGTCGACAAAGGATTGGTCACACTCCACAACAAACCCTTGATCGAGCACGTCCTCGATCGGCTTCCTGCAACCCTGACCAGGCTCTATATCAATGCCAATCGCAGCCACAGCGCCTATCAGGAATTTGGATTCAGCCTGATCCGCGACGAACTCACGGACTATCAAGGCCCGCTTGCCGGTATCGCCAGCGGCCTGGCCGTGTGCACGACGCCTTGGTTGCTGGTCGTACCCTGCGACACCCCGTTACTACCTCGCGATCTGGTTGAACGACTACTCACCGCCGCTATCGAGCAGCAGGCCAACATCGCCGTCGCCCATGACGGACAACGCTTACAGCCGGTGGTGGCGTTGATCAAGCACGATCTAGCCGACAGCCTGGATCAATATCTGGCTGGAGGCGACCGTAAAATAGACCTCTGGTACAAACAGCAATCCATGACACAGGTCGATTTTAGCGACCAACCTGACGCGTTTCTGAATATCAATTCATTGCAGGACATGTCAGCGCTAGAACGTTCAAGCGACGCATAGATCAAGCTAAACAATCTATTAACTCTACCCATTGGCGACATGTTAACAAGGAGGGCTTAATGACAGCCCCTGTTAACAACCGGTCTTCCATGGCTCTAGACAGAATGAAATGACGAGTGTAAGCGTATGACTGAGTCACACAGCATGACAAAAAGCTACCCGATCCCCGTGATCGGCTTCGCGGCCTACAGCGGTACCGGAAAAACAGCCCTACTGAAAAAGTTACTGCCTCGCCTGACAGCACAGGGGCTTCGCATCGGCATGATCAAACACGCCCACCACCGCTTCGATATCGACCACCCGGGTAAAGACAGCTTTGAACTGCGTAAGGCCGGTGCTGAGCAGATGCTGATTGCCTCCGGCAGCCGCTGGGCACTCATGACCGATACACCCGATCGCGAGGAAGAAGACCCCGATCTTATGGAGCTTCTCGCGCGGCTCGATACCGATACGCTAGATCTGGTACTGGTTGAGGGCTTCAAAACCCAGCCATTCAATAAAATTGAGCTGCAGCGCCCCAGCCTTGGCAAGCCACTGCTGTACCCAACCGATTCCAGCATTATTGCCGTCGCCACCGACGCACCACTTGCTGAAGAAACAACGCTACCACTGCTCGACCTCAACGACCCGGCGGCCATTGCGCACTTTATCATCAGCCACAGCCAGCTCCTACCGGCAACCGACTACGCCACTGCTAACCACGGAAACTGACACGATGCCCAGCGATCACGGACTAGACTCCCCCTGCGACGACCCAACCCAGAATAACTGTTGCGCCGCACCCGCGACCGACCTATTGCCCGTTAAAGATGGGCTGGCACGCATACTGGCTCAGATAACACCGATTCAAGATGTCCAACGCGCCGATATCCGCCTCTCACTGGGGGCCATTCTGGCAGAAGACATCATTTCCCCCATCAATGTCCCCGCTTATAATAATTCGGCCATGGATGGCTACGCCATTCACAGCCGAGACCTCGCCAAAAACGGCCCGCAGCGCTTCACAATTGTCGCCAATGTCTTGGCAGGCCACCCTTTCCAAGGCACGCTGAATCCGGGTGAATGCGTTCAGATCATGACCGGGGCAGAACTGCCCGCGGCACTGGATACGGTCGTCATCCGTGAGATCTGCCAGCATCAAGGTGACCAACTCAGCTTTGAGGGACCGGTACGTGCGGGAGAGAACTGCCGCCGTGCAGGCGAAGACCTTCCCACAGGTTCCGTAGCGGTCAGCGCCGGTACCCGCCTGGGCGCGGCAGAGCTGGGCTTAATCGCCTCGCTAGGGGTGACCGACGTTAGCGTGCGGCGCCAACCCCGTGTCGCGTACTTCTCCACTGGCGACGAAATTCGCAGCCTGGGTCAGACACTCAACCCTGGACAGATCTACGATTCAAACCGCTACACGGTCACGGCGATGCTGCGCAACTTGGGGCTGGACGTTATCGACCTGGGGGTCATTCCCGACACCCGTCCGGCTATCGAAGCCGCGTTTATGAACGCCGCAAGCCAAGCCGATCTGGTCATCAGCTCCGGAGGAGTTTCTCTCGGCGATGCCGACTATGTCAAAGAGACCCTCGATCGGGTCGGACAGGTTGGCTTCTGGCGTCTGGCGATGAAACCCGGCCGCCCGCTCGCCTTCGGTCAGGTGGGGGACGCGATCTTTTTTGGCCTGCCCGGTAATCCGGTCGCCGTCATGACCAGCTTCCTGCAATTCGTTCAACCGGCAGTGCGAAAACTGGCCGGGGAGAAGGAATGGCTTCCACTAACCCTGACTCTGCCCAGCCAGGTAACCCTGAAAAAGCGTCCGGGGCGCAGCGAATTTCTGCGGGGCGTTATCAACGCTAACGCAGAGGGTATTGGCGTGCGGACGACGGGCCAACAAGGTTCCGGGATCCTGATGTCGATGAGCCAGGCTAATTGCCTTATCGTGCTCGATCAGGATCAGGGCAATGTTGCGGTTGGGGATCCGGTTAAGGTACAACCCTTTAGCGGACTCCTCAGCTAGCCGCCTCGACGCGGGTAGCATCGTCTACCCGCTTTTCTAGCCGTCATTATCCGCCATCATCAGTGTGCGGACTCTTCAGCCCGCCGTCTCGACGCGGGTAGCATCGTCTACCCGTCATTATCAGTATCAGTGCGCAAATTGTTCGCGCAGGATACGCTCTTCAAGGTTGTGCTCAGGATCGTATAACAGGGTGCAGCACAGCGTCCGATCTTCAAACACCTTCACATTAACCACATCACGGATCTCGGTGGAATCTGCCGATGCCCCTACCGGGCGCTTATGCGGTGTCAGCACTTCCATTTCGACGCTGGCCTGGCGTGGCAATATAGCCCCTCGCCAACGCCGTGGGCGGTAGGCGCTGATCGCGGTCAGGGCCAACACCCCACTTCCCAACGGTAATATCGGTCCGTAAGCCGACATGTTGTACGCCGTACTGCCCGCCGGAGTAGACACCAGAACACCATCGCAGACCATCTCATTGAGTCGCACCACGCCATCAACACTCAGACGGATATGCGCAGCCTGACCGGTCGCACGGAATAATGACACTTCATTGAACGCCAGTGCGTGATGAGTCTGCCCGCGACGGGTTTTGGCTTCCATTCGCAGCGGATGCAGATCGATCGATTCTGCCCGCGCCAAACGCTCATATAAATCGTTTTGATTAAACGCATTCATCAGGAAACCTACCGAACCCCGGTTCATGCCATAGACCGGCTTCTTCAGTTTCAGGTACCGGTGCAACGCCCGCAGCATAAAACCGTCACCGCCCAGCGCCACAATCACATCCGCCTCCTTCGGCGGAACATGCGGATAACGTCGGATCAGCGTCTTATAAGCCCCCTGAGCCGTCGGAGATTTACCGGATACGAATGCAATTTTTATATCTGCCATGCCTTGTCCTATATCTGCCCCAGCCGCGAACAACGCGGCCCTGTTATGGGCCACCGCTTAAACACAGGCGATGCTGTCGATAAAACATTGTAATCTATACCACTGTTCCGCCTGAGCCAAGACCCGAACCTCAACAGAAACGGTTTATGGGCCCTAAAACAGACCTCGCAGCCCCAAAGCGCCCCTTTCGTCCCCCACCCCCTACCCGCAGCGGGTTATTCGGATGTGCGCTTCTTTTTTAACGCAGACGAAGGAGAAGCCAATTTCTATCCTTGGCACTGAAAGTCAGAATCTTACCGGGATACCTGTGGCCTATTTGCCTATTTTGCAGGAAAGACGAAAAACTCCTCAAGCAAGGTTGGGTCATCAAAATGACGCCGTCCGGTAAAGCTGACCGCATGACGGCCAAGCACTCGCATCGCTCCGGCAGAGGGTACCCCCATAGGCCAGAGCAACCAGCGCTCAAGACGCTCGGTCCCCGGCACCAGCCCCTTGGCATCAAACAGACTTCGAACCGCCTTGCCTGCGGGTAACCGCAGCAAGGACGCGTAAGGCGTAAGCCGATACCGTATAGGAAGACGCACATTAACAGGCATCCGTTCGACAGGACTCACGGCAAAAATATGGTGCAATGATGCTTTGAGACTAACGGCCATGGCACCCGAGATGCCCGACTCGACAGGGACAATCAAGGGCTGCTCGATGTCAGGATCCAACGCTTTCAACGACCATTGTCCGACGACCGGGAACAACATGTGATAACAGCCACAGGTATGAATCGCATCATAGCTCAGGACTCGCCCCTGCGCGCCCAGCGTCACGCGCCAAATCAAACCATCCAGCCGACCGGCAAAGATGTCGGGGCGGGTCGTTGCTAGGCGCTCGCTAAACCAAATCACATAATTCAGTTGTAGCAACCAACGACCGGCAAAACGGCTATAACTGACCTGCCGATAGCTCACCGGATCATCGACATCGACCGACGGCATACCGGATTCGAGCCAGTAGGGCCTTCCCAGATAATCTGAACGAGGAGATCGCGCGCCGACCCCCTGTCCAATCCGCCACTGCGGTGCGAATTGGCGGAACAACCGGTCTAACGCCTCGGCACTCAGTTCCGGCAAGCCAAGAGCATTATTGGCCACAGCCCGGTCAACCCACGCCGCGATTGTGACAGCGGGCAGCGGGGCAACATCACCCCGGTATGGTATATAGGTACGCTCAACATCATTCTCAGCGGGTTCCTGAAAGACCTCAAGCCAGCGTTGCTGCCATACACGCAGGCGGTGTAGCACGAAGGGCGCCGTCAGCGGATATAAGCCAAGTACCCGCTGCCAGGTCACATACTCATCCGGCACCGACGCCTGCTCGATTATTCGCGCGAAAAACTCGGGCCGCGCGCTATCGTGTTGCGCCTTCGTGTTGATACAGCGCTCGATCAACTGCCGCTCAACCGCATTAAAACCATGCCGAAGCTGATCTAAGGCTACGCCGCGCGCCTGCGCGCCCAAGGCAAAGAGCCGCTGTCGCAACGCGTCCCGGCGCTCCGAATCATCGCCCACCTCCTTAGCCAATTCCCCGTGCAGGCGATCACTACCAAGATACGGAAAATCCCGCAACGGCCAGACACGCGGGTCGGCGACGGACTCCCTGTCGATGCGCTGCTGCATCTCGATAAAAATAGCGCGACACTCTGGCGCCAAGCCCTCCAGCACGGCAGAGCCACGGTAACCAAGGCCGCTACAACCGGCCAACAGTAGCAGCGACGACAACAATGCAACCAACCTGGTTAAATCCATACCCTCACCCCATAGTGAATAACGGCAATATAGCAACGGCAATGTGGCGGCAATGTGGCCATCCATTACTGATTATTGATGCTGCACGCTAGCAGGGCTTGCCTGTCTCTGCATCCAGGGCCGAGATTCCAAACAGCAAAACCGGGCTGTGCCACGCGGCAAACGAAAGAAACTGCGAGCCCAGACCGCCATCTAGGATTAGCTCGAAGCGATTGAACATCCGCTGACGTACCTCAGGACAAGGCCCTTGCCATAAAACCGCTACTGATTCCCTGCTATGCTGTTAGGGAAATACGTCTATTCATCCGCTGGGTTAATAGACGACGCAAGAATGCGTCAGATTTCAGGAGCGACGGACAAAAGAGCTAGGGAACCTATTTGTCCGACAGGTTAATAGGCTGAGTGTTTCGTTAAACGAATGAAGGAAGATCAAGATGATGATTAAAGTCGGTGACCCTATACCATCCGTAAATATCACCGTGGCATCCGGTGACCAGGACCAAACACTCGCGGCCAGCCAGCTCTTTGCTGGCAAGAAGGTGGTGTTGTTTGCGGTACCGGGTGCATTTACCCCGACCTGCTCACAGGCCCACCTGCCCGGCTACGTCGTACTGGCTGATGATATCAAGGCGCAAGGCGTCGATATGATCGCCTGCCTCGCCGTGAATGACGCCTTTGTTATGCGGGCCTGGGGAGAAAGCCAAAATGCGCAACAGATTACGATGCTCGCCGACGGCGGCGGGGCACTGACCCGCGCCATGGGGTTGAGTTTGGAAACCGGCGATTTCGGCGGGACAAGGTCCTGCCGTTACGCCATGATTATTGAGGACGGGGTTGTGTCACAGCTGAAGATTGAAGCCCCGAAGACCTTTGAGGTCAGCTCAGCAGAGGTGATGCTAGCAGCGCTTTAGCCATCGCTAAAGGTAGCTACAGTAGGGGCGAGGACGCCGCAATCAACGCGGCGAATCCGTACTTGCGACCAATCTAATGCCTGCTATCAAGCCGGCACATAAAAACGTGTTAAAACGGCTTGATGACAACAAAGATCAGAATCGGAACAAAAATAAACAATGGCACCTCATTAAACAGCCGGAAATATTTACCGCTGCGCACCAATGATCCTGCTTCGATCTGCTTTACATAGCGCCAGCACACACCGTGATAACCCAGCAACAACAGCACGAAGAAAAGTTTGGCATGAATCCAGCCGCCGACATAGCCGTAACCCAGCCAAAGCCACATGCCCAGCGCCAGGGTAAACAGTGCCATCAGTGACATAAAGCTATACAGTTTGCGGGCCATTATCGCCAAACGAACGACATCTTGGCCCTGTGCACGGCCTTCTGCGTAATGGACAAATATTCGGGGCAGATAGAAGATCCCCGCCATCCAGCTGGTCATCGTCAAAATATGGAATACTTTATACCAGAGCATCCTATTCTCTCTCGCTATTATTTAATGGGGTCAACTATTTAATGGGGTCAACTATTCATTAAGGTCAACTATTCATTAAGGTCAACTATTCATTAAAGTCAACAGCCGGGCCAACAAGCCACCCGGGCTATGACGATAATGGACTTGTAAGTCTGTGCGGGCATTCTATCCAGATCGACGCGGTTATTCTATCCGGTCCGTCTATCGGCGTAAAACATTCAGGTTTTGCGGGCATTGCGTTTGAGTAATCTAGCCAGCAACATGACCGTCTGCTGCAGCCGAACAACGGCCTCCGCGTTTTCATGGCTGTCATTTTGCAAAACCAACTGGCGCAACTGCTCGATATACTGGTTGGCCTCACGCAAGACCTGTAACAACTCCACCGAGTTTTGTTCCAGAGAGCGGGTACTGCTTTCCATATTTTCCAGCGTACTTTGTATCTGCTGATCTAACCCGCTGATATGCCCCCCAACCCGATCCAAGCCATCGTTCAGTGCTTCGTTGATAAAGCCTATCTTGTTTTCCAGCTGATACACCGCGTTACGAAAGCGAGAGATAAACTGCTCACCCTCTCGGTCCATAAAAATGTTGAGTAACTCTTCAGGGAACATGGCCCGACCACGCCCATCGGCACGAATGGTATATTCGCCGCGAGGCGTGGAATAAGGCTTGTTGCGGCCACTGGGAATTTCAATCCGTAGAAAGGGACAGGCACCAAGATTTTCGACAAAGATATCGATTTCAACGGACGGAATGCAGCCGGTGGCTTTATTGATAATCCCCATGCGGGCGGGGTCATCGACGGGGCAGCCAACAACCTGTCCACGCTGGACACCATCGGTGCGGGTAAATTCATCCACGCCAATCAGGATGGCGCCACCCTGGCTACTGTTAGCAAAAGAAACCAGCGAACGACCTTTGATACCGCTGAGGTCGCGCTTAAAATCGACATTAACCCCTTCGGGCAATTTAAGCAGGCGCTGAGCGCGCCTGCTGATACCGCGAAACTCGCGCTTCACGACCGATAAACCTGTCTGCGTCGACGGTGACGCATTAACTTATTGGTAAACGGCATCATCCATCAGATTAAGCGGTTGCTCGAGCTTGTCGTCATTGTGAAAAAATGCTGTCGCGTCTTCCAGCTTCACGCCCTTTTTCTTAAAGCCACGCTCAAGGTCTTCCAGCTCATCGTCAACCTGAGCCTTTTCGACCGCCGCATTAAGAATCTGGTAAACATAAACGATAATGACACTGAAGCCGATTCCCATAAAGAAGTCGGAATGCATAGCAAAAAACAGTGCCGCCACGCCCAATATCCAGATACGGCTCGCTTTAGCACGCTTTAGATTATCCTGCGCCTGCTGACCCTGACTGTAGTAGCGTTGAAAACGTCGATATTTTTGCTGGATGTCATATTTATCACCCGCGGCCAGAAATTTTTCCATCGATTAGACCCTTTTTCTCATGATTACTCTGACAAACGCCCTGTCTCCGATCCTCAAGTCTGCGCTATTTCCACAAATCGAGTTCTTTGCACAGGCCGCCTGTCGCGACAACTGTGTGTGTTCGTCTCACGCCAATCCCGCCATTGTTGTTGGTTGATTGGCGGTGTCCATTGGAGCCATGCGAACGTCCGAGCCCTGGTAGCGCTATCGGTCTCGTCAAGAGTAGCGTCCCTAGCGGCCTGCCACCATATAACTAAAGACCAATTCGCCCTACCGCAAGCGCTATTACGCGTACTGCTTTATGCCATGCTTAACGCACCTCAAAGATCCGCCAGGCTTTTGCTAACAACCTCAAACACATCCTTGGACAGGCTATCCTGTCGCTGAATCCGCTCCAATTCAGCACGCATTAAACGCTGGCGCTCTGCATCATATTTACGCCAACGTGTCAGCGGGGTCAACAACCGTGATGCAATTTGCGGATTGCGCAAATTCAGCTCGATAATACGATCGGCCAGAAAGCGGTAGCCGGCGCCATCGGGGCGATGAAACTGTACCGCATTCTGATTGGCAAACGCACCGATAAGCGCGCGCACCCGGTTGGGGTTGCCCAGATCGAAATCAGCATGCTGCATCAATTGCACTACCCGATCCAGCGTCTGCGCCTGCGGCGCACACGCCTGAACACTAAACCACTGATTAACCACCAGAGCATCGTGCTGCCAGGCTTGATAAAAGTCTGCCAAGGCTCGTTCGGCCGACGCCTGCACCCCGTCATTCACCAGTGCACTCAGCGCTGCCTGACGATCGGTCATATTATCGGCTGCATAGAACTGCGTTTCAACCAACGACAGGCCCTCAGGATCTGCGGAAACCAGCAGATAGGCCAGACAGATATTTTTCAGGCTCCTGCACGCCAACGCCTCGGCCTCGAACCGATACGGCTCAACCCGGGTATTGCGCTGATAGGCGGCCAGGAATTCAGGATAAAGCTGCCTGGCCAATTCCAAACGCACAAATTCACGGGCCGCATGTATACCTTCGACATCGATCCGTGCGGACAGCTCGCTCAAGTAGCTTTCGCTCGGTAACGTCACGACCTTGGCCACCATGGCCGGATCCAGCTGCTCGTCGCGCAGCACATGCCGGAAGGCCTCAACCAAACGTCCATCCAGCGACAGGGCCTGGCCGGCTGCGCGGGCTTTGACAAGTTCTTGCAGTATATCGACCGCCAAGCGTTGCCCGGCTTCCCAACGGTTGAAGCCATCACTGTCGTGACTCATCAAAAACATCAATTCGTCACGGCTATACGGGAACGTAAGCTTGACCGGTGCAGAAAACCCCCGCAGCAATGATGGTATCGGCTTTTCTGTCAACCCGTCAAAAACAAAGCACTGCTCCGATTCGCTGAATGTCAGCGTCGAATCGACACCGGCCGGTAACGCTATCTCGTTACCCTCAGCATCCAGCAGCCCGAACACCACCGGGATATAGAACGGCTTATCATTCGCCTGCCCCGGCGTCGCTGGACAATGCTGACGTAGCGTTAAGGTATAGCGTCCACTCTCGGCATCGTAATGGTCCTCAGCGTCGATGCATGGCGTACCGGCCTGGGTATACCAGCGTTTGAACTGCGTCAGATCAAGACCCGCAACCTCTTCCATACAGGCAACAAAGTCATCGGTGGTGACCGCCTGGCCATCAAAACGGTCAAAGTAGAGATCGGAACCACGCCGGAACGCCGCTGCGCCCAACAAGGTATGCAGCATACGTACGACTTCGGCTCCTTTCTCATACACGGTCAGGGTATAAAAGTTGGAAATTTCGATAAACGACGGCGGCCTAACCGGGTGCGCCATTGGACCCGCATCTTCGGCAAACTGGGCGGTACGCAACAGGTTAACATCCTCGATCCGCTTGACGGTGGCAGACCCCATATCGGCAGAGAACGTCGCATCGCGGAAGACGGTAAAGCCTTCTTTCAGGCTTAACTGAAACCAGTCTCGACAGGTAACCCGGTTGCCCGACCAGTTATGGAAATATTCGTGGGCGACGATCCCTTCGATACGCTGAAAAGCGGCATCGGTCGTGGTGTCAGGGTTCGCCAGCACACAAGACGAGTTGAAAATATTCAGCCCTTTATTTTCCATGGCCCCCATATTGAAATGGTCAACCGCGACGATCATAAACAGGTCCAGGTCGTACTCACGCCCGTAGTTCTGCTCATCCCAGGTCATGGCGCGCTTGAGAGAATCGAGGGCATGCTCGCATTTATGCAGATTCTGCGCTTCAACATACAGGTGCAACGCCACGTCCCGGCCCGAGCGCGTCGTAAAACGGTCTTCAACCCGCTGCAGATCACCGGCAATCAGTGCAAACAGATAAGCCGGCTTGGGAAAAGGGTCCTCCCAGGTCGTCCAGTGCCGCCCGTCATCCAGCTCGCCCTGATCGGCCAAATTACCGTTGGATAACAGCACCGGATAACGGGTGCGGTCAGCGACCAGGGTGGTGGTAAAGACCGACATCACATCGGGTCGATCCAGGTAGAAGGTGATCTTGCGAAACCCTTCTGCCTCACATTGGGTACAGAACATACCATTAGAACGATACAGTCCCTCCAGCGAACTGTTGTCCTGCGGCTTAAGTAGGGTGACGCATTCGACGACGAACTGAACAGGCACGTTGTGCAGGGTCAGCCCTTCTTTGTCATGCAGGTACTGATCCCCGGTCTGCGTCACGCCATCGAGGACCAGCCGTCTCAGCTGTAAATCATCGCCATGCAAGCACAACGGCGCATCCTGATGTTCGCAAGCCGGGTTGCGTCGCATCGAAAGTCGCGACTTCACCAAGGTCGCCTTCTCGCCCAATTCAAAATGCAGCTCCGTACGATCGATCAAAAACGCGGGAACGCGGTAATCTTTCAGGTAAATCGTTCTGGGGTTATCTTGGCTCATAATCTCTCAATCTGCCGAACCACCAAGGGCCGGTGGCGGGCTGTTGGACGGTGTCGATTCAAATCAGGCGAAAAACTCAACCTGATAGGCGGTAAATTTACGGATATTAATCACGCCGCTATCCAGAATCAGGTACTGACCTTTGATCCCTTGTAGCACGCCACTGACTTCGGGCTGCTTATCCAGGTTATGAGTACTCACTTTGACGGGAAAGTTCAATACCGGGTAACTAAATTCGTGCGCGGATGCATCGAGCGGCTGAATCGCCTGCAAACCATACTCGGCTTGCAGATGACTAATAGCGGGCTGGCAAAGTTCTAGCAGTCGATCTCGCTCCGCTTTCAGGTCGAGGGTTGCTACCTGCCCCTTGAGCATGGTCCGCCAATTCGTTCGATCGCTGATATGCTCGCGCAGAACGTCCTCCAGCAATCCCGATTGCATGCGCGTTGCGACACGAAAGATCGGCAGAGCCTGCACCGCACCCTGGTCGATCCAGCGGGTTGGCACCTGGCGCGTAATACCGACTTTCACACCGGATGAATTCGCCAGATAAACAATATGATCCTGCTGACAGTGCGTTTCCCCCCATTCGGCATCGCGGCAGGTGCCCGCCGCGATATGGCACAATTCGGGACTCATGATGCAGCGATCACATTGTGGCAATGCACGAAAACAGGGATAGCAGTAGCCCTGATTAAAGGACTTGTTGGTTTTTCGGCCACAATGGGTGCAATTAATAAGGCCCTTATAGACCAGCCGCACAGGCTTACCCAGCAAGGGGTTTAAGGCGATCCGCTCATCCCCCACGACCAGCCGGTATTGCACCGGATCGCCAGCGTCGGCCTCCATTTTACGCAACGCCCCTTGGGCCAGCAAGCCCATACCCGCTTCACTCATTGACAACGTTTCCTTCAGCTATGCAGAATTTTGATAATGTCTTCGGTCGACTGACTGGGGCTGTGCTGGGTTCCATCTTTCTTGGTCCGGTCAATAAACCCGACCCGCTCATTAACGGGAAGATTCTCAAGATCGTAACCGATCACGGCCTGCATACAGGCCTCGCGCTCCTCATCGCGGAGCCGTACGCCATTGGGCCACTTGCCGATCTCGACCGCAAGCTTCATCGCCGCGTGAATTTCAGGTGTCATGGATCCAAGAAGTTCTTCATAGGTCATAATTGCTTACCCAAATTGATAGTACAGAGACGAGAAACAGCGGCGCTGTGATTACCTGAACCCTATGCCCTGCTTTTCCATCATATTCTCAGCGCACACAGCGGTACGCTACTTAACATTGACGCGCCGCTGGCTCACCTGCCTTTTATTGCTGGTCACTTATTGCTGGCCACGAAGCCGCTGAACCAGGATCACCAGCGGCACCGCCGCCAGACCCGCCAACAAACCGGCCAGATGCGCCGTATTGGCGATAGAACCGAAGCCAAAGCTTTCGAGTATGCCGGATATCCCCAGGAGCAGCCAGACCAGCATAAACACCATCAGCGACTGCGACATACCGAAACGTGGCGTGCGCCCAATCCGATCCCATAACCAGGTGTAACCCATTAATCCAAAGATAACGCCAGAAAGGCCGCCAAACATCGGGCCGGTCATCATAAACTGGCCTAGGTTTGAGACGACACCCAACAGAACTACCAGCGTGATAAGAACAGCCCTGCCCTGCAACAGCTCAACCCGCCGGCCCAGCTCCCAGGTCCAAAGCAGGTTAAAAACCAGATGCAATAAACTAAAGTGCAAAAAAATCGGGGTCAGCCAGCGCCACCACTCGCCGCTGCGCACCAGTGTTTCGAGACTCTGAAACAACAGCGTCCGACCTTGAAAATTGAAGTCGACAAAGGTAAACCAATGCAACCACTGCAGATTGTTGCCAAAACTGGTGAGCAGCGTAAGAAGCACACTCACGACAATCAGAACGAGGGTTACCGGCGCTCGCCGCAACCAAAAAACAAACCTGGGCGCAGTATGCGTTTGACGTGCGGGTGAGGCATCCGCACTCAGATCACCGTCTTCAATCCAGCGCTGAAACTGCGTAAGCACAAAGTCCACATCCGCCGGGTCTCGCAACCAGAGCTGTTGACGTTCCTGTTGATGAGTCACGCGATGAGCGATACGATTTTTCCAGAGAAAACCGGTAAATTCGCGAAGATCCTGTTCCGGCGGCAGATCCAGTACTTTTAACTGCACGTTTATTCTCCTGGTATATCTGCCAGATTTTCGACATCGACCCAGACAAACTTTGCCGGGTCCAAGCGCCGCTCGCCATCCATGCGATACGCCACCAGCTTTCCGTATTTAACCGCACTGTAATCGATGCAGGCGATGTTATCGGTGATCGGTGTCGGGACCCCCTCACGCCAATAATGGCCGATAAACAGTGGTGGCTGATCGCTGCCATAGTGCATGACCCGGTCCCGATCGTCTTCACTCAACACCTGTTCAGCCAGATGTTCAGGCAGCGGATCGGGCTGAAAAACCAGATCGCCGTGCTGCTGTGGGTCAACAGACCAAAATTTAGTCCGATAGGTGTGCCGACGATAACCATCATCACTGACCATCTCTTCGTTATTCGGTAACGGCATATTAGTCCCGCGCAACAAACGATCCATCGCCTGCCACTCGAAACAGCCCCGCTCCACCGAGCGGTGCAGGAATTCAAGATCGCGCAGATCATTAATATTGCGGGCTTTTAGCTCATTGATCAGGGCGTCATCCCAGCAGGCATGAATCACACGAAATCCATCGATCTCGAGATAAATGGGAATTTCTCGAAACCAATCCAAAAAGCTCTGCCATTCATCCGGATAGTCGGAAAACTGGGTTAATGTCTCGTGTATTAACCGATCATGGCGGCGATTGTGTTCACGCAAATATTCTCGTCCGGAACCAGCCCGTCCCGGTGTCAGATATGCAAGACAGTTGTATTCATGATTCCCCAGCACCATCTGTGCGGCGCCACACTCGACCATGTTACGCACCAGGTGCAGGGCTTCACGAATATGCGGTCCCCGATCGACGATATCACCAATAAAAATTGCCTGACGCTCTGCATGCCGATACGCACCATCCATTAACCGATAGCCCAGCTTATGCAGCAGATGCTCTAACGTCACGGCACAACCGTGCACATCACCGATCAGATCATAGCCCTGTGCCAAATTACATCTCCTGTTTTCACCGTGCCTTATTATGCCCTAATTTACCATGCGAATGCCCGACCACAACCCTTAGCGGTACGTCTCACACAATACACCGCCGTTTGCCGTAACGGAGCACCCGCAGGCAGGAAAAAGCACGAAAGACCACCACGATAGCAACTGATACGTCAGCAAACAATCACAGCAACCGTTAAGACTATTTATCGGCAGAACGATAGGGCATCGACAGCAAGACAGGGTATCGACAGCCATAACGCGCATACCAGGAACCGCACAGCGTACTAACACGAAAAAGGGGGTATATCGTGTGGAGCACCGGTGCTGAAATGGCAACAACAGGGGGGGATTTCAGGGAGTGAGAAGGGGTTATATGGTGCTAGATGGTGTTATAGAGATAAACGTAACAAAGAAGTGGCGGAACGGACGGGACTCGAACCCGCGACCCCCGGCGTGACAGGCCGGTATTCTAACCAACTGAACTACCGCTCCGCAGCGGTGGTGGGCGTGGAGAGGATCGAACTCCCGACATCCACCTTGTAAGGGT
>JBFGZS010000053.1:0-32938 GCA_041586615.1 Motiliproteus sp. | reverse complement strand
GTGGCCGGATTTAGCACGCTGTACAGCATCCATACTTAATGCGCGAATGGCGTTGGCTAGTTCTCTGCGAGCGGTCATGTTGAGCGAAACTCCTGGCGTAACACTGGCGTAACAACAGCGCGGACACTGCTGACTGAAAAATAAGACGCGTATTCTCTCGCACTCCTCTCTTCGCTTCAAATTTGTTGCGTGAAAAATCGTCAATCTGAATAGATTTCATGCATCAGCGCTGATTTTTCAGGTTCGGCCGGCCTAAAAAACATGCGAAACGGCAAAATTGCCGTTATTCTATGGCACCTGATTTTTGTCGGGTGGCGGCGTTTGCCCATAACGGGCCGCGAATTCCACCCCCTTTTATCAGGCAGACGCCGTTGCTGGGCGTCATCAACTGACTCAGTTGCTTGGTAATTAAGTCACTGTCCTGAACATTCAATTATTAAGGCAATCGCTGCTATGAGCACATATTCCATTTTTACGTCTGAATCGGTATCGGAAGGTCATCCCGATAAAATGGCCGATCAGATCTCCGACGCCATCCTCGACGCTATTCTCAAAGATGATCCGCACTCACGGGTTGCCGTGGAAACCATGGTCAAGACCGGCATGGTGGTTATCGCCGGTGAGGTGCGGACCTCGACCTACGTCGACCTGGAAGATATCGTCCGTAATGTTATTCTCGATATCGGCTACAACAGTTCCGATGTGGGTTTCGACGGTGCATCCTGCGCGGTCCTGAATGCGATCGGCAAGCAGTCGGTCGATATTGCCATGGGCGTCGATGAAGCGAAAAACAAGGACCTGGGGGCCGGCGATCAGGGCCTGATGTTTGGTTACGCCACCAATGAAACCGATGTGTTAATGCCGGCGCCGATTTATTACGCCCACCGTCTGGTGGAGCGTCAGGCACAGCTGCGTAAAAAAGGCGTGCTGCCCTGGTTGCGCCCCGACGCCAAATCGCAGGTTTCGTTGCGCTATGAGAATGGCAAGCCCGTTGCCATCGATGCGGTTGTACTGTCTACCCAGCATGCGCCAGATCTCGATCAAGCCGATCTACGTGAGGCGGTGCTGGAAGAGATTATCCAGCATGTGTTGCCTGCCGAATGGTTGCACGCGGACACCAAGTATCATATCAATCCAACCGGGCAGTTTATTATCGGTGGTCCGATGGGTGATTGCGGTCTGACGGGACGGAAAATCATTGTGGATACCTACGGTGGCATGGCCCGTCACGGTGGCGGTGCATTCTCCGGCAAGGATCCGTCCAAGGTCGACCGTTCTGCGGCTTACGCAGGGCGTTATGTCGCGAAAAACATCGTCGCGGCGGGCCTGGCTGACCGTTGTGAAGTACAGGTTTCCTACGCTATTGGGGTTGCTGAACCGACGTCGATCAGTATTGAAACCTTTGGTACCGGTAAAATTGAGAACGATAAGATCGTCAAGTTGATCCGTGAACATTTCGATTTGCGTCCGGGTGGTCTGATTGACATGCTGGACCTGCGCCGCCCGATCTATCGTGCAACGGCGGCTTACGGTCACTTTGGTCGCGAAGAGGCCAATTTCACCTGGGAGCGGACCGACAAGGCCGATGCGTTGCGCAGCGCTGCCGGGATCTAGTCGGCGCGAGCATGCCTGGCACCCGAGGGCGGCGTGTTCGCCTTCCGGTGCGGTAGCTGTCAAATCGGGGCGCCTAGGCGTCCCGATTGCGTTATTACCCCGTCGTTTTTATTGCGACTATCTTCTTGAATTATCGGTGGCCTTGTATGCGAATCCCCCGCGTTTTTGATCCACAGCCCCTCTCTGCGCATCAGGACCTGGTCCTGGGCGCGTTTGCCGCGCAACACCTGGGTCGAGTGTTACGGATGCGTCCCGGCGATCAGATCACCCTGTTTAATGGTCAGGGCGGAGAGTTCGGTGCCGAATTGGTCGAGGTGACAAAAAAAACCGTGCTGGCACGCCTGGGTGCGCGCCGGGACGTAGCGGCGGACCCGGGTTTGGCGGTTGAGCTGGGGCAGTGTCTGTCCCGGGGCGAGCGGATGGAATTTGCGGTGCAGAAGGCCACAGAACTGGGCGTCAGCGCAATAGCCCCCCTGTTCAGTGCGCGCTGTGAAGTCAGGCTGCAGGGCGAGCGTCTGGCCAAACGCCGGCAGCATCTACAGCAGGTCGCTATCAGTGCCTGTGAGCAATGTGGCCGCAGTCGGGTACCGGACGTGACGCCCGCGACGACGTTGCTGGACTGGGTTGCGAGCGTTGACGCCGATTTGAAGTTGATCCTGCATCCGGATGCCGCGCGCCCGTTTGCCGAGTTGGCCGCCCTGCGACCGACCCGACTGGCCATACTGGTCGGGCCGGAAGGCGGCTTGAGTGATGAGGAGATCGATGCCGCTGAATCGGCGGGGTTTGTGCCGGTGCTGCTGGGTCCGCGGGTGCTACGTACGGAAACGGCGCCGTTGGCGGTGCTGACGCTCGCGCATTACCTTTGGGGTGATATAGCTTGAATAACGGGCTACAGGCTACAGGCTACAGGCTACAGGCTACAGGCTACAGGCTACAGGCTACAGGCTACAGGCTACAGGCTACAGGCTAGGCTAGGCTAGGCCAGGAACAGGAACAGGAACAGGAACAGGAATAGAAACAGAAACAGGAGCAGGAGCAGGAAGAGACCCTGGCCCGCGGCGGCGCGGAACGGTCGTCTGAGGTGTGATGAACGATGTCGCACTATTTATTTGTTTGCCTCTGCTAGACTAGCGGCAGGTGTCACAGCGCCCCTGCGGTTGCAGTGCGGTCCAAAATTCGATGGGAGTGGGTATGAGTTTGAAAATCGGTGTGGTGATGGATCCGATCGAAGCGATCAATTATAAGAAAGACAGCACCATGGCGATGTTATGGGCTGCGCAGGACAGAGGTTGGTCGCTGTTTTATATGGAGCAGAGCGACCTCTACTCCCGCGATGGCGTCGCGATGGGACGTATGGCGCCGTTACGGGTCAAGCGTGACCCGTCCGACTGGTTCGAGCGCGACGCCTATCAGCAGCGGCCACTCGCTGAGCTGGATGTTGTCCTGATGCGCAAGGATCCTCCGTTCGATAATGAGTTTATTTACAGCACGTATCTATTGGAGCAGGCCGAGCAGCAGGGCACGCTGATCGTCAATAAGCCTCAGAGTCTGCGCGACTGCAATGAAAAACTGTTTGCCACCCAGTTCCCCCAGTGCTGCCCGCCGGTCTTGGTCAGCCGCCGCGCCGATCTGTTAAAAGCCTTTTATGCGGAACACGGCGATGTGATTTTTAAGCCGTTGGATGGGATGGGCGGCACTTCCATCTTCCGGGTCAAGGAGGGCGACCCTAATCTGGGGGTTATTCTGGAAACCCTGACCGAGCATGGCGCGCAGCAGATCATGGCGCAGCGTTTTATTCCTGAAATCGTCAGCGGAGACAAGCGCATCTTGATGGTCGATGGCGAACCGGTGTCTCACGCGTTGGCACGTATTCCGACGGGCGGTGAAACCCGCGGCAACCTGGCTGCCGGTGGGCGCGGTGAAGGGCGTCTACTCACCGAGCGTGATCGCTGGATTTGCGCGCAGGTCGCCCCGGCGCTGAAAGAAAAGGGTCTGTTGTTTGTCGGGCTGGATGTGATTGGTGACTACCTGACCGAAATTAACGTCACCAGCCCGACCTGTATTCGTGAGCTGGAAGATCAGTTTGGGCTGGATATCGCCGGCCAGTTGATGGATGTGATTGCGCGACGACGCGGTCTATAGCAAGGCGGAATGATGCAGGGCATGCTGGCAGCGGGAAATGGACAACAACCGGACAGGAGGGCGCAGGGCGTCTCGCCTGAGGTTTCGCCTGTCAGCGTGATTGACCGCTTTGGTTTTACCCTGTTTATCGCCGTCGCGGTGCACCTGATTATTATTCTGGGTGTGGGGTTTGAGGCAGAAACGCCCCAGCCGCTGTCCCGCACGCTGGAGGTGACGCTCGCGCAGTTCCAAAGCGAGAGCGCGCCGGAGCGCGCCGACTTTATTGCATCGCATAATCAGGTCGGTAGTGGCGAAGCGGATGATAAACGTCTGCTGAGCACTACCGAGAAAGCCCTGTTCCAGACCAATGACGCACAGCCCTTGGCGGCCCAGCAGCAGGCGTTTATGGTGCAGGAAGTGGTCAGCCCAACGCCCACACCGGCCGTATCGGAGCAGCAAGCGCCTCAGCCCGAGCGGCAGACAAGCGCACGGCATCAAGACGCATTGGATGTGCTGAAAACGACCGCAGAAAAAGCGGTCGAGGTCAAGGAAACCCGCAAGGAACGCCCGGATATGAGTGCGCCTCCCAGTGGCAGTCTGGCATCGTCACTGGTGTCTCGCAGCCTCGAAATCGCCGCCCTTGAAGCACGGCTGGATATACATAAAGAACTCAATTCGCGTCAGCCGCGGGTGCGCAGGCTCTATTCCGCGTCAACGCGGGAATCGTTCGATGCCTCGTACCTGGACAGTTGGCGGCGCAAGGTCGAGCGGGTAGGTAATCTGAATTACCCCGAGGAGGCGCGTCGTCGCGAACTGTTCGGTAGTCTGCGTCTGCTGGTCGTGATTACCCCAGAGGGTGAGCTGCAACGGGTGCAAGTGTTGAAATCATCCGGGCATAAAGTGTTGGATGATGCCGCCGTACGGATCGTGCGCCTTGCGGCACCCTACGCACCGTTTCCTGCGGCGATGCGTAAACGTGCCGATCTGGTGGAAATCATCCGCACCTGGAAGTTTGAAAAAGCTCGCTTCGATATCAACGGCTGAGCGGCGCCTGTCCCGCAAGGCTTTTTTCGTGTTACGTTTCCAAGCCTTCTCCGGTCTGCGCCGACTACACTTAATGGGTGTTGCTGTAGGCAGTGGAGGATATCTCTATGGCTATTATTCCTACCGGGCCCCCTGGTGGTGCGCCTATTCCGGCCGCGGTGCCTTCGGGTAGCGCTAAGGGCGCGCGTGATGCGTCCTCCCCCGTTACCGACCCTGGCGTAACGCCTGCGCGTGCCGATCCTGCAGCGGCTGCGAGCGAGGCGGTTACGACCAAAGCGGCGTTTAATCGCTCTATTCTGGAAGCGCAGCAGCGGATCAGCCTGAATGCCGGTAATGAGCCGATGGCGCTGTTATTGCGGTCTGCCATTGACGCCATTAATGAGGAGCTGGCACCGACCCTGGGTGAGAAGGCCATAGAGCGATCGCAGGCGAGCGGGCTGGATGTATCTCCCGAGGCAACGGCGGAACGGATTGTCCGTTTAACGACGGCGATGTTTAGTCGCTATCAGGAGGTTCATCCGAATGACGCCTTGATCGCACACGTGGACGATTTTCTTGGCTTAATCGGAGGCGGTATCGATAAAGGCTTTGCTGAAGCGCGGGAGATTCTCGACGGGTTGGGGGTGCTGGAGGGTGATATCGCGGCGAATATCGACCGCACCTATGCCTTGGTCCAAGAGGGGTTGGCATCGTTCCGACAGCAGTTTGCGGAGCCCGGCGTAGCGGGAAATAGCGAGCCTGAATAACCGGCTCGCAGGTTATGCTCCGGGCACGTAGGCTCCCGAGGTGCTGCCTTTGGCGATCAGGCGGGAAAGGTAGGTGAGTTTGGTCGGATCCTGATCGACGATACTAACAAGGACATTAACCAGCGCGGAATCCATGGTCGCTTCGTTGGCCTGTAATTGGTGGACATAGCCATTGATTCGGGCCACGTCCAGACCGTCGCCATTCTGATCCAGATCAACCACCACGCTGTCCAGAATAGCGGGCAAGCCGTCCTGGGTACGGCAAATCAGCGAAATTTGTTTTAGGCTGATAGATTTAATGACGCTGGCATTGGTGTTATCCCCGAAGCGCAGATGGGCCGCGCCGCGCACGACAGTCTGTTTCGGCAATGCCGCGGGCTTGGTCGGCGAGCCCATCGGTGCGGCAGCGGCTGCTGGCTGTTGCGGCTTGCCGGCAGGCTTCGTGGCGGGAATTCTTTTGCTTCCCAGGGCTTCGAGGGAGCCGTCTGCAACCCTGCCGGTGTTCGTCGGAACCGCCTCCTGCTGGCGCAGGTTGTGTCGCTTACCCAGCACTTTGACGACTTTGGCCAGTATTTTTTCGCTGGAAAAAGGCTTGCCGATATAGTCGGTGACGCCGGCCTGGATCGCTTCGACAACGTTGGCTTTATCGCCGCGACTGGTAACCATGACGAAGGGCGTCGTGTCTTGCTGCTCTTTTCGAAGCCATTGTAGCAGCTCGATCCCCGACATCTCGGGCATCTCCCAGTCGCACAAAATCAGATCAAAGGAATCTTTGCTAAGCTGAATCTGTGCTTTGCGACCATTGATCGCCTCCGCGACGTCAAGGCCTGGAAAGCGCGCACGTAAGGTCTTGCGTACCATATCACGGATAAAGGCGGCATCATCGACGATGAGTATCTTGACTTTGGACATTCAAGCACGGCCCTGTATTGAGAGTGGAAAGCATAACCGAGGTTAGCCATAGGTTGCTAGATATCTAATGCATAGGTTGACGCCCGGTTGTCCGACCTCAATAAATGGGTGATTTAATGGCCCTGACGACTTCTGTTTTAGAGAGACAGTCGCAAGAGTCGCGGTTGAAACGGCTCAGCCGCGGATCGCTACAGGAGGACAGAGGGCATCTTGCAGGGTAGAATGGGAGAGCCTGTTAATTATGTGACCTGATCAATAACGAATGAGGAATGTTTAGACACGCTATGTTACCCGAACGCCCTGACATCGATCTGTGTAACCATTTTCTGATCTCCATGCCGCAGATGGCGGATCAGAACTTCTCGCAGACGCTGACCTATATTTGCGATCACAGCCGTGAAGGCGCGATGGGGCTGGTTATCAATCGTCCGTTGGATCTCTCGCTGAAGGAGATTCTTGCCCATCTGGATATGGATACGCTGGCCCTAGCCCAGCCCACCATGCCGGTCTATGCCGGTGGACCGGTTCAGGGCGAGCGAGGTTTTGTCCTGCATAGCCCTTCAGCCAAACCCTGGTTGTCGACGCATGAAATACACCCTGAGCTGCATCTGACCACCTCGCTCGATATTCTTGAAGCCATCGCCCGCGGTGAAGGACCGGAACGCTATCTTATCGCATTGGGTTATGCCGGATGGGGCGCGGGTCAGTTAGAGCAGGAAATTTTGAGCAATACCTGGCTGAGTTGTCCCGCCGATGCGGATATTCTGTTTGCGACCGAGGCGTCAGACCGATTGCGCGCTGCGGCGGCCAAACTAGGGGTTAATCTGGATCTGATTAGCTCGCAGATGGGGCATGGTTGATGCCTGTTATGGCTGTCCCTGATCTGATTCCTCCCGCATACTTTCCACGCCGTAGTGGACGACAACACCAACGCCGAACCGCTAACCAAACGCCCATGACGGAGCTAACAGAACGTTGATACTCGCATTTGATTTTGGCACATCCCGAATCGGGGTTGCCGTCGGGCAGTCTGTCACCGAAAGCGCCTCTCCCCTTGCTCCCATTCGTGCCAACGATGGCGTACCGGACTGGGTCGCGCTGGAGCGGTTGTTCGACGAGTGGCAGCCGGCCACGGTTGTTGTGGGTTTGCCGCTGAATATGGACGGCAGCCTCTGCGAAATGTCGTACCGAGCGCGAAAGTTTGCCAATCGGTTGCACGAGCGTTTTCAGCGCCCCTGTTATTTGACCGATGAGCGTCTAACCAGTCATGAGGCCAAAGGCTATCACCTCGATCGGGGTGGCCGGGCGGATTTCAAGGCGCATTCGGTTGATGGGGTCGCGGCACAACTGATCCTGGAAAGCTGGTTTCGGGAAGCAGAACATTGTTTAAGCTTAGACAAATTGAAGGAACGCTAGTTATGCCCGAATCGATCGATGTCCATGCGCAGCTGAGTGTGATGGCAGAGCGGCTGCAGCGCTATTTACAGACGCGTAATATTAACGATCCGGTCTTGGTGGGTATTCGTACCGGCGGCGTCTGGTTGGCTGAAAAACTGCATAAGCAGCTGGGTGTCGAATCGGCGTTGGGTATTTTGGATATCAGTTTTTACCGGGACGATTTCACCCGCGTAGGGATGAACCCCAAGGTGATGCCGTCGAATTTACCCTTCACGACCGAAGATCGGCATGTGGTCCTTATCGACGATGTGATTATGTCGGGCCGGACCATTCGCGCCGCACTCAATGAATTGTTTGATTATGGTCGCCCCGCGTCGGTGACGCTGGTCGCCTTATTGGATCTGGAGGCGCACGAGTTGCCGATCCGCGCCGACGTGGTGGGTATGACCCTGACGCTGGCACCGGGTCAGCAAATCAAACTCTGCGGGCCCGATCCGCTGCATTTGACGCTGGAGCAGCGTAAGCCGTGAGCATCCCCCCCGTTTTTTTTGCCCGTAAATCCACTCCGAGTCCGGAGTGCCGCCTGTGGAATCCCCATCAATGACAAAGTTGACAGATCCAACCCAGCTTCAGCTCACCGCTGGCGGAGAGTTGCGCCATTTCCTGACGACCGAAGGTGCCAGTCGCGAGCTGTTGCGCGAAATCCTGACCACGGCTGACTCATTTGTGGATATGAATAGCCAGTCGGTCAAGAAGGTTCCGTTGCTGCGGGGCAAGACGGTGGTTAACCTGTTCTTCGAGAACAGCACCCGTACCCGCAGTACCTTCGAGCTAGCCGCCAAGCGTCTGTCGGCGGACGTGCTGAATCTGGATATCGGTACCTCCTCGGCGAAGAAAGGTGAAACCCTCAAAGATACCTTGCAAAACTTACAGGCGATGGCCAGCGATATGTTTGTGGTGCGCCATCACGATAGCGGTGCCGCCCATTTCATCGCCCAGCATGTGACCCCGGATGTCGCCATTATCAATGCCGGAGACGGGCGCCACGCACATCCCACCCAGGGCATGCTGGATATGTTGACGATCCATCGTCACAAAGGCGATTTTTCGGCGCTGAAAGTGGCGATTGTCGGCGATATTCTGCATTCGCGGGTGGCGCGTTCTGAAATTCATGCTTTACGTGCCCTGGGTGCCGGGGAGATCCGGGTTATCGCGCCGAAGACATTACTGCCGCGCGGCCTTGAGGCGTTGGGCGTGAAGGTGTATTTCGATCTGGCGCAGGGATTGAAAGATGTTGACGTGGTGATTATGTTACGCCTGCAGCTGGAGCGAATGTCCAGCGCCTTCCTGCCCAGTCAGAGTGAATTTTATTCGCTGTATGGCCTGACCCGCGAGCGTTTGAAATTGGCACACCCCGACGCGATTGTTATGCATCCCGGGCCGATTAATCGGGGTGTCGAGATCGAGTCGGAGGTGGCTGACGGCTGTCAGTCGCTGATTCTCAAGCAGGTAGGGTATGGGATCGCCGTGCGCATGGCGGTCATGTCCATGGCGATGAGTGGGCAGACGCGTCAGGCTGCCGCCTTGGCTGAAACGGTTAGATAGAGAAGGGCTACAGATGAAGATTCAAATCACGGGTGGCCGTGTTATCGATCCGGCCAATCAGCTTGATGCGCATCAGGATCTCTATATCAGCGCCGGTAAAATTGTTGCCTTGGGTTCGTCGCCGGCAGGGTTTGTCGCGGATCAGGTTATCGACGCCAGCGGGCAGATCGTCTGCCCTGGCCTGATCGATTTACAGGCCCATTTACGTGAGCCAGGGGATACCCGTAAAGGGACCATCGCCAGTGAATCCGCCGCTGCGGTGGCCGGTGGGGTTACGACGTTGTGTTGCCCGCCGAGTACCTTACCGGTGCTGGACAGCACTGCCGTGGCACGCCTGATTCAGGACAAGGCGGATCAGGTAGGCCTTGCCCGCGTGCTGCCATTGGGGGCTTTAACCCGGGGGCTCGAGGGTGGCCAGCTGAGTAATATGGTGGCGCTGCAGGAAGCGGGTTGTGTGGCGTTGGCGAATGCTCGTCACCCCATTGCCAGTACACAAACGTTGATGCGGTGTATGGAATATGCGGCAACGTTTGACGTGCTGCTGATGCTGCACGCCAAGGATGCCGATTTGACGGCAGGTGGCTGCGCGCATGACGGTATTACCTGTACCCGCCTCGGGCTGCCAGGTATCCCCGAAACGGCCGAAACCTTGGACGTTGCGCGTTGTCTGCTGCTGGCCGAGCAGACCGGCGTGCGGCTGCATCTGTGTCAGCTATCGGCACAGCGCTCTGTTCAACTGGTGCGCGATGCGCAGCAGCGCGGGGTTGCTGTGACGGCCGATGTCGCCATCCCCTATCTGTTTCTCTGTGATGAGGACCTGGATGGTTTCAGCAGTGATTATCATCTGGATCCGCCGCTGCGTGACCGTTGCGATATGGCCGGGTTGCGAGAAGGGTTAGCTAGCGGCGTGATCACCGCGATCTGTTCCGACCATCAACCACAGGATGCGGCGGCCAAAGAAGCGCCTTTCGCGTCGACCGAGCCAGGCATGATCGGTCTGGAAACCTTGTTGCCCCTGACGTTACGTCTGGTCGAGGACAACGTGCTGACACTGGATGAGGCTATCCGTAAGCTGACAGCAGGCCCAGCCGCGGTGTTGGGGCTGGATCTGGGGCATCTTTCGGTGGGCGTCAGTGCCGATATTTGTATTTTCGACCCGCAGGCGCAATGGTCGTTAACGCAAGCGACGACACGCTCTAAAGGCCTGAATTCGCCGTTTATGGATGCCGCCTTAACCGGACAGGTGACGTGTTCGCTGTTGAAGGGGCGCGTGGTGTACACGCGGTAACGAAAGTAATGCGGCTTCGGTGTACCCGCGGCCGCCTTATCTTCTACATCTTCTACGCCACAGCGTTGTTTCGACGATCGCCCGGTTATTACCGGCAGGGTATGGCCGGCACGCTATTACCTGCAGGGTACCGCAGGGGCGTTAACCCCTCGATCGTTCACGCATCTAAAAATCGAGATAGCCTTCGTCTTCCTCTTGCAGGAAGAACATGTCGCCGTCTTCTTTGGTGTTTTTGATGCGCTGCTGCAGCTCGGGGTTGGCTTCGGCGGAGAGCTTGATCATCAGGCGCAGGTCGTTGGCCGAATCGGCATGGGCCAGTGCGTCTTCGTAGGTGATTCGTCCCGCTTCGAACAGATAGAACAGCGATTGGTCGAAGGTCTGCATACCGGCATTGTTTGATTTCTTCATGAGCTCTTTTAGCTCATGAACATTTCCTTTGCGGATCAGGTCTGAAGCCAGCGGGGTATTTAGCAGAACTTCAATGGCCGCAACCCGGCCCTTGCCATCGACCGTGGGCACCAGCTGCTGGGCAACAATCGCTTTCAGGTTCAGCGACATATCCATCCACATCTGGGCATGGTGCTCGGGGCCGAAGAAGCTGATGATCCGGTCCAGTGCCTGGTTCGCGTTGTTCGCGTGCAGGGTGGCGAGACAGAGATGGCCGGTTTCCGCAAATTGCAGGCCGTAGCCCATGGTGTCCTTGCTGCGAATCTCACCCATCAAGATGACATCGGGTGCCTGACGCAGGGTGTTCTTCAGCGCGGTACCGAAATCCTCGGTGTCGATACCCACTTCACGCTGGGTGATAATGCATTTTTTGTGGTCGTGGATAAACTCGATGGGGTCCTCGATGCAGATGATATGACCTTTGCTGTTTTCATTGCGGTAGTCGATCATCGAGGCTAACGTGGTGGACTTACCGGTGCTGGTGCCGCCGACGACCAGTATCAGACCGCGCTTGGCCATCGACAGGTCCTTGAGTACCGGGGGGAGATTTAGCTCCTCCAGCGAGGGGATTTCGTTTTTAATACGGCGTAGCACCATGCCGGGTGAGTTGCGCTGAAAAAAGGCGCTAACCCGGAAACGTCCAATACTGGGTGCGCTGATGGCGTAGTTGCATTCGTGGGAGCTTTCAAACTCACTTTGCTGCGCGTCGTTCATCGTGCTGTAGGTCAGCGAACGGGCCTGGCGCGCGGTCAGCGGATCGCGTGTGAGTGGCTTGAGGGTGCCGTCCACTTTGATGCTGGGTTGTGCGCCGGCGGTGATAAAGAGATCTGAAGCGTCACGCTCGACCATCACCTTCAAGAGTTGGGTAAAATCCACATGCTCACCTTAGTTTGTAACGGTTACTGCGTCATATCCGTCTGTTACCGACCTTGCGTCCATGCCTGGTCTTTTAATTGGCGCGGCGATCCTGGTTAGGAATCGCCGCGCCAGATATGTAAAGCTATAAGCGACCCAACGCTATAAGGTACCCAACGTTATCGGGTGTTTAACGCGATACGCTGTTTAAGCGGTCGTCGTTATAAGGCCGTCGGGTTAAAAATTTTGCGGCATTTTGGCTTTATCTCTTGCCGCTTCGCGGGAGATCATCCCTTTCTGAACCAGGTTCTGCAGACACTGGTCCATGGTCTGCATCCCGAACGAGGCGCCGGTCTGGATCGCCGAGTACATCTGCGCGACCTTGTCTTCACGGATCAGGTTGCGGATCGCCGGGGTGCCGGTCATGATCTCGTGCGCCGCGATACGCCCCCCTTTGGGCTTCTTCAGCAGCGCCTGAGAAATAACGCCTTCAAGGGATTCGGAAAGCATGGAACGGACCATGGCTTTCTCTTCGCTGGGGAATACGTCGATGATCCGGTCGATGGTTTTGGCGGCGGAGGTGGTATGCAGCGTGCCAAACACCAGGTGGCCGGTTTCGGCGGCGGTCAGTGCCAGGCGAATGGTCTCCAAGTCCCGAAGCTCACCGACCAGGATGATATCCGGGTCTTCGCGCAGCGCTGAGCGCAGTGCTTCAGAAAAGCCCAGGGTGTCACGATGCACTTCCCGCTGGTTGACCAGGCACTTCTTGCTTTCATGCACAAATTCGATGGGGTCTTCGATCGTCAGGATATGGTCGTTACGGGTGTCGTTAACGTAATCCACCATGGCGGCCAGGGTGGTACTTTTACCCGAGCCGGTGGGGCCTGTGACCAGCACCAGTCCACGGGGTTTTTCGGACAGGTCGCGAAAGACCTTGCCCATGCCGAGCATCTCCATCGAGAGAATGTTGGTCGGGATGGTCCGAAAGACCGCAGCGGCACCGCGGTTCTGGTTGAAAGCGTTAACCCGGAAGCGTGCCAGACCTGGAACCTCAAAAGAGAAGTCAGTTTCGAAGAATTCTTCGAAATCTTTGCGCTGCTTGTCATTCATGATGTCATAAATCAGTGAATGCACCTGCTTATGATCCAGCGCCGGCATCTTGATACGGCGAACATCGCCGTCGACGCGGATCAACGGTGGAACACCAGCCGAAATATGAAGGTCGGAAGCGTTCTGCTGCACACTAAACGTCAGGAGTTCGGTAATATCCATGGCATCCTCTGGACCCGCAAATAACAATCCAATAAAGTCGGGGTTTCCTTAAATTCAAGGTATTATCCCTAAATCGCGATGACTAGCATAGCAGAGAATATTTTCAGAACACTGACACGGGTCAGAGAGTGTGAGGACCGTTATGGCCGCGCATCCGGGTCGGTACAATTGTTGGCCGTGAGTAAAACCCGGCCTGCTGCCGATCTGCGCGAAGCGTATGCCTGCGGACAGCGTCATTTTGGCGAAAATTATCTGCAGGACGCGCTGGATAAGATCGACGTATTGGCTGATCTGCCGCTGTGCTGGCATTTTATCGGGCCGGTGCAGTCGAATAAGACCCGGCCCATTGCCGAGCATTTTGACTGGGTACACAGCGTTGATCGGGTTAAGGTGGCCCGCCGCCTCAGTGAACAGCGCCCGGCAGGCAAGGCCCCCTTGAATATCTGCTTGCAGGTGAATATCAGCGACGAACTCAGCAAGTCGGGGATTTCTGTCGAAGAAGCGCCAACGGTCGTGCGCGCTATCGCGGACCTTCCTGGCGTTACATTGCGCGGTTTGATGGCGATCCCCCGTGCCGGCATGTCGGTCACAGAACAACGCGAGACATTTGCCCGGCTGGCGCACCTGAAACAGGCGTTGTTACCGTTGGCACCGGACCTGGATACGTTGTCGATGGGCATGAGTGACGATATGGAAGCGGCTATCGCCGAGGGCGCGACGATGGTGCGTATTGGTACCGCCCTATTCGGGTCACGCCCTCCCAAGGCTTAACGGCTTTTCGCTGCGCGTGACTACCAGCACGTTATAACTCAGATACATGATGTGTATCTCGACCTTTTTAGAGAGGATTATTCCCTTGAGTGAGAACAGTAGCTTTCCGGTAATCGGTTTTGTGGGTGCGGGTAATATGGCGACAGCCATCATTGGCGGTTTGATCGCCCAGGGCTATCCTGCGCAGCAGATTCGGGTGACCGACCCGAGCGACGCCAAGTGCGCCGAGCTTGCCGCGCAATGGGGCGTCGTTATTTGTACCGATAACAATGACGCGGCCCGACAGAGCGCGCTCCTGGTACTGGCGGTCAAACCGCAGATCATGAAATCGGTGGCACAAGACTTGCGCGCCGCCGTGATGGATGCGAAGCCGCTGGTGGTGACGATCGCGGCGGGCATCATGATTGACAGCATGCAGCGCTGGCTGGGGGCCGATACGGCGATTGTCCGTTGCATGCCGAATACGCCGGCGCTGGTGTTGACCGGGGCCAGCGGCTTGTATGCCAACAGCCGTGTCAGTGAATCACAACGCGCTTTGGCTGAGCGGGTACTGGGGTCGGTCGGCTTGGCGCTTTGGGTCGACACGGAGAAACAACTCGATGCCGTTACCGCCGTTTCGGGAAGCGGGCCGGCGTACTTTTTTCGCGTGATCGAAGCGATGAGTGCGGCGGGTGAATCCCTGGGCTTGTCGCCGGAGGTCAGTCGTCAGTTGAGTCTGCAGACGGCGCTGGGGTCGGCTAAAATGGCGTTGGCAAGCGATGTGGACGCCGGAGAGTTGCGACGTCGCGTTACCTCGCCCAGCGGGACCACCGAGCGGGCGCTGGAGGTGTTTGAGCAAGGCCAGCTCGGCGAGCTGTTTTTACGCGCCATGCAGGCCTGCGAAGAGCGTGCCCGGGAAATGGGTGAAGAACTGGGTCGCTAGCATCGAGTAACGCGCGCACTGGCACGCTGGCATTCGCCGGATCTGATCCGTAAGATAGGCCACGATCCGGTGGTGGTACATTGACGACGTTAATCTGGCCCGCTGTGGCCGAACAAAGAGATAGAGTATGGGACAAGAGACACTTACCCTTATCATTCGCACGCTGGGGGATTTTTACGTCTTTATCGTGATGATGCGCTTCTTGCTGCAGGTCTCGAAGGCTGACTTTTATAACCCGATCTCGCAGGCCGTCGCCGCCCTGACCAATGCGCCGCTGGCGCCGCTGCGGCGTCTGATTCCGCGTATTGGCGGACTGGATATCTCGGCGCTGGTTTTAGCTCTCGTCGTGAAGGTGGCGGTGCTGTTTCTGCTGCTGGTGGTCAACGGGCAGTCGCCGAATCCGCTTGGGGTGCTGATCATTGGGTTGGTTGGCCTGGCCAGTATTACCCTGGATATCTATTTCTACGCCGTGATCGGCTCGGTCATCATCAGTTGGATTGCCCCCAATAGTCATCATCCGGCCCCGTTGCTTATCGGCCAGCTCACCGACCCCTTGTTCCGTCTGGCGCGCAAAGTTGTGCCGCCAATCGGCGGGCTTGATCTGTCGCCAATCCTGATTTTCCTGGTGATTCAAGTGGTTCAGTTGCAGTTACACCGCCTGATCAGTTAACGGGGAGTCCGGGCGAGTCGCGGTGTCTTTTATCAGTGGCAGGACCTTGTCTGTTTAACGCGGCGATCTGCAGCCGGGTGCCGCGCGGATATGGTGTTGTAGCGCAGAAACCGGTCGTTTAACGCGACGTTGTATCGCGAATCCTGCGACATTGCCCGAAGAACTGGCTATGGCCTGCGCGCGCCGGGTGAGCAGGCCAACGCCTTAACGCGTTTCTCCAGGTTGCCCTAGGTATCTGGTTTATTGGAACGCTGGCGATGCTTCGGTCACGCTTCGGGCAAAGAGCCATGGGAGACCATAGAATGATACATCGCTGCCGGAATAAACTATGCCATTAGAGATACCCGCCGATTCAGTGGGGCTGGTTGAGCCTAAAACACTGCACTTTGCGACGCCTCTGGTGCTGGTCAGTGGTCGAGTCTTACCCCATTATGACCTGATCATTGAGACGTACGGCTGTTTGAATGAACAGCGCAGTAATGCGGTGCTGGTTTGCCATGCCCTTAGCGGTAACCAGCATGTGGCGGGTTACAACAGCCCGGAGGATCGCAAGCCCGGGTGGTGGGATTCAGCGGTTGGGCCGGGTAAGGCGATCGATACCAATCATTTTTTCGTTGTCTCCCTGAACAATCTAGGCGGCTGTCATGGCAGCACGGGGCCGACGTCGATTAATCCTACAACCGGTCAACGTTACGGTCCTGATTTTCCGATTATCACGGTGCAGGACTGGGTCAAGAGTCAGGCCTGTCTAGCCGATCAACTGGGTATCGAGCGCTGGGCCGCGGTGATCGGTGGTAGTCTGGGTGGCATGCAGGCGTTGCAGTGGGCTATCGATTTTCCGGAGCGCCTGTCCCATTGCCTCGTGATTGCCGCCGCACCCAAGCTATCGGCGCAAAACATTGCCTTCAACGAAGTCGCCCGGCAAGCTATCAGTAAAGACCCGGACTTTTATGGAGGGCGTTACGCGGATCATGACACCTACCCCAAACAGGGGCTAATGCTCGCGCGCATGGTCGGTCATATCACTTACCTGTCCGATGATGCGATGGGGGATAAGTTTGGTCGAGAATTACAGTTCGATGAACTGAGCTTTGATTTCGACGCGGATTTTCAGGTTGAAAGCTATCTGCGTTACCAGGGGGAGAGCTTTTCCAAGCGCTTTGATGCCAACTCCTACCTCTTAATGACCAAAGCGCTGGACTATTTCGACCCCGCGGCAGCGTTTGGCGGTGATCTGGTCACGGCACTGGCGCAGGCGCGGTGCCAGTTTTTCTTGGCATCCTTTACCACCGATTGGCGCTTCTCCCCACAGCGTTCGCGGGAGATTGTTGATGCCTTGATTGCCGCCGATAAGCCGGTTTGTTATACCGAGATCGATGCGCCGCACGGTCACGACGCGTTTTTAATGCCGATCACACGCTATATGACTGCCTTTAAAGCCTATATGGACCGGGTCGCTCGTGAAGTGTTGACGGCGGAGGTGGGCGATGCGCGCTGATCTGGATATTATTCAGGAGTGGATTGCGCCCCAAAGCCGGGTGCTTGATCTTGGCTGCGGACAGGGTCACCTGCTGGCGGATTTGGCCGAGCAAAAACAGGTCCGCGGCTATGGCCTGGAGATTAATCCCGAGGATATTCAGGCCTGCATTCACGCGGGCGTTAACGTCGTCGAGCAGGACCTGGATAAGGGGTTGAGTAATTTTCAGGACAGAAGCTTTGATACGGTCGTGATGACTCAGGCATTACAGGCCGTGCACCGCCCTGACTGGGTGCTGGATGAAATGCTCCGGATTGGGCGCGAGTCGATCATTACCTTTCCGAATTTTGGTCATTGGCGTGCGCGCGGTTATCTGTGGTTTCGCGGCAAGATGCCGGTGTCAAAATTTCTCCCCTATACTTGGTATGACACACCCAATATTCACTTTTGCACGTTTAAGGACTTCGAGCAGTTGTGCCGGCAGAAGAATATACACATTCTTGATCGTACGGTGGTGGATAGCCGGCATCGCGATCGCTGGTGGATTCGCCTCTGGCCGAATATGTTGGGTGAAATAGCCATTTACCGTGTGACACGCTAAATTCAGCCTGTGACACCCAATGAGCGCGCGTCCGCAACGGCGGTCATATTTTATGTTGAAGGAGAATGTTATGAACGCTTGTCGCCTGAAGGGCTTTTGGCTCAGTGTGTTACTGCTCTTATCACCCTCGTTGTACGCCGAGCAGTTCAAAGGCTTTGCGGGACATGAGGTTCACTACAGTGCCTTTAACAGTACCTTTCTCTCTCCGGATGTGGCGAAGGCGTATAATATTCAACGCAGTGGCTCGCGGGGCATGCTGAATATTGCTGTACTGGCCAAGAGCGGGATAAAGCGAACTCCGGTGAGTGCGACCGTAAAGGCGAGTGTTAAGAATCTGATCGGCCAGTTACAACCGCTGACGTTTAACGAGATCCGCGAAGGCGAAGCGGTGTACTATATCGCCAATTTTCGTTTCACTAACGATGAAATCTTGCAGTTCAGTATCGATGTGCAGCCTGAGTCCGGCGGTGCACCTATGCAGTTCAGCTTTAAACAGCACTTCTATGTTGATTGATTATTATGCATAAAATCGTCCTGGCCAGCGGCAATGCCGGAAAGCTTCGTGAATTTAATCAGGTATTGGCCGGCTTTGACTATGAGGTCGTTCCGCAGTCGCAGTTTTCGGTACCGGATGCGGTAGAAGATGGACTGAGTTTTGTTGAAAACGCGATCATTAAGGCGCGGCATGCCTGCCGGCTGACCGGGCTTGCGGCCTTGGCCGATGACTCCGGATTAGAAGTGGATGCCCTGCAGGGCGCGCCCGGTATCTTCTCTGCGCGCTTTGCCGGTGAAGGGGCGGGCGATGCGGCTAACAACACAAAGCTTTTGCAGCTACTGCAGGACATTCCCGACGCGCAGCGAACGGCGCGTTTTCAATGCCTGTTGGTCCTGATGCGACATGCCGATGATCCGACCCCGCTGATCTGTCAAGGCAGCTGGGAAGGACGTATTGTGCGTCAGCCCAGCGGTAGCAATGGCTTTGGCTATGACCCGCTGTTTTACATTCCAGAACTGGACTGTTGCTCCGCCGATCTGGCGCCGACGCAGAAAAATCAGCTCAGTCATCGTGGCCAGGCGGTGGCCAAGTTGGTCGCTGCGCTGAAAAACGTTCCTAAGCGCGGATAGCCCATGTTACCTGTCCCATCTGCTCGTCAAGGCGGGCTGCCGCCTCTTAGTTTGTACGTTCATGTACCTTGGTGTCTGCGTAAGTGTCCCTATTGTGATTTCAATTCCCACGCGGTAAAGGGCGACCTGCCGCAGCGTGAATACCTGAAGGCACTCTTAGCGGATGTGGACCAGGAAATGGCGGGGGTCCAGGGGCGCCGGCTGTCGACTATCTTCATCGGGGGCGGTACGCCCAGCCTGATGGATGCGCCGTTCTTTGCCGAGCTGTTAGCCGCGTTGGAAGCCAGAATCGGCTTTGAAACGGGTATCGAAATCACCTTGGAAGCGAATCCGGGAACCTTTGAGCGCGAACGTTTCCGCGGCTTTCGGGATGCGGGTATTACGCGCTTATCCATCGGTGTCCAGAGTTTTGCCGATCAGCAGCTGCAGGCATTAGGCCGAATTCACTCCGGTGATGAGGCGTATCGGGCTATTGATGCGGCCTTGGCGCTGGATTTTACGGCGATTAATATCGATCTGATGCATGGGTTGCCCGGGCAGACGCCGGCACTGGCGCTGGCCGATCTGGAGCGCGCGCTGTCGCTGGGTACGCAGCATCTGTCCTGGTACCAGCTGACCATCGAGCCGAATACGGAGTTCCACGCCCGCCCGCCGTCGCTGCCGATGGATGAACAGCTGTGGGCGATACAAGAACAGGGTCTCGCCCGGCTGATGGCGGCGGGTTTTGAGCACTATGAGATATCCGCGTATTGTCGTCCCGGCTACGCTGCACGGCATAATCTCAACTACTGGCAGTTTGGTGACTACCTGGGGATCGGGGCCGGTGCGCATGGAAAAATCACTTCCGCGTCGGGTGCGATTGAGCGGCGTTGGAAAGCGCGGCAGCCCAAAGCGTACCTTGACGGTCCCGGTGTCGCCGGACGTCAGGTTATCCTGCCTGAAGAGCTTCCCCTGGAGTTCATGTTGAACGCCTTACGGCTGACGGCCGGGGTACCGGCTGAACTCTATGAACAGCGTACGGGGGGTTCGCTGCAGTCCTTGGCGGGTGCGCTGCAACGGGCCAGGGCGCTGGGGTTGATGACTGACGATCCGCAAAGGCTGGTACCCACGGAGCAGGGGCGCTTGTTTCTCAATGAGCTGCTGGCGTTATTTTAACCGTCGAACGGTTTTTAACGTCGTTTTAGACCGTCATATGTGACCAGCGCTCGTTGCGTCCTGCTGTCATTGCCGGGCAGTGTCGTAGGCGGCAATGGCGGCGGGTATCGCCTTTAGGGTTGTAACTTCGATATCGGGCGTTGGGCTGGCCAGCGGCCAGGACGACTGGTCGAAGTTGACCCATAGGCTGTTGAGTCCGGCGTTCTGTGCCCCGAGGATATCGTGTGCGGGACTATCGCCGATATGCATCACGTCCTGTGGCGCAACGCCGCAGCGTTCCAGCATGGTGTGAAACATCAGAGGGTCAGGTTTTGCCGTGCCAACGCCATCGGCGTTCAGGGCGAACTCGAAGTAGCTCGACAGGCCGACACGCTGTATATCCGCATTGCCGTTGCTGAGCGCAACCAGGCGATAGCGGGTTTTTAGCCGGTTCAGCATCTGATGTGCATCGTCAAACAAGCTTACGCGATTGCGCGCTTCAAGGAAGCAGGCGAAGGCTTCACGGGTCAATCGTTCATTCTCATCCCCATGATAGCCGCTTTCGGCCAGGCCGAGTTTCAGTACGGCGAGCCGGATGGCAGTGACGCTGTGCGCCCAATGCGGGTGTGCCTGAACGACGCGCTCGCGCAGGGTCGCAAAGTCGTCCAGTTCGTAGCGCTGGGTAAAGCGTGGGGCATGCTCGTCAAGCCATTGGTAGAGCGTTTGGTTAGCCTGCCTTATCACCGGTTGTACGGCCCATAGTGTGTCGTCTAGGTCGAAGCTGACTACCTGAATCATCGTTTCCTCCTTGCGCGCGGGTGAGCGCTATCGTAGACCTGTGCCAGGTGCTGAAAGTCCAGATGCGTATAGATCTGGGTGGTCGAAATATCGGCATGACCGAGGAGTTCCTGTACGGCACGCAGGTCGCCACTGGACTCTAGCAGATGACTGGCAAAGGAGTGGCGTAGTCGGTGTGGATGAAGGCTGCCCTCTGCACCACCTTCGAGGCCCCAGCGCCGCAGCCGCAGTTGTACGGCGCGGTGTGAGATTCGGCTGCCTTTTTTACTAATGAACAGTGCGGTGTCGTCGGGGGTGGCCCAGGACTCTCGCTGCTCCAGCCAGTGATCCAGTGCTTTCAGGGCCGCTCGACCCATAGGCAGTTGACGGGTCTTGCGGCCTTTACCGGTGACCCGCAGCGTTCTGCTGTGCAGGTCGAGGTCGATCAGGTTGAGCCCGGCCAGCTCGGCCAGCCGCATGCCCGATGAGTAAAACAGCTCGAGCATGGCCAGGTCGCGGCTGGCAATGACCGTTTCTACCGGGCGGTCCAGCAGGTGCTGCAACTGATCGACGTCGAGCGTCTTTGGCAGCCGCTTTGGCGCCTTGGGTGCGCTTAGGCCCAGAGCAGGGTTTTGTTGGTTATGGCCTTCGCGGGCCAGGAAGCGGTAGAAGCTACGAATGCTGGAAAGCAGCCGTTGCAGGCTGCGGGCACCGAGACCGCGCTGGTGTTCGCGACTGATGAAGCGGCGCAGTTCATGGCTGCTGAGTTGGTCCCAGTCGGCAATACCCTGGTGATCCCGGTAATCATTTAAGCGCGACAGGTCGCGCTGGTAGTTCGTCAGGGTGTGGGGCGACAGCTGGCGCTCGCTGCGCAGGTGTTCTGCGAACAGCCCGAGCCAGTCAGCGGGGCTGTACATATCAGCGGCGCTTGTCGCAGAAAACCAGACGGTAGAGGATACGACTCATAACCTCGCCCACATAACTGAGAAACAGTGTGCCCATGCTGCTGTGGAAATAGTTGGCTTCGTAGCTTCCGATGGCCAGCAGTCCCAGGGTGCGACCTTTGATCAGGGGGACGACGGCCGCCGATAGGATCTTATCGGACTGTTCGCCAAACAGAAAACGGCGCTGCTCGCCGGTCAGGCTGCCGCAGATCGCCCAATCGCTCTCAATCAGTTCAGTGACCTGTTCTTCGGCGCTGGCCAGTGGCAGGGTTCTCGCGCTGCCGTAGCTGCCGTCCTGTGGCACATCGAACAGAATCAGCTGGGTGACATCGCCGTTGAAATCCTGACAGAGGCCCTCATCGATAGCGACCAGAATTTCGTCCAGGCTATGGGCCTCAACCAGGCTGAGGATCAGCCGTTTGGTTTTTTAAAACTGCAGGTCGTTATGCCGGGCCGCGTCGAGCAGGGCACTCATCTGATCGCGGATATCGGTATTTTTTTGTCGAAGTAATGCCGTTTGCCGCTCAACCAGGGAGATCGCCGTACCGCTCTGGTGTGGGATATGCTGATGTTGAAGCAGTTCCGGATGACGGGCAAAGAAGTCGTTGTGCTGCTTCAGGTAGATCGCCACTTGCGCTTCGCTGACGTCCTGGGGTGTTTGGTTCATATTGGAATCGGTACTATTATGGGTCATGTCGGGGGTAGCCTAAATATGGATTTGGCCTTCAAAAACATGGGTGGCGGGCCCGGTCATGACGACCGACCGGCCTTCGCCTTGCCATTCAATCTGTAGATCGCCGCCAGGTAGATGCACGGCCACCGAGGTATCAAGCAGTCCACGCAAACGCCCAGCAACGACGGCCGCGCAGGCGCCGGTGCCGCAAGCCAAGGTTTCGCCGGCACCGCGTTCGAAAACCCGCAAGCGGATTTCTGAACGGCTGATGATCTGCATAAAGCCGATATTGGCTTTTTGTGGAAATCGCGCATGGCGTTCTAGCAGCGGCCCGAGGGTTTCTACCGCTGCCGTATCGACATTATCCACGATCACTACGCCATGGGGATTACCCATTGAAACGGCGCTGATTTCAAGGAGCTCTGCACCCGCTGCCAGGCTATAGCTGCTGGCTTGTAAATCGGCAATAAAAGGGATCTCTGCAGGGCGAAGTTCGGGCTTGCCCATATCAACGCGTACGTTATCACGCCCTTCGAGCATCAAGGTGATCGGGCCCTTGGCCGTTTGTACGGCGATCTTCTCCTTGCCGGTCAGACGTTTTTCGGTGACATAACGGGCGAAGCAGCGGGCGCCATTGCCGCAGTGTTCGACTTCGCTGCCGTCGGCATTATAGATACGATAACGAAAATCCATCGACGGATCGGTAGGCGGCTCAACCAGCAAAAGCTGATCGAAGCCGATACCGAAGTTGCGATCCCCTAGGCGCCGGACAATTTCGGGGGTGATGCGCGCGCGTTGTGTCACCAGATCGAGGACGACAAAGTCATTCCCCAGGCCGTGCATTTTTGTAAAGCGTACCAGCATCGATTCGTTTCTCAGTCGTTAGGCAGTAGCTGTTCGCCACGAACCTGGTCGGCGACGGTTTCACGCTGACGAACCAGATGCATTTGGTCATCATCAATCATGACTTCGGCTGCTCTGCCGCGCGTGTTGTAGTTGGAACTCATGGTAAATCCGTAGGCGCCGGCCGAGCAGACCGCCAGCAGGTCGCCGGCTTGCAAGCTGAGGTTACGGCCTTTGCCGAGGAAGTCGCCCGTCTCGCAGACCGGGCCAACCAGGTCCCAGGGCTTTGCTTGCGCCGGATCGCTGTCACGATTCAGCGGGATAATATCCTGGTAGGCGCCGTACAGTGCCGGACGAATTAGGTCATTCATGGCGGCATCAATAATGGCAAAGTTCTTGTGCGCGGAAGGCTTAAGAAATTCAACCTTGGTCAGCAGGACACCCGCATTGGCGGCAATCGAGCGTCCGGGCTCAAAAATCAGCGCTAACGCTCTGTTGCCCAGGCGTTCGCGGATGGCGCTGATATAGGTGTCTGGAGACGGCGGTGTTTCATCGGAATAGCACACCCCAAGTCCGCCACCGAGATCCAGGTGGCGCAGCACGATCCCCTGTTCGGATAGACTGTCGACCAGAAGCAATACGCGATCCAGTGCGTCAAGGAACGGTTTGGTTTCGGTCAGCTGCGAGCCTATGTGGCAATCGACACCGATGATATGCAGGTTTTCCAGCTGCGCGGCGTGGGCGTAGACGCGAGGCGCCTCTTCGATGGCGATACCGAATTTATTTTCTTTCAAACCGGTAGAAATGTAGGGATGCGTCTTGGCATCGACATCCGGATTGACGCGCAATGAGATCGGCGCCGTCACGCCCAACTGCCCGGCGACCTTATTCAGCACATTCAGCTCGGCTTCGGACTCGACATTGAAGCAATGGATGCCGACTTCCAGTGCGCGGCGCATCTCATCTTCGCGCTTGCAGACACCGGAGAATACAATCCTTGCGGGATCCCCGCCGGCAAGCATGACCCGTTCGAGCTCGCCAACCGAGACAATATCGAAACCGGAACCCAGTCGGGCCAGGATGTTGAGGACGGCGATATTCGAATTGGCTTTGACGGCGTAGCAGATCATGCCAGCGTGGCCGGTCAGCGCGTCAGCGTAGGCGGTATAGTGGCGTTCCAGGGTTTCGCGGGAGTAGACATAGGTGGGTGTGCCATGGGCTGCGACCACGTCGGCTAATGACACCTCTTCGGCGAACAGCCGGCTGTCACGGTATTCAAAACTATCCATTAATCTGCTCGCCTTATGGCCGGGGGAACCCGGCCGCTATCGGTTGTCTGTTGATCGGTTGCCGTTGCTGGGTTCGCCTGCGGCAGGTAGAGACTACCTTTTTGACCGCAGCCATTTAACAGTACGACCAGCACAATGGTCATCCAAGGCATCATATCGTCCCTCGCAGCACGGAAACCGGTAAAACCGCCTATTATACCTGCTGGGTTACGCCTTGCCCATTCTGCAGTAGACTTGCGGCTATTAATCCTAACCAGGTATCCAACCTATGAATGAAAGTGTGTTTAGTGACCGTGTAGAGTCGACGTTGCTGGCTCTGGAAGATGTCTTCGATCGGGCTGAGTCTGATCTGGATTACGATACCTCTGGCGGTGTGTTGACGGTGCATTGCGAGTCGGGTGCCCAGGTGATCTTTACCCGGCAGACCCCCGTTCTGCAGCTCTGGGTCGCGGCACCTACCGGCGGGTTTCATTTTGATTATGATGAGCAGGCTCAAGGCTGGAGCCGGGACTCTGATCAGTTGCCTCTAGGCCAGTTTCTTTCCGACCTGTTTGCCGGTCTTTGCGGCGAGCGCTTGCCGTTCTGAGCAGGGGGTAGAGCCGTCGGTCGTTCAGCAGACGTTGAAAAGCCATGCTGCAGGTGCACTACGACCTAAGCCGTATGGTGTTACGACGAATTGCCGGTATGATGGCCATCAAATAATAAGAAACAGCCCAGGACATTAAGTCTCGAGGCGATAGGCAGCCGGAATAGAAAATAAAAACAATAGCCGGGTTTTGCCATATAGTCTGACTGCGAAAAAAATAACAACAAGCAGAGAAAAAATAACAACAAGCAGAGAGAAAGGGCCTACGGGTCCTTTTTTTTGTCTCGAATTCGAGCCGACCGGGCCCAAGACACTGCCCAGGCCGGCTGTCTAATCGGGCTGTGTTTAGCCGGGGACATACAAGCAGCCACGGCGAATGGCCTTGAGCAGCTCTTTGTTGCCTTGCTCCATACTGATTACGGCCTCGTCATGCCGGCCCGTTTCGTCCAGCCTTTTCGCCTTGGCGTCGAAGCGCGCAGCATTTGTCGTGAACTGCTGTATCGCATGTGCCGAGGAGGCGTCTGGCGTGCGTAACTGCTCCGTCAGTAGCTTGAGCAGCATGCCGTAGGTTTCGAAGCGATCTTTTTCATACAAATACTCGTTGTGTTTATCGGTGAAATTGAGGCTGTGTACCAGCGTTTCTTTGTTTCGCAGGGTCGAAATGGCCGTTTTGATCTCTTCCAGTGCGGCATCCAGTTCACCCCGTGCTTCGTGGCCGGCACCCAGATGTAGAAGCGCTTTTGCCGAGCTACGCCGGTCTGCCACACGCTCGTTTACGGCGCTGCTGAGTGCTGTGCGGTCTTTTTCTTCGCTAATGCGCTGCAGGGCGGAGAGGAGGGCATCGATGCTCGAGTTGATTCTTCCCATATCAGCGAGCTGTTTGGCACTAACCGCATCTTCTTCGGCAAGTGCTGCTGCGGGGGGCTCTGTGTGGTGTATGGTTGCGATGGCTTGCTTAACTGAAACCAGTGCGGCATCCAGTTCGCTTCGTGCTCGGTCCAGGTCGCCTTTAGTCTGTAACACGCTGGCTGAAAGACGGTTTTGTTCGACCTGTTTGTGGGTTTGTTGCCGAAGCTTCTTGTGCTCGCTCGTAGTGGAAATGTGTTCAAGGGCTGTTAGCAACGAGCTGATACTAGCGTCAATTTTTTCCATATCTTGCGCGCGCTTGGCTTCGCTGAAGGAGGCGCGGTGGTCATTGGCGCTGGCTGTTAGGGGGGCTAGCGTTAGCACGAAAGCGAGAGGGGTTGCTAAGAGGAGTTTATGCATCTCAATCATCCTTGTATGAGGCGGGGTATAGCTTGGCCGTGAGTGTTGTTGAGGTTAATTTAAGCGTATTTTTGGTGGTCGTGCTTGAGTCAAAAACGCCACGTCGGCAAAATGTACCTCTTTTTGGAACCTTTGCGCGTTGCCCCCCATCAAACGGATGCGCGTTACATCAATTTTTCAGGAGAGCATTGCATGTTGAAGGTGGTTTGTAGGATCTGGTTGGCCGTTATGGTCGTGTTGGTAAGCTTCACGGCCGCGCATGCGCAAGAATTTACCGAAGGGGTCCATTATACGGCTCTGTCTAAGCCGGTGCGTACGCAGGACCCAACCAAGGTTGAAGTCGTCGAGTTGTTTGGTTACTGGTGTCCGCATTGCAATAGCTTCGAGCGCTATCTAGGGCCTTGGAAGGCCAAGGCTCCGGGCTATGTCGACTTTAAGCATTACCCCGTCGTCTTTCGGGGTAATCAGACCGAATTCGCCAAGGCTTACTTTGTTGCAAAAGCCCTCGGGGTTGAAGAGGAGGCGCATCCAGCGCTATTTAATCTGATTCATCGCCAGCGGGGCTGGATAAATACGGGCGAAGAGTTGGGTGCGTTTTTTGCTGACCTTGGCGTTGAAAACAAGGCGTTTGATAAAGCCTATGGTTCTTTTAGCCTGAATGGTCAGCTGAATACGGCGAAGCGCAAAGCGCGTGAATACCAGTTAAGTGGCGTGCCGACGATGGTTGTTAACGGTAAATACCGTATCACGGCTGATCAGGCCGGCAGTCAGGCGAATATGTTGAAGGTCGTGGACTATCTGGTAGAAAAGGAAAAATCAGCACTCTGATGCGGAAGGTCGTCCTAGTATACATAGCGAGGGGCTAGCTTGGCGCACCCATGGCGCTGGACTATGATGATAGCCATCTCCCCTCTCTAAGCTTGCATAGGAATCTGAGCGTTGGCACGAGTAAGCGAGGGCGATGTTCAGATAATGCTGGAGCGCCGCTGCGTCGAATTAGAAAAGAATAGGAAAACGCCAAGCTAGATTCGCAGCTTCTCATTAACGGCGCGCAACAATTATCATTGGTTGCCCGTGGCGTGGATGCCGAGCTGGATGACGTGCTACCGCCTTTGAAAAATGCCCTAAAATCGTCACCGCTTGACCCTTCATTTCGGCGTAGCGCCGGTGCTATTGATCGCAGCATGCTAAAGGTCATGCGGCGCCGGACTAATATGCTGAGTGGCTTCCAGGGTTCGCTATTGCAGGCGGTAACGCAGCGTTCCTTCATACCTGCTGCGCCTGAAAGCGAACAGCGGATACCGGCTGGATTTGATGAATAAGTTGCGGCGAGTGTTGGAGGGAAGCCCCTTTAACTTCAAGGGTGACCCCGTGCAGATCACGATGTCGTTTGGTATCGCACAGCGACGTACCGAGACGCTTCCTGAGGCGTCATGTGGCCGTGCAGACGAGGCGCTTTACCGAGCGAAAGCGGCGGGGCGAAACCGTTGTGTTGTCGATTCCGATTAGGGGTATAATAGCCGCGATTTAAAAACACCCTGTTTATTCAGGGACAATTACTTAGAGTAATGTGATGAACAAGAAGGATAATCGGCAAGATACGACACATTTTGGCTACCAGCAGGTGCCTGTGGGAGAAAAGCAGGGCCGTGTTGCCGACGTGTTTCATTCGGTTGCCGCTAAGTATGACGTGATGAATGACCTGATGTCTTTCGGTGTTCATCGGCTCTGGAAGTGCTTTACGATCGAATACAGTGGTGTTCGGCGCGGCCAGCGAGTTCTTGATATCGCGGGTGGTACCGGTGATCTGACCATGAAGTTTTCTCGGTTGGTTGGTCAGGAAGGTCAGGTTGTTTTGGCTGATATAAATGACTCCATGCTCAAGGTTGGTCGTGACAAGCTGCAAGACAAGGGTGTGAGTGGGAATGTCCGCTACGTTCAGGCCAATGCCGAAGCGTTGCCTTTTCCAGATAATTACTTTGATTGTATTACCATCGCGTTTGGGCTGCGTAATGTGACCGATAAAGCCAAGGCCCTGGCCTCGATGGCGCGAGTGTTAAAGCCGGGTGGACGCCTGCTTGTCTTGGAGTTTTCTAAGCCAGCAAGTCCGCTGCTTGCCAAGGTTTACGATACCTATTCGTTCAAACTGCTGCCGGTCATGGGTAAAGTCGTTACTAACGATGCGGATAGCTATCGTTATCTTGCCGAATCGATCCGTATGCATCCCGATCAGGAAACGCTGAAGGAGATGATGGAAACAGCAGGGCTGGTGCGTTGCCAGTATCACAATATGACCGGAGGTGTGGTCGCGCTGCACAAGGGAATAAAACCCTGATTCGGCAATCATTCTGCGATTGGCCGCAGTAGGGAGCTTATACGTTGTTCCGCATCTGGCGTTTTTTTATTATCGTCCGCATCGTGGCGCGCTATCGTCTCGATAATCTTTTTAATTCAGCGGCTCTCCCCTGGTATGCGCGTTGGATGTTAGCGTTGCTGCCGTGGCGTTATTTTGTCACCAGTACGTTGCCTCGGGGGCAGCGGCTACGATTGGCGATGGAGGAACTCGGTCCGATATTTGTGAAATTCGGACAGATGCTGTCTACCCGCAAAGACTTGTTGCCGAATGACGTGGCCGATGAGCTGCAGAAGCTTCAGGATCAGGTGCCGCCCTTTTGCGGCGATCATGCGGTAACTATCGTAGAAAAGGCGCTTGGCGAGCCTGTCACAGACCTATTCTGTTCGTTTGACAGTACGCCCTTGGCATCGGCTTCCGTAGCACAGGTCCATACAGCGACCTTGCATAGCGGCGAAAATGTTGTGGTAAAAGTTATCCGGCCGGGTATCTCAAAAGTCATTCGTCAGGATGTTGGTCTGCTCTATCTTTTGGCGTATCTCGTGCAGCTTCTCTGGGCGGACGGCCGTCGCCTTCGGCCTGTTGAAGTCGTGTCAGAGTATGAGAAAACGATCTTTGATGAGCTGGATCTGCGCAAGGAAGCAGGGAATGCGTCGCAGCTGAAGCGCAATTTTTCCGGGTCAAGTATCCTTTACGTGCCCGAGGTGTACTGGGATTTCACGCATAAAGATGTCATGGTCATGGAGCGTATATACGGGACGCCTATTTCAGATATGGCGGCGTTACGTGATCAGGGCACCGATTTCCGTCTGCTGGCCGAGCGTGGCGTCGAGATATTCTTTACCCAGGTATTTCGCGATAGTTTTTTTCATGCAGATATGCACCCGGGTAATATTTTTGTGTCGAAGGATAATCCGTCTGATCCACAGTATATCGCGCTGGATTTCGGCATAGTTGGTTCGTTGAACCCCGAAGATCAGAGTTATCTGGCACGTAATTTCTTGGCCTTTTTCAAGCGCGACTATAAGCGCGTTGCACAGTTGCACATCGATTCTGGATGGGTTCCCGCAGGGACGAATGTCAATGATTTTGAAACGGCGATTCGGAGTGTTTGCGAGCCCGTGTTTGAAAAACCGCTGAAAGATATATCGTTTGGCCAGGTTCTGTTGGGGCTGTTTCAGACCGCGCGGCGCTTTAATATGGAAGTGCAGCCGCAGCTGGTGTTACTGCAAAAAACGCTACTGAATATCGAAGGGCTAGGGCGGGAGCTTTATCCTGACCTCGATTTGTGGCAAACAGCAAAACCTTTCCTCGAAGACTGGATGAAGCAGCGCATGGGAGCGAAAGGATTGCGACGCGCGTTGAAGGAAAACGGGGCTGAATGGTCTGAGATGTTGCCGCAAATGCCACAGCTTATGTTTGAGGCGTTAAAGCAGGTTGGCCAGCATGAGAAGTACGAGCAAAATCGCCTTAATACAAACATGGCTATTACGAAGGCGGGCTGGCGTCTTCACGGCGGTCGTTTTGCGGGTTCGATTGCATTGGCTTTAGGCGTGGCTTTTTCCGGGCTGCTACCTGCCGGTGTGGTTGCGCAGGTGCCTTGGTATAGCTGGGTGTTGGCGTCTGGAGCGCTGCTGCTATTTAATTTAGAACGTGGCAGATAGTCGCGCATTGAGGTTTAAATGCAAAAGAATTGGTTAGATGAAATTAGTTGGAATGAAGACGGATTAGTCCCGGCTATCGCGCAAGATTATCAGAGCGGCGAAATTTTGATGATGGCCTGGATGAATCGGGAGTCTCTCTGGCTGAGTGCTAAAGAAGGGCGTGCGATTTATTGGTCTCGCTCGCGCAGTAAATTGTGGCGCAAGGGGGAAGAGTCGGGTCATGTACAGCATCTGCATGATATCCGTCTGGATTGCGATAATGATGCGCTGGTGCTTAAGGTGGATCAGCAAGGCGGAATCGCGTGTCATACCGGACGTCGGAATTGTTTCTTTAAGCAGCTGGCCGGCGATCATTGGGAATCCGTTGAGCCGGTATTAAAGACCCCTGGTGCTATTTATGGTACAAAAAAATGAGTGAAATTCTTGAAAAGTTGTCTGAGGTCTTAGCCACACGCAAGAATGCTGAGCCCGATACTTCCTATGTTGCAAGTCTTCACGCTAAAGGCCTGAATAAAATCTTGGAAAAAGTGGGTGAAGAGGCTACTGAGACGATCATTGCAGCAAAAGATGCACAGTTAAGCGGGGATACTGCAGAGCTGGTTGGTGAAACGGCTGATTTGTGGTTTCATAGCTTGGTCATGCTATCTCATCTTGGGTTGGGTCCTGAGGCTGTGCTTGATGAGCTGGGGCGACGACTTGGCTTATCAGGGCTTGATGAAAAGGCTTCTCGAACAAAGCAGTAAAAATGAGCGGCTGTCTGCCAATTAGGAGTCGTCAGTCGAGGCTAGTGAGAGTAACCTGTTACAGATAACCGTTTTCTTCTTGTCCGGACAAAAGGGGCAAGAGAAATATTTGATTGTTACGGAGAGATACAATGGGCTTTGGTGGTATTAGTATTTGGCAGCTAGTGATTGTTCTTGGCATTGTTGTGTTGTTATTTGGCACAAAAAAACTACGTAACATCGGTGGTGATCTTGGCAATGCGGTAAAGGGTTTTAAGAAGGCGATGAAAGAAGAGGAATCCGCGCCTGTTGAGGATCCGGAGTCAAAAAAGTTGACTCAAAACGATGCTGAATTTTCTGAATCAGCGAAAACGGCTGAGCAGGATAAAACCGCGCAGAAGTAACTTTCGTTCTCGGATGATGCTGTCCTATGTTTGATATCGGTTTTGCAGAGCTGATTATCGTAGCGGTTGTTGCGTTGATTGTTCTGGGTCCTGAAAGATTACCATCCGCACTGCGTACTGCCGGTCTCTGGCTTGGGCGTCTGAAGCGAGCGCTCGGGAGTGTCCAGAAGGAAATTTCTGAAGAGTTGCGCGTTGATGAGATGCGTCAGGCCGCCAAGGAGCAGCAAGAGAGGCTTGAGCGTCAGGCCGGAGAGTTGACGCGACCATTTCATGAGACGCTACGCGAAGAAATTCTTGCGCCGCCGGAGCCTGAAAAATCAGCGCCTACTGCGTCGTCGCCAGGATCTTTATCAGTCACTGCTAAATCCGACGAGCTAAAATGACAAATTCCAACCCTCAGAATTCGGCTGCTGAAGAAATGACGCAGCCGTTGGTAGCGCATCTGATCGAGCTACGTGACCGAATATTGCGAAGCTTGCTTGTTGTTCTGGTGATTTTTCTGCCGTTGTTCTATTTTGCAAATGATCTTTATATCTATTTGTCTGCGCCGTTGACCGACTTGCTACCCGCAGGTACGACGATGATTGCTACCGATGTTACATCGCCGTTTTTTGCGCCCTTTAAATTGACGCTAGTGTTGGCTATTTTTGCGGCGATCCCGTTTATTCTTCACCAGATCTGGAGCTTTATCGCGCCGGGCTTGTATCAGCATGAAAAGCGCATGGCGACACCGTTATTGATTTCCAGTGTTCTGCTTTTTTATACGGGTGTGGCGTTTGCATATTATGTCGTGTTTCCTTTGGTGTTAGGTTTTTTTACCAGTACGGGACCTGAGACGGTCACCGTGATGACTGATATCAGCAGCTACTTGAATTTTGTCCTTAAGTTGTTTTTTGCGTTCGGTATCGTGTTTGAAATCCCCATAGCAACACTTTTGCTGTTGTGGAGTGGTGCGACAACCATTACCGGGTTGACAGAGAAGCGGGCCTACATCGTGGTGGCTTGTTTTGTTGTGGGTATGCTGTTGACGCCGCCCGATATCATTTCTCAAACACTGCTGGCACTGCCAATGTGGTTGTTGTTTGAGGTGGGCATTGTTCTTGGGCGAATTTTTGTAAAGCAAGAGGCTTCTGAAGGCGACAGTTAATGTCGTTTGCCATTAGGACTCGTACGAGTACCCAGTATCCGTTCCGGCTAATCTGATTTCCGTGAACCAGTAACAAAAAGATTATTACAGGGTGTTGACAGTCAGATCCATGGCTGTAGAATACGCCCCTCAGTTGAACGAGACGCCACAGCGACTCGACAACGAACCGCTCTTTAACAACTCGATCAAGTAATTCGTGTGGGTGCTTGCTGAGATGCAACATGCAGCATTATCAGGGCATTCAACACGTAAAGAATACGCTAAACGT
>JBFGZS010000052.1:0-33147 GCA_041586615.1 Motiliproteus sp. | reverse complement strand
TGTGCTGGACCGGATCGGTGAGGCGGATACGCTGGAAAAACTAGAAGCACTGCTGCCTTGGAATACGACCCTAGAGCCGACTCCCAAAAAAGTGGCTCAGTACGGTTAGGTCAAGTGGGTCGATTTAACGGCGCTTACCCATGACAAACAGGCAGTCGATCTGGTTCACCAACCTGGTTAATCACCTAGGAGGTAGCCTTCCGATTCATAGTGCTTACCCATTCAGAAGCAGAGGCTTCATTGAGCGTAAAAAACATTCAAAATCACCCTAGCAACTATTGCGGAGAACCCGATCAAGCCTTACTATCCGCGCAAACAACACCCGAGCAGATCGTCCTGATCAGCCAAGCAAGATCACCCTAATTAACAATGCCCAGGCAATTTCCGTGCACAGCTGCACCCTACGCGAGAAGAAATCAGATGGAATCCTTACAGTTTATTGGTTTTGCCGCCGCAATCTGCACCACCGCAGCGTTTGTTCCCCAGGTGATGCAAATTCTGAAAACAGGAAATGTCGATGGTATTTCCCTAGGTATGTATTCCATCTTTACATTGGGCGTGGCGCTTTGGCTGAGTTATGCCACCCTGATCGGCGACCTACCGATGCTGCTGGCTAACCTAGTTACACTCATTTTGGCTGGCGCGGTGTTGGCACTGACCTTGCGCAAGCGCAAATCTTATCGCGGTTAACCGCAGTATTGGGTGCGGGAGAGGGAGCGCAACGCCTTCCTCACCCAATTCCAGCGGCCGATCAACATCCCCGAAAAGATCAGGCCGCACCCCAAAAACTGCACCATCGACATCGCCTCTCCATACCGGATAGCCGCAAGCAGGGCCGTCCAGACCGGCTCAAGGATCATGATCAACGCCACGTGGCTTGCCGGAGCCAAACTTTGACCGTAGGTCAGCAGTGCAAATCGAGCGCTGGTTGCAACCAAGGCGCTCGCTAAAAACCAGCCCCAGGTCGGTAGCGATACGCATACAACCGCTGGCCAGGGTTCAAACCACGCCGACACAGTGATCCCGACCACTCCCACCACCAATAACTGGACGGCGGTCAAAATCACGATAGGAACCGACAGCGCCTGTTTGGACACCAGCGTAAAGTGGAGGGCAAATAGCAACGCGGCTAGAAAAAACCACCCCTGGCCCGAGGAAAAAGAGAAGCCGCCCTCAAGCGACAACAGGGCCAAGCCGATAATGGCAACGGGCAGCGACAGCCAGGTATTGCGGGAGACGGGCTCACGATAGAGCGACCAGGCAATCACCGGTACCAACACCACGCTAAGGCTGCTGATAAAGGCGCCTGTCCCTAGATGCGACCCTTTGTTCAAACCCAGAATCCAACAGAGCAGCGCGACGGCCATCAGGCAACCAAGCCCCATCACCAGGCTGCCAATGCCCTGCTCGCTGATTCGCTGCCAACCGCCACCCGAAAAAAGCAGCAACACCGAACCCGCCAATAGAAAGCGCAGACCAATAAAGAGCAGTGGCGGTAGTTCACCCAGCGCTTCCTTGGAGAAGATCCAACCGAATGCCGCCAACAATGTCACCAACAGCAACACCAGATCGGCCCGAATCTGAGCGGGTAACGCCATAACAACCTCTGGCAGGATAGGTCGGTAGACAGGAATCGCCGATGCACTGATCGGCTATCTGCGTAATAAAAGAATCGGAGAGCGACGAGCCTCACTCTCAACCGGCGCGAGCACGACGCCGCAGCGGCTTACAATCTAATCAGCCGCCCTATGAAAAGCCCCTAAGACGGTCAGCTGGCCTCGGACTTATTCGCCAGGCGATAGGCCAAGCTGATCGACAGCGATTGCGCCAGGCAGAGTGAAGACGCCAGCGACCGGAATCCATGCACTTCGGCCTCCTTGATGGTAAAGCAGACGCTTGATTCGCTTGCCAGAGGGCTCAACTGACTGTCGGTGATTACGATCACCGGCACATTTTGCTCACGGGCAATTTTGACGACCTCTTGGGTTTCCGGCCCGTAAGGGTGAAAACTAACAGCGATCAGCGCATCGTTGGGGCCGATGCTGTTGGCCTGTTCCCGGTACATACCACCGACGCCGTCCACCAGGTACGCGCGCCGGTTTACATGACGCAGGGCATAGGCAAAGTAGGATGAGACGGAGAACGCACGGCGAACCCCCATGATATGGGTCGATTCTGCCGCAGCCAGAATATCCAGGGCATCTTCAAGCTGGTCGGCACTGATTGAACTACGCAGCTTATCCATGGCCACGGTACTAGCCGAACTGAACTGGCCCAGCAACTGAAGCGGAGAGTCGCCTTCGACACTCATCTCTTCACGCGCCAGCCGGATGCGGTCGCTATAGCTCGGTGATTCTTTCAGCAGCTGCTGCTGAAACAGGCGCTGCATCTCACTGAAGCCGCTGTAGCCGAAGGCGTTGGCAAAACGAACCAGTGTAGAGGGGTGCACACCGGCATCCTTGGATATCACGGCGACCGTCCCAAAGGCGATCTCATCGGGGTGATCCAACAGATACTCCGCCACTTGGCGCAACCGTTTGCTGAGGGCAGTATGGTTTTCGGCAATAGCCGCCTTCAGGTCGGCCAGGCTTTCAGGGGCTTGCTCGGACATAGTTCACTCTCTCGTCTGGATTCCACTCTTTATAACGCGAATCGACTCACAATGGAATGAATTTTCCATTTTGAATCATTTGATCATTTAACGACTTTTTGCACTGAAGTTCACGCCTTAACAGCATTCGGTTTGACGATAGGGTTTTTCAACCATTGACTCCGACAACTGCTTGAGGCTTTATACTCATTTCACCTCAATAAAATGAGATCTATAACCTGCCGCCAGGGAGCCCATGTCCAGCCGCCCAACGATCAAAGACCTCGCCAAACAGGCCGGTGTCAGTGTCGCCACGGTCGACCGTGTACTTAACAACCGCTCCTCTGTCCGTGAGGCCACCGCACAACGGGTACTGCTGGCCGCCGAAGACATCGGCTACCACGCCGCCGGATTGCTTAAGGCGCGCTTTCAGGAGAGCAAACCACGCAAGCGGGTGGTGTTCCTGCTCCAACGCAGTAGCGACTACTTCTATCAAACGCTGGGCGAGGCCCTGCTGCGGGCAGCCGATATGCAACGGGATTACCAGTTGCAGGCACAGGTCCAGTTTATGGACGAGGTCGCACCGGCTTATATCGCTGAACAGCTTCGCCACTTTGGCGCCACTGCCGATGCGATTGCACTGGTAGCACTGGATCACCACAGCATCAACAAAGAGATAGAAAGCCTGATTTCCCAAGGAAAGCCTGTGATCAGCCTGATATCAGGACTCTCCTCTACCGACCGCACCGGCCATGTGGGCCTCGATAGCCGTAAGGCCGGCCGGTCAGCCGCCTGGGCGATCGCCAACCTGTGTCGCCAACCGGGCAAGGTGGGCATTCTGCTGGGAAGCCATCGTTACCTGAGCCAGGAGATAGCCGAGATCAGCTTTATCAGCTATTTCCGTGAATTTGCTCCTGGGTTTACCCTGCTGCAACCGGTACTCAATCTGGACGATGACCGCCTCGCCGGCGAAGCAACGGCGCAGCTGCTCGCCGACCATCCCAATTTGGTGGGTATATACAGCGCCGGAGGGGGGGTTAATGGCATGATCCAGACGCTTCGCAGCGAGGCCAGCAACCGCGATATCGTCACCGTGTGCAACGAACTGATGCCCTCTACCCGCGAGGCGCTGCGAGACGGCGTCGTCAACCTGGTCATCGCCACCCCCGTGGAACGCCTGGCCCAAGAAGCCGCTGCGCTTGTGAGCAGCGCCTTTTCCGCCAGAGGCAACCGCGGCCTGATGTCGGTACTGCTTCCCGCCGACCTCTATATTTCTGAAAACATCTAAACTGGATTGCCTCATGAAAGAGAAAGATAGAGTTTTTTTTCGCCCCCTGTGGCGCCGCGTTGCGGCTACCCTATTTTGCGCTTTGTGGGCCATTTTCGAGTGGCTGACTCAGCAACCCTTCTGGGGTATGGTGGCGGTCGGTCTCACGGGTTATTGCTACTGGGAGTTTTTTCACACCTTCGAAGAATCCGATCATCCTGACGACCCCGAATAACCTCAGATAACAACGGCGCCCTACGAGCGCCATTTCTTCCTAGATCTAGCCCGACAATAAAAACCCGGCGCAGAGGCCGGGCTTTGGAGCAGAAAAAATTATCCCGCTAAGAAGACACTAACTGGCTTTCTTTCGCTTGTTCTGGCGGTGCATATCAACAACCACTGCGGCCACAATAATGGCACCCTTGATGATGTCCTGGTAGTAGGCATCCACCCGCAGGAATGTAAAGCCCGACAGCATTACGCCGAGAATCAGTGCGCCGATGACGGTACCGGTGATACGGCCGCGGCCACCGCTCAGCGAAACCCCGCCGATTACTGCCGCCGCGATGGCGTCCAGCTCGTACATCATCCCCATACCCGCCTGGGCTGTCTTGATCCTGGCAATCGCAACCATGGCAGCCAGGCCCGCCAACAAACCGGCAATCATGTAGACCTTGATCAGGTGGGCATCGATATTGATACCGGAAACACGGGCCGCCTGAGGATTTGCACCGATGGCGTAGGTGAACTTACCGAAACGGGTGTAGCGCATGACGATATGGAAAACTAATGCCACAATCAGAAACACCACAACCGGCATCCAGCGCCCCATGCCATTACCGATCATGGCGAAGCTCTCGGTGAAGCCCGATACGGGGCTGCCGTCGGTGTACCAGCGAGCGATACCGCGGGCCGATACCATCATCCCCAGGGTAGCGATAAAGGGCGGAATCTTGGTCTTTGTAATCAGCCAGCCGTTCACAAAACCAGCGGCGGCACCGACAGCCAGACCCACGAATAGGGGAACGATAAAGGGCAGATCAACCAGTGAAGGGTGAATGATCTTAGGCCAGTTAGCATCCTGGGCAAAAGTAGCCGCAATCATGCCGCTCATGGCCACAACCGAACCGGAAGATAGGTCGATGCCGCCGGTTATGATGACCTGAGTGACTCCCACGGCAATAATACCGATCACCGATACCTGCAGAATAATAATCTGCAGACGGCTCATATTGGCCAGGAAGCTCTGGCCGACCAAAAACCAACCCAGCACTTCAAACAAGCACGCAATACCCACTAGCACCAGCAGGATGCTGAATTCTGGGGGCAAACGTTTCTTGGTCGCTGCTGAAAGCGGCGTTTTAGCGTCCATGATTGGGCCTGATGTTGTCGTTGTAGTAGTTGTCATATCAACCTCTCTAAAAATAGCCTTTAGCCGTTTATTGGGCGGCCAAATCCATAATTTTCACTTGGTCTGCCTCATCTCGATCGAGAATGCCGGTGACATGGCCTTCGTGCATCACCAGCACCCGATCACTCATTCCAAGTACTTCAGGCAACTCGGAAGAGATCATGATCACCGCCACGCCGTCGTGGGCGAGTTGGGTGATCAGACCGTGAATTTCCGCCTTGGCACCGACGTCAATGCCACGGGTCGGCTCGTCGAGAATCAAGATCTTGGGGTTGGTCAGCAACCAGCGACCAATCAACACCTTCTGCTGGTTCCCTCCCGACAGGTTCTCGATACATTCGTGCATATCGGGGGTCTTGACCCGCAGTTTGTTACAGATATCGACACTCTGTTCGACCAACGCCTGCTCCTGCACGAAGCCATTTTTGACAAAGGCGTCATGTATCACCGCCGACTGCACGTTCTCCTGGATATCCAACGGCAGGAAGCAGCCGGTCTCCTTGCGATCCTCGGTGAGGAAGGCCATGCCATGGGCAATAGCATCGTGGGGCTCGCGAATGTCGACACGCTCACCGTTAATCTCGATGGTGCCGCTGTCAGCGGTCTTGACACCGAAAACGGCCTCTGCGACATCGGAACGACCAGAGCCGACCAAACCCGCTAAACCAAGAATCTCGCCGGCCCGCACATCAAAGCTGACGTCGCGGAACACCCCCTCGCGGGTGAGGTTCTTGACCGACAGCACCACGTCGCCGATTTCAACCTCCTCCTTGGGGAACATCTGCGAAATATCGCGGCCGACCATCATGCGGATGATGTCGTCGCGGTTAACTTCGCTGGAGAGGTGGGTGCCGATGTACTGACCGTCGCGGAACACCGAGAACTCGTCGGCAATCTCGAACAACTCGTTCATCTTGTGGGTGATATAGACGATGCCGATACCCTGCAGGCGCAGATCACGGATAATTTCGAACAGATGGGCAACTTCGGTCTCGGTGATGGCCGAGGTAGGCTCATCCATGATCAGCACGTCGGAGTTGAAGGAGACCGCCTTGGCGATCTCCACCATTTGACGGTTGGCCACCGACAGCTCGCTGATTTCGACGTCGGGGTCCAGATTGATATTGAGACGGTCGAACAATTCCACCGTCATGCGCCGCATCTCGGCGTGATCCACCAGCCCAAAAGCATTCTTGGGCTCGCGGCGGATCCAGATATTCTCGGCGACGGTCATGTAATCCATTAGCAACAATTCCTGATGAATCATTGCAATGCCCGCCTCTTGTGCCGCCAGCGGAGTGGCCAGGGTCACCGGCTCACCGCGCAAACGGACTTCACCGCGGTCGGGGTGATAGATGCCAGCGATCACCTTCATCAGGGTCGACTTGCCAGCACCATTCTCCCCCATCAGAGCGTGAACCGTCCCCGGACGTATCTTAAGCTGGACGTTATCCAGGGCCACGACTCCAGGGAACTCCTTGCGGACATCGACCACTTCCAATGCATATTCGTAGGGACGGGACTGAGGAATTGCGTTATTCACAGACGTTTCCTCCATTGCTGATATTGAAGCGCTACTCATAACGCAACTCCTCCTTCCTGTTTTATGGCTCTAATAGTTCGGACTGGAGATTTACTTCAACTTAGCCAGGTAGTGGTTCAGCTTGTTCGGGGTGACCAGCTCGAAGGGAACCCAGACCTTCCGATCAACTTCGCCACCCTTGGCCAACTTGACCGCCGCATCGACCGCCCCCATTCCCTGACCGACTGCACTCTGATACACGGTGACATCCAGATCACCGGCTTTCATCGCCGCCAACGCGTCAGGGGTGGCATCGATACCCGCCACGATGACGCTATCCATAGTGCGACCGGAAGCCTTCAACGCCTGTATCGCACCAATGGCCATCTCGTCGTTGTTGGAGATCACCGCGTCAAATTCGAAGCCGGCGGAGATCCAGTTGGTCATCAGGTCGTTACCCTTGACCCGCGACCACTCTGCGGTCTGTTCGGCAACAACCTCCATGCCGGAACACTCCGGACGCTTAATCACATCGTGAATATCCTTAGTACGCTGAATCGCGGCTTGATTGGAGAGTTCGCCCATCATCACCAGCACTTTGCCCTTGCCGCCCATCAACCTGCAGACTTCCTCAGTCTGCAGGGTTCCGGAGTCGACCTCGTTGGAGGCCACAAAAGCCTGGTTGTCAGGCAGAAAGTCCAAGTTGATAGGTTGACGATTGACATAGATCAGCGGTATACCCGCCGCCTCGGCATCGGCACTTATGGACACTGTTGCGTCGGTATCGACCGGGTTAACGATAATTGCATCGACGCCTGAGGCGATAAAATTCTGAATCTGGTTGAGCTGAGTACCGACTTCATTCTTGCCGTCTTCGATCTGTACATCAACACTGTGGGTTTCAGCCGCAGTTTCGATGCCGTTACGAAGGGAGGTCAGGAAGTTATCGTCGAACAACGCCATGGACACGCCAATTTTCAGATCAGCTGCGGCGGCGGAACCAGTCAGAACTGCGGATGCCAAAGCGGCAAGGGCTAGCTTTTTCATCTTGTTGTAATCCTCGATTTTTGGACGAGTGGCCGGACACACTCTTTTATTATTAGTTTCCGACACCCTCCACTGCGTAATCGCCGTCAGCCGATGCTGGCTTTGGTCAATGTTGACCAGATATTTCTGGCGCAGTGCAAGGCCGCTTAACGTTTCCGGTAAAGTTATTCCAACGAAAACACCTCCTGGAACGTGCGTTCTATTTTGGGCGATAAGGCGGATTATTGTCAAGCCCGATATCACAAAATGGAATATTTATTCTTTTGTCAGAACTGGACGTGCCCGATCCGGCCCTCTGAGTCATCACCCAGTCACGGATCAGAGGGCCAGACCGCGCACTCAGAATGTTTACCTCTACCACCAAATGATGTTTACACATCACAAAGAGAACAAAAAACGACCTTAATGATGTATTTTGATGTTATTTGATGCCTTTTAAATCTCTATTGTTGACGATTTTGACTCATTCTAGATAGTTTAGTCGCAGGCCTAAACCAACAACAATAATTCCGATCCTGGGGCTACTATTCCCGGAGGCTCGGTTCGCACCACGAGGATCACACCACAATGTCATTCCACACCCCCCGCTTCTCCCTTAATCACATGCTCTGCCCCTCCCTCTCCGCCGAGCAACTACTCGATGCCGCAGCCAAGCTGGGCATGTCTGCGGTGGAGCTACGCAACGACGTCGGCGAGAACAGCGTTGCCGCGCTGGACTCTGCCCAGGCCATCGGCGCCAAAGCCAACGCCCTTGGCATCGAAATTCTGAGTATCAACGCCCTCTATCCCTTCAATATATGGAACGATGAGCGTGCAGAACAGGCGGAACGATTGGCACAGTTGGCCGCCGCCTGCGGTGGCACAGGACTGGTGCTCTGCCCATTGAACGACGGCACACAGGTCGATGCCAGCAAAGAGAAAAGCGCCGCATTGCGTACCGCTCTTAGCTCCCTGAAAGCGATTCTTGAAAAGCACGGGATAAAAGGGTTTGTCGAGCCACTGGGCTTCCCCATCTCCTCCCTGCGTTTCAAGCGCGAAGCGATCGACGCGATTCACGCCATCGGCGCCGAGGAGTGCTTTAGCCTAGTGCACGATACCTTCCACCATCGCGGTGCCGATGAACAGGAACTGTTCCCGCAACAGACCGGGCTGGTACATATCTCCGGCGTCGAGGATCCGCAAATCAGCTTTACCGACATGCTCGACGGCCATCGGCTACTGGTCGGCCCCAAAGATCGCCTCGGCAACGTCGAACAGATTCAGCAACTGCTGGTCGGCGGCTATCAGGGCTACCTCTCTTTCGAGCCATTTTCCGATGCGGTATGGAATCTGGACGATCCGATCACGGCCGCAGAAGCCAGCCGCGATTACATCCTTGAGCAACTGGCACAGTAACCAGACAAACCGTAGCGGGATCCCCCGCCCCATAAAAAGAACAACGGAGGCCCCATGAAAATCGCCCTCGATCCGTATATGCACCGCCACCTATCGCTGCCCGAGATCTGCCGCCTGACCGCAGAGCTGGGTTACGAATATATCGAACTTTCACCCCGTGAAGACTTCCTGCAGTGGTGGACCCGGCCCCGGGTTTATCCCGAGCGTGTCCAGAGCTTCAAAAAGGCAATGAAAGACCACGGTGTCGGCCTCGCCACCCTGCAACCCATGTACCGCTGGTCCAGCCCCTACCCGGATGAGTGGCAGATGGCGATCGACAACTGGAAGCGCACTATCGAGATCGCCGTCGAGATGGATAATCCACTGCTGATCTCCGAGTTCGGCCGCGGCGGATCACCCGAACGCTCCGCCGCCGACCGCGATGGCATCCACACCCCGGAAGCCTGCGAAAACGCCTTTTGGCGTGCCATGGACGTGCTGGTGCCCATCCTCGAGCGCGAGGGGCTGACCCTGAGCATCGAACCTCACCCGGAAGACTGGGTCGAGCAGATCAATCCGGCGGTGGAGATCATCAAAACCATCAATTCCAAGGCGCTGAAGTGCTCCTATATCGCCCCCCATTCGTTCTATTACGGCGATGATCTGGCGGACAACATCCGCGCCACTCAAGACGTGCTGGTCCACGCCCGGGTGGCCGACACCTTCAACCACAGGGCATCGTCGCAACTGCGCTATATCGTCAATCCGCCGGGGTCAAACGCTCGGGTGCACCAGCATCTGGATATGGGCGAGGGAGAGATCGACTGGGACGTCTTCTTCAAGACCCTGCACGAAATCGGCTTCGACGGCGTGTTGTCGAGCTGCGTCTTTGCCTGGGAGGAGCGCGCCGAACACTCCTCACGCTTTATGCGTGACGAGATTCAGCGCTACGTGGATAAATACTGGAACCCGTAACAAGTGGCACCCACGCGAGACACACCCAAAAAAGGAACACTTGTTCTACTTTATATAGACAATGGAATATTTGCACTCTAAAATTAGAGAGGTAAATAATAACTAGACGTCTCCAACGTTTTTCGAGGATACAAGTATGACCATTCGTATCGGTGTAATCGGTACCGGCGCTATCGGCGCCGACCACGCCCGCCGTATCACCCAGACCCTGACCGGCGGCAAAGTCGTCGCCGTTACCGACGTCAATGCCGACCAGGCCCGCGCCGTGGTCGACAAACTGCAGCTCGACGCCAAGGTCTATGGCAATGGCCACGACCTGATCGCCGCCGGCGATGTCGATGCGGTACTGGTGACCTCCTGGGGCCCCACCCACGAGGAGTTCGTATTGGCTGCAATCAAGGCCGGTAAGTACGTGTTCTGCGAGAAGCCCCTGGCCACCACCGCCGAAGGCTGCAAGCACATCGTCGAGGCCGAAGTCGCCGCCGGAAAGCGTCTGGTACAGGTCGGCTTCATGCGCCCCTACGACAGCGGCTACCGCCTGCTCAAGCAGGCGATCGATACCGGCGAGATCGGCACCCCGCTGATGGTCCACGCCGCCCACCGTAACGCTACCGTGCCGGAGATGTACGTCACCCCAATGGCGATCCACGACACTCTGATCCACGAGTTGGACGTATTCCGCTGGTTGCTGAACGACGACTACAAGAGCGCCCAGGTGGTGTTCCCACGTAAATCCAGCTACGCCCACGACAAAGTCGCCGATCCGCAGATCGTGCTGCTGGAAACCCACAAGGGGATCCGCATCGACGTGGAGGTATTCGTCAACTGCCAGTACGGCTACGACATCCAATGCTCGGTGGTAGGCGAAGAGGGAATTGTCAACCTGCCCGAACCGCAGAGCCTACAGCTGCGCAAGAACGCCAAGCTGTCCAACACCATCCTCACCGACTGGAAGGACCGCTTTGTCGCTGCCTACGACGTGGAGCTGCAAGACTTCATAGACGGCTGTCAACGTGGCGAAATCAGCGGACCCACCGCCTGGGACGGCTTTGCCGCCGCCGTATCGGCAGACGCCTGCGTCAAGGCGCAGGAGAGCGGTCAGATCGAACCGATCGAAATGCCACCCCGCCCGGCTTTCTACGCCTGATCCTCTAATAAATGAGCCTGCCCAAGGAAACGGGCAGGCCCACTCCAATACCGCTCCATTCTCAATAGTGACTAACCCGCCCACCTCACAGAAACCGTACTGATGCTCTATTAATACGATCACTGTCCTTTTCATTCGTGCCGATATGGTCGCCCACTATCAACCGGTGCCCCACAAGAAGCGTTATCTTCTCACTGATGACGAAACGACTTCTCCCCCTGTTTCGCAAACGCCTGTCGTACCAGTACATCAGCCACGGAAATGACCTTGATCGGCATGGCAGCGCGGTTGAGCCACAATAGGGTGTCGATATCGAAGGTAAGGGTTTCGTAGAAGATGGTCTCGTTAGCAATTTTTGCTAGCTCAGCGCGGAAAGCACCTGAATCGCGTTTCACTGAACACAGCAACTGCGGCGCGCCAAACGCGGCCAACACCAATCGCCTCCAGGCTAGCGCGCACCCGCTGCCGAACCGCATTTCGGCATGGGACGAACCGATATGCCTCTCGCACCGAGCAGGCCGACATGGGTGGCTTTTTGGCTTCGTCAGGTGAACTCCTGTTGTTGAATTGGGACTGCCCTTAGGTCTCCGGCTTAGGCCAGCGTGAAGGCCTCACGGAAGCGGCGTAGAGCCAGCTCGTCGTCGCCAGATGCCCAACTTTCCAGGCCAATGGTGCCACGGTAGCCTTGTTCGAATAACGCTCGAGCAATAAAGGGATAATTGATCTCGCCGGTGCCGGGTTCGCAACGACCAGGCACATCGGCCACCTGAACCTCGCCAATGTAAGGGCCACAACGGCGTATCAAATCGGTCAAGTTCCCTTCTCCTATCTGTGCGTGATAGAGATCCAACATGATACGGATTTCCGGGCGATCGACCCCTGCCACCAGCTCGAATACGTCCTGCGCCCGTGCGAAAGGAACACCGGGGTGATCCAATTCGGTATTGAGGTTCTCCAGCACAAAGGTGACATCGTACTGCGCCGCCAAATCGGCCAGACGATTCAAAGTCTGGTAGGCCTTTATCCACATCGCTCCGGTCAGCGCGTGTATCGGTTTGACCGGCAGACCATGGCCGTCGAGGCCAGTGCCATGCAGATTAAGGCGCGAAATCCCCAGCTCTTTGGCCACCGGGATCGACTGCGCGGCGGTTCGCAGCAGTTCATCCGCGCCGGCATCTTCGGACAGGTTGCCAGTGACGTAGCCGGTCATAGAGGAAAAGGTTGCGCCGCTGCGGACCAGGGCCTTGATGTCGTGCTTGGTCCAGTCCCATATTTCGACCTGGAACCCCAATTCGCTAATGCGCCGAATGCGCTCCAAAACCGGGTATTCACAGAACACCATCTCGGCACAGACTGCCAGAGTGAAGGGCTGATCGGTAGGCATGGCGAGAGAGGTCATGACGTGTCTCCAAATAGTCGTAGTGGGTGTTAACGCTGTGTCGGTTGCTGCAACCCTCAATAGCATTTTGCCGTTCCGCTAACTGATAGACTTTTTCAAAGGCCAGGATCAGCCCCTGCCCAGTTGATCGACGCTGGCGTGGCGAACTTTGCACGCCAAGCAACCAAACTAGGGGCAAAAAACCACACCTATGGCATAGGTTTTGGGTAGCGCCCAAGCACACAAACCTGCCAATTGCGTAAGTGTCTAAGGCTAATCTCGCCTGAAGTGTGGTCAAACAGGGCGCTGTTATCTGGCCCCGGGTAAGCCTCTGCTGCGGACGTCTCGTCTCAGAATTAAGAGCAGGCAATAAAGGTTGAGGAAGCGAGATCGAAGAGGAGCATCCTCAGCGTATTACCGCCCCACACCCGCTGGATCTGTCCATCAAGAACGCGCTCATATCCTATCTTATGCCGACAATGGAATATATCTTTCATATGATACACATCAGGGAATATAATTTCCATTCAACTAATAGCGCCCCCCTGTCGCCTACCGCAACAGAAAACACCGCAACCCAATAACAAACGAGGAGATATCAAGATGAAACAACAGTTGCGCATTGGCCTGATCGGCACCGGTTATATGGGCAAGGCTCACGCCATCGCCTTTCGCAACGCCCCGGCGGTGTTTCCGCTGTCGGGGGAGCCGGTCTGCGAGATGGTGGCCGAGGTAAACCCCGAACTGGCCGCGGCCAAGGCGCGAGAATTGGGCTTCAACCGCGCCACAGGTGACTGGCGCGAGCTGGTCACCGATACCGCCATCGATGTCGTCGATATCTGCTCGCCAAACTACCTACACAAAGAGATGGCTCTGGCGGCGATCGCCGCCGGCAAACACGTCTACTGCGAAAAGCCGCTCGCTCTCAGCTCTATCGACGCGCTGGAGATGACCGAAGCCGCCGAGCGCGCCGGAGTCAAGACTCTGGTGGGGTTCAACTACCCCAAAAACCCCACGGTGCAGCTGGCGCGAGAGATCATAACCAGCGGCGAAATTGGTGAGATTGTGCACTTTCGCGGCACCTTCAACGAGGATTACCTGGCCGACGGCGCGCTGCCTTTCAGTTGGCGGCTGCAGCGCGAATTCTCCGGGGCAGGCACCTTAAGCGACATGGGCTCGCACATCATCAACATGGCCCTGTATCTGGTCGGCCCGATCACCGAACTCTGCGCGGATCTGCAGACGGTACACGTCGAGCGCCCGATATCCGACCAGCCCGGCCAGACCGGCACCGTTGAGAACGACGATCAGGTGCACCTGCTGGCACGCTTCGCCAACGGCGCCATCGGCACCCTGGAGTCTTCACGTATCGCCTGGGGGCGCAAGAATGGCCTCTGGTTCGAGATTACCGGCACCCGCGGCACCCTGATCTACGACCAAGAGCGACTTTCTGAGCTGCAGCTCTATACCGCCGACGACGCGCGCAACCGCCAAGGCTTCCGGCGAATTCTCACCGGCCCAGAGCACCCTGACTACCGACACTTCTGCGTCTCCGCCGGGCACGGCCTCGGCTACAACGACATGAAGGCGGTGGAAGTGCGTGACCTGGTAGAGGGGATCCTCGCCGACCGCCCACTCTGGCCTGACTTTCGCGCCGCCTACCAGGTCCACCGGATCATGGACACGGTGGAGCGGTCGGCGGCCGAGCGTCGCTGGATCGCACTCGACTGACACATGCTCAGTTATTAACCGGACAACGCGGCTGCCGGATTAATTAAACACCAACCCATGCGGGACCACAAAGCCCGCCTAACTCACGACACCGGAGCCCCCATGTCACTCAACACAAAACTCAGATTCTCTACTCGATCGCCGATCCCGGCGCCGACCTGACCTGCGCGCTTTACAAGGAGATGAATGCAGCTACGATTAGGCGACCTCGCCTCTAAAGCCAAACCTTCGGCATGCCGAGCCGGTCCTGCACCGGTTCGTCCTTTACCAAGAGCAGAGCAGCGCGTGCCCGTTTCTCACCGACGGCTAACTTGCAAATTTCCCAACTTACAACGATGGTTTCAGGGCGACCATTCGCTCTGGAACTCGATCATGCCCACAGCCAACACACTCATCCACCCTTTCTTGCTCGCTTTCAAAGGCCCCGCGGCCAGCTTGCTGTTACTGTTTAGCCTATGCGGGGCAGCCGTTGCCGAGCCGACCTTTCGAGTCGGCCTGTTCAACCCCCACGACGCCACCGACAGTTTCTGGAGCAAGGTAGAAGCGGTCGTCACGGCGGCGGCCGAGGATCTGGATATCGAGCTCAAAATCTATCGCGCAGATTTCGACCATCGGTTGCAGATCCGACAGTTCGAGCGGGCGATCACCGAGGACCGTATCCAGGCGGCGCTGTTCGGTGATTACCGGCAAAACGGACTCGAGTTGATCCGCCAGGCCGAGGCGTATCAGATCCCCGTTGTGCTGTTCGATACGCCGCTCAGTTTCCACAACCTGGCCAGAACCGGCGGCGGGCCACGACAAAACTTCCGCTACTGGATTGGAGAGATCGTGCCGGACGAGGCCACCAGCGGCTATCAGTTAGCGTTTGCGTTGCATCAACTCGCCCGCCGCCGCGGTTTCCAGAGCACCGACGGCCGGGTGGCCATGATTGCCATATCGGGAGACCTGTCGGACAACTCCTCGGTGGAGCGGATCCGCGGACTGCAGCGCTACGCGACCATCCACGAAGCGACGCTGGACCTGAAACAGGTTGTCAACGCCCCCAACTGGTCACGCAGCCAGGCCCAATTTCAGTTTAAACATCTGCTACGCCGCTACCCGGACAGTCGCGTAGTTTGGGCTGCCAGCGACTCGATCGCCTTCGGCGTGCTGGACGCCATAGCAGCGCAAGATGGCGAGCCAGGGCAACAGGTACTCGGCGACATTGGCTGGACCGAGCAGGGTTTTGAAGCAATCAACCAAGGATCGTTGCATGTTTCCCTCGGTGGCCATTTCCTGCAGGGCGGCTGGGCGCTGGTACTACTACACGACTATCTGCACGGCAAAGACTTCGCATCCATTCAGGGCACCCTTTTCAGTACCCAACTGCTGCCCGTGGGACGCGACCGTATCGCAGCCTATTCGGCAGTGCTGCGGGACCGTCGATGGGCAGCGCTGGATTTTCGCCGCTATTCACGGGTACACCACCCGGAGTTAACCCAATACAGTTTCGATATCCGCTCGGCGATGGAAGACCTGGCAGGGTCGGCACCTTCAACCAGCACCGCAATCGCCTCTCCCTCCGCGAGGAGAGAATAACGATGACCCGATTGATTCGCAGCGGCCTGCTGATGCTATGGGTTTTGCCGGCGTCGACGCTGGCTGGGGAGGGGCTGGTGAGTATCGATTTTGTCGAGACCGGACGCCTGGCCGCGACCTATATGCGCGCCGCCGTGGCCGGCGAACCCGCACAGACCTTCACCACCAACCATCAACTACCGCCGCCCTGACGCCTAGCAGAGGCGCACCGTTACTGATCTGCCCCACCATCTGGACGCTCGCTTGGCTCGTTGTCCAGACATAGCGGGGCAGATTAAATAAAAAAACGCCCCCGGAATACAGAGGCGAAAATCGGACGGTAATAGGTGAAAATCAGGTTTTTACCAGCCACTCGTGGTCGGGGTCATTGTGAAAGATCCAGGTGCGGCGCGGCCCGGCCATCACATTGAGGTAGTACAGATCATAGCCGTGAGGGGCTCCCACCGGATGGTAGCCCTCGGGCACCATCACCACATCGTGATTTTCCACGCTCATGGTTTCGTCCAGTGAACGGTCATCGGTGTAGACCCGCTGGAAGGCAAACCCCTGGGAGGGGTTGATACGGTGGTAATAGGTCTCTTCCAGATAGGTCTCTTCGGGTACGGCGTCGCGGTCATGTTTATGGGGCGGATAGCTGGACCAGTTGCCACCCGGCGTCAGCACCTCGCACACCAGCAGGTGCTCCGCTTCAAAATTGCCGAACAGCACATTGCAGACCTTGCGGGTATTGGTGCCTTCCCCCCGCTCCTCGTAGGTGCAGTGCTCGGGGGTGATCAAACGTGCGGGGAACTTACCCTCGGCAGGCGCGTGCGCCACCGCCAACTCCAGATCGGTGACTGCCTCGACAACGTAACGGTCACCCGGCGGCACATAGACACTGTAAGGGGCCTTACCTTCGAAGGGCGTCAACCGCTCGCCGAGGTTTTCCCACTGCTCTGCTTCGGTCTTGACGTTGGCTTTGCCGGCCACCAGCACCAGACAAATCTCGGTACCCTCGGTGGGTTTCTCGAGGATTTCACCCGCCTTCAGTTGAAAGGCTTCGAAACCGACATGCCCCCACCCGGCTGATTCCGGCGTGATCCGTTGAATACAGCCCTGAGAATCCGGATGACGGGCCTTTGATAGTAATTTGGACATCAACTTCACCTACAGTGGTCAGATTTAAGGAGGCATCACCTTGCGGCCACACCCACTGATGCAATTCCAAAATCGAACGCAGTGGAATATATGTTCCACATGGTGATATAACAGAACAACCCTGTCAACCACCTTGAGGCCAATGGAATATTTATTTCACCTGCCTGCCTATTAACTTTAGTCCAGCAGGCCCTCGCCGCACCGAGCCTCTCCTCTGCGGCACCGCCCCACCCGGGGCTGTCTAAACTGAACAGTGGGCCGATAGTTATATCGCGGCACCTCTTGCAGAGACAAAACCATTAAAGAAAATATTTTCCACTCGTTGTCTTTTTGGAACTTTTGTTCTATTCTCTCTGGAAAATGAATTTCGCCCGCCTATATCCGGGCACCAATGTAGAGCGCAGCGCGGCAGCTCCCCTTACAGGACCTAACGCTTGCACCACACACGGGAGAGATGTTTGATGAGTAACCAAAAGAAATTAGATCTGATCTGCTTAGGCCGCGCCGCCGTCGACATCTACGGTGAGCAGATCGGCAGTCGCCTGGAAGATATGAACAGCTTCAACAAGTACCTCGGCGGTTCATCCGGCAACATCGCCTACGGTACCGCTCGGCTGGGTCTAAAGTCGGCCATGTTGACCCGGGTCGGTGACGAGCATATGGGACGCTTCGTACGCGAAGAGCTGGCCCGTGCTGGCGTCGATACCAGTCACGTGATCACCGATCAGGAGCGCCTCACCGGCCTGGTACTGTTGGGCATCAAGGACCAGGAAACCTTCCCGCTGATCTTCTACCGTAAGGACTGCGCCGATATGGCGATCGCGGCTGAGGATTTCAGCCCCGAATTTATCGGATCATCGAAGGCGCTGCTGATCACCGGCACCCACTTCTCCACCCCCGAAACCTACGCGGCCAGCACAAAAGCGATTGAGTACGCCAAGGCCGCCGGCACCCGGGTAATTCTCGATATCGACTACCGTCCGGTGCTCTGGGGTCTGACCAGCCTGGGCGACGGTGAGACCCGTTTCATCTCCAGCGAGGGGGTCACCCAGCACCTGCAGACCATCCTCCCCGACCTCGATCTGATTGTCGGTACCGAGGAGGAGGTGCATATTGCCGGTGGCAGCACCGATACTATCACCGCGCTGAAAAAGATCCGCGAACTGTCCAACGCCACCATCGTTCTGAAGCTAGGCGCGCTGGGTTGCACCGTGCTGGATGGAGAGATTCCCGACAGTGAAGCCGGTTTTGATGTCCATACCGGGGTACGGGTTGAGGTGCTCAATGTGCTGGGCGCCGGCGATGCTTTCCTCAGCGGTTTCCTGCGTGGCTGGCTGCAGGATGAGTCCCACGCCCAGAGCTGCGCTTACGCCAACGCCTGCGGTGCCTTGGTAGTATCGCGCCATGGATGCGCCCCGGCGATTCCCAGTGCCGAGGAGCTGGACGACTATATCAGCCGAGCCGAATCGATCCCCCGCCCGGATCTGGACAAGCGCCTCAACTACCTGCACCGGGTCACCACTCAGCGTACCGCCACCGAGTGGAACGACCTCTGCGTATTGGCCTTCGATCACCGCAAGCAGCTGTTTGATATGGCTCGTGAAGAAAATGTCGACCCGAGCCAGGTGAAAAAACTCAAGCGGTTGCTGGTTCAAGCCACCGAAGCTGGCAGCACCCAGATTGGCAGCAGCCAGGTGGGTGTGCTGATCGACGACACTTACGGACAGGATGCACTCAACGATGTCACCGGTCGCAACTGGTGGATCGGCCGCCCGGTGGAATTCCCAAGCTCCCGTCCGATCGAGCTTGAAGGGGGTCGCAATATCAGCGCCAAACTGAAATCCTGGCCTCGCGAACATATCGTCAAGTGCCTGGTGTTCTACCACCCCGAGGATCAGATGGCGCTGCGTCTGGCTCAGGAACGCCAGGTGGTGGAGCTTTACCGGGCCTGCTGTGACTCCGGCCACGAACTGCTGCTGGAGCTGATTCCACCCCGGGACAGGGACCATGACGACGACACCTTTATCGATGCCATGACCCGCTTCTACAACCTGGATGTCTCACCCGACTGGTGGAAACTGCCGCCACAGAGCCCGGCCAACTGGCAGCGCATCAGCGACCTGATCGCCGAGCGCGCACCCCACTGTCGTGGTGTGGTGATGCTGGGACTGGACGCGCCTGCCGATGAACTGCAGAAGGGCTTTATGGACAGCGCAGGCTTCGATATCTGCAAGGGCTTTGCCGTCGGCCGCACCATCTGGAGCGTACCCAGTCGTCAGTGGCTGCGTGGTGAGCTAAACGACCAGCAATTAATCGACGCAGTGGTAGCCAACTATCTGGAGCTGGTCTCCTACTGGCACGCCCGTAACAGCAGCGAACAGCGCCAGGTCGGCTGATCGCCCGAATCGAACAACAACAGAGAAACGCGTAAACGCGACGAGGTTCAGGAATGAAAACCATCAAACTCACCATGGCCCAGGCGGTCATCCGTTACATGACCGCCCAGAAGGTCGAGGTGGACGGCGAGATCAAGCCGCTGTTCGCCGGCATGTGGGCGATTTTCGGCCACGGCAATGTAGCCGGTTTGGGTGAAGCGCTCTACCAGGTGCGTGACGAACTCCCCACCTACCGCGCCCACAATGAGCAGGGGATGGCCCACGCCGCCATCGCCTACGCCAAGACCCAGAACCGCACCCAGATGATGGCCTGCACCGCCTCGGCAGGTCCCGGCGCGGTCAACATGGTAACCGCCGCGGCCGTGGCCCACGTCAACCGTCTGCCGGTGCTGTTCCTACCCGGTGATACCTTTGCCACCCGCATGCCCGACCCGGTGCTGCAACAGGTGGAGAACTTTCACGACCACACCCTGACCTCCAACGACTGTTTCAAGCCGGTGGTGCGTTTCTTCGACCGTATCACCCGCCCCGAGCAGTTGCTGACCTCCCTGCCCCAGGCGTTGCGGGTACTGACCGACCCGATCGAGTGTGGCCCGGTCTGTCTGGCGATGCCGCAGGACGTGCAGACCATGGCGTTCGACTATCCGGAACACTTCTTCGATGAGCAGGTGCACCGACTACGTCGCCAGGCGCCAGACAGCCGCGAGCTGACCGACGCCATCGCACTGATCAAAACGGCTAAAAAGCCGCTGGTAATCGCCGGTGGCGGAGTGCACTACGCCGGCGCCCTGAGCGAGTTCGACCAGCTGGTCTCCGCCTACCACCTGCCGGTGTGCGAAACCCAGGCCGGTAAAGGCGCCTTACCCTGGGATCACGCCCAGAACATGGGCACCCTGGGCGTGACCGGCGGATCGGCCGCCAACAAGCTGGCCGCCGAGGCCGACCTGATCATTGCCGTTGGCACTCGCCTGGGTGACTTCGCCTCCGGCTCCCGCGCGCTGATCAACCCCGATGCCAAGCTGCTGAGCGTCAATGTCGCCTCTTTCGACGCGATCAAGCACAAGGGCCGTCCGCTGGTGGGTGACGCCAAACTGGCGCTGCCTCAAATCCAGGCGGGGCTCGGTGACTGGCAGCCCGAAGGCAACTGGATCGAGCTGGCCGCCCAATACCAGCGTGACTGGAACCGGGCGGTCGATATCGCCACCACCGACCGCGGTACCGACCTGCCCACCGACGCCGAAGTGGTGGGTGCGGTCAACCGCGCCGCCGGCGAGCAGGATATCGTGGTCTGCGCCGCCGGCGGTCTGCCGGGCGAGCTGCAGAAGCTGTGGCGCACCCGCTTCGACAAGGGCTACCACATGGAGTACGGCTACTCCTGCATGGGCTATGAGTTGGCCGGCAGCCTCGGTGCCAAGATGGCCAAGCCCGACTCCGAGGTGTTCGTGATGGTAGGAGATGGCTCCTACCTGATGCTCAACTCCGAGATCGCCACCTCGGTGATGCTGGGCCACAAGATCATCGCCGTGGTACTGGATAACCGCGGCTACGGCTGCATCCACCGTTTGCAGCAGTCCTGCGGTGGGCCAGGCTTCAACAACATGCTGGAAGACTGCCTCACCGTCGAGGGAGGCGCCCCCAAGACCGACTTCGCCGCCCACGCCGCTGCGCTGGGCGCCCGCGCCGAAAAGGTGGGAAATATTCAGGAGCTGGAAGCCGCGTTGGAGCGCGCCAAGGCCAGCGACATCAGCTACGTGATCACCCTGGATACCGATCCGGTCAATGTCACCGAAGAGGGTGGATCCTGGTGGGACGTGGCGGTGCCGGAGGTGTCCGAGCGCGAACAGGTGGTCGAAGCGCGACGCCGTTACGAGTCGTTCAAGGCGCGCCAATCCAAGAATCTGTAACGCCCATCTTGCGTAAAAATTAACACAGGCGCGGTGGCAAGGCTGCCGCGCAGGAGAACCATCATGAGTGTAAAACTGGGTATCAATCCCCTGACCTGGACCAATGACGACCTGGAAGCGCTCGGCGACGAGACCTCGCTGGAGACCTGTCTGTCCGAAGGAAAATTGGCCGGCTTCAGCGGTTTCGAGCTGGGCCACAAATTCCCCCGCACCCCCGAGGCGCTGGGACCGATCTTGGACAGCCATCAACTGTCGTTGGTCTCCGGCTGGTTCAGCGGCGAGCTGCTGACCCGCAGCGTCGAGGAGGAGATCGACGCGATTCAGGATCACCTGCATCTGCTTAAGACCCTGGGCGCCAATGTCATGGTGTACTGCGAGATCAGCGGCTGCGTGCACGGCCAGCGTGAGACCCCGCTCTCACACCGTCCCGTGCTGGCAGCGGATCGCTGGGCCGAGTTCGGTCGTCGCCTGACCCAGGTCGCCGATTACTGCCTGTCGCAGGGGGTTCAGATCGCCTATCACCACCATATGGGCACCGTGGTCGAAACCGAAGCGGAGATCGATGCGCTGATGGCCAACACCGGCAAGAGTGTCGGTCTGCTGCTGGATACCGGTCACCTGACCTACGCCGGTGGCGACCCCGAAGCCCTGCAGCAACGCTACGCCGACCGCATTGTCCATGTTCACTGCAAGGATATCCGCCCCGAGGTGTTGGCCGATGCCAAGAACCGCGACCTCAGCTTTCTCGATGCCATGCTCAACGGCGTGTTCACCGTACCCGGCGACGGCTGCGTGGACTACCTGAGCGTCTTCAAGGGCCTTAAAGCCTCGGGGTACCAGGGTTGGCTGGTGGTGGAAGCCGAACAGGACCCTGCCGTCGCCCATCCACTGACCTACGCCAAGCTGGGACACCGCAACCTGAGACACCTGTGCATCGCCGCCGAGCTGTCAATTATTGATAACTGAACTGCGTGTAATCGCGCATCCGGGCGGCGACTACGCGGCCCCAACCCCATTACAGAAGGACTAAGATATGAGTACTGTAGGCCACTTAATCAACGGCGAAATCGTCATCGAAGGCACCCGCAGCCAGGCGGTATACAACCCCTCCACCGGCGCCTCCGACAAGCAGGTCGACCTGGCCTCAAAGCATACCGTCGAACAGGCGATCGCCACCGCCGAAGCCGCCTACCCGGCCTGGCGCAACACACCGCCGATCAAGCGCGCACGGATCATGTTCAAGTTCAAGGAGCTGCTCGAAGCCAACGCCGATAAGATCTGTCAGATGATCGGCGAAGAACACGGCAAGATTGCCCACGATGCCCTGGGCGAACTGCAGCGCGGTATCGAAAATGTCGAATACGCCTGCGGCGCACCGGAGCTTCTCAAGGGTGAGCACAGCCGCAACGTCGGCCCCAACATCGATTCCTGGAGTGAGTTCCAGCCTTTAGGCGTGGTGGCGGGCATCACCCCCTTCAACTTCCCCGCCATGGTGCCGCTGTGGATGTACCCGATGGCGATCGTCTGCGGCAACTGTTTCGTACTAAAGCCCTCCGAGCGCGATCCCAGCTCCACCCTGTTTATCGCCCAACTACTGGAACAAGCGGGTCTGCCCAAGGGCGTCATGACCGTCATCAACGGCGATAAGGAGGCGGTCGACACCCTGCTGACCGACCCCCATATCAAGGCGGTCAGTTTTGTCGGTTCCACCCCCATCGCCGAGTATATCTACAGCACCGCCAACACCCACGGTAAGCGTTGTCAGGCGCTGGGTGGCGCCAAGAACCACGCCATCGTCATGCCCGATGCGGATATGGACAACGCCGTCAATCAGCTGGTTGGAGCCGCCTTCGGCTCCTCCGGTGAACGCTGCATGGCGCTGTCAGTGGCGGTCGCCGTGGGCGATGCCGCTGCCGACGCCCTGGTCTCGAAGATGACCACCGCCATGCAGAATCTCAAGGTCGGTGCCTTCTGTGACAGCGGCAACGACTTCGGCCCGGTGATCACCCGCGCCCACCAACAGAAGGTGGTCGGTTACATCGACAGTGCCGAAGCAGACGGTGCTGAGGTGGTTGTCGACGGTCGTAACCCGATGGTGGATGGCTACGCAGAGGGCTTCTTTGTCGGCGGTACCCTGCTCGACCGCGTAACCCCCGAGATGCAGAGCTACCAGGAGGAGATCTTCGGCCCGGTACTGCAGGTCGTACGTGTCAACAGCATGGAGGAGGCGATGACCCTGATCAACGATCACGAGTACGGTAACGGCACCTGCATCTTCACCCGTGACGGCGAGGCGGCGCGCTACTTCAGCGACAACATCCAGGTAGGGATGGTGGGGATCAACGTTCCCCTGCCGGTGCCAGTGGCCTACCACAGCTTCGGCGGCTGGAAGCGCTCGCTGTTCGGCGACCTGCACGCCTACGGTCCCGATGCGGTGCGCTTCTACACCAAGCGTAAGACCATCACCCAGCGCTGGCCCTCGGCCGGGGTGCGCGAAGGGGTCTCCTTTTCCATGCCGACCATGAAGTAACCTTTCAACCGGGCAGTGCTTCACCGTCCTGCCCGCCCCGTTTCACCGACCCTTCACACTCTCGCTGATGGATATGCTCGGCGATTCCTTGACCCCGCCCTCACCCGGCGGGGTCTTTTTTTTCCTGCTGATCGTCAGCCTGCTCTCCCCTGTTTAAACAGCTATATCACAGGGTTTGTGGTAACAACCTGACCAGGCTTCGACACAGATCCAAGCTCCCTTACGCTCCCCCTTCTCAACACCAAAACACCCAGGATTTATCTGCCCGTTGCCGCGTCAATGCCGCCGAGCAGGTCTCGCCTTTCTATACCTTGGGCACCTCCGTTCGCGCCAACAACGACCAAAGTATAACGATACATTTCGTATCGTTTTACTTCATTCTATTGACACCGGATCATCCTTGTATAACGATACATATCTTATCGATATAAGAAATAAAAGTATAACAACACAAAAACGGCTCCTCCGGGCCAACAAGAATCGATGAGGAATCATTCATGCAATACCTTACCCAGTCGTTTAAGAAGGTAGTGACCGCCACTGCTGCCACCTCCCTGCTGCTGACAGCAACCACCACCACCTTCGCCGCTGAAGAGAAAATTCGCTGGAAGGTCCAGGCTGTTTTCGGCACCCACCTGCCGGCACTGGGCGACCCGGTAAAGCGGGTTGCAGAACAGATCAAGAAAGCTTCCGGTGGCGATATCCAGTTCAAGGTCTATGAGCCCGGCAAGCTGGTTCCCCCCTTCGGCATTACCGAAGCGATCAAGAACAAACAGCTCAACGCGGGCTATACCTGGCTCGGCTACGACCAGGGCAAGATCCCCGCCGCCGCCCTGCTGGCGGCCGTGCCCTTCGGCATGGAGCCCTGGGAATACGCCACCTGGTGGTACGAGGGCGAGGGTAAGCAGCTGGCTGAGGAGCTCTATGGTAAGCACGGCGTACACCCGGTGCTGTGCAGCGTAATCGGCCCAGAAACCGCCGGTTGGTTTACCAAAGAGGTGAAATCCATGGACGATTTCAAGGGCCTGAAGATCCGTTTTGCCGGCATCGGCGGCAAGGTGCTGCAAAAGGCGGGGGCTTCGGTCACCGTACTGCCCGGTGGTGAAATTTTCCCGGCGCTGGAGAAAGGCGCCATCGACGCCTCTGAGTTCTCCATGCCCGCCGTCGACCAGTTGATGGGGTTCGACAAGATCGCCAAGAACAACTACTTCCCGGGCTGGCACCAGACCTTCACCGCCTCTCACTTGGTGATCAACAAGGAGACCTGGAACGGGCTGAAAGAGTCCACCAAGGCGACCATCGATATGGCCTGTACCGCCGGCACCTTCAGGGCGCTGACTCACGGTGAGGCGTTGCAGGGCAAAGTGCTGGCAGGCTTTCCGGAAAAAGGTGTCACCGCCCGCAGCCTCAACAACGAGATGCTGACCGGGTTGAAGGCATTGACCGATGAGGTGATGCAGGAGATCTCAGACAACGACGCCGACTTCAAGAAGATCTACCAGTCCCAGCAGGCGTTCGCCAGCGAGTACAAGGCCTGGAAGAAGCTCGCCTACCTGCCTCGGGACTTCTGATCCCGCCCGCTTAACCCTTTAGCCAACCACGGCCACCTCCCGCCTGCACCGTCGAGTGCGGGGCGGGAGCGCCTTGCCCAAAAATATAACGACAAGGCACATCTCGGAGGACACCATGCAACCCGACGACCCCAAGTTACCCATCGACCACCTGGAGCTGGATCGACTGATCCACCACACCGAACTGCCGGAAACCGCGCTGTCGCGAGCGTTCGACCGCTTGATCAGAGCCATCGGGCATCTGTTTTCCTGGATCTGGGTGGTGCTGATGGCGGTAATCATCCTCAACGTGGTGATGCGCTACGCCCTGGGCGAAGGGCGCATCGAATTCGAAGAGCTGCAATGGCACCTGTACGCACTGGGCTGGCTACTGGGGCTCTCCTACTGTTTTGTGGCCGACGACCATGTGCGCGTCGACCTGATCCACGACCGGCTGCCCCTCAAGGCCCAGGCCTGGATCGAACTGTTCGGTCTGCTGTTTCTGCTGACCCCCTTCCTGGTGATCGTACTCTGGTACGCCGTGCCCTTTATCACCTACTCCTGGGAGCTGGGCGAAGTATCCGAAGCCCCCGGAGGCCTGCCCTATCGCTGGCTGATCAAGAGCACCCTGCTGGTCGGCTTCGCACTGTTGGCGGTCGCGGCAGTATCACGCCTGTCACGGGTCTGCGCACTGCTGCTCGGCGGTCGAACACTCCCTCACGCCCAGCCGGCCCAAGCCTAGGAGACACTCATGGAGATCAATGAAATTCTGGCCATGGTCATGTTCGGCAGCTTTATTGTGCTGCTGTTCACCGGCTACCCCGTCGCCTGGGTATTGGGCGGCGTCGCCATCCTCTTCGCTGCGGTTTCGATGCTGGCCGACAGCTGGTACGACGCCTTTATCGGTATCGACTGGAACTACGTCTCGATCGTGATCCCACGGATGTGGGAGGTGATGACCAACTGGGTGCTGGTGGCCCTACCGATGTTCGTCTTTATGGGGATGATGCTGGACCGTTCCGGCGTCGCCGAGGACCTGATGAGCAACCTGGCCCGCCTGTTCGGTCGGGTACACGGCGGCCTGGCGGTGACCGTGACCTTCGTCGGCCTGCTGCTGGCGGCGTCCACCGGCATTATCGGTGCCTCGGTGGTGCTGCTGACGGTACTCGGCGTGCCCCTGATGATGCGCGAGGGCTACAGTAAGGAGCTGGCCTGCGGCACCGTCTGCTCCACCGGCACCCTGGGGATCCTGATCCCCCCCAGTATCATGCTGGTGATGATGGGGGATCGGATCGGATTGTCGGTGGGCGACCTGTTCCTCGGCGCGCTGTTCCCCGGCCTGCTGCTGGCGGGGCTCTATGTCACCTATATCCTGGTACAGGGTTACCTGCGGCCGCAATCGGCGCCGGTTCCCGCCGATGCCGAAAAGGTTTCGCCGCGTATTCTGTTCAACGTGCTCTGGGCGGTGCTGCCCACCGCCGGCCTGATTCTGGCGGTGCTGGGGTCGATCTTCTTCGGTATCGCCACCCCTACCGAGGCCTCCGGCGTCGGCGCCTTCGGTGCCACATTGCTGGCCTTGAGCAAAGGCCGATTGTCGTGGCAGGTGCTGGGAGAAGTGGGTCGCGAAACCACCAAGACCACCGCCTTTATCTTCGCCCTGCTGCTCGGTGCCACCGCGTTCTCGCTGGTGCTGCGCGGGCTGGGCGGCGATGAACTGATCGAAGGCGCACTGACCGGTCTGCCGTTTGGCCCGACCGGCATCGTCATCTGCATTCTGGCGGTGACCTTTATTCTCGGGTTCTTTCTGGACTGGATCGAGCTGACCCTGATCGTGCTACCGCTGGTAGCACCGGTAGTGGCCAGCCTGGGGTTCGATCTGGTCTGGTTCACCGTGCTGTTCGCGGTGTGCCTGCAGACCTCCTTCCTGACCCCGCCGGTGGGCTTTGCACTGTTCTACCTCAAGGGCGTCGCGCCGGAGGGGATCCACCTGAGCCACATCTATCGCGGTGTCATCCCCTTCATCCTGATCCAACTGCTGGGGCTGGCCATCGTCTTTTACTGGCAGGGAATCGTGACCTGGCTGCCTGCCGCAGCCTACGCGCCCTGACCCCGCGGGTTTAAACCATGGGAATGTTCAACCTTGAATCCCTGTTTTCCCTTTTGATTCCATCCATAGGAGCCGATATGTCTACTCAAATAATACTGCCTCGCATCATGCAGGTCGGCGCTGGCGCCAGTCAGGAACTGCCCAACGTACTGGCCGGCCTTGACTGCAAGCGTCCGCTGATTATCACCGACAAGATGATGGTGGAGCTGGGCTATGCCAGCGCTATTCAGGATGTTCTGTCACGCCACTCGATGGCGGCAGACGTGTTCGACGATACCGTTCCCGAACCGACGGTGGCCTCCATCCAGGCCGGGGTCGATAAGGCTCGCTATAACGACTACGACTGTATCGTCGCCCTGGGCGGCGGCAGCCCCATCGACAGCGCCAAGGCGATCGCCATTCTGGCACGGTGCGGCGGTGCCATGCGCGACTATAAATTTCCCCGCATCGTCAATGAAGCGGGACTGCCGGTGATCGCCATCCCCACCACCGCCGGTACCGGCTCGGAGGTGACCCGCTTCACCATCATCACCGATGAGACCAGTGACGAGAAGATGCTCTGCGTCGGCATCGGCTTTATGCCGGTGGCCGCCCTGGTTGATTACAACCTGACCCTGTCGCTGCCGCCGCGGATCACCGCCGATACCGGTATCGATGCCCTGACCCACGCCATCGAAGCCTACGTCAGCCAGAAAGCCAGCCCCTACAGCGACTCCCAGGCACTGGCGGCGATGCAGCTGCTGGGGCCTAACCTGCGCACCAGCTTTAAAGACGGCGGTAATAAACAGGCCCGCGAAGCGATGATGCTCGGTTCGACCCTGGCGGGCGTGGCCTTTTCCAACGCCTCCGTTGCGTTGGTGCATGGCATGAGCCGTCCCATCGGCGCCGCCTTCCATGTTCCTCACGGACTGTCCAACGCCATGCTGCTGCCGGCCGTGACCGAGTTTTCGATCCCCGCAGCACCACAACGCTACGCCGATTGCGCCCGGGCCATGGGCGTCGCCGGCGAGCAGGACAGCACCGACAGCGCCAACCAGAAGCTGTTGCAGGAGCTGAATGCGCTCAACGACGAGCTGCAGGTGCCGACCCCCGCCCGGTTCGGCATCGAGCGCGAGAAGTTTTTCGCACTGATGCCGACCATGGCCGAACAGGCCCTCGCATCCGGCTCCCCCAACAACAACCCGCGGGTACCCACGGCAGAGGAGATCGTCTCGCTCTACCAAAAACTCTGGTAGCGCCGGGGGGGCTGACTCACCGAACCAACACCAAAAAACATCCAAGCAACAGACAACGGGCAGCCGTTCAGGGCTGCCACCGAACCACACAAGAGGAACTGACCATGAACACCATCGGACACCTAATCAACGGTAACGTCATTACCGAAGGCACCCGCAGCCAGGCGGTGTATAACCCATCCACCGGCGAAGCCACCAAGCAGGTCGATCTGGCCTCCAAAGCGACCGTCGAACAGGCGATCGCCGCCGCCCAAGCGGCCTTCCCGGAATGGCGCAACACCCCGCCGATCAAGCGCGCGCGGGTGATGTTCAAGTTCAAGGAACTACTGGAAGCCAACGCCGACAAGATCTGCCGGATGATCGGCGAGGAGCACGGCAAGATCGCCCATGACGCCATGGGCGAGCTGCAACGCGGCATCGAAAATGTCGAATACGCCTGCGGCGTACCCGAGCTGCTCAAGGGCGAACACAGCAAGAACGTTGGCCCCAACATCGACTCCTGGAGCGAGTTTCAGCCGCTGGGCGTGGTGGCGGGGATCACCCCCTTCAACTTCCCGGCCATGGTACCGCTGTGGATGTTCCCGATGGCGATCGCCTGCGGCAACTGCTTTATACTCAAGCCCTCCGAGCGCGATCCCAGCTCGACCCTGTTTATCGCCCAGTTGCTGGCCGAAGCGGGTCTGCCCGACGGTGTGATGAACCTGGTCAACGGCGACAAGGAAGCGGTCGACACCCTGCTGACCGATGATCGAATCAAGGCGGTCAGCTTCGTCGGCTCCACGCCCATCGCCGAATATATCTACAGCACCGCCAACGCCCACGGCAAGCGTTGCCAGGCGCTGGGTGGGGCCAAGAACCACGCCATTGTCATGCCCGATGCCGATATGGACAACGCCGTCAATCAGCTGGTCGGCGCCGCCTTCGGCTCCTCCGGCGAACGCTGCATGGCGCTGTCGGTGGCGGTCGCGGTGGGTGACGCCGCCGCCGATGCGCTGGTCAGCAAGATGAAGGCCGCGATGGAGAATCTCAAGGTCGGCGCTTTCTGCGATAGCGGCAACGACTTCGGTCCAGTGATCACCCGCGCCCACCAGCAGAAGGTGTTCGGCTACATCAACAGTGCAGAACAACAGGGTGCCGAGATTGTGGTGGATGGGCGTAATCCCCAAGTTGCTGGCTACGAAGAGGGGTTCTTTGTGGGTGGTACCCTGATCGATCGGGTCACACCGGAGATGCACAGCTACAAAGAAGAGATCTTCGGCCCGGTGCTGCAGATCGTTCGTGTCGCCACCATGGAAGAGGCGATGACCCTGATCGACGCCCACGAATACGGCAACGGCACCTGTATCTTCACCCGTGACGGTGAGGCGGCACGCTACTTCTCCGACAATATCCAGGTGGGCATGGTCGGCATCAACGTGCCCCTGCCGGTGCCGGTGGCCTACCACAGTTTCGGCGGCTGGAAGCGCTCGCTGTTCGGCGACCTGCACGCCTATGGCCCGGACGCGGTGCGCTTCTACACCAAGCGCAAGACCATCACCCAGCGCTGGCCCTCGGCCGGAGTGCGTGAAGGCGTCTCCTTCTCCATGCCCACCATGAAGTAATCCATCCCGGTCGACCAATCCATCGCATTGGTCCTCCTTGGCCACGCCTGCCGTGCGGACGGCGTGGCCATTTTTCTCTTTTTTCAATGCGGCCAACTACCTATAATGGCTGACCTATTCCTCCAACAGGCATACCGATGACCACCCAGCGCAGAGAGAAGGGCTCCTCGATCGCCCGCGTTTTGGAGATAATCGAAGCGGTATCACAGGCAGAGCGGCCCTTAAGCCCGGCCGATCTGGCGCTGCAGCTCGATATCCCCAAGCCCAGCATCCACCGATTGCTGCAGCAACTCGAGAGCGACGGCTACCTGCAGACTAATATGCGCGGCCTACTGGTACCCGCCGATCGGTTGCACGATATCGCCCTTGGGGTTCTCCATACCAGCCGCTTCAAGGCGCTGCGCCAGGCGATTCTGAAAAACCTGGCCGGCAAGATCGGCGAGACCTGTGGCATTTCCATCCCCGATGGCACCGAGATGATCTATTACGACCGGGTGCAGACCAACTGGCCGCTTCAGGTTCATCTGCCGGTGGGCAGCCATACCCCGGTCTGGTGCACCGCCAGTGGCAAGCTGTACCTCAGCTCCCTGCCGGCCGATCGCCGCCACAGCATCGTCAAAAATCTGCCGCTGGAAAAGCGTGCGCGCAACACCCTGACCGATCCGCAAGCACTTGAAACCGCCCTGCTTGAAATCGCAGCGCTGGACCGGGGTACTGACAACGAAGAGTTCGTGGACGGTATGGTCGCCGTCTCCGTACCGATCAGAGACAAAGACGGCCGTTTGTTTGCCTGCCTTTTTACCCACGCCCCCATCCTGAGGAAGAGCCTGGATGAACTGTTAGCGTTCGAGCCGCTACTACGTATAGCCGCGACAGAGCTGGGCGAGCTGATCAGTGATAGCTCAACCGGAGAGAACTAGGCCTGGAGTATAGGAAGAATAAACACCCTTTTTACCCAGATCCAGCGGCTCTTATTGCTGGTCTTCGTCCCGCAGCCCGTGCCCCAGCATCTCCCGGATGGTCCGGTGGTGATTCACACCTCTCCTGCAGGCGGTCGTAATCCCAGTTCAGGTTCAGGCACAGCACCCCCATGAGCAATACCCGCCATAGGAACATGCCGGGGCGGCCATTGCCCGTGTCGACGTCTTCCGGCGCCAGTTTCGCCAAGGTCCGAAAGACCTCTTCCCGAATGGCTGCATCGGTGGCGCAGCCATGCCCACAAGGCCGATCGTTAGATCTGGCAGACATCCATGCCTACCACAGATAGCGATCTTCAGCTTATTACTCGCGGTTGAGAAGCACTCCTTTCTCTTCTGCATACTGGTCACGGATTTCCAAAATATCGGGCAGCGCATTGAGGAAAATGGGTACTAGATCAGGATCCAAGTGCGCCCCTGCTCCTTCTGTAATCAAATTTACAGCTTTATCTACTGGCCACGCTTTCTTGTAGGGCCGAGCTGTGGTCAGTGCGTCAAAAACGTCTGCAATCGCTATAATACGGCCTTCTAAGCGTATGCTCTCTCCTTTAAGCCCGTTGGGATAGCCGCTGCAGTCCCATTTTTCATGATGGGTGAGAGCTATGGTCTTGGCGAGGCGCAGTAACTCGGAATCTTGATCCCCGTTGATTTCCCCTCCATGGGTCGCATGCTGTTTCATGATCTGCCATTCGTCGGCATCGAGCTTGCCCGGTTTTAAGGCCGAGTCGAAGTCGTACTCGGACAATGCACTGGCAATGGGCTTGAGACTGGCCGCCAGGTCACAGCCATCGGCGTCGGCGACCAGCTCTTCCAGTACGTCCAGCGCGCCGGTGTCGTCGTCTTCCAACACTGAGCTGCTGGGCAAACCGCTACCGGTCAACGGGCGAAGGTTCGATGGGCGAGAATCGGTGCAAGCGACTCCAACTGGTCTACCCCCGGATATTCCTCAACAAAGTATCCATGCACCAACGCCGTTGAAAAGGATCAAGAAGCGACTACCTGAGAGTGATACAGAATAAGTCCTCTCTTGATTTCCCCTACCTCTTCCCGACCAAATCGTCATAACGATTGACGTTTAACGCCACGCATTATATTCTTTCCGAATGATTAAGACCTTCCGTTGCAAGCACACTCAGTCCCTGTACGAAGGCCAATCGCCGCAGAAGTTTCAGGCGATCCAAAAGCAAGCGGAGCGAAAGCTTCAGATGATGGATTCGGCGGCTACGCTGGAGTTTTTGAAAAGTCCGCCCGGCAACCGCCTGGAGGCGCTGAAGGGTGATCGAGAAGGCCAACACAGCATTCGCATCAACAGCCAATGGCGCATCTGCTTTGTTTGGACCGACTGTGGTATCGAAGATGTTGAGATAGTGGATTACCACTGAGGAGGCACATCATGGCAACCAACAAAATGCGGCCTATCCACCCTGGTGAGATTCTGCGTGAGGAATACCTAATCCCCTTGGATATGTCTGCCAATGCACTGGCGACCGCCCTGCGCATCCCGGCGCCGCGCATCAATGATATCGTCCGGGAAAAACGCGCCGTGACGCCCGATACAGCCCTGCGCCTAGCCCGCTACTTCGGCGGTGACGCCCAGTCCTGGCTCAACCTGCAAACCGCCTACGACCTCAAACTCGCCGAGGCTAAGGCTGGGGAAGCCATCAAGCAGGAAATCCACCCGCGCGCGGCC
>JBFGZS010000051.1:0-34442 GCA_041586615.1 Motiliproteus sp. | reverse complement strand
TGGTGCCCGGAGACGGAATCGAACCGCCGACACGAGGATTTTCAATCCTCTGCTCTACCAACTGAGCTATCCGGGCATCAGAAGGCGCGTATTAAAACGTTTTTATGCTGTTGAGTCAAGAACCCTGTGCCAAAAAGTGCTATTTTTGCCGGCAGTTACTGACCAGCAATAGCAATGGCTCGACTCTCACGGCCTATTCAGATGACTTTAGCGATTGAGTACGTCGGTTTCGATAAGGCGGCATAGGCGGGATAAGGCGCCCTGATTGGCCTTTACCACCCCGAGAGCCGCTTGCCCCGCCGCTTCGCGTTGCCCGGGTTGCGACAGCCAGTTTGCCAGCGCATCGCTGATGGCCTGTGCATCGGCATCGACAACGCGCAATCCCCCCGCGTCTTGCAGTTGTGTGCAGATATGGCTGAAATTGAACAGATGCGGCCCCATCAGGATGGGCAGCCCCAGTGCGGCGGGTTCCAGTGGGTTGTGTCCGCCGTTGGCGACCAGGCTGCCACCGACGAAGGCGATATCCGCCGCGCCATAAAACAGCATTAGCTCACCCATGGTGTCGCCCAGCAGTACGCGGGTCGCGTCGGTGCAAGGCTCTGTGCGACTGCGCCGGGCTGTGGATAAGCCCTGCTCTCCGCAGAGCTGATAGACCTGATCGAAGCGTTCGGGGTGACGGGGCACCAGAATCAGCAGCAGGTTCGGGTGGCGTTTAAGTAAGTGTCTATGCGCCTGCAGCAAGCGCTCATCTTCGCCGGCATGGGTGCTGGCGGCGATCCAGATCGGCCGCGCGCTGCCTAGCTGGCGGCGCAGGGCTTGGGCATCCTTATGCAGGTTGTTTGGGAGCTCCAGATCGAACTTGATGCTGCCGGTGATCGTTAGCCGGTCCGTAGGCAGGCCGAGTTGCGTGAAGCGCTGCCCGTCGTCTTGATGCTGGGCGGCGATGCGGCTGATCTGTTGCAGCATACTGCGGCTGAGGGCGCCAAAACGGGCGTAGCCCCGCGCCGAGCGAGCCGAGAGTCGGGCGTTAGCCACCAGTACCGGGAGGTTTCGCCGCGAGCAGGCGTGGATCGTATTCGGCCACAGCTCGGTTTCCATGATGATCAGCGCACAGGGGCGGCAACGCTTTAAAAAGCGTCCGATAGCATCGGGCAGGTCGTAAGGGGCGTAGACGTGAAATACCCGTTCACCGAACAGGGCACGGACTCTTTCCGAGCCGGTGGGCGTCATGGTGGTGACGATGATCTGTTGCGCGGGATTCTCGGCCAATAAGCGGTTTATCAGGGGGGCGGCGGCGATAGTTTCCCCGACCGAAACGGCGTGTATCCAGAGCGGCTTATTCAGCGCGGGTGCCGTAAACCAGCCGAAGCGTTCCGCCAGTCGTGACCGATAGGCGGGCGCCTTGAGGCCACGCCAAAATAGCCGTAGTAAAATGACCGGCACGAGCAGATAAAAGCACAGCGTGTAGAGCAGGCGAGGCATAGGGATTCCTGCGAAGCTTGTCGTGTTAAAAGCGCCGATTCTACCACAGAGACGCGCCCGACCCACGGTTTGCCCCCTGTTAGCGGGATGGGATAGCGGTGAGCTTTCGCCAACAGCGTATGAGGACCGCTATAGCGAGAATGCGGCCAGGTCTATTCTGCGCGGTCAGTAACAGCCAGAACATCGTCAGGAGTCTGCGTAGTGAGGACTCACTGTTGGGCTTGTGGCGCTTATACGGGAGGCGATCTAACGCCTTAGTGTTGCGGCATAAAAAAAGGGAAGAGCGAGGCCCTTCCCTTTTTTGTGCGACGGGGGTTAATCCGCTGCGATTAGTCCGCGTAGCGCTGGAAGACCAGCGACGCGTTGGTACCGCCAAAGCCGAAGCTGTTGGACATAATGCGGTCCAGCTTGACGCCATCCTGACGGGTGGTCGCAATGGGCATATCAGCCGCTTCAGGATCGATATTATCGATATTGGCGGAGGCCGCGATAAAGTTATTCTGCTGCATCAGCAGGCTGTAGATCGCCTCCTGTACGCCGGCAGCCCCCAGCGAGTGGCCAGACAGGGACTTGGTCGACGTGACGGTAGGAATATTGTCACCAAACACCTGCTTAACCGCCTTCAATTCCTGCAAGTCGCCAACCGGCGTGCTGGTTCCGTGGGCGTTGATGTAATCGATATCGCCATCGACCGTGCTCATGGCTTGTTGCATGCAGCGCACAGCGCCTTCGCCGGAGGGGGCGACCATGTCGTAGCCGTCTGACGTTGCACCGTAACCGACCAGTTCGGCATAGATGGTCGCGCCACGGGCCTTGGCGTGCTCGAGTTCTTCCAGAACCAGCATGCCGGCACCACCGGCGATGACGAAGCCGTCACGGTTGGCGTCGTAGGCACGGCTGGCTTTCTCAGGGGTCTCGTTGTATTTGGTCGACAGCGCGCCCATGGCATCGAACAGCACGCTCAGCGACCAGTGCAGTTCTTCGCCGCCGCCGGCAAAGATGACGTCTTGCTTGCCCATCTGGATCAGTTCCATGCCGTTACCAATGCAGTGTGCGCTGGTGGAGCAGGCGGAGGTGATGGAGTAGTTGACGCCTTTGATCTTGAACGGTGTTGCCAGGCAGGCCGACACGGTGCTGCCCATGGTGCGGGTAACCCGGTAAGGACCGACGCGCTTGAGGCCGCGCTCGCGCAGGATATCGGCCGCTTCCACGATATTCGCCGAGGACGCACCGCCGGAACCGGCGATCAGTCCGCTACGGACGTTAGACACCTGCTCGTCACTCAAGCCGGAGTCTTTGATGGCTTGCGCCATGGCCAGGTAGGTATAACCCGCCGCGTCGCCCATGAAGCGGCGTAGTTTACGGTCGATCTGAGCGTTCAGGTCGATATCAATACTGCCGGCAACATGGCTGCGGAACCCTAATTCCTTGTATTCCTCTTGGAATTTGATGCCGGAGCGTCCTTCCTGCAGGGATTCCAGAACAGTTTCTTTATCGCAGCCCAGACAGGATACGATGCCAATGCCAGTAACAACTACACGTCGCATGGAGCGAACCTCTTTTTAGGTCTTTCGAATCAGCTTAAAAGCATATTTTCGGATATTTAGAGCGCAATCGCCACCCGAAACTATCCCCGAAACTATCGCTATCGGATGTTTCGGGTGGTAAGGCGTCATTCTTTGAATCAGAAATCGGCCGTGGACGTGAACAAACCAACCCGCAGGTCTTTCGCTGTGTAGATTTCGCGGCCGTCGACAGACATGGTGCCGTCGGCGATACCCATAACCAGTTTGCGCTCGATAACGCGTTTCAGTTCCAGGTGGTAGGTGACTTTACTGGCTTCGGGCAGAACCTGGCCGAAAAACTTCACTTCACCACAGCCCAGTGCGCGGCCTTTGCCGGGGTTGCCTTTCCAGCCCAGAAAGAAGCCAACCATCTGCCACATGGCGTCGAGGCCCAGGCAGCCCGGCATAACGGGGTCGGTGGGGAAGTGGCAGTCGAAAAACCACAGGTCGGGACGGATGTCGAGTTCAGCAATAATCTCGCCTTTACCGTATTGGCCACCATCCGCTGAAATGCTGGTGATGCGGTCTGCCATCAGCATATTGCCGATAGGCAGGCGTGCATTGCCGGGGCCGAACATTTCGCCGGCGCCGCATTGAAGAAGTTCTTCGCGGTTGAAAGAGGAAGGTCTGGTCATGAAAACGTCGTATCCGTCTAGCCTGTTATTGTGATCGGCGATTATAGCGTCAGTTCGTTACAAACGCCTAGTTTATGGGGTGATATAAGCTGATGCTTATGCGGGGCGGGTTAGCCGCGCCGTGCGACAGCCATCTCCGCCAGCTGCAATAGCACGCCGCGAAACGCCGTGTCAGGCAGCTGCATGGCGCATGCTTTGGCGTTATCGACCTGGACCTGGGCGCAATTTTCGGTGTACTCGATGGCACCGGTATCGCGTACGGCGGCCATAATGCTGGCGAGCTCCTCGAGTCCGCCTTTGCGAATAGCCTGACGAATCAGTTGCCGTTGTGTTTCATTTCCTTCGCGCATCGCATGGATCAGCGGCAGGGTCGGTTTGCCCTCAGCAAGGTCATCACCCACATTCTTGCCCATCTCTTCGGCGCTGCTCTGGTAATCCAGTACATCATCGATCAATTGGAACGCGATGCCGAGGTGGCGCCCATAATGACGCAGGGCTGTGCGGTGTTCGGCGCTGGCGTTGGCGATTATCGCCCCGGTTTCGGTAGCGGCTTCGAACAGCATCGCGGTCTTGCCGAGGATCACCTTCATGTAGTTTTCTTCGGTGACATCGGGGTTTTTACAGTTGAGTAGCTGCAGGACTTCGCCTTCGGCGATGACGTTGGTGGCGTGGGAGATCGTTTCCATCACGGCCATGTTGCCGACTTCGACCATCATCTGAAAGGAGCGTGAGTAGAGAAAGTCACCGACCAGTACGCTGGGGGCGTTACCCCATTGGGCGTTGGCGGTTTTGCGGCCGCGGCGCAGATCGGAGGTGTCGACAACGTCATCGTGCAGCAGCGTGGCCGTGTGGATAAACTCGATAACGGCGGCCAGGTTGATATGCTGCTTGCCCTGAATACCACATGCGCGGGCAGCGACCAGTACCAACAAGGGGCGTAATCGTTTGCCGCCACTTTCAATAATGTAGTGGCCGATCTTCTCCACCAGCGGGACGCCAGAGTGGAGGTGGCTAAGAATAAACTGATTGACCTCCTCGAAATCGCTGGCGATATCGGGGTGTAGCTGATGTGGTTGCATGTTGGAGGGGGAAGTCCTGTGAATTTCGCAGAATGCTAAGGTCCGACACCGCCAGTGTCAAGCCGGACGGCGTTATAGCCTGCGTTGCGGCCTGGCCCTCACTCAGACTTAATAAGGCGGCGTGCTTGCAAATAAGCCGTAAGCTGCGTAAAATCCGCCCCCCTGTGGTTTGTCCACTTGTCGCTCCCTACCATATGGGGTTTCCATTAGAAGTAGGCGTGTTTTAGTAGCCCGGACGAACCGTAATTACGGAGAAAAGTATGTACGCAGTGATTGTCAGCGGTGGTAAGCAGCACCGTGTAAGTGAAGGCGAAGTTCTGAAAGTTGAGAAGCTTTTTTCTGAAGCGGGTTCAACGATCGAGATCGATCGTGTTTTGCTGGTTGCCAATGGCGACGATGTGAAAATCGGCGCGCCGGTTGTTGAAGGTGCGAAAGTGACTGCTGAGATCGTTTCTCACGGTCGCGGCAAGAAAGTCCGCATCATCAAGTTCAAGCGTCGTAAGCATCACATGAAGACTCAGGGCCACCGTCAGTGGTTCACCGAGATCAAGATTACCGGTATCAGCGCTTAAGCTAGCTGGTTAACGAGGAGAATTGAAATGGCTCATAAAAAAGCTGGTGGTAGTACTCGTAACGGCCGCGATTCCGAATCGAAACGGCTAGGTGTTAAGCGCTTCGGCGGCGAGAAAGTTACCGCAGGTAGCATCATCGTTCGTCAGCGTGGCACGCGTTTCCATGCGGGTGTAGACATGGGTTGTGGTAAGGATCACACTCTGTTTGCTAAGGCGGATGGCGTGGTTAAGTTTGAAGTGAAAGGCCCGAACAATCGTAAGTACGTCAGCATCGTACCCGCCTGATTAGACGGTTTTTTCATGTGAATAAAAAGCTCCGTCACTGGCGGGGCTTTTTTTGTTTTTACGGCGTAGTGAGCGTGTTGCGTTTTCGTTAGCCAAGTCAGGGTAACGGTCGCAAAGGTCTTTCTGGCCGGTCGATAGCGGCTTGCAGGCCAGGTGCTGTGCAGCGGGAGTGGGTTGATGAAATTTGTCGACGAGACAGTGATCAGTGTCGAGGCCGGAAAAGGGGGTGATGGTTGCCTGAGTTTTCGGCGCGAAAAATACGTGGCCAAAGGCGGTCCCGATGGTGGCGATGGCGGTGACGGCGGTTGTGTCTGGCTACTGGCTGATGACAGTCTGAACACGTTGGTGGATTACCGCTTTCAGCGCCGCTATCGCGCGCAGAATGGCAGTCCTGGGCAGGGGCGTAATTGTACGGGTCAGAAAGGCGAGGACCAGGTGTTGCGGGTTCCGGTCGGGACGACGGTTGTCGATGAGGATACCCTTGAGGTGCTCGGCGATCTGACAAAAGCTGGCCAGGAATTGAAAGTGGCGCAAGGCGGTTTTCATGGTCTGGGTAATACGCGCTATAAGTCCAGTATTAACCGTGCGCCGCGTCAGACCAGTAAGGGAACGATCGGTGAGTCGCGTAACCTGAAGCTGGAGCTGAAGGTGTTGGCGGATGTGGGGCTGTTGGGGTTGCCGAATGCCGGCAAGTCGACGTTTATCCGCGCGGTGTCGGCGGCTAAACCCAAGGTGGCGGATTACCCGTTTACCACGCTGGTGCCGAACCTGGGTGTGGTCAGTATCGAGCGCGATCGCAGTTTTGTGGTGGCCGATATTCCGGGTCTGATCGAAGGAGCTGCCGAAGGTGCGGGTCTGGGGATTCGTTTCCTGAAGCATCTGGCGCGTACGCGCTTATTGCTGCATCTTGTGGATATGTCGCCCTGGGATGAGTCGGATCCGGCGGATTCGGCGCAAGTTATTATTCATGAACTTGAAAAATTCAGCCCGGCGCTGGCCGAGCGAGAGCGTTGGCTGTTGTTGAATAAGGTGGATTTATTGCCGGAGGATGAGCGCGAGGCGCGCTGTCGTGCGGTGGTTGAGAAGCTGGGCTGGACCGGGCCGGTATTTGAGTTGTCGGCGCTGAATAAAGAAGGTACGCAGTCGGTGTGCTTCGATGTGATGCAGTATATCGAAGAGCGGCAGCAGCTGGAGTCTGAGGATGAGGCCTTGGCGGCGGCAGAAGCCGAAAGCAAGGCGCGGCTTGAGGCTGAGGCGCGTGAGCGGTTGCGACGTTTCCGTGAGGAGCGGCATGCGTCAGGCGATGCCGATGATCTCGATGACGACTTTGACGACGACTTCGACGATGACGATTACGATGTAGAAGTCACCTATGTACCTTAGTAAATTTGAGGTGCTGGCGAGTTTGAGGGTTGGCTAGCGGGTTGATTTAAGGATTGGCTAGCGGGTTGATTTGAGGATTGGCTCGCAGGTTGATTTGAGCGTTGTTGGCGCTGATTGGCAAAGGTGAGTGCCTGCGGGTATGGGTAGGTGTCAGGAAGGGCGATGAATAGCAGAGACAAGGTGGCCGGGGCCCGGCGGTTGGTGGTGAAGATTGGCAGTGCGCTGCTGACCAATGATGGCCAGGGATTGGATGAGGTCGCTATTGGTGGCTGGGTCGATCAGTTGGCGGCATTGCGCCGGCGCGGGGTTGAGGTGGTGTTGGTTTCCTCGGGCTCGGTTGCGGCGGGTATGCGCAGTCTGGGGATGACGCAGCGTCCCCGTGAATTACATAAGTTGCAGGCCGCTGCCGCGGTCGGCCAGATGGGGCTTATCCAGACCTATGAAGCCGGCTTTCGGCGTCATGGTATGCACACGGCTCAGGTGTTGCTGACGCACGATGATCTGTCCAACCGTAAGCGCTACCTCAATGCGCGCAGTGCGCTGGGTGCGTTGATCGAGTGGGGCGTGGTGCCGGTGATCAATGAGAACGATACGGTGGTCACCGACGAATTCCGCTTTGGCGATAACGACACGCTGGCGGCGCTGGTGGCAAACCTGGTGGTGGCCGACTCGCTGGTTATTCTGACCGATCAGAAAGGTTTGTACGATGCAGACCCGCGCTCCAATCCCGATGCGACGCTGGTGTCTGAGGCGCGTGCTGGCGACGAACGGCTGGATGTGATGGCCGGTGGAAGTGCGGGGGCGCTCGGGCGCGGCGGGATGGCCACCAAGGTGCGTGCGGCGCGTCTGGCGGCGCGCTCGGGGGCGTCGACGGTCATTGTCAGCGGTCGTGAGTCGGAAGTGTTGTTGCGTCTGCATGACGGTGAGGCGCTAGGGACGTTGCTGACTTCGGACAGCACGCCGCAGGCTGCACGCAAGCAATGGCTGGCAGGGCATCTACAGGCGCGTGGCACCCTGGTGTTGGACGAGGGGGCTGTGCGGGTGTTGGTTGCTTCCGGGCGGAGCTTGCTGCCGGTTGGCGTAAAAGAGGTGACCGGTAATTTTTCCCGTGGCGAAATGGTGCTTTGCGTGGATGAGCGCGGGCGCGTGATCGCGCGGGGTTTGGTCAACTACGACGCCGAGGATGCGCGCCGTATCGCCGGGCAGCCCAGTCAGCGAATTGCCGAGTTGCTGGGGTTTGTCGGCGAGGAGGAGTTGGTGCACCGGGATAATTTGGTGCTCGCGTAATAGGTTGCGGGCTACAGGCTACAGGCTACAGGCTGCAGGCTACAGGCTGCATGCCGGGAGCTTTGGGTTAGGGGTTGGTCTGAACTGAAACCGTTGTAGGGGTTGCTCCTGCAGCGGTTTTTTTATGTCTGCTGGGGCTGTGGATTAGGGGTTGTGAGCTAGGAGTTTTGGCGGGTGTGGTACTTTGCTGTTTAGTGCCTAGCAACCTCGAAGAGGTGTCCTAGAGCCTAGCGGAGGAGTGGTTTTGAGGTTTTCGCTTGCAGCTTGTGGCCTGTAGCCTGAGGCTGTCTTTTCCGCCCGACAACAAAAAACCGGCCGAAGCCGGTTTTGTAAGACCTGATCACGCAGCCGGAAGCGGCTGTTCGATTACAGGGCTTGGATTTTAGCGTGCATGCGGCTCTTTTGACGGGCGATCTTGTTCTTGTGAAAGATGCCCAGCTTGACGGAGCGATCCATCAAGGGAACGGCAAAAACGAAAGCGCTTTCCGCGGTTTCTTTTTCACCAGCTTCGATAGCTGTTAGTACTTTCTTCAGGTACGTGCGTACCATGGAGCGCAGACTCGCGTTATGCTTACGGCGTTTCTCGGCTTGGCGTGCACGTTTTTTTGATCCGGCGGAGTTTGCCACAATCTGGCTCCTAGATATCTATAGCTAATGGAAAATCGAGACGCGAGATTATTCCCTCTTGCCTGTGTATTGTCAATAAAAGAAGAGAGTTTTTTGCTGGGGCGGTTTATCATGCCGATGCTTTTTTAAACAGGGTGATCGGCAAAACGATGGTAAAACAGCGCAATTCTCGAAATGGATCGGATATGGCCCGCGCGCAAGGTATGACCGTTGCGGCGGGGGCGTCGCAACACAGTGCGTCGGCGCAAGAAGCTGTGCCGTCGCAAGCCAGTCGCCTGTCGGCCGGGGGAGAGGGCGTTGCATCGTCCGCCCCGCACGGGCCGCCGCCGGGGTTGCTGCGTTCCAGTACCATTGTTGGTGTGATGACCATGCTCTCGCGGGTGCTGGGGTTGGCGCGTGATGTGGTGATCGCCAACGCCTTCGGTGCCGGTAGCAGCGCCGATGCGTTTTTTGTCGCGTTCAAGATTCCCAATTTTATGCGCCGGTTGTTTGCCGAAGGCGCGTTTGCCCAGGCGTTTGTCCCGGTGTTGTCTGAGTATCGCACTCATGGCTCGCTGCCGGCGGTGCAGCTGTTGGTGAGCCGTGTTGCGGGTAGCCTGGGCCTGGTTCTGTTTGGGCTGACGCTGCTGGCTATGGTCGGTTCACCGCTGCTGGCGATGCTGTTTGCGCCGGGTTTTTATCTGAGCGACAGCCTCAAATTTGATCTAACCGTCGAGATGCTGCGGATCACGTTCCCCTATCTTATGCTGATCTCCATGACCGCGCTGGCCGGCGCTATACTCAACAGTTATGACCGGTTTGTGGTGCCGGCGATTACCCCGGTGTTGCTTAATCTGACATTGATCGCCTCGGTGTATTGGTTGCAGCCCTGGTTGGAGACGCCGGTTATGGCATTGGCCTGGGGGGTCTTGATCGCCGGTTTTGCACAGCTGTTGCTGCAGCTGCCTTTTCTGGCCCAGCTGGACCTGTTGCGCTGGCCGAAAGCAGATTATCAGCATGAGGGCGTGCGCCGGATCATGACCCTGATGGTACCCGCGTTATTTGGCGTCTCGGTCAGTCAGATTAACCTGCTGTTGGATACGGTGCTGGCGTCGTTCCTGCAGACGGGAAGCGTCTCCTGGCTGTATTTTTCCGATCGCCTGGTCGAGCTGCCGCTTGGCGTGTTTGGTATCGCGATTGCCACCGTGATTTTGCCCAGCTTGTCGCGCAAGCACAGTAGCAAATCGGTGGATGCGTTTGCCCGTACCCTGGATTGGGCGGTACGTATGGTGTTGTTGATCGGCTTGCCGGCCGCGTTGGCGCTGCTGGTGATGGCCGAGCCGATGATTATCACGCTGTTTCAATATGGCGAGATGGGCGCCAGCGATGTCACGATGACGGCGCAGAGCCTGCGTGCCTACAGTGTGGGCCTGTTAGCGTTTATGCTGATCAAGGTGTTGGCCCCCGGTTATTATTCGCGTCAGGATACGCGGACGCCGGTGCGGATCGGGATTCGCGCCATGGCGGCGAATATGCTGCTGAACCTGATACTCATCTGGCCGTTGCAGCACGCAGGGCTGGCGTTGGCGACGTCCATCTCCGCCTTTATGAACGCCGGCTGGTTGCTGGCCGGTCTGCTGCGTGAGGGCGTGTTTCGCCCGCAGCCTGGCTGGTGGGGCTTTGCCGGTCGGCTGCTGTTGGCCAACCTGGCGATGTTGACCGGTTTACTGCTGTTGATGGCGGATATTCAGGCGTGGCTGGATTGGGGCGTGTATGCCCGCGCCACCCAGATGGCCTTGCTGTGTGGGGTCGGTGGCGGTGTCTATGTGCTGGTCTTGTTGCTTACGGGCATGCGGCCAAGGGATTTCAAGCATTGATCGCCTGCTTGGCCGTGCAATCGATCGCGCTTGGACGCTATCGGCACGTCAACCCGGGTGCAGCGGTATTCGGCATAGGTTGAGTAAGGTATAATCCGCCGGTACATAGCCCGTGTTCGGTAGTCGCGTGTCTTGGCTTCTGGCGGCAGTCAGTCTTTTGAGGGAGTAGACCCACCGGTGGAGTTGATTAGAGGCCTGCATAATTTACGTGACCAGCATCGAGGATGTGTGGCGACGATTGGCAATTTTGATGGTGTTCATCAAGGTCATCACGCGGTGTTGCGTCAGGTGCGTGAAAAAGCCAAGAGTCTAGGGGTGCCGTCGGTTGCGATTATTTTCGAACCCCAGCCACGAGAGTTTTTTGAAGGTGCGCACGCGCCTCCGCGCTTGACCCGCTTTCGTGAGAAACTGGAACGTCTGCGCGAGCATCAGATTGACCGCGTCTTCTGTCTGCATTTTAATGAGGCGCTGCGCGCGCTGACCGCCGAGCATTTTATTGATCGCTTGTTGCTTAACGGCTTGGAAGTGAAGCATTTTGTGGTGGGGGATGATTTCCGATTTGGTTGCGACCGCCGCGGCGATTTTCAGTTGCTACAGCAGGCCGGTGAGCGCTACGGTTTTTCGGTGGTCAATACCCATACTTTTGAAATAGCCGGCGAGCGGGTCAGCAGTACCCGGATTCGCCAAGTCTTGGCCGAACATGACTTCGCGTTGGCCGAGCAGCTACTCGGGCGCCCTTACAGCATCAGTGGACGGGTGATTCACGGGCGTAAGCTGGGTCGGCAGATCGGCGTGCCAACGGCGAATCTGTCCCTGCAGCGCAAAAAACTACCGTTCAGCGGCGTGTTCAAAGTGGAGGCGGCGTTCGCGAACGGGCAGCGGCACAGTGGCGTCGCCAATGTGGGCGTGCGCCCGACCGTGAATGGATTATCGCCATTGCTGGAAGTGCATTTGTTTGATTTCAATGCATCTATCTATGGCCAGCGGTTGCGGGTGACCTTTCAGCACTTTATCCGCCCTGAACAAAAGTTTGCCAATATAGAAACCCTGTGTGAACAGATTAACCGGGATATTGCTACCGCCAGAGCAATCTGTACCCCGTGACCGATGCAGGAAAAAATTAACCGTAGTAACAAGTGAAGATACGCAATGACCGATTATAAACAGACCTTGAATCTGCCTGAGACCGACTTCCCCATGCGCGGTAATCTTGCCCAGCGTGAGCCTGTGATGTTGGCGCACTGGCAGAAAATAGGCCTTTATCAGAAAATTCGTGAGGTCAGCGCCGGACGTGAGCCGTTTATTTTGCACGATGGCCCTCCGTACGCGAACGGCGACATTCATATCGGTCATGCGGTTAACAAGATACTCAAAGATATTATCGTCAAGGCGCGCAGCATTGCCGGCTACGATGCGCCCTATGTGCCGGGCTGGGACTGTCATGGCCTGCCGATCGAACATAAAGTGGAGACTATGATCGGCAAAGCCGGTGCCAAGGTGTCGTTCAAGGCGTTTCGCCAGAAGTGTCGTGAATACGCCCACAAGCAGGTCGAAGGACAGAAAAAAGACTTTATCCGTCTCGGCGTACTGGGGGATTGGGAAAACCCGTATCTGACCATGAACTTCGATACCGAAGCCAATATTATCCGGGCATTGGGTCAGATCGCGGCGAACGGGCATCTGGTCAAGGGCTATAAGCCGGTCTATTGGAGCGTGGTCGGCGGATCGGCCCTGGCCGAGGCCGAGGTGGAATACCAGGACAAGACCTCCACCGCCATCGATGTGCGTTTTGCGCCTATCGACAGCGAGGCGTTTCTGGCCGCCTTTGGCGAGGTCAGTGGCAGCGGCCCCGTCAGCCTGGTGATCTGGACCACCACCCCCTGGACGCTACCCGCCAACCAGGCCGTATCGCTGCATGCCGAATTTGACTACGTGCTGGTCGAGACCGATCTGGGACAGGGCACCGAGCGGGTCGTGCTGGCCGAAGACCTGCACGAAGCCGCGTTAATCCGCTACGGGGTGACCGAGTTCCGCATCGTCGGCCGCTGTAAGGGCCTGGCGTTGGAAAACCAGCTTCTGCAGCACCCGTTCTACGATCGTCAGGTGCCGGTGATTCTGGGTGAGCATGTCACCACCGACGCCGGTACCGGCGCGGTCCACACCGCCCCCGATCACGGTGTCGACGATTTCCAGGTCGGCCGGGTCTACGGCATCGGCACCCTGAATCTGCTGGCCGACAATGGGGTCTTTGGCGAAGCGGCGGGCGAATTTGCCGGTGAGCACGTCTACAAGGTTGACCCCAAAGTGGTCGCGCTGCTTGAGGCACGCGGTGTCCTGGTCAAGCAGGAAAAATTCCAACACAGCTATCCCCATTGCTGGCGTACCAAGACGCCGCTGATCTTCCGCGCCACACCGCAGTGGTTTATCAGCATGGAAGAAAAAGGCCTCAAGCGCGATGCGCTGGAAGCCATTAAAGGCGTGCAGTGGTTCCCATCCTGGGGGCAGCAGCGTATCGAAGGCATGGTCGAGCAGAGCCCGGACTGGTGCGTGTCCCGTCAGCGTACCTGGGGTGTGCCGATCACCCTGTTTATCCACAAGGAAACCCAGCAGCTGCACCCCCGTACCGCCGAGCTGATCGAAGAAGTGGCGCAGCGGGTCGAGAAAGACAGCATCGACGCCTGGTTCGATCTGGACCCGCGTGAACTGCTGGGCGACGAAGCGGATCAGTACAGCAAGACCACCGATACCCTGGACGTCTGGTTTGATTCCGGCGTGACCCATTCCTCGGTTCTCGATCAGCGTGACGACTTGCACTCACCCGCCGACCTGTACCTTGAGGGTTCAGACCAGCATCGCGGCTGGTTCCAGTCGTCACTCAAGACGTCTATCGCCATCAAAGGTGTGGCACCTTACAAGCAGGTGCTGACCCACGGCTTTACCGTGGATAAAGATGGCCGCAAAATGTCCAAGTCGGTCGGCAACGTCGTAGCACCGCAGGATGTGATGAACAAGTACGGTGCCGATGTGCTGCGCCTGTGGGTCGCCGCCACCGATTTCAGCGGTGAGATGGTGGTCTCCGATGAGATTCTCAAGCAGACCTCGGATGCGTATCGGCGTATCCGTAACACCTCCCGTTTCCTGCTCGCCAACCTGAACGGCTTCGAGCCGACGCGGGACCAGGTCGCGCCCGAAGAGATGCTGGCGCTGGACCGCTGGGTGGTGGATCGCGCCCTGCAACTGCAAACCGAAATCGAAGCGGCTTACACGAACTATCAGTTCCTGAACGTGTATCAGAAAGTGCACCATTTCTGCTCGCTGGATCTGGGTGGCTTCTACCTGGATATCATCAAAGATCGTCAGTACACCACCCAGAGCGACAGCCTGGCACGGCGTTCCTGTCAGACGGCGTTGTATCATGTGGCCGAAGCGCTGGTGCGTTGGGTTGCGCCCATTCTTAGCTTTACCGCCGATGAGATCTGGGCCAGCCTGCCGGGTGCGCGCAGCGAATCGGTCCAGCTCGAAACCTGGTACACCGGCCTGTTCGCGCTGGACGCCGATGCCGCGATGGGACATCGTTTCTGGCAGCAGTTGTTAGCCGTGAAGACCGCCGTCAACAAAGAGCTGGAAGTACGCCGCGCCGCCGGGGGGATGAAGTCCAGCCTGGGCGCCGAGGTAACCCTCTATTGTGACGAGACCCTCAAAGGGCTGCTCGAGCGCCTGGGTGATGAGCTGCGTTTTGTGCTGATCACCTCGGCGGCGACCATCGCGCCGATCGCACAGGCCGATAGCGCCGCGGTTGCTACCGAGATCGACGGCCTGAAGTTGGCGATCAGTGCCAGCGGGCATACCAAGTGCACCCGCTGCTGGCACCTGCGCGACGATGTCGGCCAGCACGCCAAGCACCCGGAGCTCTGTGGTCGCTGCGTCGATAATGTCGACGGTAACGGCGAGAGCCGGGCGTTTGCCTGATGGCCAATAGCGCGAGCAAAAGCCCGGTGGAGAACCGTTCGGCTACGGCTGGCGAGAGCCGCTCGGCGCTGATCTGGTTGTGGCTCAGCGCCCTGGTGTTGCTGCTGGATCAGCTCAGTAAACAGCTGGCGCTGGGGCTGCTGGAGTACGCGCATCCGGTTGCCGTCTTGCCGGTATTGGACCTGACACTGTTGTACAACCCGGGCGCGGCGTTCAGCTTTCTCGCCGGCCAGGGCGGCTGGCAGCGCTGGTTCTTTACCCTAGTCGCCCTCGGCGTGTCGGCCTACCTGATTAACTGGTTGCGTAACATCCCGCGTAGCGAGCGCTGGCAAGCCATCGCGCTGGCGTTGATTCTGGGCGGCGCGCTGGGCAATCTGATCGACCGCTTGCTGCTGGGGCATGTGGTGGATTTTATTTCCCTGCACTGGCAAGAGTACTATTATCCGGCCTTTAATATCGCCGACTCGGCCATCACTGTCGGGGCGATCATGTTGCTCTGGGAGATGATTTTCGACGGACGCAAAGGCAAGGAAGGCGATACCCAATCGCGCTGATCCGGCTGTGCCGGACAGCAGGTTCCCTGCCTGTGGCAGGGCCACCATAAACAGGCACATGCCGTTAGGCGCGTGACTACTGACAGACAGGAAGGCTATGACTGCTCCCGCTATTGGTCCGCAAACCCAGGTGACGCTGCATTTTGCGATTAAACTCGACGATGGTACCGAAGTCGACTCGAACTTTGCTGGCGAGCCGGCTACCTTTACCGTCGGTGACGGTAATTTGCTGCCCGGCTTCGAACAGAGTCTGTTTGGCTTAGAGGCCGGTGCAAAAACCACGCTACGGATTTTGCCCGAGCAGGGTTTTGGCCAGCGCAACCCGAATAACATCCAGAAGGTACCCCGTAGCCAGTTTGCCGATATGGCGCTGGAGCCGGGTCTGATGGTCTCCTTTGCCGATGCAGGCCAGAGCGAGTTGCCGGGTATCGTCAGCGAGTTTGACGACAAACAGGTCACGGTCGACTTCAATCACCCGTTGGCCGGACGCGAGTTGTTTTTTGACGTGCAAATACTAACGGTTAAGCCCGTTTAAGCCTTTTCCGGCGGGTCTTTTTCTGTGACCGGCCGATATCCCCGCTAAAGCCATCTGTCAGGGAGGACAGAGACCCATGCTAAAAATTTTATTGATCCAGAGCAGGTGGATGATTTAAATCATGCCTGTTTTCGCCGGTCCGTGCTATCTATACCGGTACGCTGTGAACAAACCATCTGACAAGGAGTTCGAGGTGTTCGAAAAAGGGTCCATTTCTCAGCCAATCCACCGCGCTAACTGCGGGCAAACAGGCTTCACCCTCATTGAGTTGATGATTGTCCTGGCCATCGCCGCGGTGCTGCTGATGATCGCCAGCCCCAATTACGATTCGGTGATGGTGGGCAGTCGCCTCGATAAGGAGCGGTTGGGCCTGGCGACCAGTTTGGCGCTGGCGCGCAGCGAAGCGGTCAAGCGCGGGGTGCCGATCAGGTTGTGCAAAGGGATTAGCAATCTGGCCTGTACCGGCAGCAGTAGCGGTGCAACACCCTGGGTGGGCTGGAGCGTTGTGCAGCAAGGTGCCGAGACGTTACAGGTTAACCAGGGTGATGCCGTCACCCAGCTTGAATACAGCTGCGGAGACTATCTCGAATACTCCCCCACCGGTACCCGCACGTCATCGGCCGCCGGTGAATGTTTTTTTTATTTGGATGACCTCAGTGGCGATGTGACGTATCGGCGCACCGTGTGGATCAGTTCTGCCGGACGGGTACGTCTCAGTGGCAGTCCTTAACGGTTATCATCGGTTTTTGAGTATTTGTCGGAGGGCGATAGATGCGATATCAGCAACGAGGTGATGCTTCCCGTCGAATAATGCGTAGCCGGGGCTTTACCCTGATCGAAGTGTTGGTTGCGGTGCTGTTGCTGTCGACGGCCGTTTTGGGGCTGATCGGCTTGGAAAGTCTGGCGCTGAAAAGCAACAGCGGGGCCTATTACCGCAGCCAGGCGACTATTTTGGCCTATAACCTGGCGGATAAGATGCGCGTGAACATTGCCGGTGATTATATCGACGCCTACGACAATGCCACCGCGCATACGAAATGCACCAGTTACACCGGGGACGTCGTTGCCGGCGGCTGTACCGAGCAGCAGCGCGCCGAACGCGATGCCTGGGAATGGTTGGCGCAGGTGACCCGTACCTTGCCATTGGGTTCGGCCAGCTTGGCGAGAACCTCCGCCAGTGGTGTCGACCTGTGGACGGTAAAGCTGTCCTGGGATGATGACCGCAACGGTGTCGGTGATGAAATTATGGAGGTCAGCTTTGTCCGCTAACGGTCGTCAAGTTATGGCTCAGCGTGGTTTTTCCATGGTCGAGCTGATGGTGGCGCTGGTGCTGGGGCTGCTGTTGACCTCGGCGGTGTTGCAGACCTTCTTGGGCGCCAAGAAAAGTTTCGAGTTTCAGGAAGAGTTTTCCCGCATCCAGGAAACAGGTCGCTTTGCGATCGATGTGGTCTCAAAGGATATTCGCGCGGCGGATTTCTGGGGCTGCCGCACGAAATTGGAAAAGCAAGGCGGGAAGAAAATATTCAATCGATTGAATAATCCTGACGCATCCATCCATACCTTTGAAGCCGTTTCCGGTGCCGAAGGCTCGGTGAACGGAACGCTGCATAGCCCCGATCGGTTGGTTTTGACGGGGGCTTCCTACAACGGTATTGGTACACCGGCTAATCCGACGAGTACCGCATCCAATTCGTCCCAATTTAAAGTAAAAAAGGGGCACAAGTTTGAGGAGGGGCAGATCATTTTAGTTGGCGACTGCAGTGCCGGCGATATTATTCAGGTTACCAGTGTGAATAAGACGGACAGCCAAAATCACGATATTGTTCACCACGCTAAAAACACTCCCGGCATTGTACCGGGCAATGCCAGTCAGGGTTTGTCATCGTTGTCGCACGAATCGCAGATTTTTGTTGCCGCGAGCAATGCCTACAGCATCGGTACCGGGGCCAGTGGCGAGCCGGCGCTGATGAAAAATGGCGTGGAGCTGGTAGAGGGGGTCGAAAATCTGCAGTTACTGTACGGGGTGCGGCGCGCCGACGGCACCGTGTTTGTGCCGGCGGACCAGGTCGGCGCCGCAAACTGGGGCGATGTGATCAGCGTGCATGTTAGCCTGCTGGTGCGCAGCCTGCGCGATAACCTGGTTACTGCGTCGCAGACTATCGATTTTAATGGCGTATCTTTTGCGGCCCCCGGCGGGGATCGACGCTTGCGTAAAGCGTTTACCTCGACGGTCGCCATCCGTAACCGGTTGGATTAACCATGACAATTTGTATTCAGTCAGCTAGGTCGTCGCAGCGGGGCATTACCCTGATCGTCTGCATGGTCGTGTTGCTGGTGTTGACCTTTATGGGGCTGGCCAGCATTCAGGACACCACCCTGGAGGAGCGTATGGCGGGTAACCTGCGCAACAGTAACCTGGCGTTTCAGGCGGCCGAAAGCGCGCTGCGCAACGCCGAAGACCGCATCGACGGGATGGTGGTTCTGCCTGATTTTGATGGGAGCGATGGGCTTTACCCGGCATTGAGTGTCGATGCGGCCAATTGGAGCGATGCAAACTGGCTTGCCTCGGGTGCCGCTTACAGTGGCCCAACGATTCCCGGGTTGGCGTCGCCGCCGCGTTATTTTATTGAACTGATGTCTAGCGCCGAAGCTCAGGAGTCGCTGCAGACCGGCTCGGTGATCGAAGTGACGGGGATGTTTCGTATTACGGCCAGGGGGGTCGGCGGCTCTGATACGGCGGTGGCGGTGTTGCAAACCTATTACAAGCGCTAATAATTCCAGCAGGATGGAGGGGTGCATGATGAGAAACTATCTGATTCGACTCGGTAAGCGCGGTGTGCTCCTCATGCCGTTTATGGTCGCGGCCGGGGTTGAGGCCGCCGTCACCGATGTGCCGCTGCATCTGTCCACCAAGGCTAAGCCGAACATCATGATGTTGCTGGATAACTCCGGATCGATGCACAACGTGGTGCCGGATGCCCCCTTTGACGCGACGGTCACCTACGGTTGTCATACCGATTCGACGGTCTTGTCGGCGCTATCCGGAAAAACGGTCGATATTCAGATCTCGTCAACCGGTGCCGCCTACTTTACCTATAACAGTGCTACCTACGATTGGGGGACTGGCGGGACCGGAGCGACGGGCGTTGCCTCGCACAGCGTGGCGTGCTTTGCCGGGGGGGATTCATTCGAGGCACGCTTGTACGGTGATGCGGGCTCTACAACCTATGATCCGGGTAACTACCTTGGCGCGCAATATACAGGCAATTACCTGAACTGGTTTTTTGGCTCCAGCGCCGACGGCACCAGCTACCCCAGTGTCACGGATACCGTCCCCGATAAAAGCCCGAGCTGGGCGTCTGGTTCCCGTACCAAGCCGGGAGTCAAGCGCCGTATCGACGTTGCCAAAGCGGCCACGCATAACCTGTTGGCTTCCATGAGCGATGTGCGCATCGGCTTATCGACCTACGACGGCAGCAGCGGAGCAAAAATCTTAGCCGGGGTTGCGGACCTGGGCGTTAGCACTCATCTGGCTACAGTCAGCAGCGCGGTGACGGCGCTTACCCCTTCCGGCTCGACGCCGCTTGCCGAAGCGCTTCTGGATATCGGCCGTTATTTTGTCGGCACAGCCGGTAGTTCTCAGCCGGGTAATCAGACCGATGCGGCCTGTGTGGTGAACGGGCAGTACGATGGCGCACTGACCCTGCACCCGAAAGATGAGTCCCCTGCAACCAATCAGAGCATCTCCACCGTTTTCGGCACGCGTACACCGGCACTGGCAACGGGGGTCAGCGGTGCATCGCCGATCTGTTTCGAATGTCAGAAAAACTTTGCCATATTACTCACCGATGGACGGCCACAAAGTGACCGTGAAATCCCCAGTGTGCTCCGGGACTATGACCGCGATTGTCAGCAGGCGGCAGATGGCTGTGTGGACCTGGACCCTGCCGTCGGCTTTGACCGAAAAACGGCCAATAGCTATGAATCTGAAGGGAGTGACTACCTCGACGATGTGGCCAAAGCACTGAATGAAATCGACTTGCGCCCCGATGTGGATGATGCCGCTGGCGAGGTCGTGAACAACCTGATCACCTATACCATCGGTTTTGCCGATGATCAGGTGATCAATGATCAATTGATGAGCGATACGGCCGCCAACGGTGACGGCTTGTTTGTGACCGCTGCCGACGCCAACGCGTTGACGGTGGCATTTCGAACGGCGATTGCCGATATTGAAGCGAGCATCTCTTCCGCCAGTGCCGTGGTGAGTAGTTCGACGCGGCTGCAATCGAGCACCCATGTCTATCAGGCGCTGTTTAACAGCGGCGATTGGACCGGATCGTTGACGGCATTCCAGGTACAGGCCAGCGGCGCGGTTGCCAGTACGCCCACCTGGACGGCGACAGTGCCGAGTGCGTCGACACGGAACGTCTTTGCCTGGAATTCGCTGGCGTCGCCCCCCGCGGCGATGCCGTTTACGGTCGCTAATTATGCGGCGATTCAGGGTATCATCCCCGGGGTGACCTCAACCGCCCATGTCAGTTACCTGCGCGGTGATGCAAGCAATGAAGCACCGAATGGGTTGGATTTACGTGCCCGGACCGGCACGTTGGGCGATATCGTTAATTCCAGTCCGGTATACGTGAGAAATGACGATTATGGCTATGCCCGCCTCGGTGGCACCCTGGCGACGAGCTATGAGACCTACCGAGCCAACCAGGCGAGCCGTACGCCGATGCTGTACGTGGGGGCTAACGATGGCATGCTGCACGGTTTTAACGCCACAACCGGCGTGGAGTCGTTTGCTTATATTCCCTCGGCTACAGCGGCGCAATTACCGGTGTTGTACAGTACGGACTACCAGCACAGATTTTTTGTGGACGGCAGTCCGGTAGTATCCGATGCCTATTTTGGCGCAAGCTGGCACTCGGTGCTGGTCGGTACGTCCGGTCTGGGGGGGAGCGGTGTGTTTGCCCTGGATGTCACCGCGCCCGATAGCTTTGATGAAAGCAAGGTGCTCTGGGATATCAGCGCCGCGACGACCGACTTTACGGAGTTAGGTTACACCCTGTCCACGCCGTCCATCGCACGTTTCAAGGATGGCAACTTTTACGCGGTGTTTGGTAACGGCGTCGAGAGCACGAGCCAGAAATCAGTGCTGTACCTGGTGCAGCTGGATGATCCAACGAACTTTATTTCGCTGCCAACCGACTACGGTAGCGCGGGGAGCCCCAACGGCATGGGGGCGCCACTACTGGTGGATACCGATGGCGACAAGACGGTCGATGCGATCTACGTCGGTGATCTGCAGGGTAATCTGTGGAAGGTGGATACCACCCACACGAATAAGGGTCAGTGGGCATATGCCTTCGGTACGTCAGGCGCTCCCTTGCCGCTGTTTGTGGCGCAGGATGCCGGCGGTCAGCGCCAGCCGATAACGGCCATGCCGCAGGCGGTCAGGCACACCAGCGGGGACCCGATGGTGCTGTTCGGTACCGGCAAGTATGACAGCGTATCTGACCTTGATGACCTGAGTATCCAGTCTTTTTACGGCATACTGGATAAGGGGGCGATGGTCAGTAACGTCAGGCCCGCCGATCCCGTCGACCCCCTCGATACGTCCGTGTTGGTTGAACAGAAGATCGTGCTGGAACGCTTGATCGGTGATGTCGACAATCCCTTTACCAGCACCGCAAAAAAGCACGATATTCGCTTTACGAGCAAAAAAGGCATGACCGCCGGTAAACGTGGCTGGTTTATCGACCTGAAATCGCCAGGTAAAACCGAAGGCGAGCGGGTGGTTTATCCGCCGTTGATCCGCGGTGAGCGTGTGGTGTTTGTGACCCTGATTCCGTCTAAGGATCCCTGCGGTGTTGGCGGGACCAGTTGGATGATGGAACTGAATGCCCTGAATGGTGACCGCTTGCCGATGACGCCTTGGGACCTGAATGATAATAAACTCTATGATGTGGGCGATAAAGCCAGCGCCGACCTGGAGGGTACCGGTGCGGTGGCTGAAACCATCTCCGGGGTTCGCACGCCGGCCTGGGGTATTATTCGCACGCCCGGCATAGTCGACGTCGGTAAGGATGAGCTGAAGATCAGCGGGGGGACCAGCGGCGCGATCGGGGTGACGAGGGAATCGAAGGATGGCGGCGTGACGCGCCAGTCCTGGCAGCAGTTGCGCTGATAGACCCTTGGCGCTCAATAACAACGCAGTTCGATGAAGGGCAGGTCTGGCGAATGTCGCGGGCCTGCTGGCTTTCAGTAAGTAATCTCTGTCATTAAGGAAAACAGATGCGGCAATTTCGCGGTTTTACCCTGATCGAACTCATGATCAGCGTCGCCATTATTGGTATTTTGGCGTCGATCGCCTATCCCTCCTACACCGGGTATGTGACGCAATCGCGCCGTGCCGACGCGCAGGGCGTGCTGGTCGGCTTTGCCGCGGCGATGGAGCGACATTTTACGGTCAACAACACGTACTGTACGGCGGGTACGAGCAGCAGTGCAGGCTGCCCAGGCACGACAGCCGACACCGGCGCCCCAACCATTTATCAGACGCAGGCACCCAAGGACGGTACGCCTTATTACAATCTGACCATCCATGCCGTTTCTACGGCCAGTTTCAGTCTTCGCGCCACACCGATTACGGGTACTTCCCAGGCCAGTGATACCTGCGGCACCTTGACGATCACCCATACCGGCGACCGTGGTGCTGCGACAACCGGCTGCTGGAAGTAAAATTTCCGGCTAGGCTCCACTGGCAAGGGCCTCATTTACTGACTAGACTTTTCTCCGGCCGCCAGGAAGGCGGCTCCGTCAAGGAATGACTGGAGGAAAGCACCATGTGCACGGATGCAGTGGGGCCACGCCCTGTGGCCGGTGGTTATCGGCGTTTCGGTGGGCCGCGCGCGCCATCGGGTTTTACCCTGATCGAATTACTGCTGGCGCTGACGCTGCTGGCGATTCTTACCCTGATGGTGACCGCTGGCCTGCAGGGCCTGGTGGGTGCCAGTCGTGCCGATTCGGTGATTAACCAGCTGCGCACAGCGCTAAATCTTGCCCGCAGCGAGGCCGTGATGCGCGGTACGTCGGTGGTGATCTGTCGGGTTGGGGCTAATCCGCAGCAGTGCGCCGGTGATCAGGCCACGGGTAAGCTGGAGTGGGGGCAGGGCTGGATCCTGTATCAGGACCGCAACAACAATAAATCCCTGGAGCTGAGCAGTGGCGATCAGATACTGCGCCAGTTTGAACCCGTGCCGGCGGGTTTCGTCCTGAAATGGAACCGGGGTGACTACGTGGCTTACCAGCCCAGTGGCAGTCTTTTTTCACTCAGTGGTAGCTTCTGTTTGGATCACCCGCACTCGGACGGGGCATGGCGCCGGGAGCTACGTATCCCCTATACCGGCCGCGTCCGCGGTACCGAGGATGACTGCAGTTTTGTTGTCATACCTTGAACCGGATGGCGCGCTGCCAGTATGCTGCTATCGACAGGCGACAGGCGACAGGCGACAGGCGACAGGCGACAGGCGGCGGCTAAATCAACAGGCGGCGGCTAAATCAACAGGCTTGAGCATTAGCCTGTGCCGATTAACGTAAATCTTATACAGGGGTAGGGAGGCGCATGGCCGATCCGGATGTCTTGATCATTGGCGGTGGCGTAATGGGGATGCTGACCGCGTTGGAGCTGGCGGATGCCGGCCAGCAGGTTACCCTGGTTGAACGACGAGAGCTGGCGGCGGAAGCGTCCTGGGCCGGCGGCGGGATCGTTTCTCCGCTGTATCCCTGGCGTTATCGGGACAGTATCACCCGCTTAGCCAGCTGGTCGCAGGCCTTTTATGGTGAACTCAGCCAGCGTCTGCTGCAGGAAACGGGGATCGACCCCGAGCTGCGATGTAAAGGGCTGCTGATGCTGTCGGTTGTCGACCGCGCCGCGGCCTTGGCCTGGGCTACGCAGCATCAGCGGCCTCTTGAGTCGGTAACGCCGGCTTTTGTGGCGGAGAAGGAGCCGGCGCTGCCTCGCGTTGTCGATGATGCCTTGTGGATGCCGGAGGTGGCGAGCATCCGTAACCCGCGTTTGGTTGCGGCCCTGGCCACCTGCCTATCCCGCAACCCCCGCATCACGATAGTGCAACACAGCCCGGTGACGCGTCTGCTGATGCAGAAAAACGGCGTGGCCGGCGTGCAGACACCAGACCGTATGCTGCGGGCTGGGCAGTATGTGGTTACCGGTGGTGCCTGGAGTGCGGCGCTACTAGACCAGGCATTGATTAATCAGCGATCGTTATATCAGCGATCGTCAAACACGGCCTTATCCCCCGTGCGGGTCGAGCCGGTAAAAGGTGAAATGCTGCTCTTTAAAGCCAAACCGGGTCTGCTCAATCGGGTGGTGTTAGACCAGGGGCGTTATCTGATCCCGCGCAGTGACGGTCGAATCCTCGTGGGCAGTACCCTGAGGCGTAATGGCTTTGATAAGCGCACCACCCACGAGGCCTACCTGCAACTGCGCGCCAGCGCGCTGGCTATTTTACCCGCGTTAGCCGACTTTCCGGTCGAGGTGCACTGGGCAGGGCTGCGGCCCGGCTCGCCGGGTGGCATCCCCTACATCGGTGCGATGCCCGGCAGCGACAATCTATACGTCAATGCCGGACATTACCGTAATGGCTTGGTGCTGGCCCCGGCATCCTGTCGCCTGCTGGCCGATCTTATCCTGGGGCGGGCACCCAGTATCGACCCTGCGCCCTACCGGCCTGATGCGCCTCGTCCCGAACTGTTCGAAGAGTAAAATAGCCGGCATGGCGGTGCGTAAGGTGACTAAAACGCTCGTCGGCGCACTTGTGTGCGATTAACCTTTGCTCCCCGGCCATGAATAGCGGAAAATATTGCGCCGTTGAATATGAATCGGGAGCGTTAGGGTGAGTGCAAAGAGTTTGCGGGTGGTGGTGGCCCAGCTGAACCTGTTGGTCGGGGATATCAGGGGTAATACCGAGAAGGTGATCGCGGCCGCCCAGCGCGCCAAATCGTCGCTGGATGCGCAGGTTGTGCTGTTTCCGGAATTAACGCTATGCGGCTATCCGCCGGAAGACCTGTTACTCAGGCCTAGCATCGAAAAGCGCACCCGTGCGGCACTCAAGCGCCTGCAGGACGTAGTGGACCCGGCGCTGTACGTGGTGGTTGGTTACCCGCGTTACACCGATGAAGGCTTGTTTAACGCCGCCGGTGTGATTCACGGCGGCGAGTTGATCGCCGAATACTACAAGCAAAGCCTGCCCAATTATCAGGTCTTTGACGAAAAACGCTACTTTATCGCCGGTGATCAGGTGGCTATCGTGCCAATGCATGGTGTGCCGGTGGCCCTGAGCGTGTGCGAAGATATCTGGCAGTCCGAAGCGGTCCAGCAGGCTCGTGAGGCCGGCGCTCACCTGATGCTCAACCTGAATGCCTCGCCTTTCCACCGTAATAAAGCCTCCCAGCGGCGCGAGTTGCTGACCCAGCGGGTCCATCAGGGCGGCTTCCCGATCATCTATGCCAACCTGGTGGGTGGACAGGATGAGCTGGTGTTTGACGGCGGCTCACTGGCGATGAACGTCGATGGCAGCGAGGCACTGAGCGCACCGGAATTTGAAGAGGGCTTGTATCCGGTCGATTATCGCCTGGATAACGGTCACCTGGAGGCCGCGATGCCCGCCTCTGGCAGGCTGGGTATGGAAGCCAGTGTCTATCAGGCGCTGGTGCTCGGGGTGCGGGATTACGCCAACAAGAACGGTTTTAAAGGCGTGGTGCTGGGATTATCCGGCGGTATCGATTCAGGACTGACCCTGGCGATTGCCGTGGATGCATTGGGCAAGGACCGTGTTGAAGCGGTGATGATGCCCTTCCGTTATACCTCGCAGATGAGTCTGGACGATGCGCAGGCCGAAGCGACGGCCCTGGGCGTGGCGTACTCGGTGCTGCCGATCGAAGCGATGTATGAAGCGTTCATGACCACGCTGCGCGAGGAATTTGTGGGGCATGAGCGCGATACGACTGAAGAAAACCTGCAGGCCCGCTGCCGTGGCGTGCTGTTGATGGCGATCTCCAACAAGAAAGGCTATCTGGTGCTGACGACCGGTAATAAGAGTGAAAACGCGGTCGGTTATTCGACGCTCTACGGCGATATGGCCGGTGGCTTCAACGTACTCAAAGACGTGCCCAAAACATTGGTGTTTGCGCTGTCCCGCTACCGCAATAGCCTGTCTCCCGTGATTCCCGAGCGGGTGATCACGCGGCCGCCGTCCGCCGAGCTGGCCCCCGATCAGAAAGATGAAGACAGTCTGCCGCCCTACGAAGAACTTGATCGGATCCTGGAGCTGTATGTCGAGCGGGATTTCAGCGCCCATGACCTGATCGGTCAGGGGTTTGCCGAAGAGACGGTCCGCCGCGTCGTGCGACTGGTCGATCTGAACGAGTACAAACGCCGTCAGGCTCCGGTGGGTGTGCGTATTACACAGCGTGGCTTCGGCCGCGATCGACGTTATCCGATTACCTCGGGTTGGGAAGCCGGCGAGTAGCCTATCAACCCGGCGGATTGGTTTTTATGCGGCCAGGTTATCCGGCGCGGCCAGCACGATGCCTGATGGCAGCGTACTCAGCACCATTACGCTGAGCCTGCGGGCATTGGGGCGGGGGGCTGCCGGGTGCCTGTACGTGCACATTGCCGCGGACCCCGACCCGCACGTATGCCGCCGAGCGTCCGCGCCCTGAGAGGTGAAAGGAGGCTGTGCGTTAAGGGAGGCGTGTTATTGGCGCCATTCACTCACGGCGATTTCCCGAAAGCTGTTGTTGAGCTCCAAAAACAGCGGCTTCCCGCCTTTCTGAATGACATGCTCCGCTTCGACAAAGCGGTCGCCGCCCATCGCCAGGCCATAGATGCGGACTCTAACGACATATTCGCCGGGAGAAAGCAGCGTCGTGAACATCGGTTGAACGGCCCGGTAGTGTGCCAGCAGCTCGACCTTGCCCATCTGATACTTGTAGGTTTCGATCAGCTTATCATTGATATAGAACTCGGCATAATGCAGGAAAATACGCGCGCCAATACGCTGGGAAAACAGTACCGTTACCAGGTCATCGTGGGGATACAGGATGGAATGCTCGGTGGCATAGATCTGCTTCAGCAGGCCCTGGGCGTTGATATGTAATGCGCGACTGTCTTTGAGTAACTGTTCGTTCGTGTTCGCCAGTGTGGTCTCGACGGCCGACGCGCTGGCTGAGGCCCGCGCGGTGCTTGAGTCAGACACCGGGATTGCCGTGGCGGTTGTTGTTGTTATTGTTGTTGAAGCCGAGGCCGTTACTGGAGCCGTAGGAGGGGCCGTAGGAGGGGCAGTTAGAGGGATAGCAGCACGCGCCAAGCCAGCCCAGACCGTGAGTGAGCAGCAAAGAAGAGCTGTGATCCAGTAAGGTACGCCGCGTCTGGCTATCATGGCTGTCGAATGTCCTGATCGATCTGTAAACGTAACAGAGAACGTTAGCATTTTCAGGTGGGTTTATCTATTGAGGTTGGGTGGTCATTATCCCTGCTGTTTTGAACTTCAGCGTAGTGTTTACCCATGCACCGGTGTACGTTAGGCTGCCTGCCCCCCTGGAAAAGCCTGAACACATGCCAAAAACCGAATTGATACAGCGTATTATCGACCAGCTGGAACAAGAACTTGCGACCGTCGTCGGGGCCAGCCAGCAGGCGCATGAAAGCGCGACGCACAGCGAAAATGTGGCGGAAAACAAGTACGATACGCTGGGACTCGAGGCCGCGTATCTGGCCCACGGCCTGTCACTGCGGGCACTGGAACTGCAGAATGCCATCCTGCGCTATCGACGTCTCTCCTCCGCCAATATTGCGCCGCAGGCCGCCATTCAGGTCGGGACACTGGTGAGTTTGGAGGCCGAAGACGGTAGCGAGCGGCTGCTGTTTCTGGGGCCGGAGGCCGGGGGGATGCGCGTTGAGTGGCAGGGGCGCTCCATCCGCGTGGTAACGCCCACTGCGCCCTTGGGCAAGGCGGTGTTAAAAAAGCGGGTCGACGATGCGCTGTCCCTGCAGGTCAACGGGGTGGAGATGCACTATCTGATCGTTGCGGTGCAATAGCGGCGGTACCGACGACTCCTGCCGCTGATTTCGCGTATTAGATAGCGTTGAGCGGTGAAGGCGTCTTGAGCGCCTTTTTATATTGCTCTAATGCGATGTTGACCTTCTTAAGATAATGGCGGGTTTCCTGGTAAGGGAGTTTTTCGATCAATCGCTGGTAGACCTCTGCGGGGGACAAGGCATTGATCGCCATCGCCGCCGCCCTGATCTTTTTTTCGCCCTGCGGGTGGAAAACCGAGGCGACATTGCCGGCGCCGGTATTATAGGCGGCAATCATACAGTAGAGCCTGCTTTCGGGATCGCTAATCCGCCTCAAGTACCGTGAATTAAGTAGGTGTAAGTAGGCGGTACCAAACTTCAGATTTTCTTCAGCATCGAGTAAGCGTTCAGCGGATGGGGCCTTGCTCTTCTGATACAGCAGCTTGTTGACGTCTTTTCCGGCGCTGGTGGGTACTATCTGCATCAGCCCGAAGGCAGGAATATGAGAGCGAGCCAGCGGGTTAAACGCCGATTCGATTTGGGTGATCGCGTAAACCAAGGCCGGATCCAGGTTATAGCTTTCAGCGGCCGTCGCAATCGGGGCCGCGTAGTGTTTGGCTCGCTTGAGCATGGTGTCTTCTGGTAGGGTTATGACGTAAGTTCGAATGCGGTGCTTCACGTGCTGTTGGTTCGCGCGAGCCTGGTCGAAGGCTGCGCGAATGGCGCTGTCATCCGGATCGTTATTCGCTTGCGATTTGGGGTGAGAGCCTTGCCTCTCCCTACGCGCCTGCTGACGCACGCTGGCTTCGGCCTGCAGGGATAGCGGTAACGGTGTGACATCAATACGGGTTGTTGCTGCCAGTTTCACGGCGTCAGCGAGTGCCGGTTCTCCGGCGGCACCTAGCGCGCTTTCCAGCAAAGAGCGCGAATCGCTATTCTGTCCTAAGGCTACGACAGGATCGCTTTCGAGTGCGGTTTGCACGGATCGTTGGGCTAGGACGACGAGCTCTTCTGCGATATCCAGAGTCACCGGCTTAGCCGGTTCTTCAAGCACGGCAACGCGAATTTGGTTACTTTCGTAATCGATGACGACTTTTTTTGTCAGATCATCGGAATAGTGCACATAATGGGTCGCATCGGATAGCTCGGGCTTCCCCCAGCGACTGATAATACCAAGACGGTAAGCCTGGTAACGCGCCAGGTATTTTTCACGAAACTGTTCGTAACGCGCCATGCGCTGTTCCCGCCATATCGCATAAGGCGCCTTAACCGACGTGGTGTCTTGCATCGACGGGGGCGAGGAAGCGGCGTGGCCCGTGCCCGTACCTAGGCCGATGGTAACGATCAGGACGGTTGCTAATCTGTTCATCGTTTTACCTGTTAGGTCGGGCACGGGGCGCGAACGGTTAAAGCTTTAGGTTCTGGCGGGTTTTCTCGAGGGATGTATTGCCCTCTTCTCTAAGGAACTGTTGATAGAGTTCCGGGTTTTCAGTGTCCATTTTATTTTCGAACAGGTCCTTGATGTTGGCGTCGTAGCTCGCTTTGGTTAGACCGACCAGCACGTACATGCCACCACTGGGGCTGATCTGTGAACGTAAAATCCGGCTGTTACTCATATTCATGGCAGCAAGCGCAGAAGAGACCTGCTCTATCGCGTCGCTGGACTGATTCGCACCGTTGGTTTATCAATTATTGTGTTTTAAGCAGTAGCTGCCCGCGGGCTGATGGCGTCTGCCCCGTCATCCACAGAATCTGTGGATAACCTTGTGCAACCTTTATGGGCAAGTACCCTTAACCCGCATAGCTGCGGGTCTGGAGGCATCCGGACAAAAAACAGCCTTGTTGATAGTCATTGGAAAACAATAGGTTTAAGCGCTGTTGGTCATGTGGTTCAGATGGGGGAAGCGGCAGTGGCGGTTATGGACTGAGCCGCATTTGCCGTACCTATTTGCCGTACCCATTCTGCACCTAATTAGTCGCACGTACCCTGTGTGGTTGGTACTGGTATAGGCCCCTGTCGGCGGCTGTTTTTCACCTATAGTAGAGAGACGGGTAATACGTTGACCGATTGACCGGCGTAACGGTTGCCGGGCTATTTTGCGTTTTGGAGCGCTCTCTTTATGCTAATCTTGTTCGCTAAGGCCACCTTGGGGCCGCTGACCCTGCAAAATCATTTGGTCATGGCCCCCATGACCCGCTGCCGGGCAACCGATAACCTCCCCAATGAATTGATGGCTCAGTACTACGCGCAGCGTGGCTCGGCCGGGTTGATTGTCACCGAAGGAACCTCGCCCTCGCCGAATGGTTTGGGTTATCCGCGCATCCCCGGCATTTTTAGTCCGGCGCAGGTGAATGGCTGGCGGGGGGTTACCGATGCGGTTCATCGTAAAGGTGCCAAAATTTTTGTGCAGTTGATGCACTGTGGCCGCGTTGCTCACGGGCAGAATATGCCTGCAAAGGCACGCATACTCGCGCCTTCGGCGGTGGCCGCCAAGGGTGAAATGTACACCGATAGCCAAGGGTTGCTGCCGCATCCCATCCCGCAGGAAATGACGGAAGCGGATATCAGCGCCACCATCGCCGAGTTTGTCCACGCGGCAGAAAATGCCCTGCAGGCCGGATTCGATGGCGTTGAATTGCACGCTGCCAATGGCTATCTGCTGGAACAGTTTATCCGGCCTACCTCAAATAAGCGCGAGGATAACTACGGGGGATCAATCGAGAACCGTGTGCGTTTTGTGCTGGAGGTGGTCGACGCGGTGTGTGGCGTGATGGGTAAGCAGAAAGTCGGCATCCGTCTGTCCCCTTTTGGCGTCTTCAACGATATGCCACTCTACGAGGGGATGGAGGCCGATTACGTGTATCTGACCGAACGGCTGAACGCCCGCGGACTGGTGTATATACACCTGGTTGATCACGCCTCGATGGGGGCGCCGATCGTGCCCTATTCGATCAAAGATAAGATCCGCAATGCGTTTCAGGGCTCGCTGATTCTTTGTGGAGGCTATGACGCCGACCGTGCACAGAGCGAACTGGCTGCGAGCCGCTGTGATCTGGTTGCGGTGGGGCGCCCGTTTTTGGCCAACCCGGATCTGGTGATCCGCTGGCGCGCCAGCGCGGCAGAAAACACCCCCGATATGGACAGCTTCTATACCCCGGGCCCCGAGGGCTACACCGACTACCCGGCGATGCATGTCTTGTGAGCGAGATAAGTATTATTTTAGGTTTTACAGCGATGTTTCTTGGCTGGAATGTTGTTCTGGGGCCGAAATAAAAGCTTCTATTCTGTCCCATAGGCGGGGTCCGGAGACATCCAGAATATCGTTATGATCAGCGCCCAGGACTACCGAAATATTCTTGTATGCTGATGGATATAAATCGTAAAGCTTGCGGGAAAGTCTTCCTGGAATTAACGTATCGCGGTCTCCGAAAATAAACAGTGCCGGAGCGTTAATGCGCGATAATTTTGTTATGGAATTAAAAGGCGTATCACCAATTAATTGGCCCAATAGGTTCGCACCACCTGCGATTAGGACGTCCTGACCGCTGGGGAACGGGCTTATCAATATTAAACCGCCAAAAGCTCGGTCTTGGGCAACGTCTATCGCTACCGCGGTCCCCAATGACCGCCCCAAGATGAATATATCGGCTTCAGGATAACCTAATTGTAACCTCGCAAAATTGACCGCAGCGGCAGCATCCTCGTAGATACCTTTTTCCGAGGGTGTGCCAAGGTTTCGTCCATAACCGCGATAGCTGACGAGCATAACATTCACGCCTGTTTTTGCCAGATCCCAAGCGGTAAGCAGGCGCTGAAGTGAATTACCTGAATTGCCATGAAAAAAAATGACTAATTTTTGTTTGCCGGGGTAGGGAATGTAGAATGCGTGGAGACTGCTGTTGTGTTGGGTCGCGAATACAAATTCTTGAATACGGTTGTCCGTTATCTCGTAATCTTTCGTTTGGAAGGAAACGGGGTGAAAGGCGTATTTATTGACTAGGTATTCGGAGCATCCTCCTAGCGACAAAAGTATCAATCCTATGGCCAGCAAGCGCAGCAGCATTTTTGAAAACACGACGCACCTCCTCGATCTTGGTAAGCGTATTCTGCGCGTAGCTCAACAGTAGACGCACCTATTTAATCGTATATCAGGACTCCTGCGCAGCCACGGTCTAACTATAGTCAAATAGTGTGAAAACACGGGTTATTCAATGGGTAAAATGATTTTTGTTAATTGCAGACTGTTGATATGTAAGTAATAGTTTGCTATTTTCACGCTAAAAATATAGTTGTGTTTTCCGTGAGCTTATAAAAAAGGGATTTATTTAATGCAGTATATCAAGAAGAATCTTGTTTTAGTTGCCGCCATGAGCGCTGTACTTAGCGGTGTGGCCGTTGCTGAAGGAACCCCGGCGGGTGATGCCCCCGTTAAAACTAAAAAGGAACTGAATCCGTTTAGTGACTGTGGCATTGGTGCGATCTTCAAGAATGATGTAATAGCCGTGATTTCGAATATTATCTGGGATTTTGGAACGACTGCGGTTACCTCCAAGGTCTCCTCACCTGCAACCTGCAACAAATATTCCAGCGACGTTGCGCAGTTTATTCTTGATACTTACCCTTCTGTCGTCGAAGACACGGCTAAGGGGCAAGGAAATCATCTAACTGCGATGCTGACCATGGCTGGCTGTGAAGTTGACGGACATGCATTGCTGACGACACGGATGCGCCAAAATTTTGGTTCGATGGTTGCCGCAGAAGATTACGCAACGTCCACTAGCCTCGAAAAAGCCGAACGGTTATACCAGGTTGTTGCCTCCAGCACTGCAGGTCAGTGCAAGCTGGGATAAGGTCAGTCAACCGTACGAAAAAGCCCGGCTTAACCCCCGGGCTTTTTTATTCGCTGTGCTTTAGAGATGCCACACTTGCGTAGTTCTTATCGACTTTTTTGCGTTAACTTTTTATTTATTCTTGTTTTTTTAAGCAAGATGGGAATGGCGAACGAGCCAGTTGAGAACGATAAAGCGTCCGAAAAGGCGCTATCCAATGACCCTCAGTGGCTTAAATTACTGCACGTGGATTTGGATAGTGGTCTTAGTGAGGTAAACAGCGCGGATTTTTTTCTTAGTCCTCAGGGGGGATCAAATCCCCTCGCGGAATTAATTGCCACAATCGCATCCTTGCAGAGTCTTGAAAACTTAGATTCTGACAACCATGGTCAATGTCGTTACCCTGCTCGATACCAATGGTTGAAAAGCAAGCGGATCTTGCCAGAGACTAAACAAGCGGCCTGTTCAGCCTATCGATCCTGGAATGAGGCTAACAGAGCAGAGTCGTTAAGTTTGGTCTACGCGACGGGCTATCTGGATAATCCCGCTTCGTTTTATGGCCACCTGCTATTACGCTTGAATACCCCTTCTGGTGATGTGCAAGGCCATCTGCTCGATACCAGTATCGACTTTGGTGCAATTATCCCTGATGAAGAAAACCCCGTGGTATATATTGCTAGAGGACTTACTGGCGGCTATGACGCAGGTTTCACCCAAGGTAGTTTTTATGAACAAACGCAGGCTTACGGGGATATTGAGCTACGTGATATGTGGGAATATCGTCTGCGTCTAACGCCTGATGAAACGTCTTTGATCGTGGCCCATCTTTGGGAATTACAGGGTCATCTGTTCACTTATTATTATTTGACGAAGAACTGTGCTTATCGAATAGTCGAGCTCGTTCAATTAGTGTCTGACGATACGCTGCTGAAGAGTGTGAAAGGTTGGATACCGCCCATTGATTTGATCAAACGGCTACAGAAGGCCGAGCACGACGGGGCATCTTTGCTGGAGCCAGGACGATTTATTCCTTCCCGGCAAAAACGTTTTTATAACAAATATCAGCAATTATCTAAGGTGCAGCAACAAGCGCTAGGCAACGTGATAGAGAGTCCGATTAACTTAGAAAAGCCGACTTACCGTGGCCTTTCTTTGGACGAGAAGATGGGGGTAATCGATAGCCTGTTTGATTACTTTGAGCTTCGTATCAATCAAGCGGATTTGCCCGAATACCAAGAAGCAAAGAAGCTGTTGCTGCAAGAGATGTTAATTCTTTCCTCACGAACAGCATACAAGCTACAAGATACTCGGCCACCGGAGTCACCGGAAAAGGGGCAGAACTCATCTGCAATAAGAATTGCGCTCGGCCATCAAAAAAAACGTGATCATTTAAGGTTAGGTTTTCGCGGCAGCTACTTTGATTTGCTTAATCTGAATGCAGGAAGAATGCCATTATCGCAACTGCTGATGGTAGACGTTGAGTTACAAGCGAGTGAAGGCCGTTTACAGTTGGAACGAGTTGATCTGTTGAATATCCGTACTGTAAGCGCCGTTAAATCAGCACCTGTTTTCCAAGCACTGACTCCGACACACTGATTTCTCTCATCTATATCGAGGAATCAGCGATGACTACCCAAGAGCGCGCCCATTTCTGGCATGAACAAATCACAACCTGGCGGT
>JBFGZS010000050.1:0-35556 GCA_041586615.1 Motiliproteus sp. | reverse complement strand
TGCGCTGGAGTGGCGACATTAGAAACTGGGATTTGATAACAGAGGTCCATCTTAATCCGGAAAACCAACGGGCAGAAAGAAAGGAAGAAAAGGCGGCATAAATTTTAACCTAAGGCGACAACTCGCTTGAAAAACGCCGCTCTAGTCTCCTGACAACTCTAGCCTCCTTACAACGCCCCCCTTAAAACCAGGCTGCCTTAACGCTCAGCTCATTAAAACTATAGCTAACACTCAGACCCTACTTGTCTGTAAAAATGCATATTATTTATTCGTAACGAAACCATGGCGATTAACCCCAGACATTTTTCAAGTCAAGTCGCTGTGTCATACTCACCAGTCAATATGAGAGCACCAAGAGGTTGCTAGATAGCGGCTGAATATCTCAGCATGATGTCGGGGGATACATATTGAGCGAAGCAAACAAAAAAAGCAGCCTGCAACCGGAGAATCCGGCAAATTACAAACAATACGTCGAGTAATCGCCTTACCATTTGCATACGATTTGTTGTCAAGGGACGCTGTATTAATCTGGCACGTGGCGCGATGAACAACGAGATGAAGGTCGTGTGGGTTAGGTCCTGGCCGATCTCGTCACCGTAGGACTAATCGATCGGCTACAAGAAAGGCCTAGCCGCCTGTCGCGGCGGCAGAAGCACCGTTGTAAACGGATAGGCTTAATCGGCAAAAACAACGGTCCGGTTGTCATGCAGAAATACCCGCTTTTCGACATGATAACGCACCGCACGGGTCAGCGTGAGCGCCTCAATATGCTGCCCCTTGGCGACCAGGTCTTCCGGATAATGGCTATGGTCCACCGTCTGCACCCCCTGGGTGATAATGGGCCCTTCATCCAGATCGCTGTTAACATAGTGAGCGGTGGCGCCGACCAGCTTCACGCCCTTAGACCAGGCCTGATGATAGGGTTTGGCCCCTTTGAAACCCGGTAGCAACGAATGATGGATATTGATCGCCCGGCCGCTCAGTTTCTCGCACAGGTCGTTTGACAGGACCTGCATGTAGCGCGCCAGCACCACCAATTCACAATCATACTCCTGAATAAGCTCCCATACCTGCCGCTCCTGCTCTGCCTTCGTTTCGGCGGTAACGGGCAAGTGGTGATAGGGAATACCATGCCAACGGGCCAGCTCTTCAAGATCCGGATGGTTGGAAATAATCAGCGGAATCTCGATCGCCAGCTCATTCGTGCGATAGTGGTAAAGCAGATCATTGAGGCAGTGATCGTACTTGGACACCATGATCGCCACGCGCGGCCGATGCTGCGCCGAGGTCAGCTGCCAATTCATTGCGAAGGCCTCGGCTCTGGGCGCAAAATCGGTCGCGAAGCGCTCGGGGCAAAACTCCTCACTGAGCGGGAAAAACTCGACCCGGATGCTGAAGTGATCCATTTCCTGGTCATCGAACGAGTGAATTTCCCCGACATAGTTTGCGGTCTTAGCCAGAAAGCGGGTCACCACATCGACCGTTCCCAATCGGCTGGGGCAATCGGCGGTCAGTATCCAGAGATTGTCTTTATGCTTCATCGTTCCTCTCCAGGTAGGTTGGAAGAATGGCTAGCAGATTAACCACCCCGATCCTCAGACCGGGGTGGTTGAATTTAGCCGCGTACGATCAGGCCGTATTCAGCGCTAGCATCCTGCAGCCAGAGCCAGACATAGTCAGAAAAGCTGCGGCGGACCACCAGCTCCCATTCCTGTGGCCCCGTACGACGGATCACCGCCTGAGTCTTGGCAAACACCGTGGTAACCACCTTACCCACCGGAAAGTTGCTGTCATGCAAGTCATAACCGGTGCTTTTCTTCAGCACGCTGATTGCGTCCTTGCCGCTCAGCATCAGCACCGTCTGACCACCGGAGACGTTAGCAATGGAGTAATGCCCCTCCATCGCCTCCCGTAGACGCGTCTCCACGCTAAACGCGTCCGATCCCGGAACGATCAGCAACCACTCATCGGGAGAGATCCAGCGCACCGAGGCATCACCCTCTGCGGCACTCTGCATCGGACCGGGCAGCGCAAAGCCCATCACTCGGGCAAAGCCTTTGACGAAGGATCCATTCTGCAGCGAGCCACGCAATACCAGGTGACCCAGCAACGCTAACTCCTGCAGTTGAACGCTGCCATCGACCGGACCTTGCTTGGCGATCGTTGTCAGATCCGCATGATAGAGCGGGCTTTCAGCCCGAGGGCCTACCCCCGGCAGTTGATTCATCTGCGCGTAAAGCGAGGTTTGTGTTTCTTGCTTTGCCATCACTAACTCAGACATTTTGACGCGCTCCTTTAGGATCCAGGAAAATCGGGCTACAGACTTCGGCTTCGATCACACTGCCATCAGGCTGCGGGTAGTAAACGGTCTCGCCCATGCGGCTGAGGCCGCCTCGAACAAAGCCCATCGCAATACTGTGATTCAGGCAGGCGCTGTAGTAACTCGAGGTTACGTGCCCCAACATGGTCATCGGGATAGGCTGTTTAGGATCGGCCACCGCTTGCGAGCCTTCAGGGATCACTACCTGAGGGTTCTTGGTCTTTAAACCGACCAGCTGCTTGCGGTTCTCTTTAACGCAATCCTCACGAGCCATGCCACGCTTGCCGATGTAGCTGAAAGGCTTGCTGTTCGCCACACACCAGTCCATACCCAGATCGATCGGGGTGACCGAACCGTCGGTGTCCTGACCGGCGATAATAAAGCCTTTCTCAGCACGCAGAACGTGCATGCTCTCGGTGCCGTAGGGCGTTAAGTTATACTTAGCGCCAACCTCAAACACCTTCTCCCAGACGTACATGCCGTAGTTAGCCTGAACATTGACCTCGAATGACAATTCACCGGTAAAGGAGATGCGGAACACGCGTGCGGGAACCCCCGCCACGGTGCCGGCTTTCCAATCCATAAACTTGAAGTTGTCTTTGCTCAGGTCGATATCGTCGGTCAGCTCACTCAACAACTTACGGCTGTTCGGACCGGAGATCGTCAACGTCGACCAGTGATCGGTAACCGTATTGAAGTAGACTTCCATGTCGGGCCATTCGGTCTGGTGGTAAAGCTCCAGCCATTCCAGTACCCGCGCCGCACCACCGGTGGTGGTGGTCATGACAAAGTGGTTCTCCGCCAGACAGGCGGTAACGCCGTCGTCGAATACCATGCCATCTTCGCCACACATCAGGCCGTAACGGCACTTACCCACAGCCAACTTAGCCCAGGCGTTGCTGTAAACCCGACCCAGAAACTCACGGGCATCTTTACCCTGAATGTCGATCTTACCCAGTGTCGAGGCATCCAAAATGCCGGCACTCTCACGCACCGCTTTACACTCACGGTTCAAGCTGTCCTGCATCGACTCACCCGCCTGGGGGAAGTACCAAGGACGCTTCCACTGGCCCACATCCTCAAACTTGGCACCGTTCTCCAGGTGCCAGCGATGCATGGCGCTGTAGCGCTTGGGATCGAACAACTCGCCACAGTTTCGCCCTGCGATAGCACCGAAGGTGATCGGCGTGTAGTTGGGCCGGAAGATGGTCGTACCGGTCTCCGGAATAGTCTTGTTCATCGACTTGGCGGCGATCGCCATGCCGTTGATATTACCCAGTTTGCCCTGGTCGGTACCGAAACCCATCGCGGTATAGCGCTTAACGTGTTCGATCGACTCGAAGCCTTCGCGGGTCGCCACCTCAATACCCGCGGCAGTCACATCGGTCTGGTAGTCGACAAACTGCTTGGGTGCCCGGCTGGTGGGCTTGGTGTGGGGTACGTGAAACAGCGCCATAGCAGGGCCTTCAGCGGCCTCACTGACTGTCGGCACCTTGACCAACTCGTCGGACTGATCGCCAAAACCGGCGTTAGCCGCCGCCAAAGCGCCGCGCTGGGCCCCCTCTTCTAGGCAAGCATTGAGGGTATAACTGCCGTTGACCGAACCGGCGGTCAACTGCTTCTGCAGGGTCTTGCCGGGCACAAAGGCCTGGATATCATCGCGCCATTCTGGGCGACTGCCGGCATGACAGGAAAGGTGTACCGCAGGACTCCATCCACCGGCGCTGGCGACGGTGTCGCAGCCCAGCTTACGGACATTACCGGTAACGCGATTACCCTTGGCATCGATAGACGCGATGGTCACCCCGGTCACCCGCTTGCTCCCCTTGACCTCGATCACGGCCGAGCCTTTGATCACCTTAAGTCCACGCTTTTGCGCTTCAACCACGCAGGCTGCGGTAGACTCAGCACGGGTATCCACGATCGCAACAACCTTACGGCCTGCATCCTGCCAGTGGAACGCGGCTTTATAGCCCCGGTCGTTGGTGGTCATCAACACCAGTTCTTTACCAGGGACGACGGCATAGCGCTTGATATACGTCGATACAGCCGAGGCTAGCATGCAGCCAGGCACATCGTTATTGCCATAAACCAAGGGGCGCTCGATCGCACCTGTCGCCAAAACGACCCATCCTGCACGAACCCGGTGCATCCGCTGGCGAACCTGACCCTTAGGCGCCAGATCAGCGATATGATCGGTACGACGCTCGTGGATCGTCAGAAAGTTGTGATCATGGTAGCCATTAACCGTAGAACGCGGCAGCAGCATCACGTTAGCCATCTGCGTCAGCTCGGCAACCACTTCGTCAACCCACTGGCAGGCAGGCTTACCGTCGATGGTCTCGTCACTGTGCAGCAACATACCGCCGAATTCAGCCTGTTCGTCGGCCAAGATCACCCGCGCGCCGGTACGCCCGGCAGCCAGCGCCGCTGAAAGTCCAGCAGGACCCGCACCGACCACCATCACATCGGCGTGATGATTCATCTGATCATAAATATCCGGATCATTCTCAATAGGCGAGCGACCGAGACCCGCGGCCTTACGAATAAACTTTTCATAGGTATCCCACAGCGATTGGGGATACATAAAGGTTTTATAGTAAAACCCGGGGGGCATCATGCGTCCACCGACCTTACCGATGTAGCTCATCATGTCATTATCGGTGCTGGGCCAGCCGTTTGTTGACGCCGCCACGAGCCCGTCAAACAGTTCCTGCTGCGTCGCCCGCACGTTAGGCACCTGGGTAGCCTCGGTAGCCCCGAGCTGAAGCACCGCATTAGGCTCATCGGCACCCGCGGCAACAATGCCGCGAGGACGGCTGTATTTAAAACTCCGACCGACGACGTCAACGCCGTTAGCCAACAAGGCCGACGCCAAGGTATCACCCGCGAAACCGGGATAGCTGGTGCCGTTAAACTTAAACGCTAGCGACTTGTTACGGTTGATGCGTCCGCCGGTCTGCAGCCGGTTTTGTTGTGTCATGCTGTTCAGATTCATGGAGGGCGCCTCACTGATCCTGGGTTGCTGTAAAACAGGGCTTCGCCCCTATTTTGTAGGTCTCTTTGATCTCGTAGCTCTGCGTATCACGGGTGATGTTGAAAAACTTGCGACACCCGGTCGCATGGACCCACAGCTCGTGATGCAACCCTCGCGGGTTATCCCTAAAGTAGAGGTACTCTCCCCACTCTTTATCGCTACAGTTTTCGGGGTCCAAAGGGCGCGCGATATGCGCCTGGCCTTTGGCGTGAAACTCTTCCTCTTCGCGGTGTTCTTCGCAGTAAGGGCAGTAGATAGAAAACATCGGTTTCCTCCTCCAGTTAGTGGGCCACGCCTGCGGCGCCGTGCTCGTCGATTAGTGTTCCATCGTAGAAGCGGAACATGGAGAATGGTTTGGCCAACGCATGGGCCTCACCTTTAGCCAAGGTGGCGGCAAAGACGTTGCCCGAACCGGGTGTCGCCTTGAAACCACCGGTACCCCAACCGCAGTTGAAGAACAGGTTTTCAACCGGCGTATCCGAAATGATCGGACAGGCATCGGGGCAGGTGTCAACGATGCCGCCCCATTGGCGGTTCATGCGTACCCGGCTAAAGATCGGGAACAGTTCGACGATCGCCTGAACCGTGTGCTCAATCGTGGAATACGAGCCCCGCTGGCCGTAACCGGTGTAGCCATCGATGCCAGCACCGATAACCAGATCCCCCTTATCGGACTGGGACACATAACCGTGAACATGGTTGGACATCACCACGGTATCGAGGATCGGCTTGATCGGCTCGGACACCAGGGCCTGCAACGGGTGGGATTCCAGTGGCAGGGTAAATCCGGCCATCTTCGCCAACACGCTGGAGTTACCCGCCACCACGCAACCGATACGGTCGGCCTTGATGGTACCGTGCTGCTTGGTCTCGACACCGATAGCCGCGCCATCTTCGGTGAGGATATCGATCACTTCGCACTCCTGAATCAGGTCGACGCCGAGGGCGTCGGCCGCGCGTGCAAATCCCCAGGCCACGGCATCGTGACGCGCCACGCCGGCACGGGGCTGCCAGGAGGCGCCCATCACTGGAAAGCGGGTATTGGCCGAGCAATCCATCATCGGCACGATCTCTGAGACCCCTTGGGTATCCAGCACTTCGCCATCGATGCCGTTAAGGCGGTTAGCATTAACCCGGCGCTCAATGTCGCGCATATCCTGCAGCGTATGGCCCAGATTGAGCACCCCGCGCTGGGAGAACATAACGTTATAGTTCAGGTCCTGAGACAGACCTTCCCACAGTTTCATGGCGTGCTCGTACAGATGCGCCGCCTCGTCCCACAGGTAATTAGACCGCACGATGGTGGTGTTACGGGCGGTGTTACCGCCACCCAGATACCCCTTCTCGAGTACCGCGATATTGGTAATATTGTGCTCTTTGGCCAGGTAGTACGCCGTTGCCAAACCGTGACCGCCGCCACCGACAATAATGACGTCATAGTGCTTCTTCGGCTTGGGGTTGCGCCAAACCCGCTGCCAGTTTTCGTGGTGACTCAGGGCGTGTTTAAACAGCCCAAAACCCGAGTATTTATTCATCTTGTTATCCCTCAATGATCCATGGCCCACTATTCTGAGATGGGCCGTGGCGTTGGTTCCGGTGGAGCCGATCAACATTCGTGTCAATTAACATTCGAGTCCATTAACATTCGATAAGATTGACCGCCAGTCCGCCCCGAGATGTTTCTTTGTATTTATCCAGCATGTCGCGGCCGGTTTCTTTCATCGTGCGAATCACCTTATCCAGAGACACAAAGTGTTCGCCGTCACCGCGTAGCGCCAGCGAGGCCGCATTAATCGCCTTCATGGAGGCCATCGCGTTGCGCTCGATGCAGGGCACCTGAACCAAGCCGCCGATGGGATCGCAAGTCAGCCCCAGGTTGTGTTCCATGCCGATCTCGGCCGCGTTCTCCACCTGTGCAGGCGTGCCGCCGGTCACTTCGGCCAGACCCGCCGCCGCCATGGCACAGGCCGAACCCACCTCACCCTGGCAGCCCACTTCGGCACCAGAGATAGAGGCGTTTACCTTGAATAAAATACCGATAGCCGCAGCCGTCAGCATAAAGCGAATCACCCCTTCCTCATTGGAGTTGGGGCAGAAATGGATGTAGTAGTGCAGCACCGCCGGAATAATACCGGCAGCCCCGTTGGTCGGTGCGGTAACCATACGACCGCCGGCCGCATTTTCCTCGTTCACCGCCAGCGCATAGAGGTTGACCCAATCCATCGCACCCAATGACGGGGTAATCATATCCATACGGGTGCGGTTATTCAGATTCCGGTAGAGCGCCGCCGCCCGGCGTTTAACTTTCAGCCCACCCGGCAGAATGCCCTCGTTATGGGTACCGTTGTGGACGCACTCCTTCATCACTTGCCAGAGCTGCAGTATCTCTGCACGCACCTGCGCTTCGCTACGCCAAACGCACTCATTCTTAAGCATGACATCCGCGATGGAGAGCCCGGTTTCCTGGCAGATCTTCAGCAGTTCTGCACCGGTACGAAAGGGATAGGGCAGCACCGTGATATCTTCGACGATCCGATCGGCACCCGCCGCCGTCTCGTCGACCACAAAACCGCCGCCGACTGAGTAGTAGATCCGCTCGCTAACGATCTCACCCGCCGCATCAAAAGCAGTAAAGCTCATACCATTGGCGTGAAACGGCAGCGATTCCTGGCGGTGGTAGATCAGATCCTGACGCTCGTCGTAATCGATCCGCTGATGACCGGCCAGCATCAAGTGCGCCAGAGCAACGATCTCGCTATAACGCGGCTCAACGATCGTCGGATCGATCGTCTCGGGCAGGTGACCCTCTAGCCCCATCAACACCGCAGGCCCGGAACCATGCCCCTTGCCAGTGGCGCCCAAGGAGCCGTACAGCTGGCTCTGAACACGGGCAACCCGTTCCAGCAGCCCTTGGTCTTTCAGCGCAGTAACAAAAACATGGGCTGCTTTCATTGGTCCCACGGTGTGGGAGCTGGATGGGCCGATACCGACCTTCAGCATATCAAACAGACTTATCGCCATAGCGAAGCCCCCTCTTAGACCACCCGGACAGGCCGGGCGGACTGGTTATTGTTATATCGAGGTTAGATTTTCAACTTGTTGGCAGAGCCCCAGTAGGCTCTGCTTTAACAGCCTTACGCCTTAGCCGTAAACAGGAAAGTCGGCACACAGGCCGCTAACCTTCTGCTTCACCGCGGCGATAGTGCGCTCAACATCGGCGCTGTCGGCACCTGCGGCCTGCATCGCGTCAAGGATGTCGGCGATCCAACCGGTCAATTCACGGCATTGCGCTTCTTTCATGCCACGGGTGGTGATTACCGGCGAACCGATGCGCAGGCCCGAGGTGACGAAAGGAGACTGCGGGTCGTTAGGCACCGCGTTCTTGTTGACGGTGATAGAAGCACGACCCAAGGCCGCATCGGCATCTTTACCGGTCAATCCCTGCTTGATCAAACTCAGCAGAAACAGGTGATTCTTGGTGCCGCCGGATACGACATCGTAACCGCGCTCGATAAACACCTCGGCCATTGCCTGGGCGTTCTTCACAACCTGGGCCTGGTACGCCGTAAACGCCGGATCCAGCGCTTCTTTAAACGCAACCGCCTTAGCCGCGATCACATGCATCAGAGGCCCGCCCTGACCACCGGGGAATACCGCGGAGTTGAGCTTCTTCTCCAGGCCTTTTTCTTCAGAGCCCGGATTGGACTTACACAGGATCAAACCACCCCGGGGACCGCGCAGCGTTTTGTGGGTCGTGGTAGTGACCACATCCGCAAACGGCAGCGGGTTCGGATAGAGGCCAGCCGCCACGAGGCCAGCAACATGCGCCATATCAACAAACAGGTAAGCACCCACCTGGTCCGCGATCTGACGAAAGCGCGCCCAGTCAATGATCTGCGAGTAAGCGGAAAATCCGGCCACGATCATTTTCGGCTTATGCTCGAGAGCCAGCGCTTCAACCTGGTCATAATCGATCTCACCGGTGGTCTCGTTCAGACCGTACTGAACCGCGTTATAGATCTTGCCGGAAAAGTTGACATGGGAACCGTGGGTCAGGTGACCCCCGTGAGCCAGGCTCATCCCCAGTACGGTATCGCCCGGTTGGCACAGAGCCATATAGACCGCGGCGTTGGCCTGGGAGCCGGAGTGCGGCTGGACGTTGGCGTAATCGGCACCGAATAACTCCTTGGCACGGTCGATGGCCATTTGCTCCACCACATCCACATGCTCACAGCCGCCGTAATAACGCTTACCGGGGTAGCCCTCGGCATACTTATTGGTCAGCAAGGTGCCCTGGGCCTCCATCACGCGCGGGCTGGTGTAGTTTTCGGAGGCGATCAGTTCAATATGCTCCTCCTGACGAACCGCCTCGTGCTGGATCGCGTCCCACAAATCCTGGTCGTAATTCTGAATCGTGTCGCTCTTACTGAACATTGTTTTTATTCTCCTGCTCGGGCAATCGGTGTTGCCCAAATCGATGGTGATACCCGGAAGCCCTAAAATCAGCGACCACCAGCTCTTGATGGACCTATCATAAGCAGCGACAAATAAACGCGACTGTCTGGCTGCGACTCGATCCTACGGATTTACGCCAGCCACCGACGGAATGCGACAACAGGGGTCAAATTGCGCCAGAAACGCTACCGTACGACGACAAAACCGTGCGAACCTGTTAAAACCTGTAAATAACATGTAAACAGGCCTTGCCATATGGCGCGTACAAAGGCAGTTTATAACCACTATAAAAAGAGGGCCGTAATAGCGTCGGTCCCAACAAGGCGCACAACCATGCAGACCGATGCCAAGATTATTGTTGTCGATGACGACAAGATTACCCGCGAGTGTTTACGCAGCTACTTCGAAACGGAGGGCTATCGGGTATTCTGTGCCGAAAGCGCCGAACAGGCAGAAGGCATATTGCGCAGCGAGACGATCGACGTGATCTTGCTGGATATCCGCCTGCCGGGTAAAGACGGCCTGACCCTGACGCGCGAACTGCGCGTTAACAGCGAGGTCGGCATCATCCTGGTAACCGGACGCCAGGACGACGTTGATCGCCTGATCGGGCTGGAGTGCGGTGCCGACGAATATATCACCAAACCCTTCAATCCCCGCGAGATCCTGGCGCGCAGCAAAAACCTGGTACGCCGTGTCCGCCACTGCAACAGCGCCAAACCTACCGACGCCCTGCCCCAGAGTTTCAAGCAGTTTGAGCGCTGGAAACTAAACATCGACCGACGCCAGCTTATTAATGAACAACAGCACCCCACCCAGCTGACCGAAGGTGAATTCCAGCTACTTAACTGCCTGATCAACCACGCCGGCCAGGTGATGACCCGGGAGCAGATCCTGGATCAAATTCGTAATCGGGAATGGGTTCCCAGCGACCGCACGGTCGATGTATTAATCGGCCGGCTGCGGCGCAAACTAGACGATGACCCTGCCAATCCGAAGCTGATTCTAACCGTACACGGCGCCGGCTATCTGTTTACCCCGCGGCCCTCGGACATACAATGAGCGCTAGCCGCCGCACCGTTGCACTCATCCTGTGGCTGCTGACGAGTTACTCTGGCGCTAGCCTGGGACAAACCCTCAGCGCCTGCGGCCACCCCTTCTATCCGCCGGTGTCCTGGATTAAAGAGGGAAAACTGCTGGGGCTGGCGCCCGCGGTGAGCACGATCTTATTCGGCGAACTGGGCTATGAGGTTACGTTAGAAGCCGATAGCAACTGGAAACGCTGTCTACGCCAAGTCGAGCAAGGCAACGCCGATATCATCGTCGCCGCCTTTCGCATCGACAGCCGCGAACGTTACCTGCACTACAGCAGCGAAGCGGTCATCGCCGACCCCATCACCCTGTTTATTAATCGGGATAAGCCGTTTGCATTTAATCGCCTCGATGACCTGCAGGGCAAGACCGTGGGGTTACTGCTCGGCGACAGTTTTGGCGATGAATTCGACAACTACCTGATCCAAAACAACATCATAGAGCACGTATCACGCGGCGAACAGAATTTTGGCAAGCTGGCGCTGGGGCGGATCGATTTCATGCCGCTGGGGCGGCTCAGCGGCGAACTCCAAAGCATAAAACTGGGCTTTAGCCCGCAGATAACGCCCCTTGATCGGGTGATTACGACCGAGTATTTCTACCTGGCCGTGGGCAGCAACAGCGACCTGATCAAGCACCTTCCCTATATCAACCGCCGCTTGCAGGAGATGCGCAAAGACGGAACCCTTAAGCGCCTAACCGAACAGCACAGCCGGCTCTACCTCAACACACCCTGATGATGACCGCAGTTTATGGGCAAGCCATTAACCATGACGTTTCGACACCTGACCAATTATGCCAAGCAACATCCGCTGGGATTCCGGATGATGCTGTACGTCTCCCTGTGCAGTTTCATCTTTATTCTGGTATCGACCGCGCTGCAACTGACGTTGGATTATCGCCGCGAACTGAAAGGCATTGAGCAGCAGAGCGAGCTGATCCAACGCAGCTACCTGGTCACGCTGGCCAAGAGCCTGTGGGATCTTGACCGTGCCCAGATCGAGCTGCAACTCAAGGGCATCCAAAGCCTGCCCGACGTCATGCATCTGCAACTGGGCTACAGCAGCGTCCAGGGCACGGCCCAGATCCAGAACGGTGCACCGCCCCCCCCAGACCACAGAGTTCAGCGCCAGGGTTTTCAGCTGATCCACACCACCGAGGGCGATCAACAGCGTCAGCTGGGTCAGCTGGAAGTGGTGTTCGATCTGCAGGCGCTCGACCACCGGGTCTGGCAGAACGGCTTCAACACCCTGTTCAGCCAAACCCTGCTGGTGTTACTGATCGTGGTCGTGATCCTGGTAATCTTTTATCGTCAGATCACCCGCCATCTGGAAGCCATGGCCGATTACAGTCGCCAGATTGGTGCCGGCGAGCTGGGACAGAGCCTGGATCTGGATCGGCGCCGGCCGCATCACCCCGACGAACTCGACCAGCTGGCCGCGGCGTTAAACGAGATGCGCCAAGCGATCCAGCAGGAGAGAAATCAACGCAAAGAACAGGAGCAAGCCCTGCGCTACAACCGTGACCAGCTGCAGCAGATGGTGGAGCGACGCACCCAGAGCCTGCAAACAGCCAAAGAAGCGGCCGAGATCGCCAACAACGCCAAGTCCCAGTTCCTGTCCACCATGAGTCACGAGATCCGAACCCCCATGAACGGCATGCTGGGCATGATTCAACTGCTCGAAAAGAGCGCCCTGAACGCCCAACAACGCGACCAGCTGACCGTGCTTCACGATGCCACCGACGCCCTGCTGGAAACCTTCGATCATGTGCTGCAATACGGCTGCCTGGTCGAGGGCGCCTATATTTCCGACGAGTCCCACTTCTCGCTGCAACGGCTGCTCAACAACCTGATCACGCTGATGACCCCCGAGGCCCACCGCAAAGGCCTGCACCTAGTACTCGAAAAGGATCCCAGCGTGGCCGATGAGTACTTCGGGGCGGCGGGCAGTCTGCGCCAAATTCTCACCAACTTTCTGGCCAACGCCATTAAATTTACCGACCGTGGCTCGGTTCGCCTCCATGTCCGCCCACTCGGCGACGGCGGTGATAAGCCGCGGCTGCGCTTTGAGGTATGCGACACCGGCATCGGCATCAAACCAGAACTGCACCAGCATATCTTTGACCGGTTCAGCCAGGCCGACGAAAGCATCACCCGCCGCTTCGGCGGCACCGGCCTGGGCCTGACCATCTGCAAAGAGCTGGCGACGGCGCTCGGCGGCGAGATCGGCCTAACCAGTTCGCCGGGCAGCGGCAGCCTGTTCTGGCTTGAGTTAACCCTGATCAGCGAAGCGCCTACCCTGGTCGACGCCAACCCCACGTCAGAACCCAGTCCACCCAGACGAATACTGCTGGTCGAGGACGTGGTCATCAATCAGCAGGTCGTAATCGGGTTACTCGAACCGCAGCAACACCGCGTTACCGTGGCCAGCGACGGTCGAGAAGCGCTGCAGATCAGCCAGCAACAACGCTTCGATCTTATTCTGATGGATATGCACCTGCCCGGACTGAATGGGCTGGAAGTCAGCCGCCGTATCAAGGAGGATGCCGACTCCATCAACCGCCACACCCCCATCGCCGCGCTCACCGCCAGCGTCAGGCCCGAGGATATCCACCGTTATCTGGATGCAGGACTGAGCCATGTGATTGCCAAGCCGATTCGCGAGGACAAACTCTTGCATGTCGTCAGCCACCCGTTTGCAGCAACGGACCGAACCACCGCCACCCGCCTCAGTACTAACACCAGTACCAACACCAGCACCCGCACCCGCACCTCAGCGGAAAAACCGCTCGTAGACCTGGCCTTGGTGGAAACCCACCGCCAGTTGCTGGGCGACAAGAAACTGATCGCGCTGATGTGCAGTTTCGGTGAGGTCTACGCTGAGCTCTGGCCGGCCTTACAAAACAGCCTGTCGGCGCAGGACCCCGTCGATACCATCGAGATCGCCCACAAACTCGCAGGCGCCTGCGACACCCTGGGATTCAGCCGAGCCAGTGCGCTTCTGAGAGAGCTGGAGGCAACCGCCGAATCCATATCAGTAGTAGATTCCCTGCCCGCCGCAACCACACTCGAGCAGGTGATGGTCGCTACCCTAAAGGCGTCACGGGACTATGCGGCTAACTATTAAAACGGGCTATGTCCCAATGAGCTGTTGATACATAGCACAGGGTGAGCCAGAGGCCGTAATCGGCTGTATAGCAGACGTTTTCGCTTGCAGGCATCGTCTGTTGTTTCAGGCGTATAAGGCTCCTTGTTGAGTAGCCAGAAATCACAGGTTGCGCCCCCGCCGGGCGCCGATAGATCGGAGAACGTGGCAAGACAACATTAAAAGCATGGGGCACGCAGGGTCGGCGGAACGGGGCTAGGTGGCACTAAAAGCGTTTTCTTGGTTCCGTTCTTTGCCGCGTTTGGCAAAGAATGAACCCGCCCGGGTGGGCGGAACCAAAGCTACCAGAGTGCGCAGAAAAGGAGCTTTGAACTCCTAAAATCGAACCAGCAACATGTCCGCCATGCAGCCGACACCGGCCTAGCCGGCGCAAGCCCTGTAATAACCACTCACTCAGACACAGCCATTAAAATGACAATAAAAAAAGCCCTGCTGCACCCATAAGACGGTGGAGCAGGGCTGCGTCAAGACCCTGGGTTAATCGGCGACGGAGGTGCGATAGGCAACCAGCTCTTCATCGGCCTGATCAGCGACAATCATGCCTTCGCCGTCTTGAGCCCAACGCTGTTTCTCAGCGTGACTGGCTTTGGGTGAGAACCAACCCAGCCAAGCGTAAGCGATCCCGATGACCGGTGATAACCAGCAGGCAAATGCCAAGGGAATATAGAGCAGGTTTTCAACGTTTCCATCGCTGATTCCCAGCCCCAGCGCGGTAATGACAAAGGCGCCACCGGCGTTCCAGGGAATCAAAGGAGAGATCAGGGTGCCGCCTTCTTCAATAGATCGCGATAAATTCAAGGTCGAGTAGCCCATACCCCGGTACGCTGGTGCATACATGCGTCCTGGCAGGGCGATAGACAGGTAAGGGTCGCCAGCCACCAGATTCGTAGCGACAGAGGTGAACGTGGCCGACGTTTGCAGGCCGGCAAAGCTACGGACTCGTTTCAATACGGCATCAATGATCACCTCGAGGCAGCGCGTGCTTTCCAAAGCCCCTCCAAAACCCAGGGCAATCAATACCAGGGTGATCACCCAGGTCATGGATTGAATACCACCGCGGTTCAGCAGGCTATCGATCTCACTGACGCCGGTTTCAATGCTGAAACCACTCTGCATAAAGCTAAAGACATCATGCACACTCTGACCTTGCACAAAGATGGCGACCAGCGCGCCGGCAATCACACCGGCAAACAACGAGGGCAGCGCCGGCATTTTCTTCAGTGCCAGGATAATGACCAACAAGGCAGGGAGCAGCAGCAACACCGATAATTCAAAATGGGTTTCCAGACCAACAACAATGGCATTAATTTTTTCAAACGACACACTCTGGCTACCGATAAGGTTAAAACCAACGAGCAGGTAAATCACAAATGCAATCAGCATGGCCGGTATCGTGGTTGGCAGCATATTACGGATGTGATCAAACAAGTTAGTATCGGTCACTGCCGGCGCCAGATTGGTGGTATCGGACAGGGGGGAAATCTTGTCGCCAAAGAACGCACCGGAAACCACCGCGCCTGCAGTCCAGTACACGGGCACATCAAAACCCGCACCAATGCCCATCAAAGCCAGACCCACGGTACCGACGGTACCCCAGGAGGTACCCAGCGACAAGGAGACAACCGCACACAACAACATGCTGGCAGCCAGGAAAAGCTCAGGCGAAATGAGCTGAAGGCCGTAGTAAATAAGTACCGGCACGGTGCCGCTAGAAATCCACACACCAATCGTCATACCGACGGCCATTAGAATGGCGACGGAAGGCAGTGCGACACGCACAACGTGGTAAATCCCCTCTTCCATTTCATGCCACCGAAAACCTTGCATCCACCCCAACAGGGCAGTGATAGCCAAGCCGATGGCAAGCGGTACATGAGGAGTGAAATCATTGTAGTAAAAAAGCTGCAGCCCCAGCACCGACAACGTCAGCAGAATGGGGAGCAGCGCCAAAACCAGCGTGGGTTTGGCACGTTGAGTGGATGTACCACTACGCGTATGGTTAGCCATAGATCTGTCCTTAGTTATCATTTTTCATTGACAGATTTAGACTATCAGGTGGGTGTAAACCCCTGATGAAATCGCTGTAAAAAGTTGTGCGAAAATGTAGCAGACCGGAAAAATTGTAAACCCCTGTTTACAACAAACGCGTCGGGTAACCCGTTCCAAAAAGGACTCTTCTCCGGCCCTATGAGTAAAAAACGCCACCCCCGCGTGGCCTCAGTATCGAGATAACCCGAGCCAAGACCTTCACCGCAGCGACCTACCCCCCCTCTCGTAGGAGATAGGTCGCTGCCTATCCACACGGCGAGTGCGACGTGCGGATCACCGATGTGCCAGGGGAATCTCACTGCCGGCATTGGCTATTTTTTCCTGCTCTTCATCCAGCAATTCTTGCGGGAACTGGCTCATAAAGCAGCAACAAACACCCTCACCAATCATGGTTCGTGGCCCCAGCGGATGCGCGATGTGCTTATACACGCCGTGTGAATGGCCGTGCGCATGCTGATCGTGGTGGTGGTGGTGATGGTCATGATGGTCGTGATGGTCGTGATGGTCGTGACTGTGGCTATCCGCAGTCTTTTGATCTGCGTCCGGCGCGGTAAATTCCGCGTGGTGATGATGAACATCCACCTCGCCGGCAGCCAGTCGCTGCTTGAACGAACTCATCAGCGTCACCGGCGCATCGGCGCCCTCCATAATCTCCCGTAACCGAATCTCAAAAGCATCGATGACCTTGGGGTGCTCGTTCAGGTAGGAGGCTTTAATAAACTCGACATCCGGATTCTGTTCTGCCACCCGATCGACGTAACCATAGATACGCTTGATCAGGCGACCGGTAAACAGGAAGTACGGGGCCACCACGACCCGTTTGAATCCGAGTTTCAACAGCTGTTCAAGACCGACACCCACCGAGGGGTAGGTCACGCCGGAATACACCGTATCAGCCCAGCCAAACCCCATATTCTCGTTCACAAGACGGGTCAGCTTGGCCGCTTCCGCATTGGCTCCCGTGTCAGAGGTCCCCCGCCCCACCACCACCAGCAACGTGTCGTACAGGCTTTCAGGCGGCTGCTCTGGATCCAGGCCTAAAGACTCGTAGATGCGGGTCTGAAACGCGTCGATCATCGCATCATGCAACCCCAGCTCACGGCCATAAGTGACGCTGATATCAGGGTGCTGCTCTTCGAAGGTCGTCAAGACCGACGGAATATCGTTTTTGGCATGCGTCGCGGAAAACAGCATACCGGGCACCGCATAGATCTCGTCTACACCCTGGCGTACCAGTTCATGCAGGCCCATATGGATGTTCGGCGCAGAAAACTCCAGAAAACCGTACTCAACCGGCATCTCCGGAAAGCGTTTTTTTAACCCGGCGGCAACCAGGCCAAATTCACGCTCTGCGTCTTTGTCACGGCTGCCATGACCGCACACCATAATACCTTTCTTGGACACTATTTTTTCTCCAAAACATTAAAATCGGGGTAACTGCTCACCCGGTTCAGACCGGGCGCAGTGTAGGGGCTATGAGCGATCGATAACAACCCTTAATGCATTCCATTACATACATCTCATGCCTTTGCTAACGTAGCATATCCAAGCCACACATGAGGGCAGAAGACTAGAAGCCGCATAGCCTGATCATTTATACAGGCTCATCCGACTAGTACACCGTAAGGACTCGATATTCGTGTATCTTCGGTACGAATTAGCGCAGAAACGGCGAATGGCTTCGCCTGCAGGCAGGCTCCTGTCTACTGGAGTGATTACCAATTGATCGGGTGGAGGTAACGGGATCTCACCCGTTCCCCCTCCCACACCACCGGACATGCGGTTTTCCGCATCCGGCGGTTGAACCCGGTGCCGCTTATTCAGCGTACTGCAAGATCATTAGGTGTGAACAGATGATACCGCCTCAGCCGATTGTTGCTTAAGGCCATGTGCACCGCTTGGTGCCCGGCGGCGGTTACGTCACCGCGCTGTAAAGTGCTATTGCGCAATCAACTCGTCTATCCGCAGTGTTTCTCCCGGCATATTTGGCGCGTATCCGGGCAGGCTGACCACCTTCTCGAGAAAATTCGGGCTGGAAATAAGTGCGATAAAACGCTGCATCGCTTCCTGTTTCAATGTATTGGCGTGGCACACAAACAGGTAGTTTTCACAAGTGATCGGCATAAACGCCAGGCCAAACTGCCGCGCCGCAGCCTCAACACCAAAACCGACATCCGCCATACCCGCAGCCACATAGGCGGCGACGGCTGAATGGGTGTACTCCTGGTCCTCAAAACCCTGCACATCGTCTGCAACGATCCCCTCACGCCGCATCAACTCATCCAATAGAGAACGGGTCCCCGACGCGGGTTGCCGGTTAATAAAACGAACGTCGGCGGCTGCCAGGTCCGCTATTGCGCGGATCCCCTTCGGATTGCCGGGTTTGACCATCAACCCCTGACAGCGGGTGACAAAGCGTATCACCCGATGCACGCGGGGTCTGAGGTGGCGTTTATAGGCGTCGATCATAGAATCACTGAGGATCTCGGTCGGCACATGGAACCCGGCCAGATCACATTGCCCACGGTTCAAGGCCGACAACGCCTCCTCGGTGGTCTTGTACTGCAGATCCAGCTGAAAGTTCGCCTCCGCATCCGGCAACAGTGCCACGGCATAACCATGGCTGGCATGCAGTTTGAGTAACGGTTTGGTCGCCGCCAGGCTCCTCTGTATCTCAAGGTTGAGTTCAGAGGCCATATTTTTCAGTTGTGGTTCAAGACGTGCCACCACCCGCTGCTCGGCCCAGAGTAGCTTTTCTCCCAGTGGCGTCAGTGTGGCTCCCCGCCCCTTCTGCAGGTGAACCAGCTCACAACCAAAAAAGGCGGTCCACTTGTTCAGCAGATTCCAGCTATGCCGGTAGGAGATCCCCACCTGCTTGGCCGCCTGCGTCAGCTTGCCATGCTCGTGGATCGCCGCCAACAGCCGAAACAACGTGGGTTCGAGCTGGTTGCCGCTGTCATCCTGAAACGTCCAGGCGGGGATCACATCAATTCTACGCATACATTACTCGTTGTCTCATATTGTTAACCTGGCATCAAAATACCGATCCATTTGGTCTTTTATAAGCCACTGTTAACGCATCCCTGTGTTCGTCTATTAACCCGCCGGGCTAATAACCGCATTTTCTATTGCGAAAACATCGATCACTAAACCAACAATAACCTATGCATAATATTTCATATTTCAACCAGTAACGACAGGTGCTAGCCTAAATCGAGATTTAGGTAAAATCAACTCGCATATATGAACTTAAATACCTATTTGATCGAGAATGTTTTCGTGCCATTGCGTAACCACCAATAGCAGCACCAGTCTCAGATCAACGACGCAGAAGACAGGAAAAACCGATGAACGGGATCACCGATACCCACCGCGCAGCGATCACTCACGTCGTGAATCAGCGTAAACAACAACCCGGTGCGCTGCTGCCGATCCTGCATGGCATCCAAGACCAACTGGGCTACATCCCGCCATCGGCAATCCCCCAGATCGCCGCTGCTCTGCAGCAGACCGCGGCCGAAATCCGGGGCGTCATCAGTTTTTATCACCACTTTCGCACCACGGCTCCGGGGCGCCAGCAGTTACAGATTTGCCGGGCCGAAGCGTGCCAGGCGCGCGGGTCCCGCGAGCTGGAGCAACATATCCAATCCCGACTGAAGATCGGTTACCACCAGACCACGCCGGATCGGGCGTACAGCCTGGAGCCCGTTTATTGTCTGGGCAACTGTGCCTGCGGCCCGTCCTTGCGTATCAACGATGACATTGTCGGGCGGGTCACGGCCGATCGCTTCGATCAATTGGTGGATCAACTGGCCACCCAGCCACTGGAGGTGAAGTGATGTCGGTCAAGGTCTATATCCCCCGCGATACCACGGCTCTAGCGCTAGGCGCCGACACGCTAGCGTCAGTACTGACAGCACAAGCAGACGCACGCGGCACAGCCATTACCATCATCCGTAACGGTTCGCGTGGGCTGTTCTGGCTGGAGCCGCTGGTAGAAGTCGAGACCGAGGCTGGCCGCATCGCCTATGGTCCAGTGACCGAGCAAGACCTTCCCGCGCTGCTCGATAGCGGTATGCTCGACGGTGCCCAAACCCACCCACGCTGCCTGGGTCTGACCGAATCGATCCCTTACCTGAAAAACCAACAGCGCCTGACCTTTGCCCGCGCCGGTATCACCGACCCACTCTCCATCGAGGACTACCGGGCGCACCAGGGTTTTCGCGGTCTCGAAAAAGCACTGTCTCTGCCGGCGCAGACCATCGTTGACGAAGTCAAAGCCTCTGGTCTGCGCGGCCGCGGCGGTGCCGCCTTTCCCACCGGCATCAAGTGGCAAACCGTGCTCGACGCCAGCGTCAGCCCAACAAATCCCCAGAAATATATCGTCTGCAATGCCGACGAGGGGGATTCGGGCACCTTCGCCGATCGGCTGGTAATGGAAGCAGACCCCTATATGCTGATCGAGGGCATGGCCATTGCCGGACTCGCAGTCGGTGCCACCCAGGGGTATATCTACCTGCGCTCGGAATACCCCGTCACCCACCGCATCCTCACGACCGCGATCGCCAAGGCCGAAGCGGCTGGCTATCTGGGCGACAAACTTCAGGGCAGCGACAGCACCTTTAATCTGGAGGTTCGCTTGGGTGCCGGGGCCTATATCTGCGGCGAAGAAACCGCGCTACTGGAAAGCCTGGAAGGCAAACGCGGGCTGGTCCGTTCCAAGCCGCCTCTGCCGGCGCTTGTCGGCCTGTTCGGACAACCGACCGTGGTCAACAACGTGCTGTCATTGGCCGCCATCCCTTACATCTTGGCCCACGGCGGTCAGTCTTACGCCGACTACGGCATGGGACGCTCGCGCGGCACCCTGGCGTTTCAGCTGGCAGGCAATATCGACCAGGGCGGCCTGGTAGAGCTGGCCTTCGGCGCCACCCTGCGCCAACTGCTGCAAGACTACGGCAACGGCACTGCCAGTGGTCGCCCGATGCGCGCGGTGCAGGTGGGCGGCCCGCTGGGAGCCTACCTGCCCGAGCATCTGTGGGACACACCGCTGGATTATGAAGCCTTCGCGGCGGTCGGCGCCGTACTCGGTCACGGCGGTATTGTCGCCTTCGATGACCGCGTTGATATGGCGCAGCAGGCCCGTTTCGCCATGGCGTTCTGTGTGGCCGAGTCCTGCGGCAAATGCACCCCGTGCCGAATCGGTTCAACCCGGGCCGTTGAAGTGATCGACCACATCATCGCCGACAACGATCGCGACGCCCATCTGGCACTGCTCGAAGACCTCTGTGACACCCTGGAGGACGGCTCGCTGTGCGCCATGGGAGGCATGACGCCCAACCCGGTACGTAGTGCGCTGAGCTATTTCCCTGATGACTTTGCTAACGATGCCCACCTCGACGATCACCACGTTGCAGGGGAGAAAGACCATGCTTGAATACTTTGACCCATCCCAGGAAAGAGACCTGGGCACCCCCGCTTCGTTGTCCGAAACCCTGCTCACCCTGGAGATTGACGGCTTTGAGGTCCAGGTCCCCGAGGGTACCTCGGTGCTTCGCGCCGCCGCCCTGGTTGGCATCACGATTCCGAAACTCTGTGCCAGTGACAATCTGGAGGCCTTTGGTTCCTGTCGCTTGTGCGCCGTTCAGGTTGAGGGCAAACGGGGTTATCCTGCCTCCTGCACCACCCCGGCCGAAGCGGGCATGAAAGTGACCACCCAGAACGAAAAACTGGGTCGCCTGCGCCGCAATATCATGGAACTCACTATCTCCGACCACCCGCTGGACTGCCTCACCTGCCCCAGCAACGGTAACTGTGAACTGCAGGATATGGCCGGTGCCGTGGGCCTCAGGGACGTACGCTACGGGTTCGACGGCAACAACCACCTGGATGCCCCCAAGGACACCTCCAACCCCTACTTCAGCTTCGATCCCAGCAAGTGCATTGTCTGCTCACGCTGTGTACGCGCCTGCGAAGAGGTGCAGGGCAGCTTCGCCCTCACCGTCGAAGGGCGCGGATTTGATTCGCGTATCAGCACCGCGGCCGACAATTTTATGGCATCGGACTGTGTCTCCTGCGGTGCCTGTGTGCAAACCTGCCCGACCGCTTCGCTGTCCGAAAACAGCCTGATAGCGCTCGGCCAGCCGGAGCATAGCGTCATCACCACCTGCGCGTACTGTGGCGTCGGCTGCTCCTTCAAGGCGGAGATGAAGGGTGAACAGGTGGTACGCATGGTGCCCCACAAAGACGGGGCGGCCAACCACGGCCACGCCTGCGTTAAAGGGCGCTTCGCCTTCGGTTACGCCACCCACGCAGACCGTATCCGCACACCGATGATCCGTGACCGTATCGACCAACCCTGGCAAGAGGTCAGCTGGGAGGAGGCGATCGACTATACCGCTAAGCGCTTTAAAGCGATTCAGGCGCAGCATGGCCGCAACAGCATTGGCGGTATTACCTCCTCACGCTGTACCAATGAAGAGACCTACCTGGTTCAAAAGCTGATCCGCGCCGCGTTTGGCAACAACAATACCGATACCTGTGCCCGGGTGTGTCACAGCCCGACGGGCTACGGACTCAAGCAGACACTCGGCGAGTCCGCCGGTACCCAGACCTTCGATTCGGTCATGGACGCTGACGTGATCCTGGTGATTGGCGCCAACCCCACCGACGCCCACCCGGTATTCGGTTCCCTGATGCGCCGTCGGCTACGCCAAGGCGCCGAGCTGATCGTGGCGGATCCCCGCAAGATCGACCTGCTCAATACCGCCCACCTGCAAGGGGCGCAGCACCTGCAGCTACGCCCCGGCAGCAATGTGGCGTTAATCAATGCGCTCGCCCATGTGGTGATAACCGAAGCGCTGGAAGACCACGCCTTTATCGCGGCACGCTGTGCCAACGATACCTACCAACAATGGCGCGCGTTTATTCAGCGTCCCGAAAACGCCCCCGAAGCGGTGGCTGAAATCACCGGTGTCCACGCCGATGCCATTCGCCGGGCAGCACGCACCTATGCTCAGGCAGGCAACGGCGCCATTTTTTACGGACTGGGCGTGACCGAACACAGCCAGGGTTCCACCATGGTGATGGGGATCGCCAACCTGGCCATGGCCACCGGTAATATCGGCCGCTCCGGCGTCGGTGTAAATCCGCTACGCGGTCAAAACAACGTGCAGGGTTCCTGCGATATGGGGTCTTTCCCCCACGAACTACCGGGCTACCAGCCAGTTGCCGATGACCGCATCCGCCAACGCTTCGAATCCAGCTGGGGCGTGTCATTGGACGCAGAGCCGGGGATGCGCATCCCCAACATGTTCGATGCCGCCCTGAACGGCAGCTACAAAGGGATGTATGTACAGGGCGAAGACATCGCCCAATCGGACCCCAACACCCAGCACGTGGAAGCGGCGTTGACGTCGCTGGAACTGCTGGTGGTGCAGGACCTGTTTATCAACGAAACTGCCAAGTTCGCGCATGTCTTGCTGCCCGGATCCAGCTTCCTAGAGAAAGACGGTACCTTCACCAACGCCGAACGCCGCATCAACCGGGTCAGAAAGGTGATGCAACCGCTGGCGGACAAAGCCGACTGGGAAGTCACCATGGCATTGTCCAACGCCCTCGGCTACCCCATGGATTATGCCCACCCGTCCGAGATCATGGATGAGATCGCCACCCTGGTGCCCTCATTCGCGGGTGTCAGCTACCCGAAATTGGAGCGCCTGGGCAGCATTCAATGGCCCTGCAATGACCAGCATCCCGAAGGAATGCCGATCATGCATCAGCAAACCTTCCCGATCGGTGAGGGACAGTTCGTCGTCACCGAATATATCGCCACCACCGAACGGGTTAACCGACGCTTTCCGCTGATACTGACCACCGGCCGCATGCTGTCGCAATACAACGTCGGCGCACAGACAAGACGCACCGATAACCAGCATTGGCATAACGAAGACCTATTGGAGGTCCACCCCCAGGACGCCTCAGACCGAGGCATAACCAACGGCGACTGGCTGGGCATATCCAGCCGTGCCGGCCAGACCGTACTTCGCGCTCGCGTCAGCGAGCGGATGCAGCCCGGGGTGGTCTACACCACCTTCCATCACCCGGAGAGCGGCGCCAACGTGATCACTACCGACAACGCCGACTGGGCGACTGACTGTCCGGAGTACAAGGTTACGGCGGTACAGGTAGAAAAGGTTAGCCAGCCATCTCGGTGGCAACAGGATTTCGCGGCGCGAAGAAACCGACAACAGGGACTCCTGAAAAAACGTCACAAGCATGAAGCCCTGAAGGAGTAATCACAATGGCCATCACGATGCTCGCCTCTAGGTCCTTTAATGCAGAACCCTGTAATACCGCGCCGATTCATGAAAGGCCCAAGGGCCTGACCGACAGCCAAGAGGTTCAACGCTGGCAATCGGGGTCCCTGTCAGCGACCCAAGACATGCTGATCGAGGAAACGCCGGTTGCACTGTGCTACAACGGCATCAGTCATCTGGTGATGATGGTCTCACCCGTCGACCTGGAGGACTTCGCGCTGGGGTTCAGCCTCAGCGAAGGGATCCTCGAGTCGGCCGATGAGCTATTTCAGTTAGATCGCCGTTCGCTCCCGGAGGGTATAGAACTCAACCTGACCATCGCCGCACGGCGGCAGAACGCGCTCCAACAAGGCAAGCGCAACCTGACGGGGCGTACCGGCTGTGGACTCTGCGGAACCGATTCGCTGCAGAATGCCATCCGGCCCGTCAACCGGGTCAAACCGTCGCCCGGACCGGTTGATACGGCCATCCAACGGGCCACCGCCCAACTGGCTGCACATCAGCCTTTACATGCCTTGACCGGAGCCGTCCACGGTGCAGCCTGGTGCAGCCTTGAGGGTGAGATACTCCTGCTACGCGAAGATGTCGGTCGTCACAATGCGCTGGATAAACTGATCGGTGCCCTAGCCCGCAGCAATACGGATTACAGCCGGGGGTTCCTGTTGATGTCGAGTCGGGCCAGCTACGAGATCGTGCATAAAGCGGCCGCCGCCGGTATCGGCCATCTGGTGGCGGTATCGGCCCCCACCGCACTGGCCATCCGCGTGGCAAACCAAGCGGGAATCTCGGTCACCGGCTTCGCCAGAAAAGGCAGCCACGTGCACTATGAATAACCACATCCGCACGGATTTACGGGATCGTCTGTGGCGTTCTATTAACCCGGCGGGCTGATATTAAGGGTCAACCTAATACCACGCAAAAATGTCACCGTGGCATAAAACCACCTGAGACAAAGACGGACAGGCGCCGGCCTTGTCGTTATCAAAAGACCGAAGGGATCGGCAGGCGTAACTATTCAGCACGTTTATTTTCGCTATGTAATTGATTATGGAGTGTTTGTGGGAAGAGTCGCTTTGGCAAGGATGCCAAAGCGAAGCCTACATGGATGTATTCACGGCGTCTCTTGGAACAAATACGCCATAGTTTCAAGTCGATGCATGTGCTGAATAGTTACCGGCAGGTAACGGGTCTGCGCCCGTTACCCCTTCCACACCACCGGACAGGAGGCCATTATGCCGTTACGGCCCCCGCTGTCTTGGCGGTCGGTATCTCTTTATGCGCCTTATGCGCCGTAAATAACGAACACTTTGCGCAAGGTTTCGTGCACGGTCCAGGTACCACACCAACCGACAGGGAATACCGCACTCGAGCCCGCGGTGAGCTCTACCGCTTCTTCGCCATCACGCTCTACCGTCATTCGTCCAGACAGTACATGGATAACCTCACCGCGCGTTGTAAACTCCCAGCGCGAACGACCCGGCTCGCATTCCCAGGTACCCGATGTGATTTTTTGTTCTTCGCTGTTGAAGAATACCTGGCTGCGCGTTTTGATCTCGCCGGTTAATGACTCGGCGGTCGGCTGCTCGAGAAGTTTTTCAGTAAGATTTTCGTTCGCTATTTCAGCGGCGCGATAAGTAATGGTCATCATGCTCTTCCTGTTGTTATACCTGTTGTTATACCCGTTTTTATAAACGTCGTTATAAACGTCGTTATAAACGTTGATTGTAAATACTGCAGGGGTTAATAAAGGCGCAGGCGGCCGACGCACGGCGTAACGTTAGCCACGCAAACCACGATTGGCATTACTGCGTTCAGCGTTCGCCTTGACGTGCACCTCGTTGGCGTTATGCACTAACTACAGATCCCGCGCGCGGTTAGCACCGGCTGCACAGATCCTTTATATAATAACGGGAGGGGGCGAAGGGAGTATGTGTCGCAGCGCCATATCCTGCGATAAATACGCCAAACTGGCGCTGTTTGGCTCAACGTTTTTAGTTCAACGTTTTTTGGCTAATATTATCGGTTATCAGGCGATCAAACCGGCGGACAATGTGCGCCTCGAGCCGGTGCGCGTGACAACGCACCGGTCGTTAACCGTTAACCGTTAACCGTTAACCACTAACCATAGGCCATCGCCGGCAGCCAAATAACCAGCTGAGGCCAGAGTACCAGCACCAGCAGGGCGATCAACTGCAGGATGATAAACGGAATCACACCTTTATAGATATCGGACAGCTTGATATCCGGCGGACATACGCCCTTGAGATAAAACAGTGCGAAGCCCACCGGCGGGGTCAGGAACGAGGTCTGCAGGGCCATCGCCACCAGCATCACAAACCACACCAGCTCAGGATTATCCACCACACCGTAGCCGTCAATATCGAACCCTAGCGCACTGATCACCGGCGCCAGCAGCGGCAGGATGATCAGGGTGATCTCGATCCAGTCCAAGAAGAACCCGAGCAGGAAGATAATAAACAGGATAAAGGCGATGATACCGTAGGGGCCGAACGGCAATCCGGTCAGGAACGACTCGATCAGCTCGTCACCACCCAGCTCCCGCAACACCAGGGCAAAGCAGGTCGCGCCAATAAAGATCATAAAGATATAGGCGGTGGTGTTGTACGTGCCCTGCATCACTTCTTTCAGCACGCTGAAGCTGAATTTTCGGTTATACATCGCCAGTAGGGTGGCACCGAGCGCACCGACGCCGGACGCTTCGGTGGGCGTGGCGATACCGCCGAAGATCGAGCCCAACACCACGAAGATCAGCAGCAGCGTCGGCAGCATCGCCTTCATCAAACCGACAAAGGCGCGCAGGGTGACGCGCTTGGCGTCCTCGGGCGCGGGCGCTGAATCGGGACTGAGCAGCCCCACCCCCACGATGTAGACGATATACATCGTACCGAGCATCAGTCCGGGGATGACCGCGCCCATAAACAGATCGCCAACCGACAGACCCAGCTGGTCGGCCATGATGACCAACATAATGCTGGGTGGAATCAGGATGCCCAGCGTACCGGCGGAGGCGATAGTGCCCAGCGCAAACGGTTTCGAATACCCCTGGTTAAGCATTGAAGGCAGCGACATCACCGCCAGTAACACCACCGATGCGCCGATAATCCCGGTCGACGCGGCCAGAACGATACCGATAGCGGTAACGGTAATGGCCAAGCCACCGCGGACCTTACCAAACAGCTCCTGCATCGACAGCATCAATTTCTCGGCAACACCGGATTTATCCAGCATGATGCCCATAAAGATAAACATCGGCAGCGCCACCAGGATCCAGTTATCCATGATCTTATAGAGCCGGTTGACCACCAGTCCCAGCGTCATAAAGTCGAGACCGGTGAAACTATCGAGGTAGATATCGGACAGGTAACCGATGCCCGCGAAGATAACGCCGATGCCACCCAATACATAGGCGACCGGTATACCGGTAAACAGCAGCGCGATGAACGAAACGAACATCGCGATCACCAGAATTTCATTAATCTCCACAGCTACTCTCCCCGAAACAACAATGCGGTATCGCGGATCAACCGCGATATGACAGCCAGTCCCAGCATCGCGAAGCTGAGCGGCATAACAGACTTGATCGCCCAACGCCAGGGCAGACCAGACGGGGATTGGGAGGATTCGTTAATACGCCAAGAATCGGCGACAAAATCGAGGCTGTGGATAAAGATCACAGCGATAAAGGGGAGTATCAGTGTCAGGATGCCGAAGATGTCGATGATCCGCTTGGTACGGTTCCGCAATCCGGCGTAGATCAGGTCGACCCGAACATGGGCATTGTTGACCTGTGCGTAAGAGATGCCGAACATCACGCCGGTCGCGTACAGGTGCCACTGCAGCTCTTCGAGTACGATCAGGCCGCTGGAGAACCCCTTACGTAGTAACACCTGAGTAATAATAACGAGTATCAACACCACGTAGGCCCAGGCGATAAAGTGGCCCGTTTTTCGTATAAAGGCATCGATAAAATCACTCAAACAGACGAATTTATCGTAGATAGTCACAATCCAATTCCTTAGATACTAGAGTCAATGGAATAAAAAAGGCGCTCCCGCAGGAGCACCAAAGAGACGCATAAATGGAGACTAGTTGCGAGCACGGGGCAGGAACGCGTTGGCCTCCCAGAGGTCATAACCTTGACGGTAGGTATCCAGATCCTGCCAGACTTTCTTGAAAAACGGATCCTGTTGCTTCTCTTCGACCACTTCGTACCATGTCTTTTCGAACAGGGCGAGCATTTCAGGGCTCCAGTAGCGGATCTCAACGCCCTCCTCTTGCATCTTAGCCATCACTTCAAACTGAGAAGACTCACCCTCCGCGATCGCATTGGTCATCGAGGCCTTACAGGTTGTTTCAACGACCGCCTGCTGGGTCTCGTCCATCTTGCTCCAGGTGTCTTTGTTGATCAGCAACTCGTACACCGTGGATTGCTGGTGCCAGCCGGGGAAGTAGTTATACTTGACAATTTTGTGCAGACCGAGGCGATGATCGATAGCAGGCTGGGATATCTCGGCCCCATCGATGGCCCCTTTTTCCATGGCACCGAAAACCTCACCGGCGGAAATCTGCACCGTACCGGCGCCAAGCTTGTTCAGAACGCTGGCACCTAGGCCGAAAAAGCGGATGTTCAACCCTTTGAGGTCTTCGGGAGTATCGACGGGGTTTCTGAACCAGCCCGAAGTTTCCGGTGAAATGATGGCGCAGGGTAGAACCTTGACGTTGTAGCCGTAGCTATCGTACATCTCCTGATACAGCTTGAGGCCGTTACCGTAGTACATCCATCCCAGGTATTCGCCCGCTTCGGGGCCAAAAGGCACCGAGGAGAACAGCGCCGCAGCGGGCATCTTACCCTGCCAGTACCCGGAAATGGCGTAACCGGAGTTAACCTTGCCGCTGGAAACCGCATCTAAGATCTCGGAGGGCGCAACCAACTTACCCGGCTCGTATAGCTTCATTCGTACCCGGCCGCCACTGATCACGGGCAGCTGTTCGGACACCCACTTGATGGGGGTGCCCAGCGCCGGCAAGTGCGATCCGAAGGCAATCGGGGTCTTGAGCAGCACTTTTTGCGCAGCCGAAACCGGAGCCGCCACCGATGTGACCGTACCGACCAATGCCATGGAGACCAATGCTTTTTTCAGCTTCTTCATGATGTTACCACCTGTTTTGTTGTTTTTTTTAAAGAAAAATAATCACGCCTGCGGCCGGTATAGCTCGATTAAGCTCGAGAAATCTAGCGATCCATGGCCTTTGGACTGATGCAGATTGAACAACCCCTTGGCTGCCGCTCCCATCGCGACTGGACTGCGACTACCTTGGCTCGCCGTTATCGCCAGGCCCAGATCCTTGCACATCAGGTCGACCATAAAGCCGCCCTGATAGTCACGGGATGCGGGAACGCCCTCCATCACGCCGGGAACCGGGTTGTATTTATCCAGCACCCAGTTGGCACCGGAGCTCTTTAACATGATCTCAGAGAGCACCTTAGGATCCAGGCCGTTATTGATACCCAGATTAAGCACCTCGGCGGTACCGGCCATCAAGATCGCCAGCAGCATATTGTTGCACGCCTTGGCGGTCTGACCGGAGCCGACAGCGCCGGCGTGAAACAGGTTTTTGCCCATGACCTGCAACAGTGGTTCGGCGCGCTGGTAGGACGGCTCACTGCCCCCCACCATAAAGCTCAGGGTGCCCGCTTCGGCACCGGCGGTGCCGCCAGAAACCGGCGCATCGATAAAGACCACACCTTTCTTTTCTGCGGCATCGGCCAACTCTCGGGTGGTATCAACATCGATAGAACTGCAGTCGATAAACAGCGTATTCGGCTCAACCTTCTCAAACAGTGCCGCGTCCGTTAATAACAGTGATCTGACATGCATACCTGCAGGCAGCATGGTGAACACAAACTCCGCAGCCTGAACCGTAGCGGCCGCACTCTGGCAGCCCTTGGCCCCCTGCTCGACAACGCGCTGTTGTGATTCTGCAGACAGATCAAAAACCGAAACCTCGTGACCCGCTTTGGTCAGATTAACGGCCATCGGGCCACCCATGTTACCCAGCCCGATAAATGCAATACGTGCCATACCATTCCCCAAATAAGAAAAAACATTAAGAAGAAATAGAGCGCTGATCAAACCTCCGTCGGTGAAACCCCGTCTGCAGTGCGCCTGGCACGCGTAACCAGGCACGTGGCGTTATACCACGGCGGTTTATCCATAAACCGCCTATCAAGGCGACATTTTTTGCTCGGTATTAATACGTTGCCGCCTTAATAGGCCACCTTGATCAGCGTTACTTCATCGTAATGGTGGTGTTCACCTTGTCAGAACCGGTGCCCGGCTCGAACCAGCGAGAAGAAACGGTCTTGGTCTGTGTCCAGAACTGCACCACCTGCTGACCGTTCGGGCCCAAGTCACCCAGCTTGGACGCCCGCGAACCGGTGAAGCTGAAGTACGCAACCGGGACTGCGATGGGGATATTGATACCCACCTGGCCACAATCGACATTGTTTTCAAACCAACGCCCCGTCCAACCGGAACTGGTGAAGATCGCGGTACCATTACCGTTGGGGTTAGCATTGATGATATCGGTGGCCGCTTCGATATCGTCGGCCCCCATCACACACATTACCGGACCGAAGACCTCCTGGTTGTAGATATCCATGTCGGTGGTCACGTCCGCAAACAGCGTTGGCGCGACAAAATTACCATTCGGATACCCCTCAACCTCGACACCTCGACCGTCCAACATCAGCGTTGCGCCCTGCTCAACACCGGTCGCAATCAGCCCCTCAACCCGGGCCTTGGCCTGGGGAGAAACCAACGGGCCGAGATCGGCCTCTCGGTTACTGCCCGGGCCAATGACCATGGTCTTGGCGCGCGCAACAATCTCGGGCAGCCAATCACGCGCCTCACCCACCAAAATAGCCACCGAGTTAGCCATGCAGCGCTGACCGGCAGCACCGAAGCAGGACCCCAGCAGATGGTTGATCGCCTGATCCTTATTGGCATCGGGCATAATAACCGCGTGGTTCTTGGCACCCATCATGCACTGCGCACGCTTGCCGGTGTTGCTGGCACGCTGGTACAGCGACGTCCCGACATGGGTGGAGCCGATAAAGGAGAGTGCCTTCACATCGGGATGCTCCGCCAGGCGGTTTGCCACATCCGCGCCACCGTGCACCACGTTCAGCACACCGGCGGGGATACCCGCCTGAAGCGCCAGTTCAACCAAGCGCATCGTAGAAGAAGGGTCCTGCTCCGAAGGCTTCAATACGAAGGTGTTGCCACACGCGATCGCCACCGGGAACATAAAGCAGGGCAGCATCACCGGGAAGTTGAAGGCAGTAATACCGACACCCACCCCCAGGGGCTTGTTAAGCGTATAAACGTTAATGTCGCCGGCAACATTATCGGCGATCTCACCCAGCTGCAGCTTGGTGATCAGGCAAGCATTCTCGATCGCTTCCAATCCGCGGCTGACTTCACCTTCGGCATCGGGCAGTGTCTTACCGTGCTCCAAGCTGATCAGTTCCGCCAGCTCTTGGATGTTTTCACGCACCAAATGCTGAAACTGAAGCATAATCGCCTGGCGCTTGGCCAGCGACACCTTACGCCAGCTCTTGAAAGCCTGCTTAGCGCTGGCGACCGCTTCATCCACTTCCTCCAGTGTCGCAAAAGGCACCCTGGCAACCACCTCTTGAGTCGCGGGATTGAGTACATCGACCCGGTGACTACCTCGGGACTGAACCTGCTCACCATTAATAATCATGGATACGTCTTGAATACTCATAACCTTCCTCACAACTTCTATTTTTGTTATACAGATTGCTAATCTGCAATTATGCAATGGTAAAATCACTTTGATTTCTAGCATAAAGAGACGGTATTCTTTTGACAACGGCCACAGAAGCAAGGCCGCTTGCAATTATGCAAGGATAATAGAGGACACGGTGATGAGCATGAACTGGGATGATCTTAAAGTTTTTTTGGAAGTAGCCCGCACCGAAAAGCTCTCAGAAGCCGCAAAGCTACTGGGGGTCAATGCCTCAACCGTATCGAGGCGCATTCATAAGCTGGAAGATAGCTTGGCCACGCAGCTTTTCGACCGCAGTGTCGAGGGGCATGTCCTCACCGAGCATGGGCAACTGTTATTGCAGACAGCGAGGGATATGGATAAAAAGGCTCAAGCGGCCAGCCATATACTCCACGGCAAGAACCTGGAGGACGAGGGTAACGTCAGGCTGGGCGTCACCGAAGCCTTTGGTAACTATTTTATTGCCCCGGAATTGGCGCACTTCTGCCAAAAGAATCCCACCATCACCATCGACCTGCTGCCGCTACAACGCTTTGTTAAGTGGTCACGGCATGAGGTGGATATTGCGGTGACCATCGAGAAGCCCCCCAATACTTCATTGATTGTCGCCAAATTATGCGACTACCGGCTAGGGATGTACGCCTCCCGGAGCTACCTTGAACGGTCTGGTCCGATAGACAGTCTGGACGAGGCCTACACCCACCCGCTGATCGGTTATGTTGACGACCTGGTCTTCAGCGATCAACTGTCCTACCTCGAGCGACTGATACCAGACTCCAAACCCATCTTCCGAAGCACCAGCGTTATCACCCAATATATAGCCGCGCAGGAGGGATTAGGACTAGCAATCCTGCCTTGTTTTCTAGCCCGCCAGGCGCCAACGCTTGTACCCATACTTGAAGATAATCCAGGCATTGTTCGCACCTTCTGGATCGCCGTCCATCCGGAACAAAAAAAGCTCTCCCGCGTAAACAAGGTGTGGGAGCATTTGAAATTACACGCGACAGAAAATGCCGACATGTTGATGGGGCAGGAATAATTAGCCTGATAAGGCTCTATCCCGATCCTTATCAGGCAACGCAGTCAATAAAAAAGAGGGTGCTTACTGCACGCAGGAATGGGCCTGACCGGCACAGCGCAAACGAAAATCGCCGCCGAACACGGCGTGATGCAACACGCAATGATCGGCGGCGAACACATTCATCAATCCGCACCTGGCGCACGAAAATCAGAATAACGGCGCGGAGTCTTCCGCTTCAGATTAACTCGTCCTGCTCGAATAAACCGGTGCCGAGCGCCGCGTCAGCAGCGACACCCCGACATAGCAGACTGACGACGCCAGCGCGCCAAGCAGCGGTCCTTCGACCCAACCGAGGTCCGTCAGCATCAGCAGGCCGCCGCTGGTAAAGAAGCCTACCAGCATCGCCACCAATGCACCGGCGACATTACCCTGCCAGAAAGTCGAGATGAACACCGGACCAATCATCGCGGCCAGCAGCGTGCCCGAGCCCAGGATACCCAGCCACGACAGCATAAAGGGCGGGGCATACATCATCATCAACAAGCCCAGCAAACCCAGTCCGACCACCGCGACGCGGTTGATGGTCAATGCCCTGGGCGAGTCATGCTCGGCATCCTTAAACAGTGCCAGGCGCAGGTCATGGGACGTTGCCGACGCCACCGTGTGCAGCATCGAGTTCGCGGTGGATTTCATCGCAAAGATGATAAACAGGGTAATCAGCCCCTGCAGCCCCGGATGCAGGAAGGTCTGCAGGTACATTGGCATCGCGTTGTCTGACTCGGCGATAGCCGGTCCAAACGCACGCATATAGAGACCAACGATCGGAATCAGGCTGAGGATACAACCGAGGATCGCCACATAAATCCCCACCGTGTGCATCTTCACATCGGGCCTGAAGGCAAGGAAACGCACCGACATGTAGGGCAGGACGGCGGCGAAGAGGAAGGCGTAGGGGAACACCAGGTACACCGAGCTCTTGCTTGCGCCATAAGGCGCACCCGTTTCCGGATTAAGCAAATTGGTATCGATGTCATTGAGCCTAGCAACCCATTCGGTCAGGTCGACGCTGGTAAACATCTGCACCATGATCACGACCGCACCCAGCGCCATGCCACATACCATCACCGTGTCGGTCCATGCCACTGCAGCGAGGCCGCCCCACATGGTATAGATGATAATCACCGAGATCATCAGCCAGGCGCTGGTGGTCATCTCGATATTGAGCCAGGATGCACCGAGCAGCCCCACCGCCTTGATCTGGCTGACCAGGAACACCATCAGTAGCACGATGGTGATAACCGCCGCGACCCCCTGAAGCAGACGTCCGCCGCTACCGCCGCCGTGGATCTGGCCGATATACTCAGGAATGGTGTTGCTATCCATCTGTAGCGCGCGCTTTTGCATAAAACTGGCAAAAAACAGCACCGCGACCATCATCGCCGGGGCGAAGAAAAAGTTGCCGAGGACTTCAATCGCGCCGAACTCGTAAGCCACTGCCGGCGAGCCCATAAAACCCCAGCCGCTAAAGCCCGTGGCGACGATCGTGCTGGCGCCGACAAAAGGCCCGAGCGTGCGCCCGGCAAGCAGAAAACCGCCCTCATCGCTGTCGCTGACCCTGCGCGAAGACATTGCGCCGATGCCAAGCATCACCGCAACCGCGGCGGCCATCAGCCCCCAATTAAGCATTTCGTAGAAATCCATGATCTTATCCCCGCACGCCGGAATCGATTCTACGAGTGCGAGACCAATAACATCCAGAGGCCACCAGGAACATCCCTGCATTAAGCAGCACATACAAATCCAATACCCATGAACTCATGTTCTTATCCTTATTTTTTTTATTTCGGAGACGAAACTGACCCTACCGAGCTGCCGAGCTGCCCGCTCCCTAAGATGCGGGAAGGCAGTCGGCGCACCGGCTCAATCGAAGCACATTTGAGGCGTAAAACTACCCCTTGATAATATTGTGCTCGGGACCGAAGGGGAATTTGGTGATGTTTTCGGCACCGCTCTCGCCCACCACCAGGATATCGTGCTCACGGTAGCCGCCGGCACCCGCCTTACCTTCAGGCAACATCAGCATTGGCTCGATGGAGACCACCATGCCCGGCTCCAGTACGGTATCGATATCTTCGCGCAGCTCTAGGCCCGCTTCGCGGCCGTAGTAATGGCTCAGGGTGCCGAAGGAGTGGCCATAGCCAAAGGTGCGGTACTGCAGCACATCGTGCTCCAGGAAGATCTCATTCAGCTCGGCGGCAATATCG
>JBFGZS010000049.1:0-37359 GCA_041586615.1 Motiliproteus sp. | reverse complement strand
TCGATCTCATAGATTTCGTCACCGGGAGTGATCGCCTCGTTGGGGCACTCGGGTTCGCAAACGTCGCAGTTGATGCATTCGTCGGTAATAATTAATGCCATGGTTGGCTACCTCACACTCTTAATCAAAATCGTCCGGTCTTAGACCCGACACAAGCAAAATTGGTCTGTGGATTTGTCTGGCGTGGTTTATTGCGCCAGACGCTTCTGCAGGGCTTTCGTTACCGAAGGGTGGACAAATTTTGACACATCCCCGTGTAGTATCGCAATTTCCCGGATCAGGGTCGACGAGATAAAGCTGTACTTCTCCGCGGGCGTCAGGAACAGACTTTCGACATCCGGCGCCAAGGCGCGGTTCATATTGGCCAGCTGAAATTCGTATTCGAAGTCCGACACGGCGCGCAGTCCGCGTAACACGACGTTCGTATCCTGGCTGGCCAGGAAATTGGTTAGCAGACCGTCAAAGCCGCATACGCTCACGTTGTCCATCGCATCGACCACCTCTTCGGCCAGCGCTACCCGCTCGGCAAGGGGTAACAGTGGTGCTTTCTTGGGGCTGGCGGCTACCGCGACCACCACATGATCAAACAGCCGGGCCGCCCGTTGGATCAGGTCGGTGTGGCCGTTGGTGATCGGATCGAAGGTTCCGGGATAGACAACAGTGACCATAGGTTTCTCCCTGAGCGCTCTTTTTCCGGCGCAATGAACGAGTCGCCCACAAAGGCAGCCCGTGATAGTACCGGAAACGCCGGAAACGCTCAAATAAATGCGTGCCCCCGCTGTTGGCTGGCCCCCCCCCCCCGTGGAAACGGCCTGGCCGCTGTGTTAAAGCCCTTGCTGCCGTACGGCTAAGGCGTCGGGGCGTTATCTTCCGTGCATGTGGGGGCTTCGCGGATGCATAGATAGCAGCCGACCTGGCCGGCGTTGAGTTGACGGTGAATGTGCCAATTGGCCGGTATCGGTAGCGGTGACAGGTCTTTTTCCGCCTCAAGATAGATCCAGGCGTTCTCGCTCAATAGCCCACCCTGTTCCAGCTGTGTGCAGCAGTCTGCCAGCAGCCCCTGCCGGAAGGGGGGGTCGAGAAACACCAGGTCAAAGGGCGCGGTCGTGGGGACGGCTTGCGCCAGCCAGGCGCTGGCGGTTCGCTGTTGCAGTTCGGCATTCTCCGCCTTAAGCAGGCTGAGGTTGTCACGGACTTGCTGTATAACCGGCGCGGAGCGGTCGACCAGGGTCACGTGTGCCGCGCCGCGCGACAACGCCTCCAGCCCCAGGGCACCACTGCCGCAAAACAGGTCCAGGCAGCGAGCGCCGGGGACTTTAATCTGCAGCCAGTTAAACAGGGTTTCCCGCAGCCGGTCCGAAGTGGGGCGCAGGCCCTCGATCGCGGGGAAATTGAGTCGTCGGCCGCGCCATTGTCCCGCGATAATGCGTAAGGTGTTTTGTCCCTGGGCCGTTGGACGGCGTTGTTTGGCCATGGCTTTGTTCCTGTGCTGTTGATCGGTAAAACGAAGAATCCGTCGGACGGTTAAGACGACACCGGGGCTTGTGCGATCCGGGCGTAAGCGCTGTGATCGAGCAGTTGTAACAGCCGTGCTCGGATCTGTTGCGGATCGCTGGCGGCGATTGTAGCGGAAAAACGCGCCAGATAATCGGGGGGCAGGCGATAGAACGCCATGATGGAAAGTTGTCCGGCCAGCCAGTTTGACCCATGCAGGTTGTCCTCGAGTTTTTCGAGGATGGCCTCGCGTTGGGCGGTGATCGCATCGACGCTGAGCGCTGCTACCTGCTGTCGAAGCGCAGACAGTAACGGCTCACTGTCTGCTAAGGTCTTGTCCGACCAGTAAAGCCGCAGTATTCCCCAGTCACTATAGGGTGTCCATTGCAGCCCCGCACCGGGCATGTCTTGAAGCAGACGTTCCAGCAGGGCCAGAGTCAGGACCCACTGCGAAAATTCGCCATCCTGGCGTCCGCGGGTTGTACGCCCCAGCAGGAGGAGGGGCGGCAGGGAGGCTCGGGTAATCTGCTGGTGCTTCGCCGCCAGAAGGGGAGCTTGGGCGGGGGGGGTGGACGGTTGCCACGGTGGCTTTTGCGTGGATAACAGCGTGCTGCGCAGCTCCTGGAGTGTGGCGTGCGGGTCGGGGCTCAGCAGGGCAAGACTCAGCGACGCCGGGCTGAACAGCTGCTGGCGTAGGCGCCGCGCCGCGCTGAGCAGATCCTGGCTGTCTTGCGCACTGTCTTGTTCGCTATCGATAACCGTTAGCCAGCGCCGCATCTGTGTCACGGCCGGTTGCTGGTTTTGCTGTAAATAGCGGGTCGCCCGCTGTCGCTGTTCGGCGCGTTGCCACAGGTCATTTGGCAGCGGTTGGTGCAGGGAGTCGAGCAGCGTGCGCAGTGCCGACGTTAGCTGCTCGGGGTTTGTGCTGTGCAAAATCAGCTCGATACGGTCGGGGTGGCGCTGCAGGCGCAGCGTTTGAGTGAGAATCACGTGCTGCTGCCAGCGCTGTTGCTGGGCATCGAGCAGCGTGTCCAGGTGTAGCCTGTCTGTGCTGGCGGTGGCGTAGTTCAGGTGCAGGCGGTATACATCCTCTGCGCCGTCCAGCCAGTAGACGGGGATACCGGCGAGTGCGCTCGCCGTGGCCTCCGGCGGCGGTTGGCGACGGCCGCTCGCGGAGAGCAAGACGATGGCGATGGCGCAGACCCAGATAATGCTGCTGAGTTGTTTGCGCGAAAAGAAGGGTTTGTCGCCGATCATCAGAAAACCTTGGGGAAAAGAGGTGGAGTTTATACCTTGTTGGGCCCGCTATGCTAAGATTACGCGCTGTTCCGGCCGGCCATGGCAGTCGGCGTCCGGCGATACTCCCCGCCTGCCTTGCGCGGCAATATACAAAGTAATGGATTTAGCGACCGATGAATACTCTGATTCAGGCCCTGGGCGGGCCCGAGATGTTCCCTTATGTGGCAGGCGGTGTTGTCCTGTTTCTCGTGGTTTTTACTGCCGTTTGGTTGATGGGGGGCGAGGACGAAGAGACAGAGCGCCGTGAACGCGCGGCCCCGGTTAACCCCAAGGCGTCGCCACCGGTCGCGCTGACCGATGCGCCCGATACCCACAAAGACGAACCCGCGCCCGCCGTCGGCGCCGAGCCTGAAGCAACGCCGGCATCGGCGCTGACGACGGCCGCTCACGCCGTTGAACAGCCAGCGCCAGAGCGTCATGATCCAGAAACCGTGGCGGTTGCAGCGCAAGCGTCTGTTGTGGATCAGGCTTGCGGCGCTCAGGCTCCCGCCGTACCGCAACATCAGACCGCACCCCCGGAGGCGCTACCCGTGCTGAGTTCGGCCGGGGTATTCGCCCGCATCAAGCAGGGGCTGAGTCGAACCAAGGCGAATCTTGGCGAAGGTCTTGCCCAGTTGGTGCTGGGTGCGAAAACCATCGATGATGATCTGCTGGAAGAGATCGAGACCCAGCTGCTGACCGCCGATCTTGGCGTCGAAGCGACCTCTTACATCATTGGCCGCCTGACCGATAAGTTAAAGCGCAAGCAGCTTGGCGACGCGCAATCGCTGAATGACGCCCTGCAAGCCGAGTTGCGGGCATTGCTGGCCGATAGCTGCTCACCGCTGCAGATAGATAGCAGCAACAAACCTTTTGTTATCCTGATGGTGGGTGTGAACGGCGTCGGCAAGACCACGACCATCGGTAAGCTGGCCAAGCGTTTCCAGGCTGAGGGTAAATCCGTGATGCTGGCCGCGGGCGATACGTTCCGGGCTGCTGCGGTCGAACAGTTACAGGTCTGGGGCGAGCGCAATCAGGTTCCTGTGGTGGCCCAGCATACCGGTGCCGACAGTGCCTCGGTGATCTTTGACGCGGTCCAGTCCGCCAAGGCGAAGGGGGTCGATGTGGTGATCGCCGATACCGCCGGGCGTTTGCAGAATAAAGCCAATCTCATGGCCGAGCTGGAAAAAGTGGTACGCGTGATGCGCAAGCTGGATGTTAGCGCACCCCATGAAGTCATGTTGGTGCTGGACGCCGGTACCGGCCAGAATGCCCTGAGCCAGGCCAAATTGTTTGGCGAGGCCGTGGGTGTCAGCGGTATTACCCTGACCAAGCTGGATGGCACCGCCAAAGGCGGCATCATCTTCGCGATCGCCAAACAACAACCGTTGCCGATCCGCTTTATCGGCGTCGGCGAGCAGATCGACGACCTGCGCCCCTTCGATGCCGATCAGTTTGTTCGCGCCTTGTTTGATAACGACTGAGCGCCTGTACGTTGATTCGATTCGATAATGTCAGCCTGCGCTACCCCGGCGGATTTGATGCCCTCAGCAATGTGAGCTTCACATTGCAAGCCGGGGAGATGGCGTTTTTGACCGGCCATTCCGGTGCCGGCAAGAGCAGCTTGCTCAAATTGATCATGGCCATGGAGCGGGCCAGCGAAGGACAGGTGTTTGTCGACGAGCAGAACCTGAATCGCATCCCTCGCCAGCAGGTGCCGTATTTGCGGCGTAAGATCGGGATGGTGTTTCAGAACCCTCAGCTACTGTTTGACCGGAGTGTGTTCGATAATGTGGCGCTGCCGCTGCTGATTGCCGGCATTGACTGGCCGTCCGCGGCCCGTCGCGTGCGGGCCGCGCTGGATAAAGTGGGCTTGCTCGATAAAGAGAAGCTCGAGCCGCGCCTGCTATCCAGCGGTGAACAGCAACGGGTAGGTATCGCCCGCGCGATCGTCAACAAACCGCAGCTGCTACTGGCCGATGAGCCGACCGGCAACCTCGACCCGCAGTTATCAGGTGAAATCATGGGCTTGTTTCATCAGTTTAATCAGGTCGGCGTCACGGTGCTGGTCGCCAGCCATGACGTGTCACTGATCTCGCGCCTGCGTCATCCGCTGCTGACCTTGCAGCAGGGACGCATGCCGCAAAGGCGAACCTAAGTCATGGCCAAGATGCGTCCCCGTCCTTCCGCCACCCGTCAGCAGTCTTCGCCCGGCCCGGTCGCCAGCAGCGCGCTGCATATGCATCGGCAGGTGGCGTGGGTAAGCTTGCGGGGCCTGTTGGCCACGCCGCTGGCGACGCTGCTGACGGTGGCGGTGATCGGCATCGCCCTGGCGTTGCCCGCGGTTATGCTGATCGGCCTCTATGCTGCGCAAGGCCTGGGCCAAAGCTGGGAGGGCGGCACGAACGTTTCCCTTTACCTATCCCGGGAGTGGGACGATACGCAGGGGCGTGATCTGGCGCAGCAGTTGGCCGAAAATAGCCAGATCGCCTCGGTCAGCTATTTATCGCGCGCGCAGTCCTTGGACGAATTCACACGGTTTTCCGGCTACGCCAACTTGTTGGCCGACGTTGAAGACAACCCGCTGCCGGCGGTGATTATCGTTGAGCCGAGTCAGCAATACCGCGACAGCGCCCAACTCCAGCAACTGCAGCTGCAACTGCAGTCAGTGGATGGGGTTGAACATGCCGATATCGACATGCGCTGGTTACAGCGATGGTTCGAGCTGATTGAAATTGCCCGGCGTATCCTGATTCTGCTGGCGCTGCTGCTGGCCGCCGGGGTTTTGCTGGTTATCGGCAACACCATCCGCCTGGCGATCGACGGACGCCGCCAAGAGATCGAGGTGATAAAGCTCGTTGGTGGTACCGACCGTTATGTGCGGCGGCCCTTCCTTTATAGTGGCCTCTGGTATGGCGGCGCGGGCGGTGTGCTGGCCTGGATCATGGTCAGTGCCGGCCTGCTTTATCTGGCCGAACCGGTTGAGCGTTTGCTGGGGTTGTATCTGGCCCAGGGCTTGCCCCAAGGCCGTGATTTTTTAGGGCTGGGGCTGGGGCTGATGCTAACGGGCATGTTGTTGGGGCTCGGCGGCGCGTATCTGGCGGTGAATCATCAGATCAGGCGAATCGAACCACGCTGATGTCATGGTTCGCGCGGATGCAGGCCATTCGCGCTGTGACAGACTAAGCGTTCGGCGACAGGCTGTTAACGTCGTGCGTGCATTGCGCCTGGCGTTGGGGACTTGCAGGGTGACACAACAGTTGCTAGGCTATTGCGTCCGTTATTGGGGTATTTTGGTGATATTTGTCAGCCCCAGACGCCGAACAGCGGATAAAGATTTATTACTGCGCGGAACTTTTGCGCAAAGTGGGCGTCAATTTCGGGGGACCGAGATTGGCTTTCAGAGGAGATTACTGATGGGAACAAGCTTACAACCAATCGACATGATGACCCCGGGACGCAATCTTGACGCGTATATCCAGGGAGTCAGCGCCATACCTGTTCTGAGTGCGGAAGAGGAGATGGAGTTGGGTGAGCGCCTGTTCTTCAAAGACGACTTGGAGGCTGCCCGCCGTCTGGTTATGTCACATTTGCGCTTTGTGGTGTATATCGCCAAGTCCTATTCCGGTTACGGTCTGGCCCAGGCTGACCTGATTCAAGAAGGCAATGTCGGCTTGATGAAAGCCGTGAAACGCTACGATCCTCAGGTGGGCGTGCGGCTGGTGTCCTTTGCGGTGCATTGGATCAAGGCCGAAATTCATGAATATGTGCTGCGTAACTGGCGTATTGTCAAAGTCGCCACCACCAAGGCGCAGCGAAAACTGTTCTTTAACCTGCGCGGCGCTAAAAAACGTCTGGCGTGGTTGAATAAAGAGGAAGTCGAGGCGGTGGCGTCTGATCTGGGCGTTGCGCCCCAGGCGGTACGCGAGATGGAAAGCCGTCTCAGCGCCAAAGACAGCGCCTTTGACCTGGGTGTGGATGACGACGACGCTGACGCGTTCAAGGCGCCGGCCTATTTTCTCGAAGATAAGCGTTCCGATCCCGCGCGGCTACTCGAAGATGCGCAATGGAGTGACGATTCGAGTCAGCGTCTGCAGCAAGCGATCGGCGAATTGGACGAGCGTAGCCGAAATATTCTGATGCAACGCTGGCTCAGCGAAGAAAAATCGACCCTGCACGAGCTGGCCGCCGAATACCAGGTGTCTGCGGAGCGGATCCGCCAACTGGAAAAAAATGCCATGAAGAAGGTTCGGGCGGTTCTTGAGCGCTGATTCGACCCGCGTCGTGCATGTTACCGCCAGCCATCGTGCTGGCGGTTTTTGTTGTGGGGCGCGCGCATATGCCCGGTAGCCGCGTATGGCTGTGTTGTGGTGCACTGGGCGGCTTTCTGGCTGTTGCGCTGGGCGCGTTCGGTGCCCATGCGCTGCGCAGCGTGCTTTCGGTGTCGCAGATGGCGACATTTTCGACCGCCAATGATTATCTGATGTCTCACAGCCTGGTGCTGCTGTTGGTCGGTGTTTGCCTGCGCCATGGCGCAAGTCAGTTTCTGGTGTTGGCGGCTACGTTGTTTCTGACGGGCACGACGTTTTTTTGCGGCAGTTTATATATACTCTGCCTTTCCAGTTTGCGCGGGGTCGTCTGGCTCACGCCGTTGGGCGGTCTGCTGTTGCTCGGTGGCTGGGCCACGCTGGCCTGGGGACTGTTCCGGCAACGCTAGCGATGCCGCATGGGAGCCCCTGTAACGCGCCCTGTAGCGTTAAGCTCTGTGATGTTAAGCCCTGTGACGTTAAGTGATGTGACGTTAAGCGATGTGACGTTAAATAATGTGACGTTAAATAATGCGGCGCTAAACCCGCGGCGCTCAATGCCCCGCGCGTGTCGAGCCAAAGAGGCGGGAAAGCGCCAGGCCCGTTATGACGGTAGTGGAGAGTGCAGATGATAGACATTGACGTTAATGGGGATGCCCAGCAAGTGGCATCCGGCACGACGATCAGCGACCTGTTGCAGGGCTTGGACCTGCAGGGAAAACGGGTAGCGGTCGAATATAATCTTGAAATATTGCCGCGCAGCCAGCATGCCGCGACGGTCTTGCAGGCCAGTGACCGGGTAGAAATTGTACATGCGATTGGCGGCGGCTGAGCTGGGTAACCGAATAACGATTGGAACATAACGATGACAGACGTGAATCTGCAAGACTCCCCGCTGGTAATTGCCGGCAAAAGCTACCGCTCCCGTTTACTGGTCGGTACCGGTAAATACAAGGATATGACCGAAACGGCCCAGGCCATCGAAGCCAGTGGCGCCGAGATTGTGACGGTTGCGGTGCGTCGTACCAATATCGGACAGAACCCCGGTGAACCGAATCTGCTGGATGTTATTTCACCGGACAAATATACGATCCTGCCCAATACTGCCGGTTGTTTCAACGCCCGGGATGCGGTGCGGACCTGTAAACTGGCGCGTGAACTGATGGATGGCCACGATCTGGTTAAATTGGAAGTGCTCGGTGACCAGAAAACGCTGTATCCCAATGTGACTCAGACGCTGATTGCTGCCCGAGAGCTGGTCGATGATGGTTTCAAGGTGATGGTGTATACCAGCGATGATCCGATTGTTGCTCAGGAACTCGAATCGATGGGCTGTGTCGCGGTGATGCCGTTGGGGTCGCTTATCGGCTCTGGCCTGGGCATTCGCAACCCCTACAATATCCGTCTGATTCTGGAAAGTGCGAACGTGCCTATCCTGGTCGATGCCGGGGTTGGTACCGCGTCAGATGCGGCCGTGGCCATGGAGTTGGGCTGCCATGGTGTGCTGATGAATACGGCGATCGCTGCCGCGGGCAAGCCGGTGTTAATGGCGTCTGCGATGCGCAAAGCGGTCGAAGCCGGTCGCGAGGCCTTTTTGGCGGGACGCATGCCGCGTAAGCTGTATGCCAGTGCGTCTTCGCCACTCGATGGCATCATTGCCTAAGCTTATTAAACGGGCTGATATGGGCGGGATAAAGCAACGCATATCCCGCTTTTTTAGCTTACTGTATGTAATAACGGTTTAATTCCAGTCGGTATCGATGCCAGGCAAGACCCGCGTGAATGGGGCTGCCGTCGGTGATCCCGACTCATTAGGATACTGCTATGTCTGACTGTGTGCGCCAGCAGATTCGGGCTCTGGCCGAATCGGGCGGAGACCAATGGCTGAAGAAAATTCAGCACGGGATCGAGAAAGAGGGCTTAAGGGTCGATGGCGATGGACGGCTTGCCCAGACTCCCCACCCCCAAGCATTGGGCTCTGCGCTGTGTCACGGACGGATAACAACGGATTATTCCGAAGCCCTGCTGGAGTTTATTACCCCGGTATTTGACGATATCGATAAGGCGTTGAGCTACCTGCAGCACCTGCATCACTATGCCTATGATCGGCTCGATGCCGAGACGATCTGGGCCGCCAGTATGCCGTGCTATCTGCAAAGTGCTGCCGAAATACCGATCGCCCACTATGGCAGTTCCAATATCGGCAAGCTTAAATCGATCTATCGGGTCGGTCTGGAGCACCGCTATGGCAAGCCGATGCAGGCCATTGCCGGGATTCATTATAACTTTTCGCTACCGGAAGGGTTTTGGGGTGCTTTCCAGCAGGTCCTCGGTGACGCCTCGGCGCCGATGGCGTTCCAGTCCGCCAGCTATTTTGCGCTGATACGTAACTTCCGGCGCTATTCCTGGTTGTTGCTCTACCTGTTCGGTTCTTCGCCGGCGCTGAGCCGCTCCTTCTTCACGGACGATAGCCATCAGCTGGATCAACTGGATGCCGATACCCTGTTTGCCCCCCATGCGACCAGTCTGCGCATGAGCGATCTGGGTTATACCAATCAGGCGCAGGCATCGCTGTATGTCTGTTATAACCATCTCGACAACTATATCGAGACCCTGTCCCAGGCGATCCGCACGCCGTATGCCGTCTATGAAAACATCGGTATCAAGGTGGACGGTGAATACCGGCAGCTGAACAGCAATATGTTGCAGATCGAGAATGAATATTACAGCGATATTCGTCCGAAGCGGGTTACATTACCGGCAGAAAAGCCGGTCTGTGCATTGCGGGCACGGGGCGTGGAATATATTGAAGTCCGCAGTCAGGATATCAACCCGTTCCTGCCGTTGGGTATCGATGCGACCCAGGCGCGTTTTCTCGATACCTTCCTGGTCTATTGCCTGCTGGCCGATCGGAGCGAACTGAGTGATCAGGAGTGTGCCTGGGTGCAGGAAAATAACGCCCTGACGGCACGACGGGGTCGTGAACCCGGTTTACTGCTGCAGTCACCGCGGGGTCCGTTATCGCTGATCAGCTGGGGGCAGGAGCTGCTTGACGCCCTGCAGCCTGTGGCTGAATTACTCGATGGTTTGCACCCTGGCGGCCTGTACCGCGTCGCGCTGGAGCAACAGAGGCGTAAATTGGCGGATCCGGATCAGACGCCTTCGGCCCAGGTCCTCGCGGTGTTACGTGATCAGGAGTTATCCTACGAAGCATTCGTCTTGGCACAGTCCCAGCACCACCAGCAGCAGCTGCAGGCCGGGACGCTGCCCGAGGCGTTTTTATCGGAGTTGCAGGCACTCAGGGATAGTTCACTTCAGGAGCAGCAGGCGCTGGAGCAAGACCAACGCCAGGACTTCGACACCTTTCTCGCCGGCTTTATGGCGCAGTGAACCAGGTTGATCGTCTGCCGAACTCCGTGGGGTTGGCAGACGATGCTACCGATGGTATCACTCCTGGGTTACAAAGCTGGTAAACAGCAGATCGTTGATCATGTCATAGCCGGTTTCACCAAACTCGCCGACCATAACCTGGCGTAACTTTTCCTGTGCCTTTTGGCGAACCTGTTCCCGGCCGGCCGCGGTCGAAACCGTATCACGGGTCTGGCGGCTCAGCAGCATGACGAGTTCATGACGCAGGGGCGCCATATGAAACTTAATATTGACCTCGGATTCGACGCTCGTCACTTTGATAGACACTTCTGCCTTCAGGTATTTCAACGGCCCTGGTCCGCCATAATTGGCGATAAACGGTGGCTGCAGCTCGATATATTCCACATAAGCGCCATTGGCTTCCTCCGCCTGAGCAAGGCCGGGCAGGAGTAGAAAAAAGAGCAGAAACAAGCGTGTTGCGTGCGTGATGGCGGACATAGCGGTATCCCGAATTCCAGAGTAACAAAGTGTGTTGCAGTATATAACGATCACTCGGCTCTGTGCAGGCTTCGTGGATAGCACGGGCTTTTATTGCTATACGGGTTTGCTTGGCGCTAGTATGGCGGAACAGATAAGAGTGCTGATGCCGAGACCGCTATCCGCGATAGTCTCAACGGCGCAACAGAAGGAGAGGGTTATGCTGGAGAAGTGTCGCAGTGCAAAAGAACGTTGGGGTGGCGTCAGTGAGCTTATCGATCGCTGGCTGCAGGAAAGGCAGGACCTGCTAGGACGCTTTGTGGCGCTTCCGCAGTTACCGGTCGATGGCAATGTCGTCGGCAAGGTCGCGGGGTTTTGCGATATTCTTGTCGACTATGTCTCCTCTTGGCATTTTGGTGTTTACGAACATCTCCTCGCCGAGGCGGATCAGTTTAACGATGGCGGCATCGAGCTGGCACGTAAGCTCGAGCCCAGCCTGAACGAAACGACCGACTCCATTTTGTCGTTTAATGATGAATACGCCGAATTAGAGCGGTTGACCATTCAGGATCTGCAGCATATGAGTGAACGTCTGTCTCATTTGGGTGAGAAGCTGGCAGAACGTTTTGAATATGAAGATCAGTTGATCGGTTCGATGCACACCGCCCATAAAGACAGGGTATAAGCGGGAGCCACGCCTTGAATCCCAGAGGGCTAACCGGCGCGGTGCTGTTGAGCCTGTTGACCGCCTGCAGTCAGGGTGATCGGCCGACATCACAGACCGAATATGCGGTGCAGGGGCTATACAGCGCGGCGATCTCGGCGGATGCCCGCTACGCCGCTGTCGGTTCGATTCAACACGGTGGTAGCTTGTGGGACGCGTCTCGCAATGAGCGACTGTTCAACTGGAACCACCGACAGGGTCAATACAGCAACCTGGTCGCGATCGCGTTTTCACCGGAAGGTGAATACGCCGTCACGGCGGGTCAGCATGATATCGTCTTGTGGGAGGTCGCTAGCGGAAAATCGGTGGGTTTTTGGAACGTCCCGGCCGGTATTCTGGATATCGCCCTGTCGCCTAACGGCAACTACGCGCTGCTGGGTCTCGATGACCAGACGGCGGCTTATTTTGATAGTAAAAAGGGTGGGACGCGTAAGATCCTGCGTCACGACGGTCGTGTTCGGGCTGTGGCGGTAAGCCATGATGGCGTACTGGCGCTAACGGGCTCGGACAACAACCGGGCCCGGCTCTGGGACCTCACCTCGGGTGAAGAACGGGACGGCAAACAGCACGGCAATAACGTCAACACCGTCGCGTTATCCCCCAACGGTCGCTATGCCTTTTCAGCCGGTCAGTTGGATAAAGCCCTGGTCTGGTCGGTGGACAGCGGCAAGACACTACAGACCCTCAGTAGCGATGAAGGCGTCTTTGCCCAGCGTGTCAGTTATACGGCGGCGGTATTTTCCCCCGATAGTCAGCGTCTGCTTACCGGTACCAGTTCGGGGCTTGTTCAGCTCTGGAAGGTGACCGACGGCACGCAATTACGCCGCTGGCAGGTGTTCAAGCGCGATCCTTTGCGTCCCACCAGCGCGAACATCTTCGCCCTGGGTTTTGCCGGGGAACGCTATTACGCCGTAGGATCTAACGGTTACATCAACGCGTTGCGGTAACGCCCTGCAGAACGAAACTGCCTGTCACCTGTCACCTGTCACCTGTCACCTGTCACCTGTCACCTGAACCCGAACCCGCACGTTGTCTGTCACGCAGGCTCGAGCGGTAGCAGGTGAGACCGTTGCTGTGGCCTGCGGTCGTTATTGCTTCGGGTTGATTTCCAGCAGTTCTACTTCAAAGATCAGGGTAGAGTTTGGTCCAATCGCCTGGCCCATGCCCGTGGCACCGTACGCCAGCTCGGCGGGGATATACAATTTAGCCTTACTGCCCTGACTGATCAGCTGCAGACCTTCGGTCCAACCGGGGATCACGCCGTTGAGCGGGAACGTGGCCGGCTCGCCATGGGTGTATGAGCTGTCGAATTCGGTACCGTCGAGCAGCGTGCCACGGTAATGAACGCGCACGGTGTCTTCGGCACTGGGCTTTGGACCGGTACCGGCAGAGGTGATCTGGTACTGTAAGCCCGATTCGGTGGTGGTGATGCCGGATTTTTTGGCGTTTTCAGCCAGAAAAACGTCACCTTCCTGACTGTTTTTTTCTGCGACCAGCGCTTGCGCTTGCTGCTGGCGCTCCTGGAATCGCTGCTGGGCCATCTGCATGGCGTTACGCAGCTCATCGTCGGACAGGGCGCGTTCGCCGGTCATGTCCGACTGCTCAAGACCCAGGCGGAAGGCCTCGATATCCAGGGGGTATTCCAGGCCTGCCATACGGCTACCAACGTCCAGTCCCATGATATAACTGACTTTCTGTTCGTGGCTGGTCAATTCTGCGGCCTGCGCCAGCGGTGCGCAAACCAGCGCGGTGGCGATGGCGCTTGCCAAAAATGTTTTCTTCATCAGAAGTCCTTGTTCGGTTATTCAGTGGATCCCGTGGGTTCAGTTTTGGCTCGTGTAGCGCGCTGCACTACAGGCGTTTGTTTGCGCTCGGGCCGTGATTGATCTGTTGCCGTTCAGATATCCATCTTCGCACGTGGCATATTGCCCGCACGTGCCATATGGATGGCGCATCGTTACGGTTACATACCATTGAGCGAACATTTAACTGTAAAGTTCCCTGAAATACCAGCAATGCACGCGCGGAGACTAACGCGCGATTGATGGCATTTCCTGCAGTTGTGGTAGAATCCGCCCCCATGATTCAGTTACAGATGCTTACATTACAGCGGGGGCGCAACCGCCTGCTGGAGAAGGTGGATCTGACCCTATTTTCCGGTCAGAAAGTCGGTATTATCGGTGCCAATGGCAGTGGTAAATCCAGTTTCTTTCAGTTATTACTCGGTCATTTGCATCCCGATGAAGGGGATCTGCAGATGCCGCCGTTGCGTATCGCGCATATGGCCCAGGAAGTCGCTGCGCTGGATAGGACGGCGTTGGATTACGTGCTGGATGGTGACCAATATTGGCGCGCCATTCAGACCCGTATGGCCGAAGCCGAGGCGCAAGACCAGCACCATGACCTGGGGACCTTGCATGCTGACTATGAAGCGATAGATGGCTATACGGCCGTCGCGCGTGCGCAGCGGCTTCTGCATGGTCTTGGTTTCGCCGCGCAGGATTATCAGCGCCAGGTGGCGGACTTTTCCGGCGGTTGGCGAATTCGACTGAACCTGGCCCAGGCGCTGATGTGCCCATCGGATCTGCTGCTGCTTGACGAGCCGACTAACCACCTCGATCTGGATGCAACCCTGTGGCTGGAACAGTGGCTTGGTGCCTACGATGGAACCCTGTTGCTGATCTCCCACGACCGGGACTTTCTTGACCGGGTGGTCTCGCATATCGCCCATTTCGAGCAGCAGTCGATTCAGCTGTACCGGGGTAATTATTCGGCGTTTGAGTTGTTGCGGGCCGATCGCCTGTCGCAGCAGCAATCGGCGTTCCAGAAGCAGCAGGTTCGTATTGCCGAGATAGAACAGTTTGTCCGCCGCTTCAAGGCCAAGGCCACCAAGGCCAAACAAGCTCAGAGCCGGGTGAAGGAGCTCGAACGCATGGAGCGGATCGCCCCCGCCCATGTGGACTCGCCCTTCACGTTTAGTTTTGCCGATGTCGGGCGTATGTCCGACCCCCTGGTGACGCTGGACCAGGCCTGCCTGGGGTACAACCCGGATCTGCCGCTCTTAGGGCCCTTATCGCTGGGATTGCATCCGGAGATGCGCATCGGCCTGCTGGGCGCCAATGGTGCCGGTAAGTCGACCCTGATCAAATCGTTGGTGGGGGAGATCGCCTTGCTGAGCGGTCGACGTCAGCAGGGAGAAAACCTGCGCGTGGGGTATTTTGCCCAGCATCAACTGGAGGCCCTCGACCTGGAGGCCAGTCCGCTCCTGCATATCCAGCGGATATCCCCGAAGGCGAGCGAGCAGCAGATTCGTGACTTCCTCGGCGGCTTCGATTTTTATGGTGATGCGGCTCTGGAACGGGTCGCGATGTTTTCCGGTGGCGAAAAAGCCCGTCTGGCACTGGCGCTTATCACCTGGCAGAAACCCAACCTGTTATTGTTGGACGAACCGACCAACCATCTGGATCTGGAAGTGCGTCATGCCCTGACCATGGCGCTGCAGTCGTTCCCCGGTGCGCTGGTGCTGGTGTCCCACGATCGTCATCTGCTACGCAACTGTGTCGATCAGTTTCTGCTGGTGAGCGACGGTAAGGCGACCCTTTTTGACGGTGACCTGGATGACTACAGCCGTTGGTTAGCGGAGCGGGAGCGACAGATCAGCGACCGAGAGGCGCGCGTTAACGACGCCGCAGAAGGGCGCGGTGAGTCGGCGCTGGACCGAAAAGAACGTAAGCGGATCGAAGCGGAAAAACGCAGCCGCTTAAGTCCGCTGCGTAAGCAGGTGGCTACGCTGGAGAAGGAACTGGAGGCCGTGCAGGCCATCCTTAGCGGTGTCGAAGCCCAATTAGCCGATGCGTCCATCTATGAAGCCGACCACAAGGCACAGTTAAAGCAGTTACTTGAGCAGCAGGGTAATGCGACCCAGCGCGCGGAGCAGCTTGAAGAACAGTGGCTTGAGGCGCTAGAAGAGCTGGAAGAACTCTCGGCGTAGTGCGTTGCCCAGGACGGCTTATCGCCTGTCGCCTGTCCTGATGCTGTCTACAGGCTACAGGCTACAGGCTACAGGCTACAGGCTACAGGCTACAGGCTACAGGCTACAGGCTACAGGCTACAGGTTACAGGCGTTTGATCAGGGCCTTTGCAGAATCTTGGTCATCTCGACCAGGTCTTCTTCGCGGTTATGAATCTCGGCAAACACCGCTTCAACGGTTTCAGGTTCCAGCTGCAAGTCACGGTACAGGTGTTGCGGGATGGCGCCAACGGGCCCGTCACCAATATGATGCTCGCGTAGCTTGCGCTGGGTGAGGTTAAGCAGCAGCGCGTACTCTTTATGCTCTCCCTCATAGGTCAGGTCTCCCTGATGGCGGATCGCATGGGTGACCTGCGCGGGCAGCTTCCAGATCTCGGTCAGCCAACTGGCGATCTGCTCGCGGGTGACATTGATGATCTGCTTCTCGATAAGGGCGTGGTCCATATGCGGGTTGGCTTCGGTATAGCGTGATACCAGTGAAAAGTGCGGCGGGAAAATATGCGACAGTGCCAGTACACCGAAGTTACTCAGCAGGCCGCATAGATAGGCCAGACCAGGGCCGGGTCGGATAGCGCTGGGCATACGCGTGGCCAGCTTCTCACTCAACGTGGCGCAGTAGATCGCCTGTAGCCAGTAAGGTGTGCCGCCTCGCGACGAATCTTTCGGCAGGGCGAGGGTTTTACCCATAGCGATACCGAGGGTCAGATTGACCACCAAATCGTATCCCAACACCCGGACAATGGCGTCGTGGATCGAGTCGATACCACCGGGAGCGGCGTAGTAGGGTGATGCAGCCCAGCTCATGACCTGGGCCGCGAGGCTGGGATCAAGCTTGACGATAGGCACCAGATCATCCACGCCGGCAGACGCGTTGGTACGTAGCGCGATGATTTTCTGTGCGGTTGGGGCCAATGTCGGCAGGTTCAGCGTATCTTCCAGGCGCTGGCGAATACGCAAGGCGGTAAATTTTTCAACCGCGTGGCCGATGACGCTCACATCGTTGCCCTGGGGTTGTTTGGCGTTAATCGCATCCGGGGTGACACCGAGTCGGCAGCGCTCGGCCTCGTTGGGGATCTGATCCCGGCTTATGCGCAGGCGGCGTCCTGAGGAGGGCTCGGTCAGGGTCAGTTCGTCAGCACGGCAGCAATCGGCGTCGATCAGCATCGGCAGGGTCAAAAGCTGGCGAACCCCTTTGTCACTATCCAGTGCTTGCTGGGAGAATATTTTGATGGAATCGCGGTTACTGATGGGCTGAAGGTGACGTCCTGTCTGTTTCCAGACGCTGACCAGGTTCAGCAGGTTTTTTTCCGGGAGTAGTACCAGCAACTTGCCTTGGCTGTCGTGTAGCATGACCATACGTATGGCGTCATCGTCCATTGAAGGGGGTCTCATCAAAGTAACGTCGGGCATTGTCGCTATCCTATGTTCAGTGAATCTGGATCGTTAAGAAGCCTGTTCGGCCAGTGCTCGCTAATTGATATGACCTGAACTTGTGATCGCTGCCGGATTGCTTATGCTGAGTCTTATCCATCGATCCATCCATCCACTCAGAGGTAGCCTACTATGCCGGCCAAAAGACTGACAAGTATAGTCCGGGGCGCATTGTTCGCTTTGATGTTTTACCTGCACGCCTTCAGCCGGTACGCCGGTGGCGGTCTTGCTCGATTACGAATTCTTGTCAGCTTCGCGTTAATAGTAGCGCCTTTTTGCAGTTATGCGGTGGAGGAAGGCCTCGATCCGGAAGCGGCGACCGGGCTCAAGGCGCGGGCGGGCGTCATCGCGTCCGGCGCGATGGTGGTGACGGCGCATCCACTGGCGAGCGAAGCCGGTTATCGGGTGCTGGCGGCTGGCGGCCATGCCGTGGATGCGGCGGTGGCCGTTCAGGCGATGCTGACCCTGGTTGAACCGCAGTCATCGGGCATCGGGGGGGGCGCTTTTATGCTGCACTGGGATAGGCGCGCGGCGAAGCTGAGCACCTATGATGGCCGAGAGACGGCGCCGGGCAGCGCTGACAGTGGATTGTTCCTCGATGAGCAAGGTACGCCGCTTCCCTGGCGTCAGGCGCTGGTTGGTGGTCGTTCTGTCGGCGTACCCGGTGTCTTGCGTATGCTGGAACTGGCGCACGCCCGGCATGGGACACAACCCTGGGACCAGCTGTTCAACGCCGCGATTGAAAAAGCCGAGCAGGGCTTCAAGGTCACACCAAGGCTCAGCGCCCTGGTTGCTGGGGAGGTTAATCCCGGACTGGGCCGCTATCCGGCGGCACGCGACTACTTCTTCCCGCAAGGTAAGGCGCTGGCGGCGGGGCAGACGCTGCGTAACCCTGCGCTGGCCGATTCGCTGCGACTGATCGCCAAGCAGGGTGCCGATGCGTTGTATCAGGGCCCCTTGGCCGAGGCTGTTGTCGGGGTGGTGCGCGCCGCGCCGGGTAATCCGGGCTTGTTATCGCTGGCGGATATGGCCGCCTACCATGCGAAGGAACGCCCCGCACTCTGTGCGCCTTTCCGGGAATATCGGGTCTGTAGCATGGCGCCGCCGACCTCGGGTGGTGTGGCGCTGCTGCAGATATTGGGGCTGTTGCAACCCTGGAAAATCGATACCTTGGCACCGGATGGCCCGGCATTCGCCCATCTCTTTAGCCAGGCGGGCCGGTTGGCCTATGCCGACCGAGGGCGTTATCTGGCCGATAGTGATTTTGTACCGGTACCGGTGGCACAGTTACTGGACGCGGATTATCTGCGCCGTCGCAGCCGCTTGATCGACCCCGATCGGGATATGGGCGCGGCGTTACCCGGCGACCTGGCGTTGCCGCGTGCCGATGATCGCTCTCCCGAGCTACCCTCTACCAGCCATTTTGTTATCGTCGATACGCAAGGTAACGGGGTCTCGATGACCAGCAGCATCGAAATGGCTTTTGGTTCGACGCTGATGGTCGGGGGGTTTTTACTCAATAACCAGTTGACCGATTTCTCTTTCGTGGCGCAAAAGAAGGGGCAGTGGGTGGCGAACCGGGTCGAGGCGGGTAAGCGTCCGCGCAGCTCCATGACCCCGGTGATGGTATTTGACCGTGAAGGACAATTGGTGTTGTTGCTGGGTTCTCCCGGTGGCAGCCGGATTATCAACTATGTGGCGCAGGCGCTATTGACCCAGCTGGTCTGGGGTACGGATCTGCAAGCGACGTTGGCGCAGCCCCATATCAGCAACCGTAACGGGGCGACAGAGCTGGAAGCAGGCACGGCCGCAGAGGGACTGCAGGCGGCGCTGGAGGCCAAAGGACATCAGGTGAAGGTTCGGGATATGAACAGCGGCTTGCATGCCATCCGTCGTTTGCCGGATGGTCGTCTGTACGGCGCGGTAGATCCGCGCCGTGAGGGTGTCGCTAAGGGGTTGTGATGCTGTCCTATTAAGCGCGCGGCCTGATGCTATCACCGCACAGTGTCGCGCGCCGCTGTTATCCCGCGATGCTCGTGTGAAATGATTACTCTGTGACGAGGATGCCGTCCATTTCTACTTCTGCACCTTTGGGCAGCGATGCAACGCCGATAGCGGCACGGGCAGGATAAGGCTGCTGGAAGTACTGCGCCATAATGTCGTTGACCGTCGCAAAATTGCCTAGATCGGTGAGGAAAATATTCAGTTTCACGATCTGTTGCAGTGAGCCGCCGGAGGCCTCGCACACGGCGCTTAGGTTGTCGAACACCTGGCGGACATGGGCGGCAAAGTCACCCTCGGCCAGTTCCATGGTTTCAGGATTCAGCGGGATCTGACCGGACAGGTACACGGTATTGCCGATCTTGACGGCCTGGGAGTAGGTGCCGATTGCCGCCGGGGCACTGTCTGTGTGAATAACCGCGCGATTGCTCATTATAGTTCCTTGATAATTAACGATTCACTAGCTATTAAACGCTGACCTCATGCGAGATCAGCGCCGGAGAATATACGGCGTGCTGAATCAGTACGGTGACCGATCAAATGCTGGCATCCAGTGTAATCAGCATCGGGATATTCTGGCAACAGATTTCAGGGTTCGGATGCGCTTGATGATCCGGGCAAGGTGGATCCGGTCGTGGACCGAGAGGTCGAGATGGATCGTGCTCATGTGGCTATCTTTCTCGTCGATATCGACCCGGTGAATATTGCCGCCGGCTTGGGTTACCTTGGTAGCGAGTGTGGCGATAATGCCGCGCTGTGCGGCCAGCTCTACTTTGATGCTCACCTCAAATTCATCATTAACCGACTGCGCCCAGTCGAGATAAAGACATTTTTTCGGGTCCGCGCGAAATTCGGCAATGTTACGACACTCGACACGGTGCGCGACGATACCGCGGCCGCTGCTGACATGACCGAGAATATGATCGCCCGGGATGGGGTGGCAGCAGCGGGCGTAGGTCAGCACCATGCCTTCGGCACCGGAGATCGACAATGCTTGATCGGATTCCTGCGGGGATGGTTTTTCTTCTTCGTTGATGGGCTTTAGCTGTTGCGCCACCATATAGGCCATCTGGTTGCCAAGGCCTATCTCACGCAGCAGCTGATCAAGACTGTCGAGTTCCAACTGCTTGAGTAGCTGTTTCAGGCGGACCGGCGACACTTCTTCTACCGAGAGGCCGAGGTTGGCTAAAAACTGATTCAACAGACGTCGACCCAGCGCGGTGGATTCGGCATGCTGCTTGTTTTTCAGGAAGTGGCGAATACTGGCGCGTGCCTTTCCGGTCACCACAAAATTCAGCCAGGCGGTATTGGGCTGGGCGCTGGGAGTGGTGATGATCTCAACGGTCTGGCCGCTGTTCAGTGGGGTACTCAGCGGGGCAAGGCGGCGGTTGATACGGCAGGAGACGCAGGAGTTGCCGATATCGGTATGCACCGCGTAGGCGAAATCCACCGGTGTGGCCCCCTTGGGCAGCTCCAGTATTCTGCCTTTGGGGGTGAAGATATACACCTCATCCGGAAACAGGTCGATCTTGACGTTTTCGATAAACTCCATCGAGCTGCCGGCGTGCTTTTGCATCTCGAGCAGTCCCTGCACCCATTGGCGCGCGCGCTTGTAATTGGCCGCCGATTTCGCGGGGCGACTGTCTCCGGCTTTGTAGCTGCTGTGGGAGGCGATGCCGTGGGCGGCAATGCTTTCCATCTCTTCGGTGCGGATCTGGATCTCGATGGTGATGTCTCGGGCGCCGAACAGATCGGTATGCAGCGATTGGTAACCGTTGGACTTGGGAATGGCGATGTAGTCTTTGAAGCGGCCCGACACCGGTTTGTACAGGTTATGCACCGTGCCGAGGATGCGGTAACAGGTGTCGATATCGGTGGTGATAATGCGGAATGCAAACACATCCATGATTTCGGCGAAGGATTTCTTCTGGGTCACCATCTTACGGTAGATGCTGTACAGGTGCTTCTCGCGGCCGGTGACGGTGCCGGTCAAGCCGTTACGGGCCAGGCGCTCACGCAGGCTTTGACCGATTCTTTCGATCATATCATGCCGGTCACCCCGGGCATTGCGTACCGCGCGGCCGATATGGGTGTAGCGCATCGGGTAGTAGGCCCGAAATGCCAGGTCTTCCAGTTCGATATACAGGTCGTGCATACCCAGGCGGCTGGCGATGGGGGCGTAGATATCCAGCGTTTCGCGGGCGATACGGCGCTGCTTGGCCGGGGGCATGACGCCTAGGGTGCGCATGTTGTGCAGGCGGTCGCCCAGTTTGACGACAATAACCCGAATATCTTCCGCCATGGCCAGCGCCATTTTCTGGAAGTTTTCCGCCTGGGCCTCGGCTTTGGTTTCAAAATGCAGGTGGGTCAGTTTACTGACACCGTCGACAATGCTGGTCACCGTTTCGCCAAATTGACTGCGCAGGCTGTCGCAGCTGATCTGGGTGTCTTCGATCACATCATGCAGCATGGCGGCCATCAGGCTCTGATGGTCCAGGTTCATTTCGGCCAGAATGCTGGCAACGGCGAGCGGGTGGGTCACATAGGGCTCACCGCTTTTGCGGCGCTGACCATCATGGGCTTGCTCGGCGTAATAATAAGCGCGTCGGACCTGATTGATTTGGTCGGTATCGAGGTAGGTAGAGAGGCGTTCGGCCAGAAGGGGGATGGTCGGCATCAACGACTCCTCAAAAACAGGGTAAGTGAAGCCTGAAACGTTGAACAACGATGCTTGGTCGGGGCGAGACCTGCACAGTATCGCCCCAGAGGTGAATCAGCTCTCGGTCGTGGCAAAGGAGCCGAGCAGATCGACTTCAGCCGGCTTCTCGGTCAGGATGCTGGCGTTAATGTGACCTTCAGCAATCTCGCGCAGTGCAACGACGGTTGGCTTGTCGTTTTCCCAGGCTACTTTCGGCTCATGACCGCCGGTCGCCAGCTGCCGCGCCCGCTTGGCTGACACCATGATCAGTTCAAAGCGATTTTCAACGTTTTCAAGACAGTCTTCAACGGTAACGCGTGCCATAGTAAACCTCAACGGGGTTGTAAATTTTTTTGATCCACAAACCATAAGACTCGTAAATCAGCCCACCAGTATAGAGTGAAAAGTGGGCTATTGACAAGGGGCTGTTGTCAGGCGATCGCTGGTAAGGGCTCTTTGCAAGGGCGTGCTGGCAAGGGGCCGTTGGCAAGAGGGATGCTGGCAAGGGGGATGCTGGCAAGGGGGATCTGGCAAGGGGGATGCTGGCAAGGGAATGCTGGCAAGGGAATGCTGGCAAGGCCGAACATTCCCGTTATCGAATGGATAGGGGCGTATAGGCCGTGCTGATCAGGCCAGTAGCTGGCTGATCAGCTTTTGGTAATATTGTTGCTGCTGGGCGATGCGCTGGCGCTGGCCGGTAAAGACCGCCTGCAGCTGGGTCAGGGCCAGCCCGAAGTCGTCATTGATGATCAGAAAGTCGTATTCGCTGTAATGGGACATTTCACTGACCGCCTGCGCCATGCGTCCGGCAATCACGTCGCTGCTGTCCTGGCCACGGTTGGTCAGTCGCTGCTGCAGGGCTTCTTTTGAGGGGGGTAAAATAAACACCGAGATGGCCGCCGGCATCAATTTTCGGACTTGCTGAGCACCCTGCCAGTCAATCTCGAGGATCACATCGGTACCGGCCTGGAGCATCGCTTCGACGGTATGCTGCGCCGTACCGTATTTGTTGGTGAAAACGTCGGCGTATTCGAGGAAGGCGCCCTCGGCAATCATGGCGTCAAACCGATCGTGGCTGGAAAAATGATAATCGATACCGTCCACCTCGCCGGGGCGCGGTGCGCGGGTGGTATGGGAAACCGATACCCGTACCCGGTCGTCCTGCTTGAGCAGCGCCTTGACCAGACTGGTCTTGCCGGCACCGGAGGGGGCAGAAAGTATATAGAGGGTGCCTGGGGTTGCTAAGCCTAACGTCATAATCTGTCTGCCTGGTTTGTCACGGTGGTGGGTTTGATCGAAGGCGAAGCGGGAGCTGTCTACCAGACCCGGGCATCGCCGTTAAGGGCGAAACTGTAGCATAAGCGCTGCCCTCAGGTGAACGACGTTGCCTCGTTGATGCGGGTATCAGCTCTGGGTCGGGACGCCGGGGTCGACGCTTAACCCCTGCTTGGTTTGGAAGGCGTGAATAGGCCGAGGCTTGCTGAACAGGAAGCCCTGCCCATAGTCACACCCGTATTCGCGTAGCATGCGGCACTGGGCCTTGGTTTCGATCCCTTCGGCGACCACCTTAATCTTGAGTGTATGGGCGATGGCAATTAACCCCCGAACGATCTCTTGATCGTTACGGTCCGATTCCAGGTCCATCACAAAGCTGCGATCGATCTTGAGTTTATCCACGGGTAATTGCTTCAGAATAGCCAGGGACGAATAGCCGGTACCGAAATCGTCGATGGTGATGGTAATACCCATGCTCTTCAGCGCGCTCAGCACCTCGATCGCGACGCTGACATCCTTCATCAGAGTCGACTCGGTGACTTCGATCTCCAGGCTACGGGCATCGATATCGACGCTACGCACAATAGCGCGGATATTGGCCAGCAGGTCGGGGTCGCTGAACTGGCGGGGCGACAGGTTGACCGCGATGCGCTGGCGTTTGTCGTGATCGACGGCACGCGCCTTGATCGTCTTGCAGGCTTGGCGGATCACCCAATAGCCGATATCGACTATTTTGCCGGTCTCTTCGGCGATGCTGATAAACTTATCCGGATAGAGCAGTGTCGACGGACTGTGCTGCCAGCGAATCAGGGCTTCAAAGCTACACAGGGAGTTGTCTCTCAGGTCCAGTAAAGGCTGGTAGTGCAGGATAAATTGATTCTGGCTGATAGCAATGATCAGGTCTTCTTCGACCTGTATTTTTTTCAGCGCCTCAGTCTGCATCGCCTGATCGAAGAAACGAAAATTACGTTTGCCCGCGCGCTTGGCAGCGTACATGGCGATATCGGCATTACTCAATAAGGTCGTGGCATCGTTGCCATCGGTGGGGATCATGGTGATGCCTACCGACGTGGAGACAATAAACTCCTTGTTATCCAACGGCACCGGTTTTTCGATCTGTTCGATCAGTTTCTCGGCGATGCGACTGACATCGCGCAGCGATTTGGCGTCGATCAATAGCACCGCAAACTCATCGCCGCCGAGCCGGGCGACAATATCGCTTTCGCGGACGAGGGCGGTGAGACGAAGCGCGATTTTTTTCAAAAGACGGTCTCCGGCCTCATGGCCGAGGGAGTCGTTGACCCGTTTGAAGTCGTCCAGGTCGAGGTAGAGCAGCGCGGCAGCCTGTTTATCACGCGCACTCTGGCGAATAACCTGTGTCAGTTGTTCAGCCAGCAGGCGTCGGTTTGCCAATCCGGTCAGGTGGTCATAAAAGGCCCATTCTTCCAATTCGGCGGTTTTCTGCCGGACGATGAGTTGAAGTCTTTCAGGTTGCTGTAGTACGTAGTTGACTATCCAGGCCATTAGCAGGCCGGCCAATAACGATACCAGATAGGCGATTCCGGTCACCCAGTTAGCATCTGAAACCGGACGACTCATGGCGAGCGTCCATATGGCATTGGGCACGTTGATCGGTATCGACTGGCTGATAGCGCTAAGGGGCTTTTGGGACGCCGAAATGAGATCGGTCTGCTTGGTCTCCGGGTGTTCTCGGGTGAGTTGGTAGCGATAGCCTTTGGCTTCGAGTAGGTTCAACTCGGTCACTGCCAGCAGGTCATCGAGGTAGATCAGCGCCGAGGTGAAGCCCCAGAACGCATCCTGGCCGGGTGGGCCGAGAAACACAGGATTGCGCCCTATGACCGCCACGCCGCCTTGGATCAGGGTGAAAGGGCCTGCCAGCGTCAGGCGCCGTTCCTGGATGGCTAACTGCGCGTTCTGGCGGTGATGATCATCCTTGAGGATATTGTGGCCAATGGCCTTTTCATTACCCTTGAGCGGGTAGATTTTTTCGATAATACCGCCAGGGGCCAGCTGAAGATTGGAGGCCCCGCCAACCGAGCGCAGTACGTCGGCTGCGTAGCTGTCGAAATCAGCGATCGAACCGTGTTGCTGTTTAACTTCGATCGCCATGATGCGGGTGGAAGAGAAAGTTTGCGCCAGTCTGCGCTCGATGGTGGCAGCCTGGGCATTAACGATCTCATTCATCAGCAGGCGCTGTTCATTGTCGATGGCGCGTTGGCTGATGTGACTCCAATAGACACCCATACCTGCCACCAGCACGAACATCAAGGCACTGGTGACGTGCCGGTTAAGTTGTATGTGCGGGTTTGGGGCGTAACGGGGTGGCATAGGCTCGTCTTGTTTTTTTTATAGAGAGACATCAGCCCTGCCACGGTGCAGAGCTCCCTGTATATCTGAAGCAAACAAGTTAACGTTTAGACCAACACGCTAGCACGCAATCTATTCTGACCGCCAGTGTGGGCTGCAATCACCTTAACATTTATGCGGTTCTATGGGTACTCTCAGCGTTGAGCGCCAGCCCCCGGCGTGAATTCGTTGTACGGCCATTGCCGTACTGTTGCTCTACTGCCAGCCCCCCGAAAGGTGGTGTCTCTGCGGGGGCTTCGTTGGGATCAGTACCGGCAACGCAGCCTTACGGCACCGCCAATGGGCTTGGCCGTGCCGGTTATTGCTTGCTTTTGAGCAGATCTTTGAGGTTAGCGAACGGCTGACTGGTTGCCGCCTGGCGCGCGTCGCCGCCGGGGGTTGTCGTGCTGTATTTAGCCGTATCTTCATAGCGGCTATGTTCGTTGTCATGGCAGTAAAGACAGAGTAATTCCCAGTTGCTGCCATCGGGGGGGTTGTTGTCGTGGTTATGATCACGGTGATGGACGGTCAGCTCGGTGAGATTGGCGCGGGTGAACTCACGGGCGCAACGTCCGCACACCCATGGATACATTTTCAGGGACTTGTCCCGATAACCTGCTTCCCGCTGCGTCTGGCTCTGCAAGGATTGACTGATGATCTGCTGTAGTTTGGCGTTGTCAGGCCCATTGCTGTTGGCAGACATAGCGGACTCCCTCGGTAGTGTGTTGGTCTAGGCGGTCACGGGGTGTGACAGCCTTGTGCGTCGATGGGTTCAAAATGCCTGAATTCATGAAGCTTGTACAGAGGGACGATGCCGCGGGACGCCATGCGTGTGGGCGCGATTCAGGCGAGCTTAGCGTGTCCGATTGCGTATTTTGCGCCAGACTGAAGGAAACAGACCGAGGTGTGCTGCGCCCTGCGGTGAGGCCTGAGCCGACGTAATTACCCGGTATAACGCCAGCGCAACAGTCATTATCTGGTTTGAAAGATGGGCGGTAATCGCTAGCGTGAGTTCGTGAGTTCGTGAGTTCGTGAGCATGGGAGCATGGGAGCATGGGAGCATGGGAGCATGGGAGCATGGGAGCATGGGAGCATGGGAACGGGAACATGGGATAGCGTGAAGGCCGATCGCGTCGATATGGACTGTTTATAAAATGGACTGCTTAGAAAATGGACTGCTTGGAAAATGGAGAGCCTGGAAATGAGCCCAGAAATGGAGAGCCTGAAAGCGCAAATTCGTCAGATCGATGGCCGTGGCTACAAAGCCTATAAAGGGCTGCAAGGGCGGTATCGGTTCGATCGTTTCGAGTTGTGGATCGACCATGTCCAGGGCGACCCGTTTGCCGAGCCGTCGCGCATTCGCTTGAGTGTACCCGCCGCGATTGCGCAACTCCCCGCCGATAGCTACGGTGAACCGATCCGGCGGTTGGCCTTGCAAGATTTTCTCTGCCGCCGCCTGGCACTCGCCATCGACACCGGCGTGCAAGGGCAGCGTGGCAGCGGACGCAGCGGTGAGATCCGTATTGCTTCCTGTGGTCAGCAGGTATTGGCCCGTGATGCTCTGATCGTCGAGGACGGTCGGATCGAGGCGCGCCTGGGCCTGGCGCTACCGGCAGCGGGCCGGCGCGTGCTGGCGCGGGACGCCGAAGCGATGCTGTTTGCGGAGTTGCCGCAGCTGGTTGACGCGGGGCTGTGTTATCAGGCGATGGATCAGGCGGCGCTGCAAGCACATCTCGATGCGGTACAGGACCAGGACTATCTGCGCCAGTGGCTAGCGGGCGCCGGGCTGGTGGCATTCGTGGGCGATGGTGCCAGACTGCCACGCAGAAGCGGTATCGACGATCGGCCGCTTATGGCGGGCGCCATCCCCTTCGTTTCCCCGCCGTCGCTGGCGGTGGAACCGGTGTTGCCCCATGCGGGTAACATTCGCGGTATGGGCATACCCGGCGGCGTAACGCTGATCGTCGGCGGAGGCTTTCATGGCAAGTCGACCCTGCTGCAAGCCCTGGAGCGCGGGGTATATAACCACATCCCCGGCGATGGTCGGGAACGGGTCGTTACCGACCCCACGGCGGTGAAGATACGCGCCGAAGATGGACGATCGATTAACCGTGTTGATATCAGCGGCTTTATTAATCATTTACCGCTGGGTAAGGACACGTGTTATTTCTGTACGGATAACGCCAGTGGCAGCACTTCGCAGGCGGCCAATATCATGGAGGCGCTCTGCGCGGGGTGTCGGACGCTGTTGATCGACGAAGATACCTCGGCGACCAACTTTATGATTCGTGACCAGCGTATGCAGCGTCTGGTCGCTGCCGAACGCGAACCGATCACGCCGCTGCTGGCGCGTATTCGTGGTCTTTTTGTGCAGCAGGGGGTCTCGACGTTGCTGGTCACCGGCGGCAGCGGTGCCTACTTTGATGTGGCGGACCGGGTCATCTTGATGGATCAGTACCGGGCGCAGGATGTCAGCGACCAGGCGCATCGCCTCACCCAGGCGCTGCCCGAACCGTCCGCCTCGTTCGAGCAGACAGGGGGGATGGCCGAGAATGGCGGTACCTTTGCTGCGCCGCTCGATCGAACCGCCGAGCGGCAGCTGAAGCCGGACGGTTTGCTGTTGGACGAACGGGGCCGGATCAAGATGCAGGCCTTTGGTTGTGACACATTACGCCTGGGTGATTTTTCGATCGATCTGGCCCGGGTGGAGCAGCTGGTGGAACCGGGTCAGCTCCGTGCCATCGGTTGGCTGATGACGCAGCTGTTGCAGCCGGACCCTCGCCTTTGCGAGCATGAGGCCGCCAAACGTGATCACAGCAAGCTCGCCGCCCCCCTGTCTGATACCCTGTTAGACAGGGCCAAGCAGGCGTTACAGGACATAGAAAGGCAGGGCTTGGATCGCCTGTCGCCCTATTATCCCGAACCCCATGGCGGGCTGACCCTGCCGCGCTTGCAGGAGCTGTACGCGGCCCTGAACCGGTTGCGTGAACTGCCGTTGCAGGATCGGCCGTTCCACAACGCGCCGTCCGGCGGTTGAGCCGGTCTTGCAAGACGGCGTTAGCGCGATGCATTGCAAACCGATTACCGCCCGGTCCGAGATATCCTCCTGAGAAAAACGAGGCGAAAATCGTGACTCTGTACGCCCGCCTGCTGGTTAGTGCTCGTCAGCACCCAGGGCCTGCGCCGGCCAATCCCCGATCGGAAAGGGTAATAATTCGCTGTTGCAGGTAAGAAATCGCATGATCTGGTACTGGTAGCGGCATAGCTCCTGGCCGAATTTAAGCAATTTCTTATTAGCCCTGGACGTGATCACCAGCGTGATAAACTGAAACACCACCACGGCAAAAAAGACGAATTTGGCCACGCCGAGGCAAAAGGCAAACACCAGCATTAGCAGGCCGCGTCGCCAGACGTTTCCGATGGGTGAGTGAGTGGCGGGAATGCTATCTGATTTGTCGCTCATGTGGCGCCCTTTTATCGGGCGTTAAACCGTACAGCGCTGTCTGCGCTGACGGCAAGATAAGTCTAGCCCATGGCGGTGGTATGAGGACCGCCATGGCGATTCGGTAAGAGAGCCTAAGGGAGTTCTACGGCCGTGAACGGTTTCTAACCGATCCGGTGGGAGGGCGCTGCGATCGAGCCTGTAGAGGGTTACCCTCGCGACCCTCACAGAGTTATCCACAGGTTTTGTGAGTAAGCGAAAGGCTACGTCGCTATAAACAGAAGGCTGTGGGCAACGCCAATCATTACGGCAGTTATTTCTCTTCATCCATGTCCGGCAACGTAAACGCGGTGCTGGCCAGTAATTGCTGCTGAAACATAAGTCCACCGTGGGGGCGATTGATGTCGGCGGCGTAAAAGATAAACTCGAAGATCTCGTCGGCGCGCTCTTCCTCGATCAGTACGGTCACGATGGCCTTTTCGGTGGTTTCGCCCACGCCGCGGTGATGCAGCGGGGTAATGCGACCCAGGCCCCGGGCGTGATTGACGTTGACGCTATTGATACCGCGGTCCTCCACCAGCTGTCTGACCAGGTCCTTTTCACGACCTTTGGGCAAAAAGACGGTGATCAATTTATGCGGTTGGGTGCTGTATTGTGTCACTGCTCACTGGTCCTTAGATCAAATGGATTACGGCGGTCCGCCCGGGCGAATTTTTCCAGAATATCTTCAGGGATAAAACTGGCCGCCTTCTCTACCGGCGTCACCCACATAAACCCCATGCCCGGCGTATCGAAATCTCCCGCGTGGTAGATGCGCTCAAAGACGCGGTTGGCTTGGTCGCTGGACACGATGATGTTGATGACCTCTTTTTCCGCCTCAACCGCGAGTCCCAAAATACCCAGGCGTTCACGCACACCGCGACCATGGGCGTAATGAATACTGGCACCCTGGGCTCCCACCTCCTGAGCGGCTTTGACCAGATCGTCGGCCTTGCCTCGCTGCACTATCGCCGTGATAAGGGAAACATCGGTCAATACAACCATCTCACGTTTTTTCATCTTTTTTTACTCCGCAACGGTTACTACAGCCGTTTTACGTTTTACTTGTTACTTTGCAATGAGGTTGCCAGGGTTCCAATCTGATGGGATTCATCGTATCTGCGACGAACCCGCTTGATCTTCCACTGTACCCAAAGCCCCACGCTTAATACCGAAATGATGGGTCCGATGGAGGCCATGGACAGAATGCCGAACCCTTCGACCGCGTCCACCGCATTACCAAAGCCCAGTCCCATGGCCAGCACCAGAGGAACCGTCACCGGACCGGTGGTTACACCCGCGCTGTCCCACGCGACGTTCACGTACTCCTCTGTTGAGAACCAGGTCAGCACCAGCGCCGTCAGATAGCCCGGAATCAGCAGCCAGGCGATGGGAATGTTAAAGATGATCTTAGCGACGCCCAGCGCAATGCCGCAACCCACGCCAAAGGAAACCGCGTACATCAGTGTTGACTTGCGAAAGGCACCGTTGGTCAGGTTTTCAACCGTGATGCCCAGGGCGTTAAGGGCCGGCTCCGCCAGCGTCGCACCGAAGCCCAGGCACCAGGCAAAGGCCACCGCGATCATCAGGCCGGTGACCAGGCTATAGAGGGGCGAGGCTTCTACCGCGCTGATAGGAGCAAAGGCCGCGGGGACCAAACCGCCGGATTGCGCGCCGAGTTTGGACAGCCCATAGGTGAGACCGACATTGAAAACGATCATCCCAATGACGGAGAGGACGATACCGTAGGTAATATTGCCCGGTTGTTGCAGCTTCTCCTTTAAAACGAAGCGCAGCACGAGGAGCAGGAACAGTACCAGCGGCACAATAGCCCGCAGGCCTCCGATAATCTCGATCCAGGGTGTCTGTTCATGCCAGGATTGCAACTGTGCCGAGCCGGCAACGGCGCCCTGCGCCGCGGCGATGATTTCAGCCGGGGTCGTCTCCGAGTAAACGTAGACCGCCAACCCCATGACCGCCAGGATCGGAAACAGCGAGGCCAGCGTCACGATACCAAAGCCAGACATGCCATTACCGCCTTTGCCCGCCGCCGCGGCAATACCGATCCCCAGGCTCAGTACCAGGGGCACGGTCACCGGCCCGGTGGTGACCGCGCCGCAATCCCAGGCCAACCCCAGCATCTTTGAGAGCTCCGGAATGGTGTTGATATACAGGGTTAAGCCGATGGTGGGTATCAGAGTTAGGTAGATCAGGGGTTTAAGGCTCCAATCGTAGAGGAACCTCAGCGTGCCAACCACTGCGGCCGCGCCTACGCCGATACCCACAACCAGAACCAGCACCTCCGCCCAGTCATTCAATAAGGCATAGAGATAGGGGGCCGATTCGACCTTAACGATCGATCCCGCCGCTTTAAGCGCGCCGATCGCGGGCTCGGCAAAGGTGACGCCGATACCCAGCACAAAGGCGATGGTCAATACGACGGGCAACCGGGCACGGGTCGGCAGGGAGGTTCCGAGCGCCTCGCCAAAAGGCATTAGACCAACCCGCAATCCCTCCAAAAAGAACATCAAGCCAAAGATAACGGCCAATAGGCCGGCGCCGATCACCGCCGCATCCGCGATATCGGAGCGCAGCACAATCCACTGGAACAGCACCAGGTAAAGCGCCAGCGGAACCACGGCACGTACCTGGTCCATCAGGCGCACGGAGACATAGGGTTTGATCAGGCGGAAGGCATCGATGAAGCGCGGTCGAATAGACGTAGCTTTATACGGAAGCTCCCTTCCCGCCTCATCGTACTGAGGGGTCGGTGTGACATGGTTGTAGCTTAAATATTTGTGCTGAGAATTTATCTCTCGAACAAAGGCTCCAAATCTTATTTCCTTGGCCATAGAGTCTCCAGAGTACTACGTACAACAAATTGCTGCCCAGACTACAGGAAATGCGATAAAAAAGTGCACAAAAAAAAGGGATATAAAAAAAGAGGGGCGATTTGCTTTCGGCGGACGAGCGTAAATAGAAAGAACAAGGGGGCAAAGGGGAGCTGCGCCAGCCGAATGCCTGTGCCCAAGGCATCAGTAAGGCCCCCTATCCGCTATTGATAAAACACTGGAGCAGCGTCGAAAAGAAAATGCCGCGCTGATAGGGCTAGGGACTGTAGGCTAAATGTTCAGTAATTGCCCAACAATGGCAATACCGTCCTATTATTGAGGTGCCAGCTTAATACCGAGTAAAAAATGGCATCAAAAGACCGAAGGGGTCGGTGTTTTGATGCCAGGTTAATAGACGTTCTTGGACGGGTAAAAAATCTACTCTATATTCTGGATCTGCTCATTGAGCAGAGGACTAGATCCTAACAAACTCAATGATTTACAGAAAAGAAACCGTCCAAAAATGCCTGTTTGCCCACCAAACTGCCCACCACTTGCTTATGGCTTTTACTAAATCTTAGTGGTTGGCAATGGAAAACAGAGCCGTTTTTACGCTGCTGCTAGGGTTTAAAAATAGCAGTTTTGAAGGGCTTTATCGAGCACGATGTTCCGTCAACATAGCTTTGCCATTTTTACGCTCAAAATGCGTTGATACTATTACTATCTTTTGTCATTAACGTCATCAATCGCGGGTGTACAAATAATTTTTCCTTACCGGAATTTATTTCTTGTAGCACACCAATATCCACTAACTGCTTTAAATACGTTGAAGCAGTTTGGCGTTTTGCAATGTCACGTTCAACTAGATTATTGATACGGCAGTAGGGTTGTTCAAAAATAAGCTGAACTAGCTCATAGCTATATATTTTAGGTAGCTGTGCTTTTATGTAATCGGTTGTACTTTCCATAAGTGCCCTAATCGCCGTGATCTTATCACTAGTCCATATGGCAGTTTGCTCGACACCGTTTAGCATAAATAACAGCCAATCTTCCCAATTCTGATCTTTGGTCACTTGGTTCAATAGGCGATAATAGTCTTGTTTGTTATGAACGATGAAACGGCTTAAGTACAAAATAGGTAGCGTTAAAAGACCGCATTCAATAAGGTACAAAACATTTAGAATACGTCCTGTTCGACCATTCCCATCATAAAATGGATGTATAGCTTCAAATTGATAATGGCTAACAGCCATCTTTATTAATGGATCTATATCATCGTATTCATGAAGAAATCGCTCCCAGTTAGTTAACAAGTCGCGGATAACGCTCTCTCCCGCAGGCGGGGTATAGATAATTTCTCCAGTCGTCTGGTTGCCTATAAAAGTCCCCGGTACTTTACGAATATCCATTTCAGAGTGCTTTAACGTACTACATACTTCAATGGCAGTCGCTGTGCAAAGCGGCTTTCTTTCAAGTTGTATATAACCTTGATATAACGCTGTTCTGTAGCGCAAAGCTTCCTTTGTTGCATGATCAGCGCCTTTATCTTCTAGCGCATACTGAAAAAGCTTATCGGTAGTGGTGACGATATTTTCAATTTCTGAACTGTCTTTTGCTTCCAGCAAGGGCAATAAGTTAATTAGCATGCTTTGGTTAGGTATGAGTTCCCCTGCCTTTTTTAATTCTGCTACAGCGGCGCGTGCAGAAATACAGGCTTTCAGAACGGCCTTCGTTTCTATGGAATTTAGATTTGGCGGTAATGTGGGTAATTGGTTGTAAGGCTGCTCTGCTTGCCAGGTCATGTTTAAATTTCCATTTTATATCGACATAAATGAACTGTTGGGTCAGTTTATGTCGATTAGATCGACATATCAATTTTATATGTCGATTTTTTGCCTTTATTTCGACATAAGTTTTTTATGTGTCGATACACTCGACATATCAACTCTTAATCCAAACGACTCACCGATACAGGGGTTTGAGTAGGGAACTTCAAAGCAGCACACTGTTCCTTGGGCATCAGGGGCAGTTTGGGCAAAGCCTTAGTTCACGCCACTTAGGCACACACTAACTCTGCCCACAGAGCATTTATTGTTTGGGCACTATCTACAAACTGGGGCAAGTAGCTACTTGTACCCTCAGAAAGCTGCACGATCTGGGCATTTATCTGCCTACTGCGTCCGATTAGTACAGACAAACTCCTAACTGAACTTAACAGATCAGTGAGGAAGCAAACGATGAACCCAACTACACAATCATCCACCACATTAACACACCCAGCGCGTCAGCAGCGGATTTTGCGCTTGCCCGAGGTCAAGGCCAAAACGGGCTTTGGCCGCAGTACCATTTATGCCTTGATGGCCAACGGAGAATTTCCGCGATCCATCCGGATTGGCGCACGTGCCGTGGGCTGGTTAGAAAGCGATATCGACCAGTGGATTGAAACCCGCCGTATCGGTGCTGCTTATGGCCGTGGATAAACCATCAGCATCAATCCCGTTACCTGCCAATGAGGTGAATAACAACATGCCAACATTACCGCCTGGTTTTGCCTATAACGCGCAAAACTGGCTGGTGATGCAACCGGCTGGGCAAGATAGCCCAGTTAAAATCTGCTCTTGGTTGCAAGTAGCTGCTCGTACTCGCGATCCACAAGGGGACAACTACGGCTATTTATTGCACTGGTTAGACGATGACAATCGCCATCGCTACTGGGCTATGCCAGCAGAACTATTGGCCGGAGACGGCAGCGAGTACCGCCGAATCCTACTCAGCCGAGGCATGCGGCTGAGTAACAGTGTCAAAGCGCGGCAGTTGCTCTCGCTGTTTATTCAACAAATGGGCGAACTGGCCACGCAAAAAGCCATTAGCGTGAACTGCATTGGCTGGCATCACCACGCTTATGTGCATCCGCGCCTCACCTTTTACCCAAGCGAACACAGCAATAACCCGCGCATGGTGCTGCAAACCATGCATCCGATAGAAGGCTTTATTCAACAAGGTAGTAGTGACAGTTGGCGGCAGCACGTTGGCCGTTATTGTCTGGATAACCCGCTATTGATTGTTGGTGTCTGCGCTGCACTGGCTGCGCCATTGTTGCACTTGTGTGGGGTGGATGGTTTTGGTTTACACCTCTATGGTGCCAGCAGTACTGGTAAAACCGCGGCGCTGTATCCGGCGTTATCGGTGTGGGGCGAACCTAATCAACTGCGCCACAGTTGGCGTGCCACGGCCAACGGTTTAGAAGGCACAGCATTAGCGCATAACGATGCCTTGCTGGCGCTCGATGAAATGGGCGAAGTTGATCCAAAAGAGGCGGGAGATGTCGCTTATATGCTTGCCAATGGCCAAGGTAAAACCCGTGCAGGCAAATACGGTGAAATGCGCTTACCCGCCCGTTGGCGTTTAGTGTTTTTATCTACTGGTGAAGTGACGCTCGAAAGCCATCTTGCCAGTATCGGCAAACGCGTGAAAGCGGGGCAGCAAGTGCGCGTGATTGATCTCAGTGCCGATGCTGGCGCGCAAATGGGCGTGTTTAACCAGAGTCATGGTATGAACGCCGCTGATTTAGCCGATCACCTAAAACAGCAAAGCCGCCAACATTACGGCAGCTTGGCCTTGGATTGGTTACTGTATTTAACGCAGCACAGCGCGCAGGTGCGCCCCGTTTTCCAAAACGTACGCCAACGTTTTTTAGCTAGCTTACCAACCGAGGCTGACGGCCAAGTGCGCCGGGTCGCCGAAAAGTTTGCCTTACTGGCTAGTGCTGGGTTGTTAGCCATTCAAGCCAAAGTACTCGATTGGCCAGCCCAAAGTGTCGAAGCCGCCTGCTTAAATCAGCTTAACCAATGGATACTCGCCCGCGGTGGTGTGGCCGCCAATGAAGACCAACAAGCCATTCGCCAAGTGCGCAGTTTTATTGAGCAGCATGGCGAAAGCCGCTTTACGCCTAAGCAAACCGGTTACAGCAGCCAAGTACGCCAACGCGCGGGTTGGCTAGACACCAGCGGCCCACAAACCCTCTACCTGTTTTACCCAACCGGCTGGCGTGAAGCCACCGAAGGCCTAAGCCCAGAACGTGCCGCCAAAGCACTGATGGCCGCAGGTTACCTAATCCCCGATGGCAACCGACCACAGCGCAAAGTCAGCCTACCTGACAACACCCGCCCGCGCATGTATTGTGTTAAAGGCAGTATCTTGGATGACTAAAAAGGCGATGAATCCTGTGTAGGCTTGTCGCCTTGCAGTAAACCGCCAGTCAACACAAGGGCTGGGCGAGGTTCAAAGTCTAACGCGGACAATACCGCTAGTGTACTGGTTGTGTACTTAGCTATTCGATACAGCGTGCTGACTATATCAGTGCCATTTCCAGTTTATGTTTGCGCTTCACCCAATCTGGTAAAGAGCGTTCGAGTAAGCGATAAAACTCTGGGCCGTGGTTGTGGTGCTTTAGGTGACACAGTTCATGAATGATCACGTACTCAATGCATTCTTTCGGTGCTTTAATCAGATCACGGTTTAAGGTCAGCGTTCCGCTTTTTGATAGACTGCCCCAGCGTTTTTTGAGTTGCATGATTTTAATTTTTGGCTTGTCTGTATCTGAATGTTTGAACTTGTCCCAACAATCCGAAAACACCTTATTTAAATGAAAATCGGCTTTTTCTCGATACCAATCATTAAGTAGCGACTCCACATGGTCTGGTTTACCATTGGCTGACGTTACCCAAAAAAAGCCTGCTTTCAGTGCCACATCGTTGTCAGTGCCTACTTCAATTTTTAGCCGATACTTCTTGCCTAGATACAAATGGCTTTCACCACTGACGTATTTGCGAGAAGGGGTTCTTGGGTCAAACTGGTCAAAGTAGCGAATTTGGCGCTTGATCCACCGAGCGCGCTTTTTCACCTTAGCTTCAATGGCCTCACGGTCGGTGCCTTCAGGAGCTTTCACAAAAACTGATTTGTCAGGGTGAACTGATATTTCCAGCGATTTGCGTTTAGAAAAAGCCAGCTGGAAGGGGATTTCTCCCCCTCCGTATACAACCGCTAGCCTTTCAGCACTTGCCGCTAGTGCCTCGGTTTGCTTGATGGTTGACGACATCAAGAATGCCTCCGGTGCTTCGCAACCTGCATAGTTTTCTCAATGATTTCGTCCATTTGTTCTAAGCTCAGCGTCACGCCGTACTGCTCTTTGACTTCATCATAAAGAAAATCGTCAATATCATTCATCGCCGTTTTTTGAACGTCGGCATCGTCCCAAAAATCGACCTTCCAATGATCATCAATGATCTTTTGTATCGCTAACGATGTTTGTGCCGCAATGGCATCAAGCTGAGCATCATCTAACTCGTTGAATGTTGCCACTTGCTGAAACTGCGGCTTAATCAAACCAAAGTAGGCACACGCTTCGTCGTTCTCACGAATGCAATCAGGCATATCATCGTGCTGCTTCGTGGCCACTTTGTTACGAATATCAATCACTCGGTTGAGATATTCTAAGTCTGAGATACGCTTAGCCTTAAAGTCATCAATGGCGGCTTGGATCAGCTTCGAAAACTTCTCATAAAACGCAGGATCTTCGTCCATATTTTCCGAAATG
>JBFGZS010000048.1:0-37437 GCA_041586615.1 Motiliproteus sp. | reverse complement strand
CCCTGCCGGATGTGCCGACCGTGATGGCGCCGATTATCTATTCGATCCCGCTGCAATTGCTGGCGTATTACGTCGCGGTGCTGAAGGGCACCGATGTCGATCAGCCGCGTAACCTGGCCAAATCGGTGACCGTGGAGTAATACATAGCCCGCCCTGCTTAGGGGGTGTTGAGCAACAATAGTTTTTGACACAAAACAATATAATTTGACACAAAACAATATATTTTGACACTTGGGGCCCCCGCTCTATACTTTCGATAAGTAATAGACTATTGGAGAGTGTAGTGAGGGGGCGTCGTTTCAAGACTCAAGCTGATATAGACCGTTATATTCAGCAAGGATATGGCCAAGGGGAGGGCGCGGACTACAAGCCGTGGCTTCGAGTTCAGGATGTGCCCTCGCATGGACGATCTAGGAAGGTTCCTGGTAGCAAGGTAGATCGTACACATCATTTTCTATCGGATCTTGAGTTTGCATATTTCCTAACTCTGGAATTCTCCGAACGTGTCATAGACATTCGTGAACAATATCCAATTCTCCCAGTCGAGGAAGCAATGGATATTGCTGTCAGCCTAGGTATTAAATATCCCACCTACCCTGGAACCAAGGTTCCGTACGTACTGACTACTGACTTTTTAATCACTTATCTAGGCGATGATGGTTCAACGCATCAGGCGGCGAGAACAGTCAAATATACATCGGAGCTTTCACCCTCACGAGAGCTTGAACGGACGCTACAAAAACTAGAACTTGAACGTTGCTACTGGGCTAATAAAGGTGTCGATTGGCTGGTTGTTACAGACGACGCGATTGGATCGGAAATCAGGCATAACCTACAGTGGCTTCGTAAGGGAATGCGCCTCGAGCGTAAGTTACAAGATCACGATCTGCACCTTTATTTTCTAGATATTGTCAGCCAATTAAATGACACTGGCCGCACCTTTGCTTCGATAATTCGAACAGCATCTAACGCTATTCATCTCAACTACAATGACGGGGTTGTACTGTTCAAACACCTTGTCTGGAACAAATCTATCCGATTTGACCTACAAAGTATCCGTATCAAGATGTCGATGGAGGCTCCTGTTTTCGAGTTTTTCTGCGAGTCTGCTTCCCCCGTCTCTGCTCCTGAGGTGGCCTGATATGTCAAATTTGTTAGTGAATGATGTTATTGAATCAGTGAAGGGGGAGGCCCCATTTGACAAACCAGCTCGTATTTTATGGATTGATCGCGACTTAGGGGATGTAACTTTACTTACGATAGAGACCCCTCCCAAACGGCCATGGACATTTGGCCTGGAGGAGTTGATGTTGATGCTAAGGTCTGAAGCATTACAGAAGACCAAGGTCAGAACACCAGCGTTCATGCTAGATCTTGAGTCGGATTTGCCCGCACATGCGATAGAGGTACGTGAGAAAAATTGGGCGCGTATACAACCACTGGTTGAAACCGTTGTACCTGGTGAGATCTTCTTTCCAGGAATGCTGGGTACTATGGTAAGCATGCATGCCGCTAAGACAAATATACAAAGAAAAACACTTTACCGCTTGTTATACCGATATTGGATGTATGGTGGTGTGCGAAATGCTTTGTTGTCGGATAGAACGAGGCGTGGAAACCCTGGCGGCGAGAGAGCTTTCGTACGAGGAAAAACTCCTGGTCGGCCAGCGCGATATTTAGGGGAAACTGTATCAGTAAAGAAGTCCATTCTTACGGAACAGGATAAGGAAAATATTCGGAACGGATATGCCCTATATGCGAAAAATCAGGTTAAGTCGATATCCGATGCGTATCAAAAAACCATTAGACGGTTCTATCGGGCAGAACACCCTAGTCCTGGTGAGATAGAGGATGATGTAGTCTTAAAACCATTGGATGAACTTCCATCTGAACGCCAATTCCTGTACTGGGGGAAGAAGGCTTTCGATGATATGACGGTATTGCGGGGCCGTAGAGGAGAAAAGCGCTGGGCCAAAGATCACAGGGCTTTGGCCGGAAGGGCTGGCGATGGTTTATTCGGCCCCTGTCACCGTTTCGAGATTGATGCAACAGTGGCGGATATCTATCTGGTTAGTCGTTATCGGCGAGACTGGATTATCGGCAGGCCGGTTGTCTACATCGTCGTGGATGTTTTTTCTGGGATGATTGCCGGATTGTTTGTTGGCCTGGAGGGGCCAAGTTGGGATGGTGCGCGCCATGCCCTTTTTAACGCGTTTACCGACAAAGTCGCTTTCTGCAAAGCGCACGATATTGATATTTCAGAAGATGAATGGCCCTGCCATCACCTACCTCAAGAAATTATGGCGGATAGGGCTGAGCTGTTGAGCCAAGCTGCTGAGAGAGCTCTCGTTAATGGGTTGAAAGTTGATCTAGCTGCAGCAGGGCCTTATCGGCCAGATTGGAAGGCTATTGTCGAAAGTCGCTTCAAAATTCTTAACAACATTTCCCAAGTTCATTGGACCCCCGGTGGTGTTCGTGCTCGCGAACTTGAGCGGGGAGATCGCGATGTTCGGTTAGATGCCACCCTTAACCTTGGGGAGTTTACTCAGATCCTCATAGTAAGCATTTTGCATTACAACAGGCACAATCGCCAGCCGTATAGATTGAGTGCTGAGATGATCAAAGATCGGATAGAGCCCACACCTATGGAAATCTGGAACTGGGGTGTTGGACAAGGGATCGGACAAGCAAATAACCGTTCGGCAGAAGAGGTTTATCTGCATTTGCTACCGAGTGCCGAAGCAAGTGTTCAAGCAGGTGGAATTAACTTTCGCGGTATGTTTTATACATCCGAGTATGCCTTGGCTGGCAACTGGTTTGCTCGTGCAAGAAACACAGGACGAAAGGTTATAAGGGTTTGGTATTCTCCGTGGTCTACTGAATTTATTTGGATTCAAGGTGACGATAAGGAATTCCATAAATGTACTCTTCGCGCTTCTGAAGATCGTTATCGGGGTTATCGCTTAGAAGAAGTTATCGATATGTTGGCGATAGTGGAGCCCCCCTCTCCGAGGACCCGCTTTTCCGAACTAAACAGCCGAGTGCGGGTGGATGAGCAGATCGAGGCTACGATAAAAAAATCCAAGAAAGTTAAAGCGGATAGTGGTATTTCAGCCTCAAAGCGTATTGAGGGTATTCGCACCAATCGCAAACTGGAGAAGGAGCTAGAACGAGAGCGACTGAGCGAACCTATCAAAACTAAGTCTAAAAAGTCGCATAAGACGACAGAATCGGCGAAAGGCAAAGGTGTGGCGAACTCCTACGCAGGGGAGCGTAGTGCACAAGTTATTGATCTTCTTGGGAAAATTCACCAGAACGGAGAAGAGTCGTGATCGGTAATAGCTTTGTTACGGCGGGATACTTGGAGCAAGCAGTTCCAGAATACCGTGGTAATCCTCTCATTGAGGCATTACCGCCAATACTGTCCGAACAGGAAGCGGCAACGGCAATGTCGAAATTCCCGGAAATACCTAGTGAAGAAGACCGGAAGCAACCAAAAGAGATCAGGTTGCATTGTATTAATCGCCTAAAACACCTGGTACAGCCTCTACCCATTTATCTTGAACTCGAAAGTGTAGTGTCTTCGGTTATACGTGGTGGATATGTCGGACGAAATCCAATGGCTGTAGGGACTTGGCGTCATTTGTACTCTCTCTCAACGGAGCGGGGCGCTGCATCAGATTTCGTTTCAACAGCATCATCACTTAGTCTGGTCGGGCTGAGTGGAATCGGTAAGAGTACCGCACTTAACTCGATCCTCAATCTGTATCCACAAGTGATCCGGCATCAAAAATACGGTGACCGTGGATTTGTGCACACACAGATCACTTATTTGAAGCTTGATTGTCCCCACGACGGTTCTTTGTCAGGTTTGTGCAGGGCATTCTTCCGAGCAGTAGACGTTGCTATAGGGCAAGATCGTTATACCCGACGCCTTCGGCCCAAAGCGGGAGTAGCGGAACTGATTCAGATGATGGAGCAAGTAGCCAGTACTTACTTTATTGGCGCTCTGTTCATAGATGAATTGCAGCATTTACGTGTCGCGAAGACTGGTGGCAAAGAGAATATGCTGAACTTCTTTGTAAACCTAATCAATTGCATTGGTATTCCAGTGGTTTTCGTCGGAACTAATTCAATGGTCGGGTTGTTTTCTGATGTAATGCGTAATGCGCGTCGGGCCTGTGATATGGGTGATCATGAGTTCGAGAAACCAACACAAGATGACCCTACTTGGAGACTTTTACTGGATGCCGTTTGGCGATATCAGTGGGTTCAATGTCCTGGGACGTTGACGGCTGATCTTAGGGAGCTACTTTACGACTTAACCCAAGGCGTGACTGATTTTCTGGTGAAGCTGATGATTCTTGGCCAGCGCTATGCCATTCAAACTGGTAAGGAAACACTGACTCCAGAGGTATTCAGCTACATTGCCGACACCAAAATGAAGCTTTTAAAACCTGCAATTGCCGCATTACGCAGTGGGGAGGCTGTGTTGATGGACGAGTTTGAAGATCTATTGCCCACAGATGAACAGCTCAAGGTCATGATGACGCCCAGCGATGCTGAAAAGCTCCAGGCTCGGGCGAGCCTGTTAGCGAAGATGCAGCCGTTACCGCAGTATTGTGAAGCTGATTATTTATCGCCTGAGAAGCCGGAAACTGTTGTGTCAACACAAGTGAAAAGGCCGTCTGAGGCCCGGGAACTGGCTCAGCAAACTGATTCGATCGCTGCATTAAAAGGAGCAGGGTGGCTGTTACAGGATCCATTTGAGTTTTCGCCGACTTATTGTGAGCCTTGAGGTTGCATGATCATGGGACGGCTCGACTTTTGTCCTGAGATCTTTCCTGATGAGACTTTATTTAGCTTTGTAAGTAGATACCACCGTTTGACGGGTTTTCGGGAATTTCGAAATACAGTTGAGCTGTTGTTCGGTACTCATAAAGTATCCCTTCATTGTGACTTTCCACAGTACCTGCATGTAGCAAGTGCAATGCTATTTCCTGAGGAAGAGCCCTCCCTCGTTATTGATAACCTCACGATCTTCCCATACTTCCGGCCATACCTGTCCTCACGGCAAATCGAAAAAGCGACTGCTTATCTTACTGGCAGACAAACAGGTGCGATCAAAACATTACTTGGCATGGTTGCCAGTCAAGTTGGAGCCGCAACGCTATACAGGTATTGCCCAGCGTGCCTTGATGCAGATCGGTGCACCTATGGTCAGGCCTATTGGCACCGTATTCATCAAATACCAGGAGTATGGGTTTGCCCAGCGCATCAACTGCCTCTGTTTGAAGTCGATCAAGCGTGGATGACTGGGCACCGAAAACGACTTGTATTGCCAGATGAGGCTGACGTACGGAAGCATTCAATTCCACTGCCCGTGATTTCTTCCAGGCTAGATACCCTCAATCGTCTAGCACAAGTGAGTGCTCAAATACTCAACGCCAACTTGGGCGGAGTTCCTCCTGAGGTTTGGCGCCAACTCTACTTAGAGAGAGCCATCGAACTCGGTTTGGCCCGACCGTATGGTCGGTTATCTTTGGATGCTCTGGGTTCTTATCTTCTAAGTGCTATCGCTAAATTCCCTGCCGAACATGAGTTTAGGATTTGTGAGTTAATCTTAGGAGAGTTGCCTAGCTGGTTGCTGATGCTATTGCGTAAACAAAGACGAGCGCTGCATCCACTTAAGCACCTATTGTTATCCGAACTCTTAGGTCTTAATAGTGAGGACATGCTGAAGGCAGTACAGGTGACTAGATTACTTGACGGAGCGGAATCGTCATCACAACACGAAGGTAAATCCAGTAGGGCGAGTGATGAACTTCTATGTCAGATAATGACAAGCTCTGGAGGGGCACTAACAAAAGTGGCTGAGATTACGGGTGTTAGTGTTACCACTCTACGGTTGGATGCAGTCAGGCTGGGTATACCCGTTGATACTAGACCTAAAAACCTTACACCAATCGTTATTGGAGCTCTGGAGCGTGATTTTTTAGCAGGACTATCTCTTAGCGGCATTGCGGCAAAAGAGCGGTTATCGATAGCAAGCCTGTATCGGGTGTTGAGGATGCGCCCAGAAATAGCAGTGTGCTGGCGGGCCAAGCGAGCCAAACTGGAATTGACTAGGCGTCGTACCCGGTTCCTAAGGGACTTACGCAACAAACCATTACGGCGCAGCCCTGAGTATATTTGGTTGTACCGCAATGACCGTACTTGGCTCCAGAAGAAGGTTGCTGATCATGGAAAGGCACCACGTTGCGCAAAGGAACGAGTGGATTGGAAGCAGCGTGACCAATATTTAGCGCAACGTGTCATAGCTTGGTCAAGAGAAGCCCTACCTCAGAAAGGTAGGCCAGTTAGAGTTACCAAGTCTTTGATTGGGAGAACTCTACATATCTCCGCTGTACTAGATCATCACATCAACCGCCTTCCACTGACACGTGAGGCGATTGCCTTGTTGATCGAGACACGGGAACAGTTCCATTTCCGAAGACTTATTTGGGCGCGAGATCAATTATTGGCAAATGGAGAGCCTGTTGTTCAGTGGCGCTTGTTACGAATAGCCAGCATTCGCACTCCACTATCTTCAGAGATCAACCAATTCGTTGCCTCTCTTTGTCGAGAGGATTAATCATGCCGGATTTTCAGTTTTAAGTGGCTAAGAATTCTGGATTAGGGTCACCGATACATCACCATCGGTAGGCTTTAGGTAATCAACGGAGCAACCAGGCCGATTGGCGGTTAGGCACCCCATAAACACCCTGGCAATGGGCCGACACGTTGAGAGTGTTACATTTGGCGAGTAAGGGCGGCGGTTGAACCCGGCTTGCTAGAGTTACTTTCATCATGTTTACTTGGCGGCACCGCTATGCGTGGCACAAGGTTTGCCTTGTTCCTGTTCTGGCCCACTGCACTGATGGCTCGGAAAACTCTAACCATCGGAGTGGTTGATTACCCGTCTTCTTGGGCCTGCTGATTGCGAAATTCTGTGGGTGATACCCCATGCCAGTTGCGAAATGCAGCGGTAAAGGCGCTATTTTCAGCATATCCGAGCAGCAGGGCGATATCCAAGACGGATAATTGTGGGTCATTCAAGTACTGCACGGCCAACTCCTTGCGCAGCTCTTGAAGTATTTCCTTAAACGTCGTCCCTTCGGCACTCAGTTGTCGTTGTAGCGCACGCTTGTTGGTGCTGAGCTCCTTGGTGACCTGGTCGATGGTCGCTTCCGCTTTAGGCATGAGTCGCGTAAGTAGCTGTTTAACCTGAGAGCTCGTTGATTTACTGGCATCCAAGTTTAGTAGAGCGTTTTTGGCTAGGGTGTGGATATTTTCAAACAGCACCTGGTTTGCGTTGCTCAGCAATCGGTCGAGTAGTTCATTATCAAAAAAAATCCGGTTGATTGGCTGATCAAAATGCAAGTTCTCTCTGAAAAGTGCGTTATGCAGGCTGCAGTCCTCGGGTTCCGGGTAGGTAAATTCTACTCTTAGCGGCCGGTCTTGGCTGCTATGCAGTAGCTGAATAAAATTTATCCAAGAAGAGAACACCATATCGGTGAGGTAACGCTGCTCCAGTAAAAGTGGGGAGTTAGGGGGCCATGATACTACTGAATAGGTGTCATGTTGGATAAGTTCAGTGCGCCCGATATCCATACCGATCCTGCGGTACTTTGGCAGCAGTTCGAAAGCCTCTCTTAGCGTGTGGCAGCTTATGATTAGATAACCCAATACGCTGTAGCTTCCAGGGTTAACCTGGCGCCCCACGTGAAGACCAAAATTGGGATCGCCAATATTCTTGGCTCCCTCTTCAAGTAGCGTCAGAAGTGTTGCTAGAGGGAGGCGGTTGTTCGGGTCTTGGAGTATTAGCCCATCGATACCTGTGTGCTCTATCAGAGTTTGTTGGTTTCCTCCTAATGATCTCAGAGTATCAATGACGGTATTGATGATTCCCACCGATGAGGTCCAGAAAGGGGCTAAATCTGAATAATCAGTCATGACGTCATGCTATATCTTATTATTGGATGTAGAGCGGGCCGCCGGTTGAGGCCTTAATTGATTATATCCATTAGAGAGTGATGTGCAATCTGTATCCGGTTATCGATCGGTCGATCGTTGGCACCAAATCTCAACCCCATGGCACTGAAAGTTAAGCGTACCTGAGACATTTCCTCTTATTATTTTTTCAACCCGGGGTGGCCCGATCCGCATCGTATCATCATGAAGCTGGTTTCATGAGTTACAGAGCGGGTTAGGAAACGCTCTACAAAATAAAAAATAATAAGGGGGGCTCATGAGAGTCATATCTAATTTAAGTAAACCGTCTTGCTCTTTCAACCATCTAGCGGTGGGGGGAGGGATCAAGCCTGTTTTGCTTTCCTGTTTTCTTGCGACGCTGTCTTCCAATGCTCTTGCGTTGAGCTTTGAGCTGGGCGACGACGCTAGGCTGGACTGGGATACTTCGGTTCGCTATTCAAGCGCGTGGCGGTTGAACTCACAGGATCCAAATCTACTGACCAATCCCAATGCGGATGATGGCAACAGAAGCTTTGATAAGGGGTTGATTCAGAGCCGTTTCGACCTGATTTCCGAAGCAGACCTCTCCTATAGGAACATCGGTGCCTTCGCCCGTGTTCGTGGCTATTACGATGATAAATATGCCGGCAGCAACGATCACGATTCACCTGCTACCAGCAATAAGGTCTCAGTTCCCTTTAATGAGTTTACCGATGACACCCAAGAGTTGATGGGTAAGAAGTTGGAGCTGCTCGATGCTTTTGCATACGGGAACTTCGATTTTGGGGAGCGCTCGTTGGGGGTTAGGGTCGGTCGGCAGGTGGTCAACTGGGGGGAAAGCCTGTTTATTGCCGGTGGTATCTCTTCGGCCCAGGGCCCGCTTGACGCCACCAAGTTAAACGTCCCAGGTATGGAGCTCAAGGAGGTGTTTCTACCGGTAGGGCAGCTGTATCTGCAGCAGGATCTGACCGAGAGCCTGACTGCCGAAGCCTTCTATCAGTGGCAGTGGGAAGAGACCCGCCTCGATGCTGCGGGCAGTTACTTCAGCACCTCCGACGTGCTTGATCAGGGGGGGGAGAGTTTGATTCTGGGGCCGGGGCTCCGTGCGGCCCGGGGATCCGATGACGACGCCAGTGACAGTGGTCAGTGGGGTGTGGCGCTACGTTACACCGCCGAAGCGCTTGGTGCGACGGAATTTGGCCTCTATTACATCAATTATCATGATAAAACGCCGCAGGTGAATCTGGACCTGGGGACCCTGACCTACAACCTGTCCTACCTCGAAGATATCCATCTTGTGGGTGCCAGTTTCGGCACGGTTTTCGGTGATACCAATGTCAGTGGTGAAATCTCCTACCGTGACAATGCCCCGGTATTGGTGCCGGGAGGCGTGCTGGGTTTTCAGCCTCAACGCGCTGAAGTGGTGCAGGCTCAAGTCTCTGCGATCCATATCTTCGGTGAAAACCCGCTGATGGATAACCTCACGTTGACCGCAGAAGCAGGCTATAACCGGGTGCTTGATCTGAATGATGAGGAACTGGTTAAGGATCAGTCTGCCTGGGGGTATACCTTAAGGCTCCAGCCGGACTATTTCGGCGTCCTGCCGGGACTGGATCTGCAGCTGCCGGTCACCTTCAGCCAAGGGGTGGAGGGTAATTCCTCCGTTGCCGGTACCTTTACCGAGGGTAAAGACAAGCTGGGCATTACCGCGCGCTTTACCTATCTGTCGGATTATCAGCTTGAGCTGGGCTATGTGAATTTTCTCGGCTCCAGTGACGAGAACAGCCAGGCCGATCGTGACTTTGTCTCTCTGGCCTTCAAAACGGCTTTCTAAGCTGCGAATCAAGCCCGCTTTTTATAACAACAATAAAACGTGCGGTGTTGCGCTAGCCACGATCTATAGATCGCTACAGCGCCGCATGTTGTCTTGAGGCTAAGAATAATGATTGCATTATGTGTTAGTAAGATTTCCAAGAAGTCACTGCTGGCAACCGGCGTCGTAACGGCTCTGTTTTACGGGGCTGTTGCTCAGGGGGCGGTCCCTGCTACACAGGCCAGTCAGTTGAGCAGTACCCTGACCCCTTTCGGGGCTGAACGTGACGGCAATGCTGCAGGTTCTATTCCTGCCTGGGACGGTGGCATAACGACGCCTCCGCAAGGCTACCAAGCGGGTGAGCATCGCATCGATCCTTATGCCGACGATAAGGTGCTCTTTACCATTACCGCGAGCAACTACCAGGAATACAAAGATAAGTTGTCGGAAGGTCAGAGGGCCTTGTTCGAGAAATACCCCGATAGCTTCAAGATGAACGTCTACCCGACCCGACGTTCGCACGCCGCTCCCCAGTGGGTAGCAGACAATACTTTGAAGAATGCAACCAATGCCCAGTTGGCCGAAGGAGGGAATGGAGTTAGTGATGCCTATGGCGGCATCCCGTTCCCTATTCCTCAGAATGGCCTGGAGGCGATCTGGAATCACAGCATGCGCTGGGCCGGAGAGGCGAACTTCAAAGAGTACGGTTCCTATGTGGTTTATGATAACGGGCAGGTGAATCAAACGTCTGCCGGCAATATATGGGAAAAGTTTCCCTACTACGCAAAGGGCGGTACGCCATCGAGTTTCGATGGCACTCTGTTCAGGTACATGATCTCCTATTCCGAGCCGACCCGTCGTAAAGGTGAGATTATTCTGGTTAACGATGCGGTCGATCAGGTCAAGACTCCACGACAGGCCTGGCAATACATTCCCGGTCAGCGTCGGGTCAGAAGGGCACCGACCATTGCCTATGACACTCCCAATCCCAGTACCGGCGGTCAGTCCACCTACGATGACGTCTATCTTTACAATGGATCGCCGGACCGTTACGACTGGAAACTAGTAGGTAAGCAGGAGGTCTATCTGCCTTACAACAGCTACCGGTTTGTATCTGCCCTTGGTAGTGGGGTGGAGGCAACGGAGCTGTTATCCCCTGGGCATCCAAACCCTGATTTTGAGCGTTGGGAATTACATCGGGTGTGGGTGGTTGAAGCGACCCTCAAGGATGGCAAGCGCCATATCTACGGTAAGCGCCGCTTCTACCTGGACGAAGACTCCTGGGTCGCCGCCATGGCCGATTCTTTTGACGGTCGGGGTGAACTCTGGAGAACCTCCTATGGACACCTCTTCAATGCCTATGAGGTACCCGCGACTGTATCCCGTAGTTATATCTATATCGACCTTTTTTCCGGCATCTATGCTGCTGGGGATATAGATTTGAAAGCCCTGAGTGTCGGTGCAGGAGAGAAAGACTCGTTCTTCACTCCTCGCAGTATTCGCAAGCTGGCTAAGCGCTAAGTGGGCTCTTTGGCCTGCTCCTTCCGGAGCAGGCTGTTTTCAATCCAATAGCGATCCTTTGGCGGTAATGGGAGGGAGTATGTTTGGTATTAATCCCCTAATTTTGATGGCGAGCCTTCGGCCGGGTAGGTCACGGTACTCCTGGTTAACAAGCATCTTGCGAATGCTTAGTTGCCTGCTCTTTATCGGGGCCGGATCCGTCCAGGCACTGGATGATGGTCTGGATGATCCTTCAGTTAAGTCTGATCGGGCTAGTCGTTCGCTGTTGCTGGATATCTCTACGGTCGGTGACCGGCTGATCGTCGTGGGCGAGCGGGGCCACATCCTCTATTCCGATGACCAGGGACAGTCGTGGGTCCAGGCAGAGGTGCCGGCACGGGTGACCCTGACCGCCATTCATTTTCCGGATTCAGTACAGGGTTGGGCTGTGGGGCACGACGGTATCGTACTTTCTAGTAGCGACCGAGGTGAGAGTTGGGCGAAGCTGCTCGATGGCTATCAGGCCAACACTCTAACCCAGCAAGGATTTCAACAAACTATGGAAGAACTCAGTCAGCGAATCGCGCTGAGACAGGGTGACGATAAGGAGCAGTTGGAAATCCAGTTAGAGGAGCTGGAAATTCTGGCAGATGATGCCCAGGCCTTCGTCGAGGAGGGGGCCTCTCGACCGTTTTTAGACCTCTGGTTCAAGAATGACCGTGAAGGGTTTGTTATCGGTGCCTTCGGATTGATGCTGCATACCAAGGATGGCGGACGGAGCTGGCGATCCGTAGCTCACCGGCTGAACAACCCAGATGGCTTGCATTTGAACGCCATCGAGCGGATCGGCAGCGCCCTGTTTATCGCCGCCGAGGCGGGGGGGCTCTTTCGTTCATTGGATGATGGGGAAAGCTGGGAAGCGTTGGAATTGGCCTATGACGGTTCATTATCCGGGGTGGTGGGCGGTACCGATTCTTTGATCGCATTTGGCTTGCGGGGCAATGTCTTTCGCTCCACCGATCTGGGCGACCGGTGGCATCGGGTCGATGCCGGCGTGGATGACACACTGTCCGACGGGATCCTGCTTGAGGATGGCCGATTACTGCTGGTGGGGTACGCGGGCACGGTACTCGTGAGCCGGGATGAAGGCGAAAATTTCAGCAAATTCCTGATGCCCCACCGCTTGCCATTCAGTGCCGTGGTGAGCCGCAGTGGCCAGGCTTTGTGGGCCGTTGGCTTTGGCGGTGTCCACGCTATCGATGGTGTCAGTATTAACCGGGGGAATGCACAATGAACAAACATCGATCCGACGGTCAGCAGGACTTGTCTCATCACCTGATGCACCCGCTGGAAGATTCCGAAGCAGCGGTTGAGCGTTGGGTCTTCGGCCATCGTTCCTGGCTGCTGCTGTTTTTTCTGGTGGTCAGTCTGGTGCTGGGTGCCCAGGCGTTGAAGCTGCGGCCCGAGGCCAGCTTCGAAAAGATGATCCCCAGTTTTCATCCCTACATACAGAATTTTCTCCAGCACCGTAGTGACCTCAAGGGGCTGGGTAATGCCGTGCGCATCTCGGTGGAGGCGACCGAGGGCGATATCTTTTCCCGGGAGTTTCAACACACCCTCAAGGCCGTTCACGAGGAGGTGTTCTATATCAACGGCGTGGATCGTGCCGCCTTAACCTCCATCTGGGCTGCGGCAGTACGCTGGTCGGAGGTAACGGAGGAGGGGTTTGCCGGAGGTCCGGTGGTACCCGATGACTATGACGGGTCGGATTCCAGCCTCGAACAGTTACGTGCCAATGTGCTGAAGTCGGGGCAGGTCGGCACCCTGGTCGCCAATAATTTCCGCTCGGCCATCATCCACGTACCGCTTTACGAACGGGACCCGGCCAGCGGTCAGCCGCTGGATTATCAGCGCTTTTCCGAAGATCTGGAGCGCTTGATCCGGGATAAGTATCAGTCCGACTCAATCCGTATCCATATTACCGGTTTCGCCAAAGTGGTGGGCGACCTGATCGAAGGGCTGGTCGAAGTGGTTTTCTTCTTTGCCGCGGCCCTGGTGATTACCGCGATCATGCTTTACGGCTATTGCCGCTGTACGCGGGCAACCTTTGTGGCGATATTCTGTTCGACAATGGCAGTGGTGTGGCAACTGGGGCTGTTGCGTTCGCTGGGATATGGGCTTGACCCCTATTCGATGTTGATTCCCTTTCTGGTTTTCGCCATTGGCGTCAGTCACGGGGTCCAGATCATCAACGCCATCGTGCAGGAGTCGGCGGGCGGTGCCGACAAGGCGCTCTCCGCCAGGCGGGCTTTCCGGGCGCTATACATCCCGGGTTTGATCGCGCTGGTGAGTGACGGTGCAGGGTTTGCCACCCTCTGGGTGATTCAGATTGCCGTGATACAGGATTTGGCGGTCGCCGCTAGTATTGGTGTCGCTGTCATTATTCTCACCAACCTGGTGTTACTGCCGGTGCTGGTTTCCTACCTGGGTGTCAGCCCTGGCGCCATTACCCATCGTAAACGGGGGGAGCTGCGAGGGAAGCATCCAGTGTGGCGCGCCATGTCCCGCCTTACCGGGCCCAGATTGGCCCCGCTGATGATTCTGTTGGGAGTCGTCGCCACGGCGGGCGGGCTTTATCTCAGTCAGGATCTCAGAGTCGGAGATCTTGACCCCGGTGCACCAGAGCTGCGCCCTGACTCCCGCTACAACCAAGATAACGCTTTTATTACGACGAACTACGCCACCAGTACCGATCTGTTGGTGGTGATGGTCAAGAGCGAGCCTCAGCAGTGTTCGAGCTATCGAGTGCTCGATGCGATGGATCAGCTTCAGTGGAGACTGGTGAATCTGGATGGGGTTCAGTCGACCCGCTCCCTAGCCGATTTCTCCAAACTGTATATGTCGGCGATGAACGAGGGCAGCATCAAATGGCTGGCGCTCAACCGTAATCAGCAATTGATGGATGCCGCCTCGATCAAGGCGCCGACGGGCAGCTACAACAGCAGTTGCAGTTTGGCGCCGCTGCTGGTGTTTCTAAACGATCACAAGGCGGAGACGTTGACCGAGGTGGTGAGTGCTGTGGAGGCGTTTGCCCAGGAAAATAATCAGCAGAATCTGCAGTTCTTACTGGGGGCGGGTAATGCCGGCGTTGAAGCCGCAACCAATATCGTGATTGAGCAAGCCCAGTATCAGATGCTGGCATGGGTCTATGGAGTGGTCAGTTTGCTGGTGCTATTGACCTTTCGCTCATTGCGGACCCTGATCTGCATCATGGTGCCGCTGATGTTGACCTCCGTATTGTGCCAGGCGTTGATGAGCTTCCTGGGAATCGGTATCAAGGTGGCGACCCTGCCGGTGATCGCCCTGGGTGTGGGGATTGGGGTGGATTATGGCATCTACATCTACAGCCGACTGGAAGCCTATCTCGGTAGCGGTATGCCGTTGCGCGAAGCCTATTTCAGCACCCTGAAAACCACCGGTAAGGCGGTGGCCTTTACCGGGGTAACGCTGGCGGTAGGGGTGGGTACCTGGTTCTTCTCCTCGATCAAATTCCAGGCCGATATGGGGTTGCTGCTTACCTTCATGTTCCTCTGGAACATGGTTGGCGCTTTGGTCCTGCTGCCGGCACTGGCGCGCTTTCTTATTAAAACCGAGCCGCAGCCAAAGCGGGTGTCGGTGCCGGGGGCTGTGAAGCAACACTCGAGTATACCTCGTTCGACTGAGCGGTTAGAGGCTGTAGAACAGGTTTGAGTGCCTGAAGCTTAAAAGCATCAAGTTCTTTTAATAACGAATAAAAAATGTGGTTTTAATATGTATACACGAATAGTTACTCGGGCCGTAGGCCGTTTAGTCTGTGGTTTCCTCCTGCTGGCGCTGACGGTTCAGTCCGTCTGGGCTTGTACGGATTTTCGACTCGTGGCCGCAAACGGTTCTGTGATAGTAGGAAGAAGCATGGAGTTTGCGCTGGACCTTAACTCCGGGCTGCGCATCCTCCCTAAGGGCAAACAGTTTCAAACTTTGGCTGCAGACGGGGAAGAAGGGCTGTCATGGCAAGGGAAATACGGTGGGGTCTACATCGACGGTTTTGGTGAGGACGTTGTGACCGATGGTCTCAACGAGAAAGGGTTAGCATTTGAATACCTTTACCTTCCGGGACACACCCAATATCAGGATGTTCCTCATGGTCAGGCCTCCCGGGCGCTGCCGAACTTAATGCTGGGGCACTGGATCTTAAGCAGTTTCGCCACTGTGGAGGAGGTGAGATCGGCCATCCAGGGGGTTTATGTCTACGGCAATATATTCGCGCCCCTTGGATCCGTAGTTCCCTTGCATGCCGTGATTCATGATGAGAGTGGTGCAAGCATCGTTATCGAGTATACGGGGGGCGAACTCCGGCTGTTCGATAACGAGGTGGGAGTGGTGACCAACGGTCCCACCTACGACTGGCACCTGAACAATCTGCGCAACTATGTCAATTTGAGCCCTGTTAACGCCCCGGCCCAGCAGATCAACGGTATGCCGGTTCGTGCCACCGGCTACGGCTCCGGTTTACTGGGGCTTCCAGGTGATTGGACCCCTCCTTCACGCTTTGTGCGCACCGCCTGTATGGTGCACTACGCCGATAAACCTAAGAACGAGGATGAGGCGATTAATCTGGCTGAGCACATCCTCAATGTCATAGATATACCCGTGGGGTTGGTTCGAGGGGAAGGCAGTGATGGCGATAGGGATTATACCCAGTGGAGCGTCATTAAAGATCTGCGTAACCGCGTTCTCTTCTACCGCACCTACGATGATTTGACCCTTCGCGCAGTGGACCTTAAGGCGTTAGATCTTTCCAAGCCGATGCAGGCCGACCATCTGCCATTGCGCACCGGTCGCTCCCGGGTAGATATCACCGGGCAGTTATCGAGCGTGAATCAATAACGCGGACGCTTCACGTTTTTCTCGCCACAGACATTCCAGGTTGCCCCTTCCCTGCGGGTGCTGTGGTGGGACTTTATTGCTGGCAGTCACTGATGCCGCTGAACGAGAGGGGCGAGTCTGGTGTCTGCGGCACCAGCAACAACTGAAACCCATGTCGCTGCGGGGCTTGTCCCTTGGGTGCATATCCAGCTAACGGTACGGAACGATGCTTAAACGGTTACTTGAAAGAATGGCTCCTCTTTACGTCTTGGCTATCTGCATGACTCTGGGCTCTCCGTTTGCGGTCGCGCAAGCGGGTGAACAATCGTCACGAACCTCGGATAAAGAGCCCATCAAGGTTTACCTGGCCAAGAAATTTATCACCATGGATCCCTCTCAACCCGAGGCCACTGCCGTTGCGGTACGGCAAGGGCGTATTGTCTCGGTGGGCTCGCTGGAAACCCTACAGCCCTGGCTGCGCCAGCACCCGCATCAGATAGATCAATCGCTAAAAGATAAGACGGTATTGCCCGGCTTCATCGACAACCATGTCCATCCGGCGTTGGGGGCGATCCTGCTGCAGATGGATATTATCGCTGCGGAAGACTGGAACCTGCCGTCTAAACGCATTCCGGGGGTTCAGGGTCGAGAGGCTTATCTGGCGCGCCTGCAACAGCTGGTTGCAAGCAAAAAACCGGATGCACCGGTAGTTAGCTGGGGTTGGCATCCGCTCTATCACGGCGAAATCACCCGCGCTGATCTGGACCGGGTATCGGAGGAGCGGCCGATCGTGCTTTGGCATCGCTCGTTCCACGAGGTGGTCGCCAACAGCGCGGCCCTCAAGTTCATGGGATTGGAAGCCTCGGCGTTTGAAGGTGACCACTACGTGGATTTTGCCAAGGGGCACTTTGCCGAACATGGCATTCGGCCCGTTATTCAGGGGTTAAAGGCGGTTATTCTGAATCCTGAGCGTTTCCTGCGGGGCTTGAAGGAGACTGCCGAACTCTATCACCAGGGGGGGGTAACCAGTGTGGCCGATATGGCCATCGGGATTTTCGACTTCGATATGGAGTTGCAGGCGTTCCAGGCGGTCTTGAACGACGACAGCGTGCCTTTTCGAACCTACATCGTGTCCTCCCCACTGCTGATGCAGCAGAAATGGGGCGATAAAACCTTTGAAAAAACGGCGGCGCTTGAGCAACTGAGTACCGATCGGCTGATCTTCCTCAAGCAGATAAAAACCTTTGCAGACGGCGCCTTTGTGTCCCAGCTGATGCAGATGGATTTCCCCGGGTATATCGATGGTCATCAGGGCAAGTGGATCGTGCCACCGGAAAAACTGGCCGACCTGAACCTGCCCTATTGGCAGAATGGGTTCGGCATTCATATCCATGTTAATGGCGATAAAGGGGTGGATGCGTCCCTGGATATGGTTGAGGCGCTGTTATTGAAACAGCCGCGCTGGGACCATCGCGTCACCCTGCACCACTTCGGTCTCTCCACCCAGGATCAGATCACCCGCGCGGCCAAGCTGGGGGTGGAGTTGTCGGTTAATGGTTACTACCTGTACCAGTTTGGCGACAAGTTTGCCGAGGTGGGGCTGGGCCATGACCGCGCTTCGCAGATGACCCGGGTCGGTTCCGCCGTTCGTGAAGGCATCAAGGTGTCGCTCCATTCCGACCTGCCCATCGCCCCGGTGGAGCCGCTGGTGGCGGTCAGTTCGCTGGTTACCCGCAAGACCCGTGCTGGTCGAGTCATGGCGCCGGCAGAGTCCTTGACCCTTGATCAGGCGTTGCGGGCGATCACTATCGATGCGGCCTATGTGATTAAGCAGGATCACCAGATCGGCAGTATCGAAGCGGGGAAACGGGCTGATTTTACCGTGCTGGAGCAAGATCCCTATGCGGTCGACCCGGAGGCTATCGGCCAGATCGGTATCTGGGGGACTGTCTTCGAAGGCCGGTTGTTTCCCCGTACTCCATGATCCTAACCGCTAACGGACCCGACGCCGATGGTCGTTCTGGCCCATCAGCAACAAGAAAACAGAGGTATAGAGCGCTATGAGGTTATTTAACGGTCTGCTGGTACTGCTGTGTCTGGTGTGGGGCAGCAGCGCCAGTGCAGCGCCGGAAGGTGGGTGGCTGCCAGCAAAAGATGCTGATGGCGTTCGGGTGTTTCTTCGCCGACAGGGCGATTCCCCCTTCCTGGCATTTAAGGGGGTCACCCGGGTGGATGCCGATCTGAAAACGATCCTGGCGCTTTTTCACAATACCGACAGTCATCCGCGTTGGATGGCGGGTACTATTTCGGCAACGGGCAAGGATGTTGGCGAGTCCGGCCGGGTGGTACACAACCGGTCGGCCTACCCCTGGCCGGTAGCCAAACGAGACGTGATTATCCGGTCCAAGGCCCATGTCGAACCGGATAGCGGCGCACTGATCATCGACTTCCTGTCGGCACCGGACTTGCTGCCACACGAGGCGGATTATGTACGGATCGAAAAGCTGCAAGGTCTGTGGCAATTGCGCCCTCTGGATGGCAACAGGACGGAGGTGACCTATCAGATACACCTAGATCCGGGCGGCTGGGTTCCTGCCTGGCTATTCAACCGGATTATCGCCGACATCCCCTTGGATACGCTTCAAAACCTGGCTAGAGAGCTGTCGCCGCAAATTTAATATCACACTAGATAATAATATGAGGTCAAACATGTACTGTACTCAACCGGTTCGTCGTGGGGCGCAAGTTAATCCGAACAAAATAGCCACCATCTACGGTGACCGTCAGCACACCTTTGCCGAGTTTGAACAGCGTGTCGCTCGGCTGGCCGGAGCGCTAACCGAGGTCGGTGTTAAGGCGGGTGATCGGGTGGCGATCTTGGCGTTGAACTCCGATCGCTACCTGGAATATTTTTTTGCGGTTCCCTGGATCGGTGCTGTCGTGGTGCCGCTGAATATCCGTTGGTCGGTAGCGGAGAATATTTACTCGGTGGAGGACTCCGGCTCCAGCGTGTTACTGGTGGATGAGGCCCTACGCCCAATCGGTGAAGATATCCTGGCCGGTACCGACAGGGTTAAGCACAGTATCTATCTGGGCGATGGGCAAACGCCGGCGGGCATGCTCAATTATGAGCAGCTTGTGGCTAACGCCAGCCCGGTAGAGGATGTGCTTTGTGGCTATGAGCAGTTGTTTGGGATCTTCTATACCGGCGGAACGACCGGCTCTCCCAAGGGGGTGATGCTGTCCCACCTGAACTACTACTCCAGTAGCCTGGCGGCGGCTTATGCGCTGGATTTCAACCAGCCCGGAATTCGCTACCTGCATGCCGCGCCGATGTTTCATATTGCCGATGCCGCCATGTCGATGGCCAATACCATTGTCGGTAATACGCACGTGTTTATCTCCGCGTTCAGCCCCCAGGCGGTCGTTCAGGCGGTGGAACAGCAACAGGTCACCGACACCCTGCTGGTGCCCACCATGATCAGTATGATGCTGGAGCAGCGGGTGTTCGACGGGGCCGACCTGAGTTCCTGGCGCAAACTGATCTACGGTGCCTCGCCGATGCCGGAGGGCACCCTGCTGGCGGCCCAGAAGCAGCTACCCTCGGTCAACTTCTACCAGGCTTACGGCCAGACAGAGTTGGCCCCTATGTGTGCCGTGCTGCGCCCGGAATACCATGTGCTGGAAGGTCCGCTGGCGGGCAAGATCAAAGCGGCGGGGCAGGCGGGACCGATTGTTGAGGTCCGAATTGCCGACCCGGAAGGCAAAAGTCTGCCGACAGGCGAGGTGGGGGAAATTCTGGTGCGCGGCCCCAATACCATGCTCGGTTACTGGAACAACCCGAAGCAAACTGAAGCGACTATCGTTGACGACTGGGTACGTACCGGCGACGCTGGCTATCTGGATGCGGAGGGTTTCTTGTTTCTGGTGGATCGAGTCAAGGACATGATTATCACCGGGGGGGAGAACGTTTTTTCCGCCGAAGTGGAAAGCGTACTTTCACGTCACCTGGCCGTTCAGGATGTTGCGGTGATCGGTATCCCGCATCTGAAGTGGGGTGAAACGGTACACGCCATCGTACGATTGAAGCCGGGCGAGGAAGCCAGCGAACAGCAGTTGATCGACCACTGTCGCGAGTTGATAGCGCACTATAAATGCCCTCGCAGTATCGAATTTCGCGAACAGGCTTTTCCTGTGACTGGAGCCGGCAAGCTGCGCAAAGTGGATCTGAAAAAAAGTTACTGGGAAGGCAAGGAGCGTGCAATTAACTAAGGCTTCTTAGCCGGCAGCCACTGCTCAGTGGCCCGGTGGATCCCGGGTTGTTGGATTCATAGCGCCGACCCTGTAGTGCTGAACTGAGCTACTTCTCTAGCTGTCATCTTTTATCTATTTTCTAGGTTTCTGATGTCATTGTTCACCAGCCGCCGCTGATGCAGACTGTTTCGATACGGTTTTAACTGGAAAGGAGTGGTTATGGCGAGTGGACCCTTAGCTGGAGTAAAAGTGATCGAGATAGCAGGCATTGGACCGGCGCCCTGTGCCGGGATGATGTTGGCCGATATGGGCGCCGAGGTGGTGCTGATCGAGCGCAAATTGGCCAATGCCAACGCGGCGGGCATTCTCCCCGACGGCGATGGTCAGGCGATCTACAATCGCGGCAAACGCTCTGTAGCGGTGGATCTGAAGTCGGAAGCCGGGGTGGCCCTGGTGCTCGACTTGATCGCCGGTGCCGACATCCTGATCGAGGGGTTTCGGCCCGGCGTGATGGAGCGCCTGGGGCTGGGCCCGGAGCCCTGCCTGTCTCGCAATCCCAAACTGGTTTACGGTCGTCTGACCGGCTGGGGCCAGACCGGCCCCCTGGCCCAGGCGGCTGGCCATGATCCGAACTACATCGCGCTCTCAGGAGCGCTCTGGTATGGCGGCGACGCCGAGCGGGTACCGACCGCGCCGCTGACCCTGGTGGGCGATCTAGGTGGCGGCACCATGATGCTGCTATGGGGTGTTATGTGTGCTCTGTACCAGGTTCGAAATACCGGCGAAGGACAGGTGGTTGATGCTGCAATTACCGATGGTTCGGCTTATCTCTCGACCCTGCTCTGGATGATGCGCAATACCGGCCAAATCCGCGATGAGCTCGGCAGCGGTTGGGCCGACGGTGGTGCGCCCTGGAATGCAACCTATCGCTGTGCCGATGGCGGCTTTATCACCCTCTGTCCGCTGGAACCGCAGTTCTATAAGGAGCTGCTGCAGGCTCTGGATCTGGTGGGGGAGCCGCTGTTTGTCGAGCAGTGGAATCGTAAGCAATGGCCGCAAGCCAAAGCGATGCTGGCCGAGCGGTTCCTGACCCGGACACGGGACCAGTGGTGTGATCTTCTGGAAGGAACCGACGCTTGCTTTGCGCCGGTGCTGAGTTTTGCCGAAGCGCCCCAGCACCCACATAACAGGGCACGTGATACCTTTGTTCGTATCGGTCAGGTGATGCAACCCAATCCGGCGCCGAAACTGGAAAGTTATCAACCGGAGGTGGGGGTTCCACCGTGCTGTGGCGAGCATACCGAGCAGGTTTTGAATACGGCGGGTTATTCGCCGGAACAGGTGGCAGCGCTGCAGGTCGAGGGTGTGATTTAGCCTGTTGGTTTGACAACGTCAGTGAAGGAGATTGGTCGTGGCAGTTTCTATATCCGTGATGGCGTACTGGTCGCTTCCAGTGCTCAGGAAGGTTTGATCCGGCAAGTCGGCTGACGTTAGTGCTCCAGACCCTTACGAAACTGCAGGGGAGTGAAGCCGGTCCAGCTTTTAAAGGCGCGGATAAAAGCACTCGGCTCCGAATAGCCGGCTTTTTCGGCGATGGCTTCAATACTCAGTTCCGCATTACCCAGGTGGTGGATCGCCAGATCGCGGCGAAACTGGGCTTTGATGGTGTGAAAGCTGGTCCCTTCCCCCTTCAGCCGTCGTCGGAGCGTTTGTGGGTTCAGCTCCATGGCGGCGGCGATCTCACTTAGACTCGGCACCCCTTTGGTATCCTTGAAAATCCGCTGGGCCAGTAGCCGGATCGCTTCGGTGGTTTCGCCACCGGCATCCACCGGCAGATACAGGTCCAGCGGCGCCCGGCGAACATAGCTCTCCACGGTGGCTTCGTTCTGAACCACCGGGTGCTTCAGATAGCCCTCATCAAAACTGAGACTGCTGACCGGTTGATTGAACAGCACCGGCGCGCCGTAGTAGGTGTAGTGGTACTCGTCCCGGTATTCCGGCGGTGGGAACGCCAATTTCACCTGGTTGAGTGCGATGCGGTGGTTACCCAGCCAGCCAATAAAGCGGTGGAACACCGGTAGCAAAAAGTCGACCACGAAGGGATTCTGTATCTGTTGGCCCGGTATCGGCTCTAACCAAAGCCGTGACTGCCCGCGCTGAGAGTCGTAGCGATAGAAGAAGCTGTTCTCGAACAGGTTGTAGAACTCAACGCAACGACTAAGTGCCTCCTCCAGTGTGCCTGCGTGTACCGCACACAGCGCCATCATCCGGAAATGGCCGAGGCGTAGAGGGCTGTGCAGTAGTCCGGTGACTTCATCGTTTAGCCTGCCGTTGCAGTAGCGGTGCAGCGCCACTACTTGTTCCAGCGGTATTCGCCCGTCGCTCGTGTGTAGCAATGCGGGATCAAGGCCACGTTCCTCCAGTAGTCGCTCGATATCGATGCCCGCTGCCTTGGCACCGGCTAACTGATGACGCACCAGAGGGGCTGAAATGGTGAGGCTTTTTGTGTTTTTCATAATGGGGGACGGGCCGGTGTCAGGTCTGTTTGTTAGCAGCTTTGCTGTCTGTTTATGTAACTTAATGTCCATATTTAATGTTTTTAGTGTCATTGTCTAGTGTCTTTTGCAGCGCCAGAATGGGGGATAAATCGATAACCCTAACTGGGCTTTTTATAGAGGTGATCATGGCTAACCAGGCGTATATCTACGAGGCGGTGCGCACGCCCCGCAGCAAAGGCAAAAAAGATGGTTCGTTGCACGAGGTCAAGCCGGTGGCATTGGCGGCCGGACTGCTCCGTGAGATTCAAGCGCGTCATGACCTGGATACCAGCTATGTGGATGATGTGCTGCTGGGGTGCGTGACCCCCATCGGCGAGCAGGGCAGTGATATCGCCAAGGCGGCGGTGATGTTTGCTGACTGGGATGAGAGCGTTGCCGGCGTTCAACTGGACCGTTTCTGCGCCTCGGGTCTGGAGGCTGTAAACACCGCCGCTCAGAAAGTGGCATCCGGCTGGGATCAGCTGGTGGTGGCCGGTGGGGTCGAGTGCATGTCGCGAGTGACCATGGGCAGCAACGGCGGCGCCCTGTTTCAGGATCCGGAGTTCGTGATGGGTAAGCGCTCGGTGCCCCAGGGGATCGGTGCCGACCTGATTGCAACCTTAGGGGGGTGGAGCCGTGAAGATGTCGACGCCTTGGCGGTCGAATCCCAGCGCCGTGCCGCCCATGCGCGTGACAACGGTTACTTTGACCGTTCGGTGGTGCCGGTTCGCGATCGCAACGACTTGGTCATTCTCGATCAAGACGATTTCATCAAGCCCAACACAACGCTGGAGGGGTTGGGTTCGCTACGCGCCTCGTTCGAAAAACTGGGCGCGATGGGAATGGACGAGCTGATTCTGGCCAAGTACCCCGAGGTGGAGCGTATCAACCACGTCCACACACCGGGCAACTCGTCGGGTATCGTCGACGGTGCCAGCGCGGTGCTGATCGGCAGCGAGAAGGCTGGCAGGGACCTAGGTTTGACGCCGCGTGGACGGATTGTCGCCACCGCGGTGTTGGCTACTGAATCTTCGATCATGCTGATCGGCCCTGGCCCGGCGGCGGAGAAGTGCCTGAAGACGGCCGGCCTGCGCAAAGAGGATATCGACCTGTGGGAGATCAACGAGGCGTTTGCCTCGGTGGCGCTGCGTTACATGCAGGATCTGGGTATCGACCACGAGGTGACCAACGTCAACGGTGGTGCCATCGCCATGGGCCACCCGTTGGGTGCCACCGGCGCCATGCTGGTCAGCACCATGCTAGACGAGCTGGAACGACGCGGCCTCAAGCGCGCCATGCTGTCGCTTTGCGTCGGCGGCGGCATGGGGATCTCCACCATTATTGAGCGGGTGTAACCGGGTAGCAGGACAAGGTGATTAGACAATGAGTGTATTCAACTATCAGAAAGACAATGACGGCATCGTAACCATCACCATGGCGATGAGCGGCCCGGTCAACGCCATGAATGCCGAGTACAGCGACGCCATGAGCGCCACGATCGCGCGCCTGGAAGCCGAGCAGGATATGACCGGGGTGATTTTCGCCTCGGCGAAAAAGACCTTCTTTGCCGGCGGCGACCTCAAGGAGCTGCTGAAGGTTCAGCCCGGTGATGAGGCTGCCTATTTCGCCCAGATCGAGACCGAAAAAGGCTGGTTGCGGCGGTTGGAAAAGCTGCCGGTACCGGTAGTGGCGGCAATGAACGGTGCTGCCCTGGGCGGCGGTTACGAGATCTGTCTGGGCTGTAATCACCGCATCGCGGTGAATGATCCGGCCCTGGTGATCGGTCTGCCGGAGGTGACCTTAGGTTTGTTGCCGGGTGCCGGCGGGGTGGTGCGTTTGACCAACCTGTTGGGTCTGGAAAAATCTCTGCCGCTGCTGCTCGAAGGCAAGCGGCTGAAAGCGGCTCAGGCCCTGGCCAGTGGCTTGATCGACGAAACCGTGGACAGCCAGGAGGCGCTGCTGCCAAGAGCGCGCGCCTGGATTCTGGAGAACAGGGATAATGCCGAGGCCTCCATTCAGCCTTGGGATCGTAAGGGTTTCAAGATCCCCGGCGGCAACCTCAACAACCCGGCCGTGGCGCAGGTAGCCCAGTTCGCACCCTTTATGCTGATGCAGAAGACCCGCGGCCTGCTGCCGGCGCCGGAGCGGATTCTCGAGACCGCGGTCGAGGCGGTAAAGATCGACTTCGATGCGGCGCTGCGAGTGGAGACCCGTAATTTCGTCTCGCTGGTGATCTCACCCGAGGCCAAGAACATGATCACCGCATTCTTCTTCCAGATGAATCAGGTCAACGGCGGTGCCAACCGTCCGGCGGAGATTGCGCCCAGTCGCGTGAAGAAGGTCGGCGTGATCGGTGCCGGCATGATGGGGCAGGGGATCGCCAACGTGTCCGCCATGGCCGGTATCGAGGTGGTGCTCAAGGATGTCTCACTGGACGCCGCGAAGAAAGGCAAGGCCTACACCGCCAAACTGCTAGACAAGGCGATCGCCCGCGGCCGTGCTGATGAGGCCAAAAAAGAAGCCGTACTCGGCCTGATCACCGCGACCGACAACGATGCCGACCTGGCCGGCTGCGACCTCATCGTCGAGGCGGTGTTCGAGAAGGTGGAGCTTAAGCACCAGATTATCCGCGACAGTGAAGCTCAGCTGGCTGAGGGCGGTGTCTGGGGTTCCAATACCTCGACCTTGCCGATCAGCAGTTTGGCCGAGGCCGCAGCCCGTCCTGAGAGCTTTATCGGCATTCATTTCTTCTCGCCGGTGGACAAGATGCCGTTGGTGGAACTGATTTGCGGCGAGCAGACCAGCGACGAGACCCTGGCTAAGGCGTTCGATTACGTGCGTCAGATCCGCAAGACTCCGATCGTGGTCAACGACCACCTGGGCTTCTTCACCTCGCGCACTTTTGGCTCGCAGCTGTTCGAAGCGGCGCAGCTGATCGCCGAGGGGGTACATCCGCTGCGGGTCGACAATCTGGGCAAGGCGATCGGCATGCCGGTCGGTCCGGTGACCGTCCATGATGAAGTCAGCCAGCAGTTGACAGTACAGATCGACGAAACCCAGGAGGCCATGGGCCAGCGCCAGCAGAACGCCGTGGAGCGCCCGGAAGGGATCGACCTGTTGCGTAACCTAGTGCACGAGCTTGGACGCAAGGGGCGCCATCACGGCGGTGGTTATTTCGACTACCACGACGGCAATAAGACCTTGTGGACACCGTTGCTGGAAAAGTTCCATAAACCGGAGGTTGCGATCAGCGAGGAGGATATCAAGGACCGACTGCTGTTCAGCAGCGTGATCGAAAGCATGCGCTGCCTGGAGGAAGGCGTATTACGGTCGGTGGCGGATGGCAATATCGGTTCCATCCTCGGCATCGGCGCCCCTGCCTGGACTGGCGGTTACCTGCAGTTCGTCAACACCTACGGCCTGCAGCGCTTCAGCGACCGCTGCGAGGAGCTAGCCGCCCGCTACGGCGAGCGCTTCCAGGTGCCGGCCATCGTCAGCGAGAAACTGGCGGCCGGTGAGACCTTCCACTGAGCCCACGATAACAATAAACAGAGTGACGACCATGATTCCAAGAACAGTATACGAAACCGATCATGAACAGTTCCGCGACAGCGTGCGTAAGTTCTTCGAGAGCGAGGCGGTGCCCTACCATGCCCAGTGGGAGAAGGACGGCCAGATCGACCGTGAACTGTGGCGCAAGGCGGGTGAGCTGGGTTTGCTGTCGCCGACCGTCCCCGAAGCTTACGGCGGTCTCGGACTGGATTTTCGCTACAACGCCATTGTCGACGAGGAGTTCTCCCGTCTGGGCCTGATGGGCATCGGTTTCGGTCTCCATTCCGATATCGCCGTGCCCTATATCGTCAACCATGGCAGAGAAGCGCAGAAGCAGAAGTACCTGCCGGGCTGTGTCTCAGGCGATATCGTCACTGCCATCGCCATGACCGAGCCCGGTACCGGTTCTGATCTGCAGGGGGTCAAGACCACTGCGGTGCTGGATGGCGATGAGTGGGTGATCAACGGCTCCAAGACCTTTATCACCAACGGTCAGCATGCCGACCTGGTGGTTGTGGTGTGCAAGACCGACCCGGCCGCCGGGGCCAAAGGGGTCAGCCTGCTTCTGGTGGAAGCCGGCACCGCGGGATTCGAGAAGGGTAGCAACCTGGAGAAAGTGGGCATGAAAGCCCAGGACACCTCCGAACTGTTCTTTCAGGACGTGCGGGTACCCAAGGAGAATCTGTTGGGCGAAGAGGGCAAGGGCTTTGTCTACCTGATGCAGGAGTTGCCTCAGGAGCGGCTCAGCATCGCCGTACTGGCGGTGTCGCACGCCCAATCGATCCTCGATCAGACCGTGGAGTACGTCAAGGAGCGTAAAGCGTTCGGTAAGCCGATTGCGGCTTTGCAGAACACTCAGTTCGAGTTGGCTGAGATGGATGCGGAACTGACGGCCATGCGGGTGTTTGTAGACCGCTGCCTGGAGCTGCATGTCGAGGGCAAGCTGGATACGGTCGCCGCCTCCAAGGCCAAGCTGCTGGCAACGGAACTCCAGTTCAAGACCATCAACCGCTGCCTACAGCTGCATGGCGGTTACGGCTACATGTGGGAATACCCGGTGGCGCGCGCCTTTGCCGACTCGCGGGTGCAGTGCATATACGGCGGCACCAGCGAAATCATGAAACTGATCATCGGCCGCGCGCTGGTGACCGACTGAAACCGATAAGAAGAGACGATCTATGGATATCAATGGAAAAGTCGCCATCGTCACTGGTGGCGCATCGGGGCTCGGTGAAGCCACCGTACGGGCGTACATCGAGAAAGGCGCCAAGGTGGCGATCTTCGATATGAACGCCGAACGTGGTGCGTCGTTGGTCGCTGAACTGGGTGCCGACAACGTGCTGTTCTGTCACGTCAACGTCGCCGATGAGGCTTCGGTGGGTGATGCTATGGCCACGACCGTTGACAAGTTCGGCGCGGTACATATCTGCAACAATTTTGCTGGTATCGCTTCGGCTACAAAGACCTTCGGCAAGGATGGGGTGCATCCCCTCAATGCCTACAAGAAGGTCCTGGACATCAACCTGACCGGCACCTTCAACGTCGCCCGTCTGGCGGCCGAACAGATGGCCAACAACGAGCCGTTCAACGAGCACGGCGGTCGCGGGGTGATCATCAACACCGCGTCGGTGGCGGCCTATGAAGGTCAGATCGGTCAGGTGGCATACGCCTCCTCTAAGGGCGGCGTGGTGGCGATGACTCTGCCGATGGCGCGCGATCTGGCGCCCGTGGGCATCCGGGTCAATACTATCGTGCCGGGGCTGATTCACACCCCGATGGCCGATACTGTGCCCGAGGAGGTCTACAAGGCGCTGGAGGCCTCAGTGGTTTATCCGAAGCGCCTTGGTTGCCCCGACGAGATTGGCCACCTGTCGGTGATGATTGCCGAGAACGAATACATCAATGGCGAGTGCATCCGACTCGACGGAGCCATTCGTATGCAGCCACGCTAGTGGATGGGGCGCATATGGCAGAGTCTAGGCAACGCCAATTACTGCATACTCGTCAGGTGGTGTGTCGCGGCTTCAAGTTGCCCGATGGCCTTTGGGAAGTCGAGGGGCGAATGATAGACCTGAAGAACTTCCCCATGGCAAGCGCTTATCAGGGCGGTACGATTGCAGTGGGTGATCCCTTGCATGATATGGCCCTGACCTTGACCTTCGATCGTAGGTTAATCGTTAGATCAATCAGGGCGACAATTGATGCTGCCCCTTTCCATACATGCCAATCGGTTACAGGTGCCTTCAGTGCCTTAGAAGGATTGTCGCTTAACAGTGGATTTACACGCCAAGCGAGAGAGCGTCTCGGAGGGGTGAAAGGCTGCACCCATTTGTTGGAACTGTTGGGACCGATCGCTACCACTGCTCATCAAACACTGTGGCAAGGGAAGGGAGGGTACGTTCCGACTGATCCGAAGGTCGTGGATCTGTTGCTCGATAGTTGCTATTCGTTGGCTAGAGATGGCGTCGTGGTACGCAAGTTTAATGAAGGTCAAGAGCAGCCTTTTCCCGTTCGAACATAGCTCATCGATATGAAATCGAAACCTTTATCAAGGCTGTGAGTCATCAGCAGCCCGATATTCATGAGTATTCACAGGGCCTAGGCACGTTTCGGCCATGGTACAGAACAGTCTATAGGGGGCGGGAGGATTAGGGCCCTACCGCCACTGCTCGTAGACAAAAGGCTTGGATTTCGGCGGTGAACTCAGCCGATGGAGGAGGTTTGTCCACTTGCCAAGTTAGCGGCCCCACTAATGCTTCAGCGATCAATGCATAGTCCAGCCGGCGCCCATGCAGGGCCCGCTCTGCGAAGCAGCGAATGCAGTGTGCTTGGCGCTCCCCTGCGCTGCCTTTCATAGTGGCCGCTGCCGTCACGTTGGTGACTTCACGCACAGTTGCGAGACGGAACACCTCGGTGCACAGCGCCTCCAGGGCGCGCGAGTTATGTCAATATCAGGAGAGCCGGTTCATGCACAACGACGATTTAAACCGTTATGTGGCCCAAACCCATCGGGTGGAAAACCAGCCGCCGTTGCTGGTGGATTACAACCCCTATCTGCAGGATCAGGCCCTGCTCGAGGCGGTGAAGCGGGAGGGTGCCTGGGAAGAAAGCACCCACCTGCAGGCGTTCGGTGCCCTGACCGGATCGGCCCGGGTGATCGAGTGGGGCGAACAGGCCAACGCTTACCCGCCGCAGCTCCATACTCACGATCGCTACGGCCATCGAATCGACGAGGTGCGCTTTCACCCCGCCTATCACCAGCTGATGTCGATGTCGATTGAGCACGGCTTGCACGCCTCCCATTGGATCGCGCCCGGGCCGGGGGCGCATGTAGCCAGGGCGGTACGTTTCTACCTGCAGACCCAAGTGGAAGCCGCCCATCTGTGTCCGATCAGCATGACCTCGGCGGTGGTGGCGGCGCTGAGCAAGCAGCCCGAGGTGGTCGCCGACTGGCTGCCGAAGATTCAGGCTCTGAGCTACGATCCGCGTAACGTCAGCCACGCCGAAAAGCCCGGGTTGACCATCGGCATGGCGATGACCGAGAAACAGGGAGGATCGGACGTACAGGCCAACAGCACCCGGGCCTACCCGCTGGGCAACAGCGGGCCGGGCAGCGCTTACGAGCTGGTGGGGCACAAGTACTTCGTGTCGGCGCCGATGAGCGACGCCTTTTTGGTGCTGGCCCAAGCGCCCGGCGGACTGTCCTGCTTTCTGTTACCGCGCTGGCGGCCGGACGGAACGCGTAACGCGCTGCAGATCCAGCGCTTGAAACCAAAGATGGGCAACGTGGCCAATGCCTCCTGTGAAACCGAGTTGCGCGGGGCTTGGGCGCTGATGATCGGTGAAGAGGGGCGCGGCGTAGCCACCATCTTGCAGATGGTGGCCATGACCCGCTTCGACTGCATGGTGGGGTCCAGCGCCGGGATGCGCCAGGCGGTGGTACAGGCGCTGCACCACGCCCACCACCGCAGGGCGTTCGGCAAGCGCCTGGTGGAGCAGCCGCTGATGCAGAACGTATTGGCCGACCTGGTGATTGAGCAGGAGGCTGCGTTGATGATGAGTATGCGCATCGCCCGTGCGCTTGATCAGAGCGCCGCATCCGATAGCGAGCGGGAGTTGGTGCGGATCGGTACCGCCCTTGGCAAGTACTGGATCTGTAAGCGCGCGCCGGGGCACGCCTACGAGGCGATGGAGTGCATCGGCGGCAGCGGGGTGATGGAGGATACGATGATGCCGCGGCTGTTCCGTGAGTCGCCGGTCAACGCCATCTGGGAGGGTAGCGGCAACGTCCAATGCTTGGATCTGTTGCGGGTGCTGGGGAAATGCCCTCAGGCGCTGGAACTGCTGCTGGCCGAGATCGGGCAGGCTGCCGGTGTGGATCGGCGGTTGGACCGCTTCGTCACCGAGTTGCAGCGTGAACTGGCTGACCCTTCGGCGTTGGAGTATCGCTCCCGTGCGCTGGTGGAGCGCCTAGCGCTGGCGCTGCAAGGCTCCCTGCTGGTGCGTCATGGGGATCCGATCATCAGTGAGGCGTTCTGCGCCTCGCGTCTGGACGCAGGGGTGTCAGGGCGCCTGTACGGAGGGCTTCCCGGCGGTGTGGATTGTGCTGCCATTCTAGAGCGTGCTTGGCCGGGAGCCTAGGTCAGCTCATCTGATAGCGCGTTGAGCCAGCTCCGGTAGCGGGGGTGTCGGACGCTAGCTAAACATAAAGAAAAAGAGGAGAGAACGATGGCTGATACTAAGAGTGTTAACGTCGACCAACAGGGCGCCGTACGGGTGCTGCAACTGGATAACCCGGCGCGGAGTAATGCCCTGTCGCTCGGGCTTTACGCCGAACTGACCACACAGTTGGCGACCGCTGATCGCGATCCCGCAGTGCGGGCGTTGGTGATCACCGGCGGTCCGAGCTGCTTTTGCAGTGGTAACGATCTGGACGACTTTCTCACCGGTCCAACTATCGATAAGAACCATCCCGCCATCCTTTTCATGGAGGCGTTGAGGGCGTTCAGCAAGCCGGTAGTAGCAGCTGTCGAAGGAGCAGCAGTGGGGATCGGGACTACAATGTTGCTGCACTGTGATCTGGTGTATGCCGGCCGCTCGGCGTTTTTGCAGATGCCATTTGTGCAGTTGGGGATCTGCCCGGAGTATGCCTCCAGCTATCTTCTGCCGCGTTTGATGGGCTATCAGCGCGCGGCTGAGCTGTTGTTGCTGGGAGATCGCATCAGCGCAGAACAAGGTCGGACCATGGGGTTGATCAATCAGACCCTGGCCGACGGTGTTGTGTTGAGCCATGTGCTTAAGGTCGCGCAACGTTTGGCGGCGGCGCCGCCGAAATCGATGCGTGAGGCTAAACGTCTGATGACTGATAGCCAGCGTGCGGGGGTGACTGGGGCGCTGGAGGCTGAAATGGCGGTGTTGGCTGAGGCGGTCGATTACGGCGAACTGGCGGAGGCGATCACCGCAATCAGGGAAAAGCGGACGCCGGATTTCAGTCGCTTTGAGTGATGCGGAGTGCAGAGGGCGCAGAGCTCCGCACTCGCTATGTGCGGCACACTGTTTATACTGTTTCAGCTCTGGCCCACCATCGAACTGATGTCTCGGGAAACTCTAACCATCGGCGTGGTCGATTACCCGTCTTCTTGTGCCTGTTGATTGCGAAATTCTGTGGGTGATAGCCCATGCCAGCTGCGAAATGCAGCGGTAAAGGCGCTGTTTTCCGAATATCCAAGCAGCAGGGCGATATCCAAGATAGTTAATTGCAGATCATTCAAATACTGCACGGCCAACTCCTTGCGCAGCTCTTGAAGTATTTCCTTAAACGTCGTCCCTTCGGCACCCAGTTGTCGTTGTAACGCGCGCTTGTTGGTTCCGAGCTCCTTTGTGACCCGGTCGATGGTGGCTTCCGCTTTAGGCATGAGTCGCGTAAGCAGCTTTTTAACCTGAGAGCTCGTTGATTCACTAGCTTCCAGGCTTCGAATGGCATACTTAGCCAGGGTGCTGAGGCTTTCAAACAGTAGCGGGTTTGCGTTGCTGAGCGGCAGGTCGAGCATTTTATTATCGAAAAATAGCCGGTTTTGAGGCTGACCAAAATGCAAGCTCTCCCCGAAAAGTGCTCTATGCAGGGTGCTGTCTTCGGGGTTCGGGTAAGTAAACTCCACTCGTTGCGGGCGCTCATTGGTGCCATGCAACATCCGAATAAAGTTAACCCAGCCCGAGAAGATCATATCGACGAGGTAACGCTGTTCTAGTAAAAGTGGGGAGATAGGGTGCCATGTTACTACTGAATAGGTGTCATACCGGGTGAGCTTGGTTTGCCCGGTATCCATCACGATCCTGCGGTACCTTGGCATCAGCTCGAAAGCCTCTCTGACCGTGTGGCAGCTCATGGCGAGATAACCCAATATGCTGTAGCTCCCTGGGTTAATCTGGCATCCCACGTGAAGACCAAAATCAGGATCGCAGATGCTCTTGCTACTCTCTTTAAACAGCGTCAGAAGCGTTGCTACGGGGAGGCGGTTGTTCGGGTCTTTGAGTACTAGCGGATCGATACCTGTGCGCTCTGTCAGTGCTTGTTGGTTTCCTCCTAATGATCCCAGCGTATCGATGACGGTATTGATAATCCCCACCGATGCAGTCCAAGAAGGGTCTAACTCTGAACCATCCGCCATTGCGTCATGCCTTATCTTGTTGTTGGGTGTTGAACAGTCTGTTGCTACGCAGCTTCAACTGATTGTATCTTTGCGACAGTGTGGTTTAACCCCGAATTGTCGGACAGTCAGTTAAGAGCGGTTTGAGTTAGCTTACGCTTTTTCCTCTGGTTGTAGCATCGTTCAATGTAATCAAATACGTCAGCTCGGGCCTCTGAGCGGGTTCGATAATTTCTCCTGTTTACTCGTTCCCTTTTGAGTAATCCGAAGAAGCTTGCAGCCGCTGCATTATCATAACAACTCCCTACAGCACTCATACTCGAGATCACGTTATGGTCGGATAAGAAGCGCTGGTATTCATAGCTGGTGAACTGAGAACCACGATCTGAGTGTAATATCACAGGGCCTGCGTGATCTTTTTGCCAAAGGGCCATCAACACCGCTTGTATCACCAGCTGCTTTTCCATGGTCTGGCTCATAGACCAACCCACCACAACACCTCTAAATAGGTAGATAACGACTGCCAGGTACAACCAGCCTTCTCGGGTAGGCACATAGGTAATATCCGTAACCCATTTGGCATTGGGTTGATCAGCAGTGAAGTTGCGCTCCAAGTGATTGAGCACAAAGTCAGGGCGCTGTCCTGACTGCTTCTTACGCCAGCGTTTAATTGCAGGTATCCCAGCAAGATTATTGGCTTTCATAAGTCGTGCGACACGATTGAGGCTACAGTGCTCACCTTCGTATTGGAGTTCTTCCCAGATACGAGGGCTGCCGTATACACCATCACTGGCCTGATGCAATTGGTGAATCCTGCGACTTAAGCGGGCATTGTCCTGATGTCGTTGGCTAGGTTCTCGAGTTCGCCAGTCGTAATAGCCACTGGCAGATACTTTCAACAGGCGACACATCATTCGGACAGGGAAAGCATTGCGGCAGCGCTCGATCATGTGATACTTCACTTGTGTTGTTTGGCGAAGTACGCTGCCGCTTCTCTTAAAAAATCACGTTCCTTTTTAACTTCAGCCAGCTCTCGCTTTAATCTGGCTAGCTCTTCATCACGAGGGTTACCCTGGCCTGTAAAGGCAACTGGAGTGTCGGCCTCAGCTTCTTTGATCCAGCGTCTGAGATTGACTGCATTAATCCCTAGGCTTCTGGCAACAGCCGCAATCGATGTATTCGGTTGCTGGGTAAGTGCAATCGCTTCGCGCTTGTACTCTGCGGAGTATTTTCTTCTGGAATGGGTCATCTAAACACCTCGTTAAAGTAGATTATCTACTCTTAACCAGGTGTCCGACAAATCGGGGTAAAACCAACCTGTGCTGAATGCTCCCAACCAGGCGGTGACTGCCTCTTTGTTGGCAAAAAGGATCGCCTTTCTGGCTACGGGAGCTTGCTTATATTCAATGTCGGTTTACGACAAGGGGTTGTTATTGTCGCGGGATAACAGCCTGATCGAATATGGTCATGAAGATGGCCTCTGGACCTCCTGCATGCCACTGCACTCCATTGTCCCCTCCATTTATGTAGCGGGGCAGAGGGAAGCTTGGCGGGAAGAGTTAGTGTGGTCCCTGTTTGCAGATTTACTAGCACCTTTATGGGATATCCTGCATAAAGTGGGAGGTATATCGATCCGGAATCTGTGGGAGAACACAGCTGTACGGGTGTACTCAGTGTATGAATGCAAGATGCACAATATCTGCTCTGAAGCTGCCCGCCAACAAGCGCAGGCTGACTGTGATTGGTTACTGCAACAGGTCTCCCCTGAGCTGTTTGCTACCAGTTATAATCCCCTGCAGCGTTTTCGCCAGCCAGTCTGCCATACCGATAAAGGCCCCATTCGTTTTCGTCGTACCTGTTGCCTATACCACAAGACAGCAGAACCGAAGAGATACTGTTCCAACTGTTCTTTGTTAAAACCTAAGCCCGGAAAAAACCGACCTGCTTCAAATAATGCGAATATCATTTTATGAGTACACAGGCCCACCAGAGCATGCAAGCGCTAGCCTGGCAGAAAGGTGTGTTAGTCAGGTTGAGCATACCGGGTGTTGCCAGCACCTACTCTGGGGCAACTGACCAAAACTAGTCAGCTGTATGGTATCCGGCCTCAGCTGAAGAGGATTCAGATGGCTGATTTTATGGTTTCAGTCAGGAGCTACCCGCCTGATTCCAGCTCTATTCCGGAATGCCCAGTGATTCTTCTTCAAACCGCGTTAGGTAGTCAAAAGTTGCACCAGGCAGGCATCATTCTACAGGCTACAGGCTGCTGCTCAGCTATGAGGCTTGCTCGTCTCTGAATTAAGAATGAAATCCAGATAAGATTTCGGTTCTATCTTTGATTGACTGATATGGCGTCGGCCGCCGTTCATTCGGCTGTCTGGACGCCTAGGGCCAGGCCAATTGTGAGGAATTCCCGACCTTAAAAGGAAGCTTGGGATGTTTATCGATTGCCGGGCGAGAGACGCATAATTCCACTCACAGTAGTCGACGATATTATTGATCCAATGGAAATTGACACCGGAAATCATTTCTATGTTCGAAGTTGATATTGATTCGCCAAAGCTCTGCAGTTCACCAATAGCCCATAGGATACGTCGGGCTCGGAAGTGCCATGGTGATTCAGTGTGGTAATCGATACGATCAAAGGTTAACGGGAACCGCTTCCGATAGTCGGAAGAGGGGCATAGTTTTTTTCCGAGACACTCGAGTAGGCGACCAACGGTCAACCGGTGTGGTTTCCCCGAATCGTTTGAAAAATAGTTTTTGGCAAAATCGTCGACTTGTGCAGCCAATAGCTCGTCGTCGATAGAAGGGCTAACAGTTTTATGAGTTGTTATTGATTTCGGCTGTAGGCCGTACTTTTGTAGCCAAGCGCGATCATTATCATAAAGCCAAGACATTGATTTGAAGGCTTGCTTCCATATCTCTTGGATGGTGGCCGTCGGGCGTCGCTGTTTTAAATTGAGCACTTTTTTACGGTGATGTTCTCTTTGGTGAGAACTGAGCTTAGTGTCTCGAAAAGCGCTATTTGTCTCTTGGTGTCTTGAACGTGTTTCTAACTTTAGTTGGACCTCTTCTTTAAGTATTTGCTGTGTAAATCGCTCTACAGACTCGAATAGAAAGAGGCCCAGAAGGATATGGCGAGTGATTGGTGTATCCAGAGCTGACTGGTAGGAAGTCAGCCGCAACCAGTTTTTTCTACGTGCGGATGCATATGCAGTATCAGTATCTTTTATGAACGCCTCACCATAATGATCGATAACAGTGTTCTGAAGCTCTTCAGCAGCTATCCCCTTTCCTCTACTGAATCCTAATTGGCGTGCTTGCTTCTTATAAATAGAAAACAGAAGCGCTGGAGAAATAGGACTTAGGTTTTGTTTAAGGAGGTCATGAGCGAAAACTGCGTATTGGTATGCCTTTTCATCGCTGCTCTGGAGTAAAGAGGAGCTGACGGTAGGTTGCCAACTGCAACGGCATGGTAACCAAGGCATACCCAGCAGCTTCTTCGGAAATAAGAAAGGACAGCTGCAAAGCGGACAGCTACTTAGTAGTGGCGTTTGATGTTTCCAACATACTGAGACCCCAGGAATTTGGTGAGAGCGATGCAAATAGGGAACTCCATGTTCCTTTCGGTCTTCAGCGACACAGTCGATACATAGGTGGGCTTCACCATGCATGCCTACTACTCGGCGCGGGATATGGCTGACTATTTCTGATGAATCCGTCGCAAAGTTTGAAGGTCTATTGGGAGCAAGGAATGGCAAGAATATTGGAAACAGGGTGTTCTCCAACAATAGTGCTTTCAGAGAACTTCTTTGTTCACCTGGTAATCGTTGGGCTAGGACATCGATTCCCACCGGGACAACCTGCTCGAGTGAGAAAGGTTTCTTGCCGAATAACTCATCGAAGGTACCGTTAATCGTCTTGTTACCGGAGAGGATGTGGTAGCGAGACACGCGAGAGATAAGAGACTCATCGGGCAATGAGTGGGGGAAAAAAGGCAGTTGGTGGTTCATCGAGAGGAGCGAAACCAATTGTGTCAAATTATATTGTTGTCTATTTGATGTGTTTACTGGACCCTGTACATAGAATTGTGTAACTGCCTATCATAGAGCCAGTAATGGCTAAGGATAGGCAACATGGACAAGAAACAACTCGAAGCCTTCGCTCGCGAAGCGGCTAAAAGCATCAAAACTGAAAGTGATCTCAATGACTT
>JBFGZS010000047.1:0-37541 GCA_041586615.1 Motiliproteus sp. | reverse complement strand
CACCCAGCCGATGTTATCGCATATTAATGTCGGCACCGGCAAGGATGTCACCATCCGCGAACTGGTCGAAACCGTCAAGAAAGTCACCGGCTACCCCGGCGACATCCTCTGGAACAGGGAGATGCCCGACGGCGCCCCGCGCAAACTTATGGATGTGTCGCGCCTCAACGACCTGGGCTGGCGCTACCAGGTTGAACTGCAAGCCGGCCTCGAAAGCACCTACCGCTGGTTCGTCGAAAATGTCGAGCAGGTTAGGGGGTAAAGTGAGGAACGAGGTGCGAGGTGCGAGGTGCTAGGTTCTAGGTTCTAGGTTCTAAGGGACTGAATGCGTAGGTCGGGTTAGCAAAGCGTAACCCGACAGCTCGTAGTGGGAGCAGATATCGTCGGGTTACGGCTCGCGCCTAACCCGACCTACCGGTCTGTTTAGATCCTAGCAGCCACGGCAGTGGCGTCCTAGAAGCTAGCCGTCTGGTCAACACCCCCGTGCCAACGCGACCTTCGACCCGGTCTGGCGGCCGATCGCCTGGGTAATGAAACTACCGGCGGCGATCAGTTTATCCAGGTCGATGCCGGTGTCGATGCCCATGCCTTGCAGCATATAGACGACATCCTCGGTGGCGACGTTACCCGAGGCGCCTTTGGCGTAGGGGCAGCCGCCGAGGCCGGCGACGGAGGCGTCGATGATCGACAAGCCTTCTTCCAGCACCGCCAGCAGGTTGGCCAGTGCCTGGCCGTAGGTGTCGTGGAAGTGAGCGGCCAGATGCGCCATGGGAATCTGACCAGATACAGCTTCCAACATCTGCTTGGCTTTTAAGGGCGTGCCGGCGCCGATGGTATCGCCAAGGGAGATCTCGTAGCAGCCCATATCGTAGAGCGTCTTGCTGACCTGAGCCACCCGCTGCGGGGCGATATCCCCTTCGTAGGGGCAACCGAGGGTGGTGGACACGTAGCCGCGCACCCGCACGTTGTTTGCCTTGGCCAGCGCCATCACGGGTTCGAAGCGTTGCAGGCTTTCGGCAACGCTGCAGTTGATGTTTTTCTGCGTGAAGCTTTCCGACACCGCGGTAAATACCGCGACTTCGCTGACGCCGGCGGCGATGGCGGCTTCCAGCCCCTTCAGGTTGGGGGTCAGCGCGGCGTAGGTCACACCGGGCCGGCGGGTGATGCCGGTCATGACCGCGGCGGCATCGCCCATCTGCGGTACCCACTTGGGCGATACAAAGCTGGCGGCTTCGATATAACGCAGCCCGGCCTCGCCCAGCCGCTGAATCAGCTCCACTTTGACGGCGGTATCGATCACCGGCCCGGATTCATTCTGCAGGCCGTCCCGGGGGCCGACCTCGACGACGCGCACCGAGGTGGGCAGGGCGCTTTGCAGGGTTTGTGCGGTTATCCCGGTCATATTAGGCCTCCGCGCTTTCCGTTTCGAGCAGGGTCAGGGCGACCAGCTCGCAGCCGTCGGTGACCAGGTCACCGGCCTGGTAATAATAGGCGTCGATGATGCCGTCATGGGGCGCGGCGATGGTTTGCTCCATCTTCATGGCTTCGATGATGATCAGCCCTTCACCTTTCTTGACCTGGCTGCCGATCTCTTTCAAGACCGCGACCACGGTGCCGTTCATCGGCGCGCAGAGCGAGCCGGCGCGTTCGTCTTCCCCTTCGCCGAAGACGTCGGCATGGCGTTCGCAGGCGAAGCTCTGCCCATCCTGGAACAGGGTGATCATGGGCCCTTGCTGGAAGACGGTGACACTCAGTTTGTGACCGTTAAGGATCGCCGTCAGTTGGTCGTCCTGCAGGCTGCCCTTGACCTGATAAGTGGTGTTGTTGAGGGTGATCTCAAACTGATCGGCCTGTTCCAGGACGTTCACCTTGAAGCGGTTCTCGCCGTGAATCAGTTCAAAGGGGTGCGCATAGCTGCCGTTTAGGCGCCAGTTGTTAAGGCGGTTAAACGGTGAGCTGGGATCGTTGCTGTTATGCGCCTGCCGCTGGCGGTCCAGGGTCAGGTAATAGGCCGCCAGCGCGATGCTCTGTTCTTCGTTGATGCTGCTGGGCTTGAACAGGTCGTCGAGGTTCTTTTCGATAAACCCGGTGTCCACATTAAAACGGCGGAAGTTCGGCGCGGCAACCAGGTTGCCGAGGAAGTTGATATTGGTTTTGACACCGCAGATCTGGTAATCCTTCAGGGCATTCTGCATGCGGGCCAGGGCTTGTTCACGGCTCTCGTCCCAGACGATCAGCTTGGCGATCATGGGGTCGTAATAGATGCTGACCTCGTCACCTTCGACCACGCCGGTATCGACGCGCACGTGGCGGTTTTCCTGTGGGGTGCGCAGGTAGGCGAGGCGACCGGTGGCGGGCAGGAAGTCGTTGTCCGGGTCTTCGGCGTAGATGCGCACTTCCAGGGCATGGCCGCTGACGTTGACCTGATCCTGGGTCAGTGGCAGGTCTTCACCGGCGGCGACCCGCAGCTGCCACTCTACCAGGTCCTGGCCGGTGATCAGTTCGGAGACCGGGTGCTCTACCTGCAGACGGGTATTCATCTCCATAAAGAAGAAGGAGCCGTCTTCGTCATACAGAAACTCGACCGTGCCGGCACCGACGTAGTTGATCGCCTGCGCGGACCGCATGGCGGCGTCACCCATGGCGCGGCGAATAGCATCGGGAATATTCGGCGCCGGCGCTTCTTCGATCACTTTCTGGTGACGGCGCTGAACTGAGCAGTCGCGGTCGGCCAAATACACGGCATGGCCGGCTTTGTCGGCGAACACCTGTAGCTCGACATGGCGTGGCTTGGTCAGATACTTTTCGACCAGCAGGTCGCCATTGCCGAAGCTGCTTAAGCCTTCACGGCTGGCGGCGTCGAAGGCGCTGTCAAATTCCGACGCATTCCAGACCACGCGCATGCCTTTGCCGCCACCACCGGCGACGGCCTTGAGCAGGACGGGGTAGCCGCAGCGCTCGGCCTCGGCGCGAATCAGGTCGCGGGACTGGTCTTCACCGTGGTAACCGGGCACCAGGGGCACACCCGCGTCGCCCATGATCTGCTTGGCGGCGCTTTTTGAGCCCATGGCATCGATTGCCGAGGCGGGGGGGCCGATAAATTCGATGCCGGCCTGTTCGCACGCGCGGGCAAAGCCGGCATTTTCGGACAGGAATCCGTAGCCGGGATGGATCGCCTGAGCGCCGGATTTTTTCGCGACGTCCAGGATAAGGTCGGCTTTGAGGTAACTTTCTTTGCTGGGTGCGGGCCCGAGCAGAAAGGCTTCGTCAGCCAGGGCGACATGGCGGGCGTTTCGGTCCGCTTCCGAGTAGACGGCGACGCACTGGATACCCATGCGATGAGCCGTCTGGATAATCCGGCAGGCGATCTCTCCGCGGTTAGCAATCAATATCTTGGTAAACATAGTGTTAAACCTGTTTTTATGATTCTGTTGGCTTAGCGGATCCAGTTGGGCTTGCGCTTGTTTAGAAATGCGCTCAACCCTTCCTGACCTTCGCGGCTGACGCGGATGTCGGCGATACGGCGTGCGGTATCGTCGATGACCGCCTGATCGATCACTTTGCTGCTGACCGCGTAGATAAGGTCTTTGGCGGCAGCGACCCCCTGCGGGCTATTTTTTAGCAGGGTGGCGATAAGGTGGTCTTTCAGGGTATCCAGCGCTGCCAGATCGGCGACGACTTCGTGCACCAGGCCGAACTGCTGCGCCTGCGTGGCGCTGAAGGCTTCGGCGGTGAGGAAGTAGCGCCGTGACTGACGCTCGCCCATGGCCCGCACCACATAGGGACTGATGACGGCCGGGATCAGGCCGATCTTCACTTCACTGAGACAGAAGAGTCCGTTCTCGACGGCGATCACCATATCGCAGCAGGCTGCCAGCCCCACGGCACCGCCGTAGGCCGCCCCTTGCACCAGCGCAATACTGGGCTTGGACAGGTCATTAAGGCGCTGCATCAGCAGGGCCAGCTGGCCGGCATCCTCCAGGTTCTCCTGCAGGGAGTTCTCGGCCATGCGACGCATCCAGTTCAGGTTGGCGCCGGCGGAGAAGTTCTTGCCGTTGGAGCGCAGTACCAGCACGCGCACGGCGCTGTTCTCTTCGATCTGTGCCAGGTGCGTAATCAGCGCGTCGATCATGCTGTCGTCGAAGGCGTTATGCACTTCGGGGCAGTTCAGGCTCAGGGTGGCGACCCCGCGGCTGTCGATATCCAGCAGGACTGCTTTTTTATGGGGCTGTGCTTGATCAGTCTGAGTTTGATCGATCTGAGTTTTATCGGTCTGAGTTTTATGGGTCTGTGTCATGGTCGCTACTCCTACATCCGGAACACGCCGAAACGTGTGTCGGGGATCGGCTTGTTCAGGGCCGCGGATAAACCCATGGCGACAACGTCACGGGTCTGGGCCGGGTCGATAACCCCGTCGTCCCACAGGCGTGCGCTGGCGTAGTAGGGGTGACCCTGGCGTTCGTACATATCGAGGATCGGCTGCTTGTAGGCGTTCTCTTCGTCCGGACTCCAGTCTTGACCGTTGCGCGCGAAACCGTCGCGGGTGACCTGGGCCATGACGCCGGCGGCCTGTTCGCCCCCCATCACGGAGATACGTGCGTTGGGCCACATCCAGAGGAAGTTGGGATCGAAGGCGCGGCCGCACATGCCATAGTTACCGGCACCGAAGCTGCCACCGATAATAACGGTGAGTTTCGGTACCTGGGCGCAGGATACGGCGGTGACCATCTTGGCACCGTGCTTGGCGATCCCTTCGGCTTCGTATTTGCTGCCCACCATAAAGCCGGTGATATTCTGCAGGAACAGCAGCGGAATCTTGCGTTGGCAGCAGAGCTCGATAAAGTGTGCGCCTTTCTGCGCCGACTCGCTAAACAGCACGCCGTTATTGGCAATGATGCCCACCGGGTAGCCGTGGATGCGGGCAAAACCGGTGACCAGGGTCGCCCCGTAGAGCTTTTTGAATTCGTCGAACTCGGACCCGTCGACGATACGGGCGATCACTTCACGCACATCGTAAGGCTTTTTCAGATCGGTACCGACGATGCCATAGATCTCCTCGGGGTTGCACAGCGGCGGTACGCTGGGCTGAACGTCGAGGTCGATCTTTTTGGGACGGTTCAGACGAGACACGGCCTGACGGGCGATATCCAGGGCATGGCGGTCGTTCTGGGCGTAGTGGTCGGCAACCCCGGAGACGCGACAATGCACGTCGGCGCCTCCGAGGTCTTCGGCGGAGACCACTTCACCGGTGGCGGCTTTGACCAGCGGCGGACCGGCGAGGAAGATGGTGCCTTGTTCGCGGACAATGATCGATTCATCCGCCATGGCCGGTACGTACGCACCGCCGGCGGTACACAGGCCCATAACCACGGCGATCTGCGGAATCCCTTTGGCGGACATGGTGGCCTGGTTGTAGAAGATGCGGCCGAAATGATCGCGGTCGGGGAAGACGTCATCCTGGCGTGGCAGGTTGGCACCGCCGGAATCCACCAGATAGATGCAGGGCAGGTGATTCTTCTCGGCGATGGCCTGGGCGCGCAGGTGCTTTTTAACCGTCATCGGGAAGTAGCTGCCGCCTTTGACGGTGGCATCGTTGGCGATGATCATGCATTCAAGGCCGCTAACCCGGCCGATACCGGTGACCACGCCGGCGGCGGGTACATCGTCATCGTAGACGCCGTAGGCGGCCAGTTGCGAGAGTTCGAGGAAGGGCGAACCTTCGTCGAGCAGAGCGTTGATCCGCTCACGGGGCAGCAGCTTGCCGCGCGCGACATGACGTTCCTGGTATTTGGGTCCGCCGCCCAGGGCGATGGTGGCGATTTTATCGCGCAGGTCGTTGACAGTGGCTTGCATCGCGTCCTGGTTGGCCAGGAACTCGGGTGTGCGGTTATTAATTTTTGTTATCAGGCTTGCCATGGCTGCATCCTAGAATTGGCGATGCCATCGTCACGGGACGACGGCGGAGTTGGCGACAGGATCTGTTCGTGTTCAGACCGTGCAATCGCACCGGCAGGACTCCTGTTTCAGCGTCGCGCTGCCGGTGGCGTTGCCCCGTTCTTTTTGATCAGTTCTGGTTGAACAGTTCACGGCCGATCAGCATGCGACGGATCTCGGAAGTGCCGGCGCCAATCTCGTACAGTTTGGCATCGCGCAGCAGGCGCCCCGTCGGGAATTCGTTAATATAGCCGTTACCGCCCAGCAGCTGGATCGCATCCAGCGCCATCTTGGTCGCCAGCTCGGCGGAGTAGAGAATCGCGCCCGCGGCGTCTTTACGCGTCGTTTCGCCGCGGTCGCAAGATTGGGCTACCGCGTAAACATAGGACTTGGCCGCGTTCATCTGGGTATACATATCGGCGAGTTTGCCCTGTACCAGCTGGAACTCACCAATCGACTGACCGAATTGCTGACGATCACGGGTGTAGGGGACGGCGATATCCATGCAGGCGTCCATGATACCCAGCGGGCCGCCGGACAGTACCAGACGCTCGTAATCCAGGCCGCTCATCAGGACGCGAACGCCGCCATTCAGTTGGCCCAGGATGTTCTCTTTCGGCACCACGCAGTCTTCGAACAGCAGTTCGCAGGTGTTGGAACCGCGCATGCCCAGCTTGTCGAGTTTCTGGTGGCGGGAGAAACCGGGGGCATCGCGTTCAACGATAAAGGCGGTGATACCGTGAGCGCCTTTGGCCAGATCGGTCTTGGCGTAGATCACGTAGACGTGGGCGTCGGGACCGTTGGTGATCCACATTTTGTTGCCGTTCAGCAGGTAGTGGTCACCGTTGTCGCGCGCGGTCAGTTTCATGCTGACCACGTCGGAACCGGCATTGGGCTCTGACATCGCCAGCGCACCGATGTGCTCGCCGGTCAACAGCTTGGGCAGGTACTTGTGCTTCTGCTCGTCGCTGCCGTTACGGTTGATCTGGTTGACGCAGAGGTTAGAGTGCGCGCCGTAAGACAGTGCCACAGACGCCGAAGCCCGGCTGATCTCCTGCATGGCGATAACGTGGGCCAGGTAACCCATCCCCGCGCCGCCGAACTCCTCTTTTACCGTGATACCCAGCAGGCCCATATCGCCAAACTTGCGCCACAGATCGGCTGGGAACTCGTTTTCATGGTCGATCGCCTCCGCGCGCGGGGCGATCTCCTCCGCCGCGAAAGCGTTAATCTGGTCGCGCAGCATGTCCATGGTTTCGCCGAGTCCGAAATTGAAGGCTTTGTAACTGGAGATCATCGTGGTTACCCCTAGCGTCTGTTGTGTTGTTACTTAGAAATAGATACTTAGAAATAGTTACTTAGAAATATCTGCTCTAAAGAGCATAGGTCCTAAGTCAGTTATTGTTTGAATATACGGTATCGTATGTTTGTTTGTGTGTCGTGTCAATACGGAGGCGTATGGTTGCGGTAAAAGGATTTGTTGAGCGGCAGGCGACAAGCAAGGGGAAGAGCGGATAGTGCGGCAGGCGGCAAGCTGCAGGCGACAAGCAAGGGGAAGAACAAGAGCAAGAAGGAAGGCAGACAGCTAGAAGAGGGAGGAGTAAGAAAGTTTAAATAAAAAGTGGCATATGATCAAGGAGGTGTAAAATTGTAGCCTGTAGCCTGTAGCCTGTAGCCTGTAGCCTGTAGCCTGTAGCCTGTAGCCTGCCTACAAAAAGGCGGGTCTAGCCCGCCTGCATTCTAGTTAAAACGTCATTTCAGGCACATGATCAGGCACGATCAGTTTACCTTCGGTCTTGGCCTGGATCTCTTCCACGGAAACGCCGGGTGCGCGCTCCAGCAGGTGGAATGCGCCGTCTTTGATCTCAAGAAACGCCAGGTCGGTAAGGACCTTCTTGATGCAGCCGGCGCCGGTGAGTGGCAGGCTGCAGTTGGTGAGCAATTTGGACTCGCCGTGTTTGGAGGCGTGGGTCATGGTGACGATGATGTTGTCGGCACCGGCGACCAGGTCCATGGCACCGCCCATGCCCTTGATCAATTTGCCGGGGATCATCCAGGAGGCGATGTTGCCGTTCACATCGACTTCGAAGGCACCGAGGACGGTCAGATCGACATGGCCACCGCGGATCATGGCGAACGATTCCGCCGAGGAGAAGATGGATGCGCCGGTGGCGGCGGTGACGGTTTGCTTGCCGGCGTTGATCATATCGGCATCGAGTTCGGCTTCGGTCGGGAAGGGGCCCATACCCAGCAGGCCGTTTTCTGACTGCAGCATCACCTCCATATTCTCGGGGACGTAGTTGGCGACCAGGGTCGGGATGCCGATCCCCAGGTTTACATAGAAGCCGTCCTGCAGTTCCCGGGCGATGCGCATTGCAATCTGTTCACGTGAAAGAGCCATGGTATTTCCTCATCGTTTGCAGCGGTGCCGGGTGAATCGGTGAAGTCGTCGGCACCGGGTGGTGTTTTTGCGGCGATAAATATCCGTTAACGTATTGTTGGACTGAAAACGTACCGCACATCCTTGTTGCTGTGTCGGCTTAGCCTGCGCGAACGGTGCGCTGCTCGATACGCTTCTCGAAGGAGCCAACGATCAGGCGATCGACATAGATGCCGGGGGTGTGGATCTGCGCAGGATCCAGTTCGCCGGGCTCAACAATCTCTTCCACTTCCACGACGGTGATTTTACCGGCAGTGGCGGCCATGGGGTTGAAGTTTTGGGCGGTGTGGCGGTAGATAACATTACCGAAGCGGTCGGCTTTCCAGCCTTTAACAATGGCAAAGTCGCCGGTAATCGACTCTTCCATAATGTAGTTACGACCGCCGAACTCGCGCACTTCCTTGCCTTCGGCAACAGGCGTGCCGTAACCCGTGGCGGTGTAAAAGGCGGGAATGCCGGCACCGCCAGCGCGCATCTTTTCGGCCAGCGTGCCCTGAGGTGTCAGTTCAACTTCCAGCTCGCCGGCTAACAGCTGTTTTTCAAACAGCGCGTTCTCGCCCACGTAAGAGGAGACCATTTTCTTGATCTGGCGGTCTTCCAGCAGAATGCCGAGGCCAAAGCCATCGATGCCGCAGTTGTTGGAGACGATGGTCAGCTCTTTTGCGCCCAGGGTTTTGATCTGCTTGATAAGATTTTCCGGAATGCCGCACAGGCCAAAACCGCCTGCGATGACGGTCATGCCGTCGGTGAGGCCCGCCATCGCCTCTTCATAGCTGTGAACTACCTTGTCGAAACCTGACATCGATACTCTCCTGTGGGGTGTTGTTTTTATGGGTGCTGTTTGTATGGCTGCATCTGTTGCCGCTGCTGTTACGCATGCCGTTACACATACTGTTATAGATGTAGTTACAAATGTAGTTACAAACGTAGTTATAAACGTGGTTATAAGCGTAGTTATAAACGTAGTTACAGATGTAGAAATTACTCGGTTTCCGGCTATCCGTAAGGGATGGAAAATATTAAGTATGCTCGTATTCTGTTGCAGGATGACGGATTTAGCAAATCCATATATTTCATGAATTGATTTAGAAAACAAATATAATGGCGGGTGACCTTACCAGAAGGTGAGGATGTCGGAATGAATGTTGGAATGAATGTTGGAATGAATGTTGGAATGAATGTCGGGGTGAATATGACACGAGTATTTTCGTTATGACAGCGACGATCAAGCAGATTCGCGCCTTTGTGGCGGTGGCTAAGACCCAGAGTTTTGCCGACGCCTGTGGCGTGGTGCACCTGTCGCAACCGGCATTGAGTCTGGCGATTAAAAAGCTGGAAGAATCGGTGGGTGGCCGGCTTATGGATCGTACCACCCGTACCTTGGCGTTGACGCCGGAGGGGGAGGCGTTTCTGCCGGTGGCGCAACGACTGCTGGCGGATTGGGATAATGCGCTGGAGGAGTTGAGTAACCGGTTTGCGTTGCGACGTGGCAAAGTGGCCGTGGCGGCCATGCCTTCTTTTGCCGGCAATTTACTGCCCAGGGTGATACTGCGTTATCGCGAACAATACCCTCACATCAATGTCACCGTCCATGATGTGGTGGCCGAAGATGTGGTCGAGATGGTTCGCAGCGGACGGGTTGAATTGGGGTTGACGTTTGATCCGGGTGAGACCGACGAGTTGCAGTTTACGCCGTTATTTCAGGATGATTTTGTGGCTGTGCTACCCGCCGGACACGCCTTGTTGGCTAAGACGCAGCTGAGTTGGAAGACGCTGGCGGCAGAAAACTTTATCTTGTTGCAGCGCCCGTCCAGTATCCGTCTGATGATGGAAGAGCAGCTGGCGAATCAGGGGGTGCAGTTGTCGACGGTCTTCGAAGCGCACCAGCTGGTCACGATCGGGCGGATGGTGGCCATGGGCTTGGGCGTCAGCGTGGTGCCTTCGTTGTGTATTGAGCAGATGCAGGAGATGGGGGCGCAGTGTCGCCCGTTGATTGCACCGGCGGTTTCACGGCGTGTCGGGATACTGAGTCGGCACCGTCATCCCTTATCCGCCGCAGCGTTGGCGCTGGAAAAAATTCTGACGGATGTGTTTCGGGTTGATTTGAGCCCGCCTGAGCCGGATTGATCGGCGCTCCTGTGCTGCTATGCCGCTAAGCTATACTGTAGATGAACCGGTTCAGGCCGTTAGGAAGCGGGCTCTAGAAGCTGAGTGCGAGCTGTTCGCACGAGCGTCCAGTTAGGAAGATACTGGGTGCTGGGTGCTGGGTGCTGGGTGCTGGGTGCTGGGTGCTGGGTGTTAGGTGTTAGGTGTTAGGTGTTAGAGAGTAGACGTGCTATTGACCAGAACAGGGCTGTTTTTATCTAATTGGTAGGCTCTTTTATCTCTACTGTTGGAGCCGTTAAACCTGAGGATTTCGCATAGTGCTTGCTACTGATATGCACTACTATTGATATAAGGCATTTGTTTTCCGATAGCGATGGCTTAGAGGCTTAGAGGCTTAGAGGTTTAGAAGCAATAAAAAATACTCGGTCATCGCGTGTAGCTCGGTCAGAGCATGGGAGGTCGGTAGTCGCGTGTTGTCGCTGAGGCCTAGTAGTGATGAGGTGAAGTAATCATGAGTAAGGAGCAAAAACCGCTGTCGGATGTTTGGTTGGAACTCCAGCTGGTTACCATGGGCACCGACCTTTCTGAAGGCGACCGCAAGCGATTGGAAGGTGCGCTGGAGGCACTCAAGGCGCATGTGCACAGCAATCAGGAGAAGCAGCGGCGGATTATTCTGCAGTGGTTTCTGGCTCGCATTGGTCCGCGTTTATTCAGTAACCACTCCAATCAGTTGCTGGTTGAACTGGCGAACTTGATGTCCACAATCTGGACCGGTATGCCGCAATTTAAAAATCCCCAAGAAGTGCAGGCCTGGTTACAGAAGGATGCCGCGCCACCACTGGAGGACGATGAGGTCGATGACTCTCTGCAAGACGTGCTGGATAGGCGTGCGCTCTAGCCGTCTGACTGAGGCCGCGAAGCCACTGGCGGATTAGCGGCAGGAAGAACTGGCACGAATGACCCTGAACGACCGTCTGCGGGTTTGATCCCAGCTATCACATGGCACGCTATCATTTTGTCGAAAAACTACCTAAGGCCCGTACACCGGCCTACCTGGCCAGACACCGGCGTTTGGTGGCTGCCGTAAATGATGCGACCGTGGCATAAGGCCACGTGAGACTAGGGCGGATATGCGCCGGCCTGGTCGGCATCAAAAGACCGAATGGATCGGTATGTTGATGCCAGGTTATCGGTATGTTGATGCTAGGTTAATAGCCATTACTCAGGCCGAGACCATAAGCTGGGGGATAAAGCTGCAATGGAGGCGCTCGTCCCGTGCCAGCAGGAAGCGCGAATGATGCTGGTGAAGTTGCCAACGCTGTGGCGCCTCAATCAGTTCGAGTATTAATTGCAGTGGCGAAATGGACGCGCAAGGCGTAGTTAAATTCGGCGATGCTGCTGACAACCCTTTGTTGGTCTCCCCCGCGTTAGTCTCCCCTGCGTTAGATGAACCCGTGTGGCCATGCGCTTGCTGGGTGATGCCAAGTGGCGTGAAATTCGCCTGTTCTGGATCCGCGGCTAGAGAGAGAGGCGGTGCCGAAGGCAGGCGTGGGGTGTCCAGATGGCGGCGCAGGTCGCTGAATTGATTGTTGGCCAGCAACGCGCAGATGTCATGCAAGTTCCACCGTTGGGGGCGACGGCGGACAGGCTCCAGGGTTGCGAGGGTGGTGGGTGAGATGAGCGCCTTTTCTTTGGAGAAAAATTTGCGCACCGTTACATCGCGGATCAAGCCGCGTAGGCTGTTGTCGCGCGCATTGCCATTAAATTCCAGTTGTTGCAGGCCGGCCAGCATCCGTTTTAGGCTGAAATTGCAATGCTTGATAAACAGCCAGGCAGGCTCCACGCTACTGCGTGAGCCGATGCTGTATTTAATGGCATCACGCCCGTCGCGAATGCTGCCGTCAAGTTGGGTTAGGGTCAGGAAGCTTGTTTGGAAGTCAACCAGGCTATCCGGTTGCTTGATATAACAGTAAGGATTTTCCCGCTGGCAGAATCGGATCCACTGGTCAGGCTGTTCCAGTTCTGACAACACTCGAATAATCATGGCGTAGGGTTTGTAATAACAGAGGGCGGGAGTATACCGCAAGCGATGGCGAAGCGTTATCCGGGATCGTCCGCGCGAGGCTCTGACGGTGGCCGACGGTGGCCGAAACGAGGTCTGTAAGATGAGGTTGCAGTATTCAAAGGGGCCGGCGCTGTGCTAAAAAGGTCGCGTACGCCGTAATGCTCGGTCATTAAATCGGCAGGCGCCTGGATTATACTCCTGATCCGGCCTGATAATTTTTTGGCGCGGTTTGCTTCAGGGGCTACTTTATTTTAGGGCTGTTTTTTCTGGCGCTATTGATTCCTGGAGCGCTATTAATAATAACACAATGTGTCTGTTAACTACGGGTATGGCAACCAGACGGTATGTGATCAAGAGGAAAGAATTGACGATGAGTGACCTACCTGCGGTTAGCACGGACCCGTTGCGGGACGCGCCTTCTGATCCTGGTACGCCAACAGGCATAAAAGCCGAGGCTATGCCGCGCGCCCAACCATTAAGTGGTGTCTTGCAAAAGCTGCAGGTTCATCCGCTGCGTGAAGATCTGTATAACGAGCTGCATAGCCGCCCCTTCCATGTTGTTTCCACACCGGCACAGATGACGCATATCGCCATCCAGCATGGCGGCAAATTATTGGAAGAGGAGATGGCGTTACTCACGGCGCTCTGTACCCGTTTTCAAGTGACCGCGCCAACGACCAAAATGCCGTGTTTTCATCAGGATTTTGGCTTGTTCGAGCTCCGCTGGGAGCGGCATATGGAGTTCTCCGGCTACACGTTTATTCATCAGGGGGGCAGTGGCGGTAAACCCTTTGAGCGTAATGCCATCGATTACGTTCCCCAGGAGTGGCTAAACTTGTTACCCGGTACGGTCGTGGCTGCGTTTCACCTCCAGATAGAAGATGGTCAAAAGCATCGGGGTATCACACCGCTGGAGGTGTCAGACTATTTTGAAAAACTGCGTATGGTCGGCAGCCAGCCGGTGAATGGTATGGCCGAGGTTTGGACCACGTTCCGCTTGCACAGCGACGGTTTTGGTCGCTTCCTGATCTACAATATGGGATTAAGCGAATCAAAAATGGGCCGCTTGAGTCAGCGCTTTATTGAGCTGGAAACGTATCGTCTTATGTCGACACTGGGGTTGCCGCTGGCGAGAGAGCTGGCACCGCAGCTAACGCGGCTTGATCTCAAGCTCAAAGCCATTACCCTGGCGATAGCCTCGCCGGGAGGGGCCGATGAGGAGCGAAGCCTGTTAACCCGTCTTTCGCAGATGGCCTCGCAGGTCGAAGCGCATAGATCGAGCACGAACTACCGGTTTTCAGCCACCAGTGCTTACCACCAGGTGGTTCTGCAGCGTTTGGAAGTACTGCGCGAGAAAGAGCGGGAGGTGGCCGGGCATCTGACCATCAATGAGTTCCTGGTGCGGCGTTTATCACCGGCGGTGCGAACCTGCGAGGTGATGGGCGCACGGTTAGACGATCTGTCGACCCGTATTGACCGTGCCAGTGAGCTGCTGCGCACACGGGTTGAATTGGGTATTGAAGAGCAGAATCAGCAACTGCTCAGCTCCATGGACCGGCGCAGTAAGATTCAATTGCGGATGCAGCAAACCGTTGAAGGACTGTCGGTGGCCGCAATCAGCTATTATTTAGTGGGACTGTTGAAAATCCTGTTTGAAACCCTGTACGAACTGGGTGTGCCGTTGGATAAAGCGGTGGCGACCGGCTTATCGGTGCCGATGGTGGTGTTGACCGTGTGGTGGGGGACGCGTCGGATTCATCATCACTTCTCCGCACTGGATAAAGACGATGCCGGCTAATATTAAGGCGGCAGCTTAATACCGAGCAAAAAATATCGCCTTAATAGGCGGTTCATGGATGAACCGCCGTGGCGTAAAGCCACGTGAGACACGGACGGACAGGCGCCGGCTTTGTCGTTATCAAAAGACCGAATGGATCGGTATTTTGATGCCCGGTTAATAGTGCGTGCGGTGGCTAGCGCCAAACGCGCGCTACCACCGAGAGTCGACTCAGGCCGGTTGTTCGCATTACACTGCGTGACGCGCGCGCAATGTGCCACGTGTCCAGTCGGTATCGTGATGTGCTTCGTCGGTATTGCCATGCGCAGAGAGGGAACGGTGACTTATAGCACGTCAACAGATACCCTCGTATCTCAACAGTCGGTAAGTTAAAGGAAGTGTTACATGGGTATGCAACAGGTCATCGAAACAAAATTGAATCAAGGTTTAAACATTGACCACCTGCAGATCGTCAATGAAAGCCATCTGCATCGCGGTCCCGCCGGCGACAGCCATTTTAAGCTGGTTTGTGTGTCGGATGGCTTTGACGGTAAGCGGCCGGTGGCCCGTCACCAGATAATTTATGCCTTGCTCGCCGAAGAGTTGCAGGGCGCCATTCACGCCCTGGCTCTGCATCTCTACACCCCTGCTGAATGGCAGGCGCGCACGGGCGATGTGCCTGAATCGGCACCTTGCAGCGGGACGTAACGCGTACGGATTGCACGGCAGAGATAACGGCTACGCGACCCACAAGCAGCACAAGGATGTGCTTACGCGACGACAGACCGCGTGCGTCATAGCCCGTTTCGCCGGTATCTATATGCCAACAGACGGTATGTTGATACCCGGTTACACGTTGAGGAGGCGCGTTCTGAGCTGAGTAGGAGTCGCGGGTGTTGAAGCGTCGAATCTGGCATTGGCGAGAGAAAAACCAGGCACAGTTGTTGGTGGATGGAGAGCGCTACTTTCCCGCAATGCTGATGGCAGTCTCCAGCGCGAAAAACAACGTGCTGCTGGAATTTTATTTTGTCAGTTCAGGGCGGCTGATGAATCAGCTTATTGAAGCCCTTTTGGCAGCCGTCACGCGTGGTGTTGTGGTTTGCCTTCTCTTCGATCATTTTGGCGCCCGAGGATTGCGTGCGACCGACCGGCGACGGTTACTCGACGCCGGGGTTTCGCTACGCTTCTATAACCCGTTGGCGTGGCATAAGTGGAATGATAATTTTTCCCGCGACCACCGCAAGATGCTGCTTGTGGATGGGCAGACGGCGTTTATTGGCGGAACCGGATTAACCGATGCTTTTCTTTACGGTGAGGGAGGCGCGCCGCCTTGGCATGAATATATGCTCCGCGTGCAGGGTCCGGTCGTTGAAGATTGGGTGCGGCTTTTTCAACGAAGCTGGAACACACACCCGGGACAACCCGTTGAAATAGCCCGCCAGGCTCGCCCTGCGGGCGTGGCGCGAATGCGGGTTGCCACAACTGAAGGTATCCGTCAGCAGCAGATCAAGGCGCATTTTCGCGCCCAGATCAATCAGGCTCAGTCGCGCGTGTGGCTGGTTAGCGCCTATTTCCTACCGTCCTGGTCGATTCAGCGCGCGTTGCGCAATGCGGCGCTGCGAGGCGTCGATGTCCGGTTGTTGTTGGCAGGGCCGCTGACCGATCATCCCGGTATCTATCATGCAGCGCGACGTTATTACAAACGGCTGTTGGTCAGTGGGGTGCGTATTTATGAATATCAGCCTGCGGTTCTGCATGCCAAAGTTGGTGTTTGCGATGCCTGGGTGTCGGTCGGGTCCTGTAATTTGGACCACTGGAACCTGCGCTGGAATCTGGAGGCGAATCAGGAGGTGGTGGACGCCGCGTTGACGCGTGTTGTCTGCCAAGAAATACACCGTGATATGCAGAAATCCGAAGAAATCACCCTCAGTCAGTGGTTGGCACGCCCCTGGTATCAGCGCGTGCTGAGTTTCTGTTGGGGCTATCTGAACGCAGTGCTACTACGGCTGGTCTAAACTGCATGAGGTATATGGGCAAAGGAGTTGATCAGGCATAAACGCACCACATGGCGTGCGTCTGGTGCGAAGTGGGGTATTACCATGATGAGATACGCAATAACGCTGTTCGCCGTGTTGCTGCTGGCGGGATGCGCAGGGTTGCGCCCTGATTCCGATCAGGCGCTCTCAACCCATGTCGAGACGGCGCAGCCCCGGCAGTGGGTGGAGTTTGGGCTCTTGCAGGAGGTAGAGGTTCGTCATGTACAGGAGCAAAGCGGTGGGCAGAGCCGTCTGGTGGAAATGATGGGGTTGGTGATTCAACTGGATTCCGGGCAAGTGATTACGCTGAGTCAGCCCACCGAGCATGCGGGCGAGCTCACACCCGGTAGCCGGGTGCGGGTGCTGAGGATTGGTGGTTTTTCGCAGGTTACCTACTGGCCTTACGAGAAACTTCAGCAGCAGCGCCCCAGTCGTGGCGGTTATTATTGATGCAGAAATAGTGGCTAACGGAACAATCGGATTAGTGAGCAAGCAGGTTTGTGGGCAAGTAGGTTAGTGAGCAAGCAGGTTAGTTAACAAGCAGGTCACTGGACCAGCAGAGAGCTTTAGTCTGCTTAAGCAACGGGAATGCGTGATTCGACGCTCTGCCGATTGCACATGCTGCGCAAACCGGCAGACAGCTCAACGGGCTTAGCGCCGTTTATTACCCGGGCGTTGCGAGGGGCCTTTTTTCGCTTCCTCGGGAAGCCGATAGTGCAGATAAAGGTCCGTGATCAGTTCCGGAATCTCTTCGCACAGGGACTGGCAGAGCGCTGTATCGCGACGCATTTCCGTGAATTCGGGTTCGTCGAACAGTTGGGACGCCAGCATAAGGGGTAGCATCAGCTCGGCCACCTCCTCTTCTCTGGCGTTAAACCAGTCTTTCTCCCGCATGAAGACCGCCTCCAGAAACCCTTGAGCCCAGACGGTAAGCAGGGGGTCTTCGTCATCGAGCGTCAGATCACAAGGCAGTTCAAGCGGCTCATCCTGCTCAAGCTCCAGGCGTAGTGCGGCCAGCTCACGACGAATCATGCCAAGAATCTGCGCTTGCTCAGCGTTATCCGCGAAATTTGCCTCGCCATCGAACACCACATCCAGCCACTCCGCTTCGGGGACCTCGACCGGAGATACCGCCAGTGCGCAGAGAAAACCATGCAAGCCGGGGTAGTCGAACGCTTCATCGGAGACCGCGTCAGAAAACAGGAATGTTTCCAACTGATCGACTTCAGCTTCGCTGAGTAGAGTGATATCGGACATAGTTGGCAAAGCTCTTCTAGGCTGCGGGCCGGCCATTGTACATCTCCCGCCAGAGCCTGAGTAGCCCCGGACCTTCTTTACGTATGCTGGGCGTGCGTTGATCCCTGTACTGGCGGGCCGAGTGCTGGGCGTGTGCTGGAAACGCCGGATACCTTTTCGACGGCCAGTGGATTGCTGTTGGCCGTCTATTTCGGGTGACAGCGGCGCAGGGCAAGCGCATAATGCGTCGCCATGTTAGATCATGCTCTCGCGCGTCTGCGCGCAACCTTCGGCTACGACAGTTTTCGCCCGCCACAGGATCAGGTCATTGCGACGCTGCTTCGCGGCGACGATGCGCTGGTCCTGATGCCCACCGGCGGCGGTAAGTCACTCTGCTTTCAGCTGCCCTCTCTGCTGCGCGAGGGTGTCGGGGTGGTCGTGTCGCCCTTGATAGCCCTGATGCAGGACCAGGTTCAATCGCTGCTGCAGCAGGGTGTTCGAGCGGCTTACCTAAATTCAGCACTGGATCTTGAAGCGGTGCGCGGGGTGGAAGATGCGCTGCGCAATGGCGAGCTGGATCTGTTGTATATCGCCCCTGAGCGGTTATTGCAGCCGCGCACCCTTGGGTTGCTGCAGTCGTGCCGGCTGGCACTGTTTGCCATCGATGAGGCCCACTGCGTCTCGCAATGGGGCCATGATTTTCGCCCCGAATACCTGAAACTGTCGGTATTGCACGAGCAGTTCCCGACGATCCCCCGTATTGCCTTGACAGCGACCGCCGATGAACGAACGCGTCAGGAGATCATTCATCGCTTGGCGTTGGAAGAGGCGGCGGTCTTTGAACGTGGCTTTGACCGGCCCAATATTCGCTATCGCATCGCCCAGAAGCAGAATGCCCGCCAGCAACTTAAGACCTTTATCGAGACCGAGCATAACGAAGATGCGGGCATTGTCTACTGTCTATCACGGCGCAAAGTCGATGAAACGGCGCAGTGGCTAAAGGAACAGGGGTGGGATGCCCTGCCCTACCATGCGGGTCTATCGGCCCAGCAACGCCAGGCGAATCAGCACCGTTTTTTGGCGGAAGAGGGGGTGATTGTCGTGGCCACCATCGCCTTTGGTATGGGGATCGATAAGCCGAATGTGCGTTTTGTTGCGCACCTGGATTTGCCCAAGAGTATTGAAGCCTACTATCAGGAAACAGGGCGTGCAGGTCGCGATGGCGAGCCGGCCAATGCCTGGATGGTCTACGGCTTGCAAGACGTCATTTTCTTGCGGCAGATGCTTGAAGGCGGCGACGCGGGCGAGTTGCAGAAGCAGATTGAGCGCCAGCGTTTGGAGGCGATGCTGGGGCTGTGTGAAATAACCAGTTGCCGGCGCCAGTCGTTGTTGAATTATTTTGGTGAGGCGGACCACCCGGCGTGTGGAAACTGCGACACCTGTCTCGACCCGGTACAGACCTGGGATGGGACCGAAGCGGCCCGCAAAGCCCTCTCGACGGTGTATCGCACCGGTCAGCGATTTGGTGTGAATCATGTGGTCGATGTCCTTCTCGGCAAGGCCACCGAAAAAGTTACCGCCAACCAGCATGAGCAACTGTCGACCTTCGGTATCGGTAAAGATCTGAGTGTGGATGAGTGGCGTTCATTGTTTCGCCAGCTCGTGGCACGCGGGTTATTGGATGTGGATATCGATGGCTATGGCGCTTTTAAGTTATCGGCCAGTTGTCGCCCCCTGTTGAAGGGCGATGAATCGATACAACTGCGCCGGGACAAGCGTCCCGTCGCAAAGCGTGGCGTGCGCGTGGCCAGTCATCAGCGTTTCAGTGGTGAAGAGCGCGAGCTGTGGGAAGCGCTGCGTGGTTTGCGCCGCGATCTGGCCGATGAGCAGGATGTGCCCCCCTACGTTATCTTTAATGATGCGACGCTGGTAGAAATGATCGAGCGGCGACCGGTTTCGCTCTCGGCGTTGAACCAGATCAGTGGTGTCGGCAAGCGTAAGCTGGAACGCTACGGTGATATCTTTCTGGATGTCATGCGCTCGTTTGGATAATTCAAAAGGGCCGTGGCGGCACCGGTAGTATTTTATAGCGTCGTTTTTTTAATGCTCGGTTGATAGACAAAAAAAGACCCCGCAAGCGGGGTCGAAGGCATTGAGAAGGAGATAACGAATAACACTGCAATGTATCGCAGTTCTTGTAAGAGTCATTACTCCGCAGAAAGTTCCTTACGAAGTGATATTTTTTACCGTGTTAGACATCTCTGTTTTGATACCAGGTTAATAAGTTGAGCAGAATGCGCGCTAATGCCCCGGCGGTTGTAGGCATTGACCAAAGCGTTGCCCGAGATCGGCGAGTAGGGCGGTATAGCCATCAACGACGGCGATGCCGCCGGCCATGGGATCCAGTTCTACCTGCGTGACCGTCAGGTCCTGGGTCACGGTTCGAATCAAGGGTGATTTAAACTGCGGCTCGGTAAACAGGCATGTGGCGCGATGGGATTGCAGGACCTGGCGTATACGGTCGATCTGCTGGGCTCCCGGGCGTCGTTCTGGCGAGGGCGTGAAGGCAGCCAGGTGCGCCAGGCCAACGTGTTGCTCGAAATAGCCAAATGCGTCGTGAAAGACCACGTAGCCCTGACCGCGCAAGGGTTCGATATTGGCCTGGATAGCCGCGTCGGCCTGTTGCAGCCTGACTAAAAAGCGCGCCAGATTTTGCTGATAGTGCTCGGTCTGTGACGGGTTGAGGCGTTGCAGTGCCGCACTGATATGCCTAGCCATTTTGGCGGCGTTGCTGGGGCTGAGCCAGATATGCGGGTCGAGGCTGGCAGGGTCTTGGGTAGCGGCGTTTTCAACCGCCTGCTCGCTGTGACTTTTTTCGTGATGGTGCGGTTCGTGATGACCCTGTTCATCAGGGTCCTGTACTTCATGGCCCTGTGCTTCATGGCCCTGTGCTTCATGATCATCGTGCTGGTGTCCGCCATAACGCAGGCTGAGTTCCGGTGTATCCAGCAGCGCCAAGCGTTTGTGGGGCGCTACGGCCGACGCGAGGGGGCGCGTCAGAAAACGTTCCATCTGGGGACCGATCCACAGAAACAGGTCGGCCTGCTGCAGTTTGCGCATATCGGAAGGGCGCATCTGGTAGTCGTGGGGTGACGCCGTTGTCGGAAGCAGCAGGGTTACCCGATCGTCGGCAGCGATCAGGTCCTGTGTTAGTAGTTGCAAGGGTTTGATACTTGTGACTACGTCCAGCGCCTGTGCGGAAGCGCTGTACGTTAGCAGGGCGGTTAGTACCAGAAACAGAGGTTTCATAGGGGGCTCCAGAATGTAATGTTATAGTATAACGATTCTGTCTGCAGCGTGGAAACCTTGTCGTCATCAAAAGACCGAATGGAGCGGTATTTTGATGCCAGGTTACGTATTGCCTCAGAATAAAAAGTAAGCGCTGGCCGCTCCGGCTGACATCCCGCTATAATGGTTTTTTTTCAGTCCCATTTTCCTAGCAGAGCGGAATCTTCCAAGCGATGACTGTTCGTACTCGAATTGCCCCTTCCCCGACCGGTGACCCTCACGTAGGCACTGCGTATATAGCCTTGTTTAATCTTGCTTTTGCTCGCCAGCATGGCGGCGAATTTATCTTGCGGATTGAAGACACCGATCAGACACGCAGCACGCCGGAATCGGAGCAGGCGATCCTGGATTCCCTGAAATGGTTAGGCCTGGAATGGGACGAAGGTCCGGATGTTGGCGGTGCTCACGGGCCGTACCGGCAGAGTGAGCGCGGGGATATCTACAAGACCCACTGTGATCAGTTAGTCGAAAGCGGTCATGCATTCCGTTGCTTCTGCAGCAGCGAGCGTTTGGATAGCTTGCGTGCCGAACAGATGGCGAATAAGCAGCCCATCGGTTACGACGGCCACTGTGTTGACCTCGACCCGGCTGCAGTCGCGCAGCGCCTTAGCGCTGGCGAGCCGCACGTGGTGCGCATGAAGGTACCTGCCGAAGGCACCTGTGAAGTGGATGATATGCTGCGTGGCCGGATCGATATCGACTGGACGCAAGTCGATATGCAAGTACTGATGAAGGCCGATGGTATGCCGACCTACCATCTGGCCAATGTGGTTGACGATCACCTGATGGGCATTACCCATGTTATCCGTGGTGAAGAGTGGATCAACTCCGCGCCGAAGCATCTGCTGCTGTATCAATACTTTGGCTGGGATGCACCGGTACTGTGCCATCTGCCGCTACTGCGCAACCCCGATAAGTCCAAGCTGAGTAAGCGTAAGAACCCTACCAGCATCCTCTATTACCAGCGCATGGGCTATATGGCCGAAGCCGTACTCAACTATCTCGCACGTATGGGCTGGTCCATGCCGGATGAGCGGGAGAAGTTCTCCCGGCAGGAGATGTTCGATAACTTCGATATTCAGCGGGTCTCGTTGGGCGGCCCGATTTTTGATATCGAAAAACTTAGCTGGCTGAATGGCCTGTGGATCCGTGAAAACCTGGATAGCGAAGCATTCGCACGACGTTTTCAGGAGTGGGCGCTAAACAGCGATTATCTGTCGCCGATTATCCCCTTGATTCAGCCTCGGGTAGAAAAATTCTCCGATGTGGTGCCGCTGGCCGGCTTCCTGATGGCGGGCATGCTCGACCTGAAAGAGGAGGCCTTTGCGCATAAGAGTCTTGAAACCGAACAGGTACGCCGCATTCTGCAGTTTGCGCTCTGGCACCTCGAGGCGCAGCGCCAGTGGGAGAAGGACGCCATCTTTGCGGCACTGAGTGCATTGGGTAAAGCGATGGACTTTAAAATCCGCGATTTCCTGTTTCCGCTGTTTGTCGCCATTGCCGGCACCTCGGCCACGGTGTCGGTCGTCGACTCCATGCAGATTCTGGGGCCGGACCTGTCCCGCGCACGGGTTCGCCACGCACTGAATACGCTCGGCGCCGCGTCCAAGAAAGAGGGCAAGCGCTGGGAGAAGGAATACCGGGCACTCGCGCAGAGCCTAGCCGTGAACAGCGATAACGCCTAATCGCCCCCACCGGCCGCTGATTCACAGAGCGGCCGGTTTTTTATGTTATGCACGCTATTCCCCTTCTGCCGCCTGCCGCTTGAAGCCTGTCGCCTTTTTTATCCGTTTCGCTCCTAGCAGGTGCCTCGCGCCGCCCTAGTTCCTCGTTATGGTTGCTTTTTTAACGCGTCCCTGCTACTTCTGAATAATCATACGAAGACCAGAATCAAGGAGTTACCGTGGATAGGAATTTATCTACACTGGAAGTCCGCGTATTGGGCGCGTTATTGGAAAAAGAGCTGACCACGCCCGATCAATACCCTCTTTCGCTGAATGCACTGATGCTGGCCTGTAACCAGAAGAGCAACCGGGATCCGGTTATGGATCTGGATGAAGGCACCGTACAGCAGACGCTGGATGCGCTGAGTGCGCGGCGCGTGGTTAAGGCTGAAACCGGTCACGGCAGCCGGGTTAGTAAGTATCGTCACCGGTTCTGCAACACCGAATTTGGTGAGCTAAAACTGTCACCGCAGGCGCTGGGGATCATCATTACGCTGTTTCTGCGCGGGCCACAGACGCCGGGTGAAATGCGTACCCGCACCCAACGCTTGTGTGAGTTCCGAGATGTCAGCCAGGTCGAATCGTGCCTCAACGAGCTAAAGTCGCGTGAAACCGAGCCCCTGGTACGACAACTGCCGCGTGAGCCAGGGAAGCGTGAATCGCGTTTCGTCCATCTGTTCAGTGATCAGTCGGCGCTACCGGAGAGTGATGAGCACGGTCATGATGTTGCGGATCATACGCATGATGGAGGCGGGCTGGCAGCGCGGGTGGCGACCCTCGAAGCACAGGTCGCCACGTTGCAGCTGCAGATTGCACAGCTGCAAGCGGCTCCGGAGGCGGCGAGCAGTGAGTAGGGTGCTAGCAATAAGCAGGGTAATGGTAGTCAGTCGGGCGCTAACAGTCGGCAGGGCAATAGCATGCTGAATTTCAGTGAGGCGAGCGAACGTAATAAGCAGGTTATTTTACAGCAATTGCGTGATTATCTGGCGCCAGGGCAGCGGGTACTGGAGATCGGCAGCGGTTCGGGCCAGCACGCGGTCTACTTCAATTCGCAGATCGATGGTCTGGAGTGGCAATGTACTGAAATGTCAGCGAATCAGCCGGCGTTAGCGGCTAATCTGGCGGCGTTTGCTGAGCGTTCGATGCCGCCGCCATTGGCGTTGGATGTCACCGACCGTCGTTGGGGGGAGCGGGCATGTCGATCTGATCTACAGCGCCAATACATTGCACATCATGGGCTGGCCCGAGGTTGAGCATTTCTTCCGGGGCGTGGGTCAGCATCTGCACGTGGGCGGGTATCTGGTTGTTTATGGCCCGTTTCGTTATGAAGGCGCCTATACCAGTGCCAGTAATGAGCAGTTTGACCGCTGGCTGAAAACGCGGGATGTTCGCAGCGGTATTCGCGATTTTGAGGCGGTGGATCAGCGAGCTAAACAGCAAGGACTCCAGTTGATTGCGGATACCGCGATGCCGGCTAACAATCAACTGTTGGTCTGGGGGCGTTAGTCTTTTGGTCAGGTTACAGCGGCGCGTAAAAGCAGTACTCTTATTGAGGCGACAACGCAATACCGAGTAAAAAATGTCGCCGTGGCATAAGGCCACATGAGACAAGGACGGACATGCGCAGTGATTCTAACGATAATAACCTGCAGAAGCGGACAGCAGTGCTTCGCGATAACAGGCCAGGGGCATCATTCATGACGGCGTATCATAAACGGGAGCAATGCTGTGCTATGTGCCAGCATACCCATAGTTATCCTATTCCTGTCGGCGGACCCGTTTTCGGTTCCTTTGATCTTGATACCCGCCCACCGGGGATGATGCGTGAACTGCTGGATGGCGAAGTCTTTTGTTGTCCGAATTGCGGCTATAGTGCGCCTGACCTCAGCCAAGGTGGCGACGTCGAACACGCCATCGTTGCTGGCGCCTTGTACAAGATACAGCTTAATCACCCTGATTATCCCGGGCTGGCAAACCGTCTGTTGTGCTGGGACCTGATCTGCCAGGCCAACCAGCAGTGGTTGAGTGCAGCGTGGGCCTGCATCCATGCGGCTTGGGCCTGCGACGATCTGGATCAGACCGGTGTCGCGCGGCAATGCCGGCTCTGGGCGTTAAAGCGGATCGACAAGGCCGAATCCGAAGGGTTGCAGGTGGCTGAGCCCGATACCAGCCTGTTGTTACGTCTCGATCTGATGCGTCGATCGCGCCGCTTCAAGGACGCCGAACGGTTGTTGGCGAATGCGCCGCAGCAGGTGCGGGATGCGCAATTGCGCGAGGTTCTGCAGTTTCAGTCCTCCCTGGTGGCCCGAGAGGACGATGGTTGTTATACCATGGATGACCTGGATAGCTGGCTGCGTACCGCGCAGGTTACTATTAACCTGGCGGACACATAGGTTCCCATCTATTAACCCGCCGGGTTACTAAAGCGGCGACCTAATACCCAGAAAAATGTCGTCGCGGCATACAGCTGCGTGCCTGGTTATGCGTCGCTGTGGTGCCGCTATACGCATATCGGAATATTAGGTTTGTCTAATCAAACTGGCCAGCCCTAATCTTCCGCGCGTAACGGCCAGATTGCTTGTCGAAGGGTCGGCGCTATTAGCCCGGTTTGCGTTTAAACAGTTTGCCCAGTTTGGTGGCCAGCATCACATCGCCTTCGGCGCGCAATCGGCCACTCAGAAAGGCACTGGTGCCGCCGAGATCGCCATAGATGATATCGGCGAACGCCTGGCTGTCCATAATCAGGGTGACGTCGGGATCGCTGTGCTCCCCGGGTTCCACCTGGCATTCACCGCCGCGGATATGGATCATATAGGGGTGGTCGTCGGTGATGTCGATTTGAAAGACTTTATTCATTCCCTGCGCCTGCTCGGGTTGAAACTTGCTGGCCAGGCGGGCCATTACTTCGGGTACCGTTTTCATTGACCTTTGACTCATCACCGTTTGCGGGGCTGGTATAGTAGCAGTTTCGTATCGACTCTGAGAATAGCTGCTCGCGCCGATCTGATGCGATCGGTATATCCCTGTTGCGCGAGCAATTTGCTACAATCGGCGCTTTGACGGGCAGGCGTTAACGAAGGTTTCCGCGTCGCCATTGCGAAGAGGGCTGCTCCTGGCTTGTCTTCACGTAATTATTGCGCTGTGGCGAACGGGTTCGCAGCTATCTGGAGGTGTTGTGCTGGACTTTTTGTACGAATACGGAATGTTTTTTGCCAAAGTGTTTACTTTTGTGGCGGCCATCTTGGTGGTCGTTGGCGCCGCGTCCATGCTAGCGATGCGCAGCCGGCATGAGAGTGAGGGTCATATCGAAGTGAAGCACCTCAATGATGACCTTGAGGATATGGCCGATACACTCAAAGAAGCCATTTTGGACAAGGACTGGTTGAAAAAGCAGCGCAAAGAAGAAAAGAAAGCAGATAAAGCCGAAGCAAAGGCGCGTGCGAAAGAGATTAAAAAAGGTATCGATCCCGAAGAAGAACATAAAAAGCGTGTTTTCGTCCTCGATTTTGACGGTGATATCAAAGCGTCCGATGTTGAGCCGTTGCGGGAAGAGATCACCGCCATTCTGACCTTGGCGACCGAAAAGGATGAAGTCATGCTGCGCCTGGAAAGCGCCGGCGGCATGGTGCACTCCTATGGCCTGGCGGCATCACAGTTGCAGCGTATTCGTGATCGGAAAATTCCGCTGGTTGTTTCGGTGGACCGGGTCGCGGCCAGTGGTGGATATATGATGGCCTGCATTGCCGACCGGATCATTGCCGCCCCTTTCGCCGTGCTGGGGTCTATCGGCGTTGTGGCGCAAATACCCAACTTCAATCGCTTGCTGAAAAAGCATGATATCGATGTCGAACTGCTGACCGCCGGTGAGCATAAGCGCACTCTCACCATGTTTGGTGAGAACACCGATAAGGATCGCGAGAAATTTGTTGAAGATTTGGAAGATACCCACCGTCTGTTCAAGGACTTTGTGGTGGATCACCGTCCCCAGCTCAATATCGAAGAAGTTGCCAACGGCGATGTCTGGTTCGGCACCCGAGCCCTGGAGAAGAAGTTGGTTGACCAGCTGCAGACCAGCGATGACTATTTGGTGGACGCTTGCGATAAAGCCGATGTGTATCAGGTGCGTTTCGCGTTCAAGAAAACGCTGAGTGAGCGATTTGGTCTGGGTATGTCCAGCGTTGCGGATCGGGTGCTATTAACCTGGTGGGATCGTATAAACAAGGCGCGCTTTTTCTCCTAAGCCCATGCTTTATAAACCGGGCACTAGCAATGCGGTTATCGACCGCATTGGACCTGCTTAGACGGCTTGCTAGCCGTTACGGCGTCGTGAGCAGGCCCGGCAGGAAGGGGCATAGTGATAACCTGAAGCCAAACAGCAATAAAGGGCTGACCTCTTACCATGAAGCAGATTCGGATCAGTCTGGCGCAACAAACGTTGTTCTTTTTGGATGCGGATAACCCCGAGGAGGGTTTTGCTGAGAGCATCATCCGCGCGTTTTCTATCTCCAGCGCGCGTCGTGGCGCAGGGGAGCAGAACGCTAGCCTGCAGACGCCGCGCGGTTGTCATCGTATCCGCGCCAAGATTGGCAAAGATGCTGCCACTGGCGCGATCTTTGTGGGACGGCGGCCAACCGGTGAAATCTACAGCGTGCCGGTGGCCGAACGGTTTCCGCAACGGGACTGGATACTCAGTCGAATCCTCTGGCTGTGCGGGGAAGAGCGTGGGCGTAATCGCTTGGGTGCTGTCGATTCCCAGCGACGCTTTATTTATATCCATGGTACCCCGGACACCGAACCCATGGGCGTTGCCGCGTCTCATGGCTGCATTCGCATGCGCAACGACGATATTATCTGGTTATTTGACAGGGTCCCGGTCGGGACACCGGTATTGATTGAGGAGTAACACCATGAGCGCTGCCGGTCCGTTGATGCTGGATCTACAGGGAGCCACGCTGAGTGACGAGGAGCGGGACCTGCTGTTACGCGACCCCGTCGGCGGGGTTATTCTGTTTAGGCGTAATTTTGAAAGCCCTGAGCAGCTGTGTGAACTGACCGCTGATATTCGGGCCATTCGTCCGCAATTGCTGATTGCCGTCGATCATGAAGGCGGACGGGTGCAGCGGTTTCGTGACGGTTTTACCCGGCTGCCGCCCATGGCGCATCTGGGACAGCTGTGCCAGGAAACGCCCGCGGCGGCGCTTGAATTGGCACGGGACTGCGGCTGGTTGCTGGCTGCGGAATTGATCGCCCACGGTATCGACCTTAGTTTTACCCCGGTGCTGGATCTGGATTGCGGTATCAGCAGCGTGATCGGGGATCGGGCCTTCGGTGCCCGCTCCGAGCCGGTTATCGCCCTGGCGGGTGAGCTGATGGCGGGGATGCACGAGGCAGGTATGGCGACGACCGGTAAGCACTTCCCCGGTCACGGTGCGGTGGCTGCCGATTCGCACCTGGAACTGCCGATCGACGAACGCGACTATGAGGCTATCGAGGCCAGCGATCTACGTCCGTTTGCGCGGTTTGCCCGTTGCGGGTTGGACGCGGTCATGCCGGCGCACGTTATTTATAGCCGGTGCGACGATCAGCCGGCGGGCTTCTCGGCGTTCTGGTTACAACAGGTTTTGCGCCAGCGGCTAGGGTTTGAGGGGGTTATCTTCAGTGATGATCTGGCAATGGCCGGAGCCCGTATCGCCGGCAGCTTTGCGGAGCGGGCCGCCGTAGCTCTTGAGGCGGGATGCGATATGGTGTTGGTGTGCAATGATCGAGCAGGCGCGGTTGAGGTACTCGATTGGTTGCGTGCCAAACAGGTCCCGGCGGCTTGGCGGATCCGTGCCATGAAAGCCTCTCAAGCGCACAGCATGGCCGCGCTGGTCGAGCAGGAACGCTGGCAGGACACACGCAGAAAGCTCGATGAACTGGCCAGCAGCTATTAACCCAGCGGATTCATAGACGATGCAGGGGGGCGTTAACATTGCCGATAGGCCACCCGGGTAATAGTCGCACTGCAAGCTTGATATTATCCCTATGGCTCTGGGTAGTAAGGTGCTGGTGATGCTTCTGGCGGTGTCAGGCGAGGCGACGCTCTGGATGGCGGTATTCGCCGATATGGGCGCCAGCCTGCTGGTGGTATGTAACGGATTACGCCTGCTGAAATTTAAACCGGTCGAAGCAGAATGACAGGAGGATCATTTTTTGATTGAAAGTAGATCTTCGACGTTTTTTGATTGAAAATGGGCCCCTAGGCTGTATTTTCATGCCCGTTTAAACGCGGATGAACAGCTGTTAATGAACAGCTCATCGATGAGGTAATACCATGCGATCTCTATTACTGCCCTTAGTGTTGGCGCTTGCCACCGGCCACAGCGTATCCGCTCTTGCCGCCAATCCGGTTTGGCTGGAAGGAAAAACCGACGACAACTATGAAATAACCGTTTATCGCAGTGCGTCCTGCGGTTGCTGCAAAGGTTGGATCGCCCATTTACAGGATCATAACTTCACCGTGAACGATGTGGTGGTTGAGGATGTTAACCCGTACAAAGAGAAGTTCGGTGTGCCGCCCCAAGCTGCGTCCTGCCATACGGCGCAAGTCAACGGCAAGGTGATTGAAGGCCATGTTCCTGCCCAGGATATCAAGGCGTTACTCGCAGCAAGCTCCAATGTACGTCTGTTGGTTGTTCCCGGGATGCCCTCCGGCGGACCGGGTATGGATATGGAAGGGGCCCGGCAGGATGACTTTAACGTTTACGCGGTAAGCGACAATGAAGAAGTCAGCATCTTCAACGAATATCAGCAATATTAATGTCAAAGACAGCCCGGTGAGAGCGCCGCGAAGCGGCGTTTTTCACAATGTCATGGGATGTCTGAAATGCATGAATTCGTTTCCGTCATGGGACGCGCCTCGTCGCCATCGATAGCACAGCATTTCATGCCTAGCACAGCGTGATCTAGCAGCCTATCCTTTAAATATCCGGATGCCATTTCCCGTGGGTCGTAGTTGTCGTTGTGGGCTATAGTGCTGTAGGCGCCAGCTTACGGGCGATTGGCTTCACGCCAGCACCGATATCGCAGGCAAGCGCGCCCTACAGTGGCCAATCACTCCCGTAGGAGCCTGCCTGCTGGTCCAGGTGATACGGCCCGGGGCTGCCCCGTAGGAGCCTGCCTGCAGACGAAGCCCTTCGCTGTTTCTGCGCTAATCGACCTGCGAAAACCGCGTATTTAGGCTTTGCCGTGTGCTAGCCTGGTTCCTCGCCGGTCTCCTCGGCCGCGATGATTTCGTGTTCCTCCTGCCCGGCATGCATCCATTCCTGCAGGTGCGTGTTATTGAGTTGCGTTTGGCAGTAGAGGTGGCTGTGTTCCTTGAGTTCGAGGCGATAGCCGTTGAAACGTACCACTACCGGGGCATAAAACGCGTCGGCGACGGAAAAATCGCCAAATAGCCAGGGGCCATCGCCTTTGCGGTATTTACGGCACAGTTCCCAGATGTTTTCGATACGGCTGATATCCTGCTTGGCCGCATCTGACAGCTTGACTATACGGTCATGGGCCCGGCAATTCATGGGCAGTTCGCTGCGCAGGGCGCTAAAGCCCGCGTGCATCTCTGCACAGACCGATCGGGCCAAGGCGCGACTGTTTTCGCTAGAAGGCCAGGCCTCAGGATGTTTTTCGGCCAGGAACTCACAAATGGCCAGGCTATCCCAGATACGCCGTTCGCCCTGAATATAAACAGGGACTCTACCGGCGTTGGAATAGCGCTTGATCTGTTGTTGAAACTCGGGCGTGTCCAGAGCGATCCGGACCTCGTCAAACGCAATACCCAGGTGGCGCAGCAGCAGCCAGGGCCGAAGCGACCAGGATGAGTAGTTTTTATTGCCGATGACCAGAACGGGTGTGTCCATCACGCGTCTCCTGTGTTTGTCGGGCTGCCGGACCGCCGTTACGGTTTATCCTTCCCGCAACGGGTGATTCGCCGGCAGATTTTTGGATATCCATAACGCCAGTTTATGGCGCATATGCGGCAGGTCTTCCTGATCTTTTGCCAGGGGCTGAACCAGCTTGTCGTGCACGAGAAGCCGGTAGACCGCGACAATTTTCAAATCGGAACCGTCTGTGGCCTCAAACTCACCAACGCCGCGTTTCGCCAGATAGACCGCGCCGACTTTCAGCGCTTCTTTCAGCAGCTCTTTTTCATGCTTTAACTTCTTCATGATAGTCGATCCTTGTACCGATAATCGCAATCGATGGGGTGATTTTGATCCGAGTATAACAAGCTTGTTCGGGAAAGGGGGCGCGGACCTCGACGGCCGTGGCGCAAAGCCACGTGAGGCAAGGACGGACCTGCGCCGGCCTTGTCGTCATCAAAAGACCGAACGGATCGGTATTTTGATGCCCGGTTAATAGTTAGGCTTTAGCACGGTGAATGATCACGGCGCGCCGTGTTGCGCCCCAGGTTCCGGGGGGGCCGGAAAAGCGCCCGGCGATCTTCTGACCGCAATGGTTGCAGTGGCCTTGATCATCCAGTCCCCAGTGCCCCAGCTGATACCAGTCGCGCTCGATAAGCAGGGCTTGGCAGTTAGGGCAATAGGTGCTGCTGCCGTCGCGATCGTGGACGTTGCCGGTGTAGACATAATGCAGGCCATGGGCCAGTGCGATCTTGCGGGCGCGGGTCAGGGTCGCCGGTGGGGTGGCGGGCGTATCGGGCATTTTCCAATCGGGGTGAAAAGCACTGAAGTGCAGGGGCACCGCGTTACCGAGGTTGTCGGCTATCCAGCGACACTGCGCTTCCAGCGTCTGGTCGCTATCGTTTTCACCGGGAATCAGCAGGGTGGTTATCTCAAACCAGACGTGGGTCTCTTGCTTCAGGTACAGCAGGGTGTCAAGAACCGGTGCGAGATGGGCGGCGCAGAGTTTCTGGTAAAAGCGTTCGCTGAAGCCCTTCAGGTCGATATTGGCGGCGTCCATATGGGCAAAGAATTCGCGCCGGGGTTCGGGGCAGATATAGCCGGCGCTGACGGCCACGCTCTGAATACCGCGCTGGTGACAGGCGTCGGCAACGTCTTGGGCGTACTCCATAAAGACGACCGGATCGTTATAGGTGTACGCGACCGCGTGACAACCGGCCCGTTCGGCTGCGGCGGCTATTTGCTCGGGCCAGGCCTGGTCAGCCAGGGTATCCATCTGGCGTGATTTGCTCACATCCCAGTTCTGGCAGAATTTACAGGCCAGGTTGCAGCCGGCGGTTCCAAAAGAAAGCACCGGCGTACCGGGGTAAAAGTGGTTCAGGGGTTTCTTTTCGATCGGGTCGATACAGAAGCCGCTTGAGCGGCCCCAGCTATACAGCACTATGGCATGGTCTTCGCAACCGCGGATAAAGCAGGCGCCGCGTTGGCCTTCGTGCAGTTTGCAGGCCCGCGGGCAGATATCACACTGTACGCGCCCATCGTCCAGCCGATGCCAGTAACGGGTGGCGACGCTATCCGGTGCCAGGGTACCCATGCGGGACCTCCGATTAAATTACCGGCCTCAATTACTGGCCAGCTGACTATAATTATACCCGTACTTTAATTATACGAGCGCTTTGGCTGGCATGCCTGAGACCCGCACGAGAATTTTTCAGCTTCAGGGCGTGCAATATTAGCGCGTGCAATATCAGCGTATGCAATAAGCGTATTCATGAGGTAATGGGAGGCTTTCATGCGCGTTAGACAACCTGCCGTCGCCGGGTTGTTCTACCCGGACAATCCGCAGGTGTTGCTGCAGACGGTACAGACGCTGCTTAAGGATAACCCTTGCGCTGATCCGGCGGACGGGTCGGCACCACCCAAGGTGCTGATCGTACCGCACGCGGGTTATGCGTATTCGGGGCCGGTGGCGGCACGGGCCTACAATCGACTGCAAGGCTGGCAGACGAAAATTCGCCGCGTGCTGTTGCTAGGGCCGGCGCATCGGGTACCGCTCCGGGGTGTCGCGTTACCGGACGCCAGTCAATTTGCCACGCCGTTGGGCGTTGTTCCGGTCGATGCCGAGCTGGTTAAGCGGGTACAGGGTCTGTCTGGCATAGCGGCTGACCTGATTCGTTGCGATGCTCATGCGCACCGTGAAGAACACAGCCTGGAGGTCCATTTGCCGTTCCTGCAGTGCGTGCTAGAAGACTTCACCCTGTTGCCGCTGCTGGTGGGTGAGTGCAATCCAGGCCCGATTGCGGCGTTGCTGGATGCACTGTGGGGAGGGCAGGAAACGTTGGTCGTGGTCAGCAGTGATCTCAGCCATTTTCATGATTACGCGACGGCCAAGGCGATCGACCAGCATACCAGCGCCGAAATTCAGGCGTTTTCGCACCAGCTGCGTGGTGATGAGGCGTGCGGCTGCCGGCCCTTGAACGGCGTGTTGCTGGCTGCGCAACGTAGACAGATGCAGATCGAACCGCTGGATCTGCGCAATTCCGGCGATACAGCAGGCGACAGGCAGCGGGTCGTGGGGTATGGCGCGTATGTCCTCTACGGATAAACATTCGGTTGAAGCAAAGCCTAGAACGAACGCGGGAACAAACGCGGGAATGCCCGCGCTATTGCAGGCGCATCGCTGCGCGTTGCTGGCGCTGGTGCGAGCGTCCATCGATTATCATCTGGATGGCAGGGCTGCCCTGCCGGTCGAGCGTGCCGATTTCCCCGAGGCGTTGTTTCGGCCTGCGGCCTGTTTTGTCACGCTGTATCGCCACGGAGAGTTGCGCGGCTGCATCGGAACCCTGGAAGCCCGTCAGCCGCTGGTGCAGGCCATCGCTGATTTTGCGGTCAAAGCCGCGTTTGAGGACCCGCGCTTTGCGCCCTTGACCCGTGTTGAGGCTGAAAATATTCACATTGAAATATCGGTGTTAACGCCGCTACAGGCTTTGAAGGTGCGGGATGAAGCCGCGTTGCTACGCACTCTACGGGTGGGTATCGATGGCCTATGGCTGGAATCAGGACGGCAGCACGCGACCTTTTTGCCGCAGGTCTGGGCGCAGCTGCCGGAGCCGGCGGCGTTTGTCGAGCGCCTGAAACACAAAGCCGGCTTGGCCAAACAGCAGGGCTTTTCGACCATGCGTTGGTCACGCTACCAGGTGGATGCTGTCGCCGATGCTATCGAACCGTCCCAGCAACGACCTGATTCAGCACGCTAGACGGGCTGGCTTTGCCGCAGGCTGACCAGAAGTCAGAAATCAGCGCTGAAAAATGACCCTGCGCAACGGCTGTGGCTTTTCTTACCGGGGTGAGTTCAATAGCGATGCGCAATCCCATGTTCTATTTATGTGAATATATAAACTACATTATGTAGTACGTGAAATTGCATTCGCGATCAGGGATGGTCTTCTTTATGAAAAAATCACTTCGTTATCGGTTTCTAACGCCACTGTTACTGGGTGGATTGCTTGTGGCGCTGTTTGGCTCTGCCTATATCTACAGCACCACCAAGGAGCAGGCCTTACAGCAATTGGCGAGCCAGGGGACCGGTATTGCCAGCGCCCTCAATCACGCGGCAATGGTTGCCCACAGCCGCAGTGAAATGCAGCATGTGGTGGAGGAAGTGATCAAGGACAACCCGCATATCCAACTGGCGCTGATTATCGGCAAAGATCCCGACATCATCCTCGCTTCATCGGTACCGCAATGGGCCGGGATGGCACCGATGGCCATACCCGACCAAGAGATCGTGCGCGCGTTAACCTTGGATACCCGTACCGCTGATCATGCGCATACGGGGATGTGGCGTGATCAGCCACATCTGGAAATTCATAGACCCTTGGAAGCCCACTTGTCGAGCCACACCCACGAACACAGCGCCGCCGTTACCGACATCAAACCAGCACCACCGAGTGTTGTCCGCTCAGCGCAGGCACACCGCGATGGCCAACCGGATGGCCATGCTAAGCCGGTGTCTATAGCGGCAGATACTGCGGCCGATACGATGAACGGAGACCATCATCGCCACGACGAGGTGGCCAAAAGCGAAGAAAACCGCGGTACGATCCTGTTACTGTTGAATGAATCCGGTGTTGAGGCCGTTGCTATCAGCAATACACTGCGTATGGCAGGCAATTTTTCCATCGCGATATTGCTGATCATGACGTTGGCTTACCTGCTGATGTCGCGCCAGGTATTAACGCCTCTCGATGCGATAAATCGAGCCATGCGGTTACGGGAAGCGGGCAACAAAGATGTTCGTGCGCAAGTGTTAGGCAAGGATGAACTGGCCGGTGTGGCACTCACACTCAATACCATGCTGGAAACACTGGGTCGCAACGAACAGTCGTTACATCAGCTCACCCAGGCGGTTGAGCAAAGTCCCACCAGCGTTGTTATCACCAACCCGCAGGGGATTATCGAATACGTCAATCCTTGCTTCTGCGAAAATACCGGCTACTGCCGTCAGGAACTGATCGGCCAGAGTATGGCAACCGTTAAGTCGGGCTTAACGCCTCAAGATACCTATCAGGAACTGTGGCAGACCATTTCTGCTGGCGGGCAGTGGCGAGGGGAGTTGCACAACCGCAACAAAGCAGGCGAACTCTATTGGGAGAACGTGATTATTTCACCGATCCTGAATGAACAGGGCGTCATTACGCAGTTTTTAGGTATCAAAGAAGATATCACCGTACGCAAGGGGTACGAGGCGAAGCTGATACGCCAGGCCAATTTTGATGACCTAACGGGTCTGCCAAACCGTATTCTGGCCCAGGATCGCCTTGATCAAGCCATCGTCAATGCTCATCGCAACGGCAAAAACACCCAAGTGGCGCTGCTGTTCGTTGATCTCGACGATTTCAAGAAGGTTAACGATACCCTGGGCCACGATATCGGTGATCAGATGCTCAAAGATGTGGCCCATCGTTTTAAATCCCACGTCCGTGAAACCGATACGATCGCACGCTTTGGCGGCGACGAATTCCTGGTCATTATGGCCGATATTTACTCCCAGTCCGATGTTGAGATGATGGCAGAAAAGCTGTTGGAACAGCTGGCCACGCCTTTTAGCCTGGGTGGGATGAACTTCTTCATTAACGCCAGTATCGGCATCGCGCTTTATCCGGACGATGGCCACGATGTACAGCACCTGCTGCAAGATGCCGATGCGGCAATGAACCGTGCCAAACTGGAAGGTCGCGCCCGCTTCAGTTTCTTTACCGCCAAGATGAATGATGAAGCCATTGAGAACCTCAAGATCGAAGAAGGGCTGCGCCATGCGCTGGAACGAAAGCAGTTGGCAGTGCATTTCCAGCCCGTGATCGATTGCCGTAATGGTGATATTGTCGGAGCTGAAGCGTTATTACGCTGGAATCATCCGGAATGGGGCTCCATTGCGCCGTTTAAATTTATTCCGCTGGCTGAACGTACGAACCTGATCCTGCCGATCGGCGAGTGGCTACTCAAGGAGTCCTGCCGGATTGCGGCAAAGTGGGTCGCTGCCAAACAGGGCAATTTCCGTATTGCCATCAACCTGTCGGCGAAACAGTTTGGCGGCCGCCGAATTCTGGAAGAGGTCAAACAAGCCCTGGCGGAAAGCGGGCTCCCCGCCGCCAACCTGGAACTGGAATTCACGGAAAGCGTGCTGATGCGTGAAGACGAGGAGACCATGGGGGTTATCTATGAACTTCACGGTATGGGCATCCGCTTTGCCATTGACGATTTTGGTACCGGCTACTCCTCGATCAGCTATCTGCGCCAATACCCGTTCGACACCCTGAAGATCGACCGCTCGTTTATCAATGACGTGGTCACCAGCCACGGCGATGCCAATCTGGTCCGCTCCATTATCGCCCTGGCCGAGAGTCTCGAACTCGAAGTCTTGGCCGAAGGTATCGAACAGTGGTCGCAGTTCGATTTTTTGCAACAAGCAGGGTCTAGTCGTTGTCAGGGGTGGCTGTTCAGCAAAGCAGTGCCCGAGCGCGTGTTTTTTGAACAAATGCAAAGCTGGCAAACTATTCAGGAGCGTCGCAGGGCAATCGCTTAGCCCTTGAGCATTGTCTGGAAGAGTTCATTTCGCACCATGCCTGTCAAATCACTTGTCTCTAGGTCTTTCAGTGGCGGTCGCGTTTAAGCTTCGTGCGAAGCGTTATCGGCGCAACGCCAATTATATCCATTGGCTAAACGAGATTGCCTTCTTTCATGAAAACCCGGATTGATTGTGGTGCAGTCGATTATCGCCGTGGCTCAGAGACCTACGCGTTTGATAAGCGAGGCTGGAACACGCGGTGTAAAGACCGTTCTTCTTGTTTTCCGGCGCGAGACAAAATCAAGGCATGTTATGCCGTCGTTGCCGTCGTTGCCGTCGTTACCGTCGTTACCGATGTGGCGGTGGTTACCGTTGGCCACAAACGGGGGTGTTTCAAGCGTTGATCCGAGGCCCAACCGATCAAGCTGCATCAATTCTTTTGATCATTAATATATATTCAATATATTGTCTTTATAGAAGTCGCTTCGTTAGAGTATCTGAAAAACAAACACTCATAACCGAGGTGCCCCCATGACCCAGCCCGCTAACAGAACTTCCTTTACCTGGGACGATCCCTTCTTTCTGGATCAGCAGTTGACCGAAGAGGAGCGCATGATCCGTGACGCTGCTCGCGACTACTGCCAAGGCCGGCTCATGCCCCGCGTACTGGAAGCCAACCGCCATGAACGGTTTGATGTCGATATCATGCGCGAACTGGGCGAACTGGGCCTGCTGGGGGCGACCCTGCCCGAGAAATACGGCTGCGCCAATGTCAACTATACCTGCTACGGCCTGGTGGCCCGCGAAGTCGAGCGCGTCGACAGCGGCTACCGCTCGGCCATGAGCGTGCAGTCCTCCCTGGTGATGCACCCGATCTATGCCTACGGCTCCGAAGAGCAGCGGATGAAGT
>JBFGZS010000046.1:0-39140 GCA_041586615.1 Motiliproteus sp. | reverse complement strand
GGGTTGGTGCTACATAAAACGCCGCGTAACCGGCTAGCCCCCAAAGCAGGCCAGAGGTGATAGAAACGCAGGGGCGGCGGCTGTGTAAATTATGCAATGCCATGGCTGCGCAGAATATAAGTGCGTAACCCCAAGAGATCATGGTGTTTGAAAGCAGCGTAAACAGTTGGCGTTGCCGAGGCGATGCGGGTGGTGAGGCTTGGGACGTATGTAAATGCTGGGGCTGGCGATTGTGAGTGTCTATGCTAGTCGCGTCTATTTTAATCGAGGAGCCTGTTGAGCTGAGGCTGTGTGTTTCTGTGTTATGCAGCAAAGGAATCAGTTCTATCGCCTGAATGACGGTGAGTAGCAATGAGGCTAAAAATCCGGCTAACAGGGCTTGAAACAAGAGCTGGCGTGGCATTTATTGGTGAGTCATCTTAGTGGCAAGGGAATCCCATTGCATGGCGGGCATCATGGGTGATCGCGTGAACCGAATCCATGGGCAGCATTGTGGTTGCGACGACCAGCACTAAGCCGATGGCGATCATGGTTATTAGTTGATGGGTTAACGAGGCGCAGGGATGGGGGCGTTCTGGTTCACGCTGGTTGCGTGGATCGCTCGTGTTTACGACGGTTGACAACATAACTCCATCCTTGAGTGTTGAATTTTGCTTAGATTTATACGAGTTGTGGAGTCATTATGCACCACAATAGAGTGAGGATAAATACCCTTCACTCTATATGTGATTTATTGATTTATCCTATTTTATTAGCAAACGCGCATTCCCGGTTGTGCGCCGGTGTGCGGTTCGAGAATCCACAGGTCTTTGCCGCCGGGACCTGCCGCTAATACCATGCCTTCCGACAGGCCGAACTTCATTTTACGTGGGGCCAGGTTGGCAACCATAACGGTGTGCTTGCCCTCCAGTTGTTCGGGGGAGTAGGCACTCTTAATACCCGCAAAGACGTTGCGGGTGTCATTGCCGATATTCAGGGTGAGTCGCAACAGCTTTTTAGCCCCGTCGACATGTTCGGCTTTCTCGATCAGGGCGATTCGCAGGTCGATTTTGGCGAAATCCTCAAATTGAATCTCGTCAGCGATGGGCTCGAAAGTTGCCTCCTGGGCCGCGGCGGCCGTTTCTGTGCTAATGACCTCTTTAGAGGCGTCGAGCATGGCGTCGATTTTCTCGCTTTCGACGCGGGTCATTAACGGCTTGAACTTGTTGATGCGGTGACCAAGCAGTGGCGTCTGTGCGCTATGCCAGTTTAAGCTGTCGTTGAGGAACGCTTCGGCCTGCTGGGCCATCGCGGGCAGCACGGGCTTCAGGTAGGTCATCAGCTGGCGGAACAGGTTGATGCCGACCGAGCAGATGGCCTGTACACGGGCTTCCTGGCCTTCTTCTTTGGCCAGCGCCCAGGGTGCCTGCTCGTGGATAAATTCGTTGGCTACATCGGCCAGCAGCATGATCTCTTTGATCGCTTTGCTGTATTCGCGCCCCTCGTAATAGGCGGCAATCTGCTCGCCGGCGGCGGCAAAGCGGGCTGTGAGTGCCGGTTCGGCATCGATGGCCGACAGCTGGCCGTCGAACTTTTTGGTGATAAAACCGGCACTGCGGCTGGCGATGTTGACGACTTTGCCGATCAGATCCGAATTCACCCGCAGAATAAAATCGTCCAGATTAAGGTCCAGGTCTTCGACGCGATTATTAAGCTTGGCGGCGAAGTAGTACCGCAGATATTCCGGATCCAGGTGGTCAAGGTAGGTGCTGGCCTTGATGAAGGTGCCGCGAGATTTCGACATCTTTTTGCCGTTAACCGTCAGGAAACCGTGGGCGTGGACCGCGGTTGGGGTGCGGAACTGCGCGCAGGCGAGCATGGCCGGCCAGAATAGTGCGTGGAAGTTGATAATGTCCTTGCCGATAAAGTGGTACAGCTCGGCCTTGGAGTCTTTGGCCCAATAGTCGTCAAAGTTAAGGTCGGCGTTGCGTGCGCACAGGTTCTGGAAGCTGGCCATGTAGCCGATCGGGGCGTCGAGCCACACGTAAAAATATTTGCCGGGCTCACCGGGTATCTCAAAGCCAAAATAGGGGGCGTCGCGGCTGATATCCCATTCCTGCAAGCCACTCTCCAGCCATTCGTTGAGCTTGTTGCTGATCTCTTCCTGCAGGGTGCCGCTGCGGGTCCAGGCTTTCAGCATCTCGGTGAAATCGGGCAGCTTGAAAAAGAAATGCGTGGAGTCGCGGTCTACCGGTGTGGCACCGGAGATGGCCGAGCGCGGATTGATCAGTTCGGAGGCGCTGTACGTTGCTCCACACGCTTCGCAGTTGTCACCATACTGGTCTTCGGTCTTGCACTTGGGGCAGGTGCCTTTAATAAAACGGTCTGCCAGGAACAGCTGTTTTTCGGGGTCGTAGGCCTGGGTGATGGTGCGGGTGGCGATGTGTCCGGCGTCCTTGCAACGGGTATAGATCAGGGAGGACAGTTCGCGGTTTTCTTCGGAGTGGGTCGAGTAGTAGTTGTCGAAGGCGATGTGGAACGCGGCGAAGTCGTGCTCGTGCTCAGCCTTGACAGCGGCGATCAGTTGCTCCGACGTGATGCCCTGTTGTTCGGCTTTAAGCATAATGGCGGTGCCGTGCGCGTCGTCGGCACAGACATAGGTACAGGTTTCACCGCGCAATTTTTGAAAGCGGACCCAGATATCGGTTTGGATATATTCGAGCAGATGCCCCAGATGAATCGAGCCGTTTGCATAAGGCAGGGCGCTAGTAACGAGAATTTTACGTTGTTCGGTCGTCATGGAGTCTGCGGGTCCCGTAGTTACTGCGCGACTGATCAACGTCGGCGCGATTAAAATCTCAGCGTACTCGACGCGTGTCGGCACGGTTGTCAGATAAACGCAAGATTGTACCTTTGTTCCGTGCCGGTAACAAAGGGCGGTGTTATCCGTCGTGGTGGGTTTGTTGGCCGTTTTACCGTGTTACCGTCCGGGTATGCGCAGGGCATGCGTATGAAGCGCTAAGCGGGTCTGCTAGAATTGCCGACTTTTGTTTATGTTGAAACGCCTTGCGTGGTTAGGGAGTCTGGGTATGAGTCGTGGTGAAGTTTTTCCTGAGCAGTACGAGGCGCAGCTGGCGGCTAAAGAAGCGCGCCTGACAGAATTGTTGTTGCCCTTCGATGCGCCAAGGATTGAAACCTTCGCCTCGCCTCCGGCGCATTACCGCATGCGTGCCGAATTCCGCATCTGGCACGATGGCGATGATCTGCATTATGTGATGTTCGAGCCGGGGGATAACCGTACCCCTATCAGGATAACCAGCTGCCCTATGGTGTCCGAGACGATCCACAAGACCATGTTCGAGTTACTGGCTGCCATCCAAGAGCAGCCAACCCTCTCGCGGCGATTGTTCCAGATCGATTTTCTCAGCACCCTGAGCGGCGAATTGTTAGTCACACTCATATATCACCGTAAGTTGGACGACTCCTGGCTGGCGGCGGCGCGGCCTATGGAGGCGTTATTCGGCATCAAGCTGATCGGCCGCAGCCGAGGTAAAAAGCTGGTGTTGAGTGAAGACTTCGTGATCGAAACCTTGGCGGTTGATGACGATACCCTGCGTTACCAGCAGGTAGAAAATGGTTTCACACAGCCCAACGCGATCATCAGCCAGTCGATGCTGAGTTGGAGCCGCAGTGTGACGGCTAATGCCGGTGGTGATCTTTTGGAGCTTTACTGTGGCAACGGTAATTTTAGTGTGGCGCTGGCGGGTAATTTCGATCGGGTCCTGGCAACGGAGGTGTCGAAAACATCGGTGCGGGCTGCGATTTATAACTGCGAAATCAATCAGGTCAATAATTTAGCCTTTGCACGTATCTCCAGTGAAGAGTTTGTTGAGGCGATGAACAAGGTGCGTGCGTTTCGTCGTCTTAAGGATATCGATCTGGAGAGTTATGCATTTTCGACCATACTGGTTGATCCTCCTCGTGCGGGCCTAGATCCGGCCACCGAGGCGCTGGTCGGTCAGTTTGAGCGTATTGTTTATATTTCCTGTAATCCGCAGACACTGCAGAGCAACTTACAGGTATTATCCAAAACGCACCGCATTGAACGGGCGGCGCTCTTTGACCAGTTCCCCTATACCGATCATATGGAATCCGGAGTCTGCCTGGTGCGTAAGGCGCTTGCCTAATTAAAGAATTACCGAAAATAAAACTTATAGTTGAGTAAAATAGTTGGTTATGGTGCAATGCATATCATTGCCATGTTGGCGACCCCTTTATCGTTGGCGACGCCTTGTATAGTTAGCACCGCCTTTTATCCGTGTCAGCCAGCAGAGACCGCCCTAGATTCAGGAGATCATTAATGACCCAGCCCAGCGTAGCCGCTATCGAAGCATCCCTTGGTGAGTATTGCCCGCCCTTTTTGTCCGAATCTCTGGCTCAGGCTAAAGCGCTTAAAGCGGTTACGCTGGACCAGGAGAGCATCTCGGTCCGTATTCAGTTGGGCTACCCGGTAACGTCCGTCGCGGCACAGATAGAGTCCGATATCCGCGCGCGTTTGAACGCGCTGGCGCCGGGTTACCGTGTGCAGCTTGATCTAAGCAGTAAGATTGTCGCGCATAAGGCCCAGGCCTCCATGAAAAGTATGGCCGGTATTAAAAACATCGTCGCCGTGGCGTCGGGTAAGGGCGGTGTGGGGAAATCGACGACGACCGTCAACCTGGCGTTGGCGCTGGCCGCAGAAGGTGCCCGGGTAGGCATCCTCGACGCCGACATTTATGGGCCCAGCCAGGGGTTGATGCTCGGCATTGAACCCGGTGTGCGTCCTGAGGTCATTCAGGATGCCATGCTGCCCATCAAGGCGCATGGCCTACAAGCGATGTCGATGAGTTTTCTGGTAGAAGACAATCAGGCGATGGTTTGGCGGGGGCCTATGGCCAGCGGTGCGTTGCAGCAGTTGCTGACTCAGACCCAGTGGGATGAGCTGGACTATCTGTTTGTCGATATGCCGCCGGGTACCGGCGATATCCAGCTGACGCTGTCGCAAAAGGTACCGGTAACGGGGGCTCTGATCGTTACAACGCCGCAAGATATCGCGTTGCTGGATGCCCGTAAGGGGATCGAGATGTTTAACAAGGTTGATATTCCGGTGCTGGGTATTGTCGAAAACATGAGTCTGCATATTTGCAGCCAATGTGGCCACCAGGAACCGATCTTTGGCGAAGGTGGTGGTGAGAAAATAGCTGCCCAGTACGACACCGAACTGCTGGGGCAGTTGCCTTTGACGCTGGCTATTCGGCAACAGGCTGATAGCGGCAAGCCAACCGTGGTCGCCGCGCCCGAGTCGGCTGAAGCGAAACTCTATCGCGATATTGCGCTGACGTTAGCGGCAAGGCTGTCGGTGCGGGGTAAGAACTACGCCAACGCCTTCCCGGAGATTGTCGTCCAGCACGATTGATCTGCCGGCATCAGGCCGGAAGAATGGCACGACGCCCTTTATGCGGTCTATGCCAACTTTTCCGGCCTCCTGGATAAGCGCCCTGCGAAAAGCAGGCAGGAGAGGCCCGTAGTCTCTTTCAGGATGACCTAGTGATGCGGCATTGCGCACGCGGCGTCGAAACTTGCAGTTTTTTTTCGTTGAAATCGGTATGATTAGCGCATTTTGTTGCCAGCCACTCAAGAGACAGCACTGAACGCGTATGGGGATTAAATCAGATTTGTGGATTCGCCGCATGGCGAATGAAAAAGAGATGATTGTACCGTTTGAATCCGGACAGGTACGGTCCGTCAATGGTGAGAAAATCGTCTCGTACGGTACGTCCAGTTACGGATACGACGTTCGTTGTGCCAATGAATTCAAGATATTCACCAATATCAATTCGTCGATTGTTGACCCGAAAGACTTTGATCATCAGAGCTTCGTCGATGTGGTGTCGGATGTCTGCATTATCCCGCCGAATTCGTTTGCGTTGGCGCGGACGGTGGAATACTTCAAGATTCCCCGCGACGTACTGACAATCTGCCTGGGTAAGAGCACCTACGCCCGCTGCGGTATCATCGTCAATGTGACGCCGTTGGAGCCCGAATGGGAAGGGCATGTCACGCTGGAGTTTTCCAATACTACGCCGCTGCCCGCGAAAATTTATGCCAACGAAGGTGTTGCGCAGATGTTGTTCTTTGGCGGCGATGAGGTCTGCGACGTGTCTTATAAAGATCGTAATGGCAAATATATGGGGCAGACAGGTGTCGTGGTGCCGCGGACTTGATGATGATCCCCGATTACGAAAAAATCACCGCCTTTTGGTGCGAGGTACAGGACACGATCGAAAATCTGTTTTCAGAAGACGATGAGTTCAGTGCTGGACGTCTGTTGAGGCTGTATGAAGAGAGTCTGAAAGAGATCGATCAGAACCTTACCTTCCATTTTGAGAAGGATGATGAAGCCGAACGTATCGAAATGATCTTCGGCTGTGATGGTTATGCCCAATCGATCGCGTCGGTACTCAGTCTGGTGGACGCCGCGCCGGTGATCGATGGTATTCAGATCGTTGCCTTTAACAGTCGCCACGACCCGCTGCCGGCCTGTATTCGTGTCGGCGATGATGACTTTGCACTTGAGCGTTTCTGGTTTGCCAGTCGACTGACGGACGGTGAGTATCATCTGTCGGTATTTCTCGATGAGCCGGGTGATACCGGGGACAACCCGCAAGTCGAGGCCGCCATGATTTATCTGGATGCGGTGCTGGGCGAATTTGACCTGATGACGCGGGTCTCCACGCTGAGCTGGTACCCTCTGCCCGTTGAACCGCTCGATCATGGCTTGAAACCGCTTGCCGAACTGCGGGACCTGTTTGACGCCCAGCGCACAGGTATCAACCTGATCGGTGTCACGCTGCACTAATGCCGAAAGACTGTTATTGGATTACCCACAAAAAAGGCGCCATCTCGGCGCCTTTTTGTATAGCAGTGTCTTGCTTGTTTTAACGTCGGTTGCTCCGTTAATCATTTGGAGCAGGCCGGTGTTTTTTTATATTAGTTTCTATATTTCCTTATAAGTATATTCCCTTGTAAGCGCCTTCCCTTTACGTGCATACCTGCCGAGCGCGCACTGTCTACCGCTGCACGAAGCTGGCGAATAGGCTTGTTAAACATTAGTCTTGTTAGACATTGGGTTTGTTAGACATTGGGCTTGACCTCGCCAATCACCTCAATCGCGAAAGCGGTCGATTAATTGTTTGAGAGGACGTAGATCGTTTCTTCTTCTTCAGTTTCTTCTTTCATCCAGTTCAGCATGTTCTTCTCCGATGGTGTCGCAGCATGTGGCTTTCTTTTATGAAGTCAGAAAGCTCTTCTTTAACTTTAGTCAAAAAAAGTGATTTCGCTACTGGATGGGTGTTATTTGCACGGCATTTCACAGCCATCATGCCGTACTCCTCGCGTTCACCCACAAAAAAGCCCGGTCGCTAAGACCGGGCTGGGTATGACGGATGTGCTGGTGTCAGGTTTTAAAAGTTCTTACGCACCAACTTCTGCAGTTCACCAATTAGACCGTTACGGAATGCCAGGACGCAGACAATAAATACGATGCCCATAATTACGTGGATATAGTTAGCCAGCGGGCTGGAGGCCAGGAAGTTCTGCATGCTGACGATGGTGCCGGCACCCAGTACCGGGCCCCAGATGGTACCCATGCCACCGAGCAGGGTCATCAGTACCACTTCACCGGACATAAACCAGTGCACGTCGGTCAGAGAAGCAAGCTGGAAGACCAGCGCTTTGGTCGAGCCGGCCAGGCCCGCGAGGGTGGCGGAGATAACAAAGGCGAACAGCTTATACTGATTTACTTTGTAGCCCAATGAGATGGCGCGGGGTTCATTTTCGCGGATCGCTTTCATCACTTGGCCAAAGGGGCTGTGGATCGTGCGGTGGATCAGCAAGAAACCGCCGATAAAGACCGCCAGCACGAAGTAGTACATGCTCATGTTGTCGCTCAGGTCAATCAGGCCGAACAGGTGGCCGCGGGGAACGCCTTGCAGACCGTCCTCACCGCCGGTGAAAGGCGCCTGCAGGTAGAAAAAGAACGCCAGCTGGGCCAGCGCCAGGGTGACCATGGCAAAGTAGATCCCTTCACGGCGCACCGCCAGTTTTCCGTAGACATAGCCGATCACGGCTGAGGCGACCACGCCGGCAAGGATACCCAGCTCAGGCGTCAGGTTGAAGTTCAGCATCATGTAACCGGTGACATAAGCCCCGGTACCGAGAAATACGGCATGACCAAAAGAGAGCAGGCCGGCGAAGCCGAGCAGCAGGTTAAAGGCACAGGCGAACAGGGCAAAGCAGAGAACTTTCATCAAAAAAACGGGGTAGAACACCAGCGGGGCAACCAGTGCCAGCCCCAGAAGTGTCAGGTTGAGTTTGTAATTATTCATGCGAACTATACCTCAATACGGTTATGTTTGACGCCCAAGGTGTCGATAAGGGGCTGAACAGGAGGCGCTAATTACGCCTCTTTACCAAACAATCCGGCGGGTTTGATGAGCAGAACCAGTACCATGACCAGGAAGATCACGGTATTGGAGGCTTCGGGATAAAAATATTTTGTCAGACCTTCCACAATCCCCATTGCCAGGCCGGTAATGATCGCGCCGCCGATCGAGCCCATTCCGCCGATCACCACGATGGCAAATACGACGATCAGTATGCTTGAGCCCATTTCCGGGGAGACGGAGTAGACCGGTGCGGCCAGTACCCCGGCTAAACCAGCCAGTGCGACGCCGAAGCCGTAGGTCAGCGTGGTAATCAGTGGAACGTTGATGCCGAAGGTCTGCATCAGCTGCGGATTTTCCGTACCGGCACGCAGGTAGGCGCCAAGTTTGGTTTTTTCGATCAGGTACCAGGTTGCGCCACATACCACCAGGGAGAAGACGATGATCCAGGCCCGGTAGTTAGGCAGGTACATAAAGGGCAGGCGCGTGCCGCCTTTAAGCTCGGCAGGGATGGCATAGGAAAGACCCGATGAGCCATACCAATGCGTGAATAATCCTTGTAAGACCAGCGCCACACCAAAGGTCAGAAGCAGGCTGTAGAGGTGGTCTTCATTCGCGATTGGCCTTATTAGCGTGCGCTGCAGAATAATACCCAGAATACCGACGGCCAGGGGCACCAGGATAAGCGCGACCCAGTAGCTCATCTGCAAGTATTCCATGCCCATCCAGGCGCCGAAAGCCCCCAGCATATACAGGGCACCATGGGAAAAATTGATAATCTTGAGCAGTCCGAAGATGATAGCCAGGCCGAGGGCCAAAAGCGCATAAAAGGAGCCGTTTATCAGCCCTATCAGTAACTGGCCAAACAGGCCGAAAAGATTGATACCGAGAAAATCAGCCATAACCACACCTAAAGAGTTTTATCTGAAGCCGACGTCGGCTTAGGTTTTATTATTCTTCTTGGGAGTATTCCGGAGGGGCGAACAGGGCCGCCCCTCTGAATGGACTCCGTCCTTTACGTCTTGCTTTACTGCTTGGTCGCGGCGAGGGCGAATTCGCAGCCACCGTCTTCCAGCTTCATAAACGCATCGTCACCCGAGATAACTTTTTCGATGGCGAAGATATCATCGGCGTTTTTACGCTCTTTGGCGGTTTTGATCCGGACTTGCAGCATGTCGTGTACCATACGGCCATCGGCACGCAGGTAGCCGTTGCGAGAGAAGAAATCCTCTACCGGCATCTCTTTCATCTTCGCCATGACGGCATCGGATTCATCGGTTCCGGCTGCTTGCACGGCACGTAAATAGTGCATCGTAGAGGAGTAGGCTCCGGCATGTGGCATCGCAGGAATCTTGCCGCCCATACGCGCTTTATAGCGTTCGGACCACTCACGGGTCTGCTCATCCATATCCCAGTAGAAACCGGTAGTCAGCTTCATGCCGCCCGCGATATCGGCATCAAGCGCCTGGGCGTTCGGGGTGAAAACCAGCAGGCCGGCGACGTCGGTCGTTTCGGTGACACCGAACTCGGCTGCCGTTTTCAGGGCGTTAACCATGTCGCTGCCGGCGTTAGCCAGTGCAATGACGTCTGCGCCTGAAGCCTGTGCCTGCAGGATGTACGAGGAGAAGTCCGTGGTACCGAGCGGGGCACGAACACCGCCGACCACTTCACCGCCATTGGCCTTAATAACCCCGGTCGCAACGCTTTCAAGCGCAAGGCCGAAGGCATAGTCCGCGGTCACGAAGAACCACTTTTTCTTGCCGCTTTGCACGATAGGCTTGACGGTGCCGTTGGCCAGGGCGACCACATCGTAGGTCCAGTGTGCGTTGTAGGGCGAACAGGCTTTGGTGGTGAACGCGTGGCTGGCGGAGGCGGTGATCAGCGTGATCTTTTTATTGTCGGTCATGACTTTGGTCACGGCGCCGGTTACGGAGCTGGCTACCGCACCGTTGATCACGTCAACTTGCTCGTCTTCAACCCACTTACGCGCGATGACCGAACCAATATCGGGCTTGAGCTGCGTGTCGGCATAGACGACCTCGATTGGCTTGCCGAGCACGGTACCACCGAAATCTTCAACGGCCATTTTCACCGCTTCGACGCTACCCTGGCCGGAGATATCGGCATACACGCCGCCCATGTCCCCGAGGACACCGATCTTAACCTTGTCGTCAGACAAACTGGCCTGTGCGGCGCCGGTAGCGGCAATCAGAGCGGTGACCAGCAGTGTTTTGCGCATTACTTTCATGTGTCTCTCCGTTTTATTGTTGTTGTCGAGCGTTCTGTGTTGTTTTAAATGAAGGTTCTTTTAACTGAATATGGTTTTAAATGAATATGGTTTTAACTGAATATAGTGTTAAGCGAACATCTAGCCCCGCGTAGCGCGAGGGCGGCTGCGTATCAGACACCTAAATAGGTATTCAAGAGTTCGGTTTTTTCTTCCAGTTCATGGGACTGGATCTCTACGGCAATATGTCCGTGCTCCATCACATAGTGGCGGTCGGCGATGGGCGCAGCGAAGCGGAAGTTTTGTTCGACGAGGATAATCGTCAGCCCGCGTTCTTTCAGGCCGGTGAGGACTTCGGCCAATTTCTGAACGATCACCGGGGCCAGACCTTCGGTGATCTCATCGAGTAGCAGAATATTGGCGCCGGTACGTAGAATCCGTGCCAGTGCCAGCATTTGCTGTTCGCCGCCGGATAAACGCGTCCCTTGGCTTTTACGCCGTTCGGCCAGGTTGGGAAACATCTCGTAGATCTCTTCGACCGACATGCCGTCTGAGCGGACCAGGGGGGGCAGCATCAGATTCTCTTCTACATTGAGGCTGGAAAAAATACCGCGCTCCTCCGGGCAATAGCCCAGCCCGAGATGAGCGATGCGATGGGCCGGCATCCCCATGGTTTCCGTGCCATTGATACTGATAGAGCCGGTTCGCCGCCCCACCAGATTCATGATGGCGCGCAGAGTGGTGGTGCGACCCGACCCGTTACGGCCTAGCAGGGTTACCAGCTCGCCCTGGTTTACCGCCATATCGATGCCGTGCAGGATGTGTGATTCACCATAAAAGGCGTGCAGATCAATGATGCGCAGTTTTTCACGGTGCGTCTTGGTATGCAGCTGCGAGTTCATACCGCTTCTCCCACGCGGTCGTCACCGCTGTCCTTGTTGATAGGCGTAACCGCTGTGCGTGTGGCGTGCGCTTGATCGGCTTCCACCCCCATATAGGCTTCACGAACCCTCGGGTCGGCCGACACGGTGGCATAATCGCCTTCGGTTAAAATGGCACCGCGTTGCAGTACGGTAATGGTGTCAGACAGGTCGGCGACCACATTCAGGTTGTGCTCAACCATCAAAATGGTGCGCTCCTTACCGACCTCACGAATCAGATCGGCAACAACGCTGACATCTTCATGGCCCATCCCCTGGGTGGGCTCGTCCAGCAGCAGCAGTTCCGGGTCGAGTGCCAGGGTGGTCGCAATCTCGAGGGAGCGTTTGCGGCCATAAGGCAAGTCGACGGCACGGGCCTGATAAAACTTGCTGAGTCCGACAGACTCCAACAGGGCCATCGCACGGTCATTCAAGGAGTCGAGGGTCTTTTCAGAGCGCCAAAACGCAAAGGTATCGCCACGCTCGCGCTGCAATGCGACGCGAACATTTTCCAGTACGCTCAGATGAGGGAATACCGCCGATATCTGAAAGGAACGTACGATACCCATGCGCGCGATGGATGCCGGAGACTCCTGGGTAATATCCTTGCCGTTAAACAGCAAGCTGCCGCGAGTGGGGGTCAGGAACTTCGTTAACAGGTTAAACACGGTTGTTTTACCCGCGCCATTAGGGCCGATCAGGGCGTGGATCGTGCCGCGTCGAACCTGCAGATTCACATCGTCAACGGCGGTAAAACCCTTGAACTCCTTGACCAGGTGCCGGGTTTCAAGAATCAAGTCTTGGCTCATGTTCAACGTCCCTTGCAGGCCTGCTATGCAGGCGCTGTCTATTGTTATTCTTGTTGGATGGTTCGAGCCGAAGCTTTCACCGATGTCGTGCATTAAAAGCCATGAGTGTTGCGATACTTTCTCCCAATTGTGACAAATTGTAACGTTTGCCCCGCAGTGCTAGGTTTACGGGAGGCAACCCTCGCTGTTACATTTCGATACGCTAGTGTATGGTTGAGTGATTGGCGGCAGGCAGGCGAGGCAGGAGAAGAATAACCATGATGCCTAAATCGAAATTGGTACGCCGATTTTTTTCGGTGATCGTTCTGATCATCCTGTTCTTTTCATCCGCGGTGTATGTCTATTCGGTGCCGTTTATCAAGGACCACATCTTTGATATAGAGCGCAACGCCAGTCGCATTGTATTGAACAATGTTTTTGAGTTGGCCAGTAAAATCCATCTGAATATGGAGAGCTATCGACGCGAAGCACTCGATGCCCGCAAGCGTCAGTTGCAGACGGTGCTGTCTCTTGCCGAATCGTATGTGCGCAGCGTGTATTCGCAGGTTGAAACGGGATTTCTGACCGAAGAGCAAGCACGTGCGCGCGTATTCGAAGGGCTGCGTTATTTCACGTATGGCAAGAATGATTATTTCTGGATCGCGGATTACAACGCGGTGTTGCTATCGCACCCCGATCCGCGCTTTCACGGTTCCGATGCCTCGGACATTGTTGATGATGAAGGCAAAGTCATTATTCCCCGGGTCGTGGCGCTGGCACAGGCCGAAGGGGAGGGTTTCTACTCGTACAAATGGCGCCGTTTGGGCACGGTCGACGAGATCGATAAGTTATCCTATGTGCGGAACTACCCACAATGGGGGTTTGTCATCGGTTCCGGCATCTATCTGGATGATATTGATGAGGAGATGCGTCTGCGCAAGCAGCAGGCCATCGCCGATTTACGCGATGCGCTCAGCCCCATACGAATTGCGAAAACAGGCTACCTGTATATCTTCGATTCTAAAGGCATCATGTTGGCCCACCCGAATCCGAATATCGATGGCACCAATTTCAGCCAACTGCTTGATCCGGTTACCCAACGGCCGATTGCCCAAGAACTGATCGAAGTCGCCGATACCGGCCGTGAACTCTATTACAAATGGGATAAGCCTTCCGATCCCGACAACTATGCCTATGAAAAACTGTCGCTGGTGCGTCACTTCGAGGGTTTTGACTGGTATATCGGCTCGTCGGTCTATGTCGATGAGCTTCGACGTAGTGCCGAGGTGATTAGCGAACGGATTATGGTGATCGCCGGTTTTGCACTGTTGGTGGCGATTGTGCTGGCGTTCTTTTTTGTTGAGCGGGTGGCTTCGCCGATTAAGCGTTTGGCAGACACGGCGATCCGGGTGCGTGAAGGCGATCTGACCGCTCAGAGCGGCATCGTCCGGGATGATGAACTGGGTGTTCTGGCGCGCACCTTCGACGATATGGTCCAGCGTTTGAGCGGCAATATCCAGAATCTGGATCAGAAAGTGAAAGAGCGTACCGCGGCGCTTGAAAGTACCAATACCCGGTTACTGGATGCCATAGATAGCCAGCGAAAGGCACAGCAGGATCTGGCCGTGATCGAAGAGCGCCAGCGTTTGATTCTCGATGCCCTGCCGGCGCAGATCGCTTACGTGGGTACCGATCTGCGTTACCATTTTGTCAATCGTGGCTACGCAGAAATGTTTTCTAGGGATAAGGCGTCGGTGGTCGGGCAGCACCTTGAAACGGTGATGGGCAAGGGGATGCTGAACGATATTATAGGGCAGATACGCCGTACCTTGCAGGGCGAGGAGACCGTGTTTGAGTATCAGTTCGACCTGCCGCAGGGCGAAATTATTACCAAGCGGATGCTGATTCCCGATATCGCTGCAGACGGCTCGGTACAGGGGATCCTTAATCTATCGCTGGATATCACCGCCGAGAAAGATGCTGAACATAAACTGACGGAGGCGCAGCGGATCAGTGCGGTCGGTCAGCTGGCGGGTGGTCTTGCCCACGACTTCAACAATTTGCTGACAATTATTCTGGGTAACCTGATCGCGGCTCAGGAGCATTTCTCCCAGCATGAAGGGCTGGATGACTATCTGCGTCCGGCCATTCGGGCGAGTCAGCGCGGAGCGGATATTACCAATCGTTTGTTGGCGTTCTCGCGTCGTCAGCCGCTGATGCCTGGTGCGGTAAATGTCGATCATCTGATTCGGGACGGTATTGTGCTGCTCGAAGGCTCTTTGCCCAGTAATATTGCTATCCAGTGTGGCTTTAACGGCGAGGGACACTGGGCCTTTGCTGATGCTAGTCAGCTGGAAAGTGCCCTGTTTAATCTGGCGTTGAATGCCCGTGATGCCATGCCTAAGGGCGGGACGTTGCGGTTTGATGTTCGGGCGGTGACCGTATCTGAGCCGCTGGAGTACGATGAGGCCGTAGAGCCGGGCGATTACATCGATGTTTCGGTCAGTGATACGGGTGAAGGCTTTAGTGAGCAGGGGCTGCAAAAGGCTTTCGAACCTTTTTTTACCACGAAATCGGTCGGTGCCGGTTCAGGCCTCGGATTGAGTATGGTCTATGGTTTCGTCAAACAATCCAGCGGCTATATCCGATTGGACACGACACCCGGTGAGGGGAGTACGGTGTCATTACTGTTACCGGCATTACCGGCCGGTTGCCGCCAGATTAGCTCGCCCCTCGACGCTGAAAGCGGCAGTGTGCCGGAGAATTTTGAGCGCAAGCTGATGCTGTTGGTGGAAGATGATGCCGATGTCCGCAGCGTGATACGCGGGCAGCTGGTCGCCCTGGGCTTTGCTGTCATTGAAGCGAGCTGTGCCGCCGAAGCGCTGCCGCTGATTGAATCGCTGGATGGACTGTTTGGTATGGTCTCGGATGTCATTATGCCGGGTGAGACGGATGGCTTTGAACTGGCGCGGACATTACAGCAGCGGATACCGACGGCGCGCATCGTTCTGATCAGCGGCTACTCTTTCGATCATGATAAGCTCGATGAAGCAGGGCGACCGTTTACGCTGTTACGCAAGCCGTTTGTCATCGGTAAATTACGCGATGCGCTGCAGGTAGCTAAGCGCAGTGCGATGAAGGGCTCATCGGCCAAGCCTTAGCTGTTGTTCGGTCAATAGTCTTAGCGGTTGTTTGGTCAATAGCCTTCGTTGTTGTTAGGTCAATAGCCTTAGCGGTATTAATCGGTCAATAGCCTTAGCCGGTTTACAGTCGCACAATAATAATAGGAAGCAGGGCACGTGAATAATAAGAAGCTGATCTACGTTGTTGACGATGAGCGGGAAATCCGCGAGCTGGTCTGTAATGAGCTTGAGCGGTTTGGTTTTGTGGCGCAGGGGTTTGGGACCGGCGCACAGGCATCGCATGCGATCCAGCAGCGCCAGCCGGCGTTGTGCATTGTAGATCTCGGCTTGCCCGATATGGATGGCTTGGCGTTAGTGCGTAAGCTGTGTGAGGACAACCGGCTTGGCGTGATGATTTTGTCGGGTCGCGGTAGTCTTCCCGATCGGGTGCTGGGTTTGGAAGTCGGTGCTGATGATTACATTACCAAACCGTTTGACCCCCGCGAGTTGGTGGCGCGTGTTAACAGTTTGCTGCGGCGTCTTGAGTCGGTCAAGGCGCCCGTGTCAGCGGCAACGGGGCGTAGAGCCAGCTTTTCTGGCTGGACCTTTGACCCGTCCACTCTAACGCTGTCGTCCCCCGACGGCGAGGGCGAGATGTTAAGCAGCGCCGAGGCGGCGCTATTGATGATTTTACTGCGAGCGCCAAAGCAGGTGCTGTCCCGAGATCAACTGCTGGGCGATCAGGCCTTCCGCGATTCGCAGCCCTTCGATCGCAGCATTGATGTCCGGATGTCGCGGATCCGTAAAAAGGTCGAGATCGACTCCAAGAACCCGCGTGTGATCAAAACGGTCTACGGTATTGGTTATATGCTGGCCTGCGATGTTGAATGGTTGGACCCGTGAGCACAGGGTAGAACAGGTTGGGCGAGTGGGTTCGCGTAAACAGCTAGGGCTAGACGGTTGGGGCGAGAGGCTTGGGGCTAGAAGGTTGGGGCGAGAGGCTTGGGGCTAGAAGGTGGGGCAGTGCGTCACTTGCTCAGTCAAAAAACTGCTCGATCGCAGCCCTTTCCCACATGGTGTCTTTGTAGCCTAGCTCAATCAGGGCCTGGCAGAACTGGGGCTCAAACAGCAGATAACTGGCGGCCGTTGCACCGCCACCATGGGCGGTTGCACCCACTGCGCGTAATGCCAGTCGCAGGCTCTTCGATAGATAGCGAATCTTACGGCCTGCGATCTTGTCCAGTGCCTCTGAGGGCGAGATGATCAGGTTTTCTACGGGTTGTAAGGGCAGGCCTGATTGCCTAAGGATCTCGCGCGGGACCAGCGACAACAGGTCATTGATCCGCTCCAAATGTTCAATATCCCCCTCCAGCGCATCAATAAAGGCGCTATTCAGCAAATGGCCCATGATCTGCGCCATCGACGGCGAGTGTCGTACCGGACGGCAGCGGCTCCAGGGTTCGGGATTGCGGTTACCGCTCACACCAATCACCAACACGCGGTTGGCCCCCAGATGAAGGGCAGGGCTGATGGGGGCGACTTGGCGCAAGGCACCGTCGCCGAAATATTCACGGTCGATATAGACCGTGGGAAAAACCGTCGGGATGGCCGAAGAGGCCATCAGATGTTCCACGGACAATCGGCAGGCACGGCCCTGACGGCGGTGTCGTTGCCAGGGGCTTATCTCGGGCCGTCCCTGAAAGAAACTGATGGATTGACCGGTGCTGTAACCCATGGCCGTAATGCAGACGGCTTCCAGGTCGCCATCCTGAATCGCGCGATCGATATGCTGAAACTGAATCGTTTCCTCCAGTAGTTCGCGCAGCGGCGCGTTGTCCAGCAGTGCTACCGGATTGGTGCGACCGATACCCTCGTTAAACAGTGATAACAGTAACCGGCCAAACCCCTTCATGAGTGCGGTGGTATCCGAGCGGTAGACATTCCCCGGCGCAAGGTTATGCCAGATTTTTTCCAGGTCCAGCACGGCGTCGCTGAAATTCCCTGCATGTGTGGCCAGCGCCAGGGCATTGATCGCGCCGGCTGAGGTACCGCAGATAATCGGAAAGGGGTTGCGTGTGCTCGCAGGGAGTATCTGGGTCAGGGCTTTTAGCACCCCAACTTGATACGCGGCGCGGGCGCCACCGCCGGACAGAATAAGCGCGTTCTTTTTTGGCGGTGAAGGTAAGGAGGCATCTTTTTTTGTCAACCAGGATGTTAGCAAATCCGATCCCCCGACGTTCATTGACCGTTGCGACGGCTACTGCATGCTCGGGCTTGTGTCATTGAACAGCGGTATCACGCGTTACCACTCTTTGCCGCGAAGCGCTAAAATAACCCAAAAATAGAGGCGGTACGTTAACTATAGGCTTTATATCAACGAGTGGTTTTGTCTAAGCGATCGGTTTTATATCAATGCGCGGTTTTACTGCTGATACTCGCTGATCAAGCGTTGGTAGTCTGTTTGCGTATCACGCAGATTTTCCTGGAATATAAGCCCGAGTTCGATACAGCTCGCGCGTACCGCCGCGTTAAGTTTAGCGCCGCTGAGTAGGTCCGATGGGACCGGTATCATGCGAGCAATGCCTTGACTGTTTTCTGCCAGCATTGCCTGGAACGTTTCAGAGACCAGAAACACGGACAGTTGTTCGCGATCGGCTGGGGTTAAATCGGACAGTAATTTCGCTTGGGTCTGTTGCCGGTTGTAGGGGGTGCTGGCAGAGCGGTTGCAGACGGTATTATCGAGTTTTTGCAGCTGATCGGTATAGATGAGTAATTCGGCGGCGGTGAATTTCAGGTCTGAGAGCAGGTCCTGGCTGGCGCTTAATGCAGGCGTAGCGCTGAGTGATATGACCAGCAACGACAGTATTTTTGGCCAGGTTAGCATGCGGGTAGATAGCATCGTTTTTCTCTTGTTCAATGGGTTACAGGTTCGACACCGGGACGTTAAAGATCGGCGTGGCCCCCTTGTCGGTTCTGATACGAGCAAGGATCTTGCCGCTTTTGGTCAGGGTCTCTTGTTGCAGATCGCGAATGTAATCGTGACATTCGGTGATGTCATGGTACATATTCAGTGCCATTGTACGGCTTTTCTCAGAGTGATCTACGGGAAACGGTGATCGTTAGGGCTAAGCTAGTCTTGTATTATAAAAGGAAGGGGCGAGGCCTATTTTGATCGAGCTGCGCAACAATCAGATCGAATGCCACGAGTGTGGTCAGCGGCAACGCGTGCCGAGCATCACTAAAGGTCTCTGCCGCTGCCGAACGTGCCGTGCGACCTTGTTTGTCGAGCGACCGGGTTGGTTAAGCCGGGGGCTGGCGTTTACGTTTGCCGGCTTGATTTTATTTATCGTGAGTAACAGTTTCGCGTTTCTGACTCTGGATGTGGGCGGTATTCAGCAGGAGGTCACCCTGCTGAGCGGTGTCTGGGCGCTCTTGCAGCGCGAGCAGTGGCTTTTATCGCTGCTGGTGTTTGGCACCACGTTTTTGTTTCCACTGCTTGAGTTGCTGGGGTTTGGCTATATTTACCTGCCTGCGGCTATGCGGCGGTCTCTGCCGGGCCAGCGCTGGGTCTTGCATTTCCTGCTGGTGGCCCGGCCCTGGAGTATGCTCGAAGTGTTTTTGCTCGGGGTGTTTGTCGCGTCGGTAAAGTTACGCGAACTCGCCGATATTATTCCGGGGCCTGCGCTGTATGCCTTTTTAGGGCTGGTATTTGTGTTGTTAGCCGCCCACCAGCAGATGAATCGACGCTGGTTATGGAACTGGCTCCAGCCCTATGACTATTATGTGAGCCAAGTGGGAGAGCCCGTGACGGGGTGTCACGGTTGTGACGCGCTGATCGGGCAGAGCCTGATTCGGCACGGCCTGCGTTGTCCGCGTTGCCGGGAGCGGGTGCACCACCGGATTCCGCAGAGCTTGCAGAAAACGTCTGCCTTGCTGCTGGCCGCCATGCTGCTGTATCTCCCCGCAAACCTGTTACCTATTATGACGACAACCGCGTTGGGTAAGGTTCAATCGGACACCATCTTTACCGGCGTCATCCACTTGCTCAGCGGTGGTATGTGGCCCTTGGCGCTGGTGGTTTTTGTGGCCAGTATTCTCGTGCCGATCGCGAAGATGCTGGTGTTGACCTATCTACTCTGGTGCGCGCGTCGCCCTTCATTGCTGCGCCATCAGCAGGCGCGGTTGTACCGCATCACGGAACTGGTCGGGCGCTGGTCGATGGTCGATGTTTACGTGGTTATCCTGCTCGTCGCGTTGGTACAGTTTGGGGTTGTTGCCAATGTCGAACCGGGTGGAGCGGCCTTGGCTTTTGGCGGTGTTGTTGTGTTGACGATGCTGGCGGCGGAAACATTTGATCCACGATTGTTATGGGACAGTGATAATGACAGACACCGAGGTTAAGAGCGCCGACGTCGTACAATCGAGAGGCGTCTCTCCGGTTTGGTTGGTGCCGCTTATTGCGCTGGGAATTGCCATCTGGCTTGGCGTGCGCGCCTGGCAGCAGACGGGACCGAGCATCGATATTCTGTTTAGCAGTGCGGCGGGTATCGTCGAGGGTAAAACCGAGATTCGCTATAAAGATGTCAAAGTGGGTGCCGTGAAACAGATTAGCCTGTCTGAAGACCTGGTCAGGGTTACCGTGACCGCAGAATTGGACCCGGCTATAGAGCCGCATCTTTCAGACCATTCGCGGTTCTGGGTTGTTCGGCCGCGCATATCGCTCAGTGGGGTTTCGGGTTTAAGTACTCTTTTTTCAGGTGTTTATATTGCCATTGATCCAGGGGATGCCGGCACTTATCAGGATCAATTTATCGGTCTGGAAGAGTCGCCTTCGGTGAAATCTACCGATCGGGGAACCCCGTTTAAGCTTCACGCTGAACGTCTTGGCTCATTGGATATCGCCTCCCCGGTCTATTATCGGCAAATACGGGTCGGGGAGGTGACGGCGTATACGCTGGCGCCGGAAGGCGACCGGGTGGATATTAATATTTTTGTGGATGCGCCTTACGATCAACTGGTTCAGCGCCATAGCCGATTCTGGAATGTCAGTGGCGCCGGATTGGAGCTTGGTGTGGAGGGGGTGCGGGTGAGAGTCGAGTCGATCGCCGCGTTGTTGCAAGGTGGCGTGGCCTTTGATTCGCCGGCGACCCTGGATAACCCGGGTCCGGCAGAGCCCGAGCAGGGTTTCTTTTTGTTCGGCGATAAGCAGGCGGCATCCGAAGAGGCCTACACGCTGGAGTATTACTTTCTCTTGGATTTCAAAGGCTCGGTACGTGGGTTGAAAGTCGGTGCGCCGGTCGAATATCGCGGCATCAAAGTCGGCGAGTTGATCGAGATACGCCTTGGGCTGCCCGACCATGGGAGCGAAAGTATCACGGCGCTCATCTCTTTACAGCCGCAACGCCTTGAGAAAGACCACGCACCCTCAAAAGAGGAGATGATTGCCCGTATGGCAACGATGGTTGAGTCGGGGCTGCGCGCGCAGCTAAAAACCGGCAATCTGCTTACCGGCGCGCTCTATATCGACCTGATCAAGGCGCCGGAGAGTAAGGGGGTGTTTGAAAACGAAGGCCCTTATCCGCGTATCCCCACCCTGGATACCCCGTTTGAGCAGTTGGAGCGGCAGTTGGGATCGGTCATGGATAAATTGCAGAAGTTTCCTCTCGATCAGGTCGCTGAAGACCTGCAGGCAAGCCTGGCCAGTCTGCGGGTCATGTTGGAGTCGTTGGCCGCCCCGGCGTTTGTTAACAAAGTCGATGCAACGGTAACCAACCTAGAAGGGTCCAGTGCCCAGCTTACCGACACACTCCAGGCCGTCACTAACGCGGTTACTCAGCTGGAGAAGACCCTCTTGACGGTGGATGAGGGGGTCTCACCGGACTCTGAACTCTACTACGAGTTGTTGAAGATGATGGACGAGATCACCAAGGCTTCGGTCTCCTTTAAAGGCCTGACCGAAGAGCTGGAGCGCAACCCCAATGCATTGATCTTTGGTAAAGGTTCAAAATGAAACCAATAAAAAGTAAAGCAATAAAAAACAAACCCAATCGGGTCGTTGTTGGCGTGTTTCTGTCGACCCTGCTGGCCACGCTGGTCGGCTGTGCGAGCCCCACAGCGACTACGCGCTATTATGATCTTCGTGCCGAAAGGGTGGCACCTTTTGTGTCAGAAAAGCCACGTTTATCGCTGGGGCTGCGCAGTCTTGCGTTGCCGGAAATACTCGAGCGTTCGGGGATCGTCAGTAATAAGGATGATTACGGTGTCGAGATCGCCGATCGACATGCTTGGGCCGGCCAGCTTAAACAGCGTATTACCTGGGTAATCAGCGAGAATCTGGCTCAGCGCCTTAATCAAAAACGAGTTTGGATCTATCCCTGGCCTCCTGCGCAGCGACCGGATCTTCATTTGCGCATTACCATTGATTCATTGGCGGGGTCGCTATCCGGTCAAGTGACATTACAAGCGCACTGGGTGCTTTACGCCGAAGAGGGTAAAACCGTGGTTGATGACGGTGTGAGTTACTACCAGATAGACGTTGAAAAAGCCGACTATGCCGGATACGTCGCGGCGATCAACAAGGGGGTCGATACGTTCAGCGATGATTTGGCCCGGGCCGTTTTGGCGCATGGAATCCAATAGAGACGGCCTATTAAGGCGACATTTTTTGCTCGGTATTAAGCTGCCGCCTTAATAGCTGACGCACAAGGGATTGGTAGCACTCGTCATAGATCGTCTGGTAATCAGCCTGCAGTTGGGGAGGGAGGGGGCCCTGCTCGTTCTCGCTCTTCAGATAGCGCAACAGGAGCAACTTTTCATAGCGAGATGGCGCTACAAATTCAACATTACGACCGATGCATAGGGCAAATGCGGGCAGATGCACGTCTTTGACCGCTTGATTAATTTTGGGGTCGAGTAAATCGGCGCTGCGTCGGAGCATCGTTTCATAGGCAAGAATCGCCGCCCGCGCACCCGTCTCTTTGGTTTCGTTTTTCAGGTTCTCTGTGTCAATAGTAACGATTTGTTTTTGTAAGGCTAATATACGTGCGTGCTTGGCGTCTGAAATCGAGCGCTGATATTCCTTTTCAGCGATACGTGCTTGTGCTTGAGTACGTGGAATCTCGTCTTGAATCTCTACGATCCTTTGCTGAGCCTTGGCCAGTTCCTCAATGAGCGCCTGATTTTCCTGTTTGAGGGTGTCGATGATCCGGTGAGCAACCGAGGAGTTATGGTCTTGAACAGAGGTTGCCAATAACGCATTGCCGGAGCGGTCTACGGAGTTGGATTGCATCCATTGTTCGTCGTCCATGTTCTGGGCAGTAATCATGCGGACAGGCACGTCCTGAGGGCGGAAAAAATCCAGTGTTGCAGAGACGGTGAACGCTATGATCAACAGCAGCGCAAGTGCCGCGCCAATCATAGCGAGCGCGCGCTGGGTCGGTTTCAGGGATGCTATATTCATAGGCACGTAAGACGTATGGGTGATCGAGCCTGGACGAAGGAACGCTGTCGGTGGGGCTCTTAGAGGCTCCTATTTTAATAATTATGCGCGGTGTTTGTAAGTGACAAAACCTGTATCAGGTCATGGAAATGGTTTGCGAAATGGGGGGTTAATCGAAGTTTAGCCCCCGGGAAAAATAGATGTTGTCCTGCAGCAGGTCATTACGCAAAGTTCAAATGATCACCTATAGTTCTTTATGCCTGTCATCATCTGCATAAAAAAATGTCACATAAAAAAGAGTCACATGCACCGCCCCTTGCGGTGTTTTTTAAGGAAGATTGTGTCAGGGCATTGTCACTGAGTTATTGAATATCCGCTGAATAACAGGTTCATGACGGGAGTGCTAATCGATGAAAATAGTGGTTAAAAAAAGCCAGGCTAAAGAGCCTTTTACGTTCGCCTTTTTGGACGGTGTTGGTAAAACGATTGTCAAGAGTGAGAACTATGCGGCAAAGAAGAGCTGCCTTAACGGTGTCGAATCCGTACGTAAAAACAGCCAAGTCGATGCGCGCTACGAATTTTGTGAATCCAAGAACGGTAAGTTTTACTTCAATTTGAAGGCAACCAATGGACAGGTTGTGGGTACCAGTGCGTTGTTTGCTTCTGAACGCGAGCGAGGTGACGCGATCAGTGTGTTGAAAGAGCATGCGGCAAGCCTGCCCGTGGAAGAGGTAGAAGGATAGGTGCGAGCCCTGTTCGTTTAGGCGGAGAGGGCGACCCCTCGATAAATATCAAGTGCAAAGGATGCGGATGAATTAGTGCAGCAGTTAGTGAGTGCCATTGGTGTTAATGAAGAGCAGGCCCAAGGGGGAGCCGGCCTGCTCTTGAGCCTGGTGACGGATAAACTGTCTTCGGATGACTTTTCGAAAGTGGCCGAAGCTGTCCCCGGGATAGATCGTTTGCTGGAGGCTGCACCAGAAGGCGGTGGGGGGTTGCTGGCAACGTAATACCAAGCAAAAATGTCGCTGTGGCATAACGCCACGTGAGGCAAGGGCGGGCATGCGCCGGCCCTGTCGTCATCAAAAGACCGAATGGATCGGTATGTTGGTGCCCGGTTAAGCGTTTCGTTAACATTGGCTTGTACCTGTTTCGCACAGGTCTCGGATTTAAAGGCTGTCATGCTATCATGACGGCCTTTATTTTTAGTGCCAAGAGCCCGTCAGCTTTTTCGCCGTCGATTCGCGTTAAGTCCGACAGGCTCTTCGATGATGAGGGCAGCATGCAAGATAATTTTTTAATGCGGGTAAAAGCGATGGAAAACAATGATGCGGAGGTGCTCGATTTTGCCGAGACCATAGCATTTATTGATGGCCAGTACCTGTTTCACCCGACAGCGTTTAGCAACGGAGCCGTGAGCAACGACGCCGGTCAGAACAATGGTTCGTGCAAGATCTTTGCTTTTGCTCAACGCGAGCAGTTGACTCCTCAGCAAACACTGAGCTTATTTGGTCAGTTTTACCAGGATGTCTTAGCCAGTCCCGCAGGGGATGATCATGCCAATATTCGCAGCTTTATGCAGCACGGTTGGGCGGGTATTCAGTTCAAGGGGACCGCACTGACCCCCCGTTGAACTTCAGCCCGTTATTAAATCATTTCGACCAGAATATTTGATAGCCAGAGGGTTAGCTGATTTCAAGGCGCTTAAGTTGGGTCTTGCTGGGTAGCGTGGCATGGATGTTTTTTGCTGCCCGGCGGTAGATGGGGGGCAGATGCTTTTTCAGATGCTTGAAGACTTGGCTCCGGTCAATGCTATGGGTATGGCAGAACAGGGCTAGTGCGAAAGTTGCTTCATCCTGCGAAAGGTATACGGCCCTGTTTGGTGTGCGGCAACCACCGCAGCCGCCTCGAAATGCAAAGGCGCTATTGGCGAACATCACGCCGAAGCCTAATTGAATCCCCAGTAATTCAACGACCAGTGGCCATTGTTCTTCGTCGGCGGGAGGCGGGGTGCTGGCTTGGCGGACGAGATGGGCTGCGAGCTGCTGCACCATGGTGGCGATCAGGGCTTGCGTGTCGCCGACGGCGCTGGCCGGGTAGACAATATAGCGCTGATTATCGGCCAACGCCTGCTGATCCTGGAGGTGTTGTACGTCCTCCTGTGTGATCGCTGTGCAGGGCCAGTGTGCAAGCCCTGCGTGAGCTTGGATCTGCTCTAATAACAGGGACGCTTTCTCTTCGACGCTGCTGGCGCGGCCCGGAAAATCTTCATTATTGGGACAGACCAGCCGGCCAGACAGTTTGAGCCCCGGCCCGTTATCCGGATCATAGATCCAATCCTGAATGGCAAGGATCCAGTCCACGGAGGACGGATCCAGCAGCGGCTTAGGGTTAAAAAGTCCGAACACGATGATCATCCCTTGTTGTAATCAACACACCGAATGGCGGGTATTTCAAGGTTAATAGTGATCCCCATTGCAGCAATCATCGCAGGAGTTTGCAAGCGTTATCGCATGTAGCGGTTTTTGGCCGAGCCACTGTGCGAGCAGGGTGCGACTAAGAGCTGCCAGGCAGGTCGGCATAGATCTCTATTGGGCTCAATGACCGGCGCGCGCTTTTTTGACCAGACCAGAATGCCGACCGTTCATGACCAGGCCGATGCCGCCAAGTATCAGCAGGCTGGCGGGCGCTATAACGCGGACCTTACTCGGTGAGCCTATAAAAAGGGTCTATTTTTGAACGGGAAGATTATTTGAACGGGACGGTTAGTGGTTGATCGTGCTGTTCAGAGGCTGGCACGCCCCCTGTTTTTCGAGCCAGAAAATGACATTACCGGTCACGACAATGGAGCCGGCGATCAGGGCCGAGGCCGCGACAGGGATCAACGGTAGCAAGCAGGCTTCGTTCTGGCACTGCACGGTCACGATGCCGAGCCCGGTTTCTGCCATGACCAGTTTTCGAACCACTATCTGACAGTCGGTATCGTAGAAGCTGACTTGTCGCGGGTAGTAAAAGCAGCCGGTCAGCATCAGCACGCCCACAAGCAGAGCAGTTTGTCGTAGCCAGCGCAGACGCGATCTCTGCTTAGCGATACCCCGTGTCCGAATCAGCCGGCTGGGTCTGTGGCGTAGTTGTGGAGGCAGGTGTTTGGGTGTTGCTTTGCTGCTCATTCCATTCGCGCAGTTCATCATAGTAACGGTCCCAAACACAGGGGCAGCAGCTGCCTCCGCCGCAACATTCGTAATCTGCAGGGGGCGTTGGTTTTTCCGCTGCAGGTGCGGGGGATTTGTCGAGTGGTTTGGTCATGGAAGTCCCTCTGAAAGCCTGAACCCTAATAATACCGCAGCGGGCAGCGTATGATAACGCGATAAAAGGTAAGGACTTGTTCGGTGAATGGCGCTGTTAACGACTTCCGCTACGCGAAGCCGCGCCTTATGAAAGCTAAAACGACCGCGTGAAAGCAAAGGATTTAAGCGTCATGCAGACTCACTTCAGTTATAATTTGCGTGTCAACTATTATCCCCTGTGGAGAATATCATGGAAGAAAGTCCTTACCTGAAAGCCCATGAAGCCCTGCGGCAGAAATTGGCAGCGTTGCCCTTGCTTGGTTCTCGTGACATGGCCGACCAGCGTTTGGTTCTGAATGCGAGTCGAATACGGCGTTTTGAGGTAGGCGAACGCATCATGGAAGCAAGGCAAGCCGGTTGCTATATTTATGTGTTGCTGAGCGGTGCGGTCGAAGTCGTTAATGGGGGTGAAGGCCAAAACAAACTCCAACGCGTGGGTGATATTTTTGGTGAGCTTTGTCTGGTTGGCCAGGAACCACAAGCGGCGACCGTTAACGCGTTGCAACCGGTTGAGTGCCTCGCGATCGACAGCAGCAAGCTGGGTCATATTGAAGTGGGTTGTCGGGATGGTTTCTACGCGGTGATCTACCGGGTTTTCGCTGAGCTGTTGGCCGAGCGTCTGCGAGCGACCAATGACGAAGTGATGGCTTTACGTAAGGAGGTGTTGGGCGCCAAGCTCTAACAGACGTCATTGCGGCAGATTGGCCTGTAACTGTGCGGGTCCGTTGTCTATCGAGTTGGCTTTGTATCGCCAATATCTGAACCTGAACGCAGAATGATAAATGATATGTTGGCGTGTTTTGTCACCGTTTTTGCCGCATTTAGCGCTGTAATAGCGGTTGTTTTTGTCTTTTTCTATGCGTTCTACATTAATGGCTGTATAGTTTTCCCCCCTCACGGATACTCGTATTAATCCGCCAGGTTAAGCGTTTGCCCTTGAACGGCCCCAGAATCAGATAACGTAAGCCAGTCAATCAGGCTTTTGTTGTCGATGAGGAGGTTGGCCTATCAGTAGCCCTGAGTGATTCTGTGTCATCGATTCAAAGTTGTCCTTAATAGTTTTTACCGCTGTTGCATAACAGTTGAAGGTTTTGAAATAGAGTGCGATGAAACTGACGACCCGGTTACCGTTGATCATCACTCCCTTGATTGCACTGCCACTATTATTGTTGGGTAGTGTGGCGTACTGGGAGCTGAATCAGCGCTCAGAAACGCGTGATGTAAAGCAGATGTTTGCGCTGCTGGAGCAGTCAGGCAATCAGCTTGAAGGTGACATTGCCAACGCCAAGGCCAACGCAGAACTGTTTTCCAGCGATCAGCTGCTAAAGGAATATCTGCGCAGCCGCACCAAACCTAAACGGCAGGCGCTGCTACGGGCCCCGGTCAACCGTAAATTGGCCGCTATTCAAGCGGTCTACCCTGAATATCTGCGTGTTGATCTGCTATTTGCCGATGGACGTCGGGATATCGGTCGTTCGGTCTCGTCGTCATCAATGCCGCCACCCACGCCCAGTGCCGATCTCATGGCCGGAGCGGCGCTCGCTACGGCGGCAGATCATACCGTTACCGCACTGGTCCTGGACCCGCTACGGGGCGAACCGGTACTGCAGGTATTGCACAAGATAGACTCCGAACATATGCTGGATTTCGGTCTGTCAACACATGCTCAGCCCAGCGTGATGGCACTAACCGTTTCTTTGCAGCGATCGTTGCAGCTCTTGAATAACCCCCCTTGGGCGGCGGGCGGTCTGGTCTTAACCGACAACCTGGGTTCTGTGTTAGCCGCATCCCCCGGGCTGGCGTTGCGTTCGCTGTTGCCGGTTGAGCATTTGAGCCACGGACCGTTACGTCCCGGTAGTTTGGTGGACGAGCGGCAGAATCTCGGTTCGCATTTGCATTTTTCCTACCAGATACGCGATGAACTCTGGCTGCATGCCGTGCTGCCCAAGAGTACGCTATTCGCCGCCAGTCGTAATATTGGTTGGATGATGCTGTTGCTGACATTGGCAGCGGTGCTGATTACCCCCCCGTTGCTGTATCAGTTACTCAAAAGCAATATTTTGAAACCGATCCAGCGCTTGAATCGGGCCTTGCAACAGATGCAGGGTGGGCAGAGCCTGGTTCAGATCGATACGGGCCGCAATGATGATGAGTTGGCCGAGCTGGGCAAGTCGTTTAACAGCATGAATCTGGAACTGTATCGCTCGGGTGAGAAAGTCCGCAGTCTGGCCTTTAATGATAACCTGACCGGACTGCCGAACCGGGTAATGTTTGGCCGCAGCCTGAAGCGAGCCCTGGCAGAGGCGTGCCGTCACGGCGGGCAGGTGGCGCTGCTCTATATCGACCTGGATCATTTCAAGAATATTAACGATACCTTGGGCCATCAGGTTGGTGATCATCTGCTCACCGCAGTCGCGCGGCTGTTGGTCGAGACCCTGCAGACCGGTAATGGCGGCAATGATCCGCTACTGTCCCGGCTGGGTGGCGATGAGTTTGCCGTATTGCTCAGCGGCTCGGGTGTTGTCACGCAATCCGCCTCGGTGGCAAGACGGATTATCGAGTCGGTTAAGCAGCCATTACTGCTTAACGATGCGCAGTGTTATATCGGTGCGAGTGTCGGTATCGCGCTGTATCCTGAGGATGGACGTGATGCTGAAGAGATGGTTCGCAGTGCCGACCTGGCCATGTATCAGGCCAAGCGCAATGGTCGCAACAACTTCCAATGGTTTTCGGCGGCGATGGGTGAGCAAAGCAAGGCGCGTGCCGATCTGACCCAGCGTTTGCATCAGGCGCGTATCCAGGGCAGTTTTGAGCTCTATTTCCAGCCGATTATCGATAGTCGAACCCTGCATATAGTCTCTCTTGAAACCCTGATCCGCTGGTATGATCCGGAGCTTGGCGCCATTTCGCCCGATCAGTTTATTCCCCTGGCGGAAGAGAGCGGCCAGATCATCCAGATTGGTGCCTGGGTTGTCGAAGAGGCTTGCCGGCAGTTAGCACGCTGGCGGGATGAGGCCGGCGTTCTGGCTGTCGTCGGTATTAATATTTCGGCGGTTCAGTTGCACAAGAGTGACGTGGCCGGCTTGTTGCGACAGACGCTGGCGCGTTTTGACCTCAGGCCCCAGCAGATCTACATCGAGCTCACGGAAACCGCCGTCCTGGATGGTGATAGACGGGTGATCGAAACGCTAAACACACTGCGTAACATGGGTGTTAAGGTCGCGTTGGACGATTTTGGTACCGGCTATTCATCGCTGAGTTATCTGCAGAATTTGCCCATCGATATCCTCAAAGTGGATCGCAGTTTCATAGCCGAACTGGATAAAAAGAACAACAGCGTGATCTTGTCCGCCATCATCACATTGGCACACTCGCTGGGTATGACGGTGGTCGCCGAAGGTGTTGAAGACCAGGGGCAGTTGGCGTTTTTAAACGGCGAGGGTGCCGATCTACTACAGGGCTATCTGTTTAGTCGGCCACAACCGGCCGACGCTATCCCGGCGTTATTTCAGGCCGACCTGGCCGGAGCGTTTATTGCTGAACCGGAACCTGTCTAAGGACGGGGTCCCGACTACCGGTTGAGTGACCAGCATGCTTGGTTTTTCCTTCACGTCCAACGCGTTTTTTACGCCTTTCTCATAATGATCATCTCCAAGATCAACACGTTGATTTACTGCCGCCGCCTAATTGAATGCTGAAATATCTCAGCTACCCATCGTGGTTTTTTTACATATTAAGGCGACAACGCAATACCCAGCAAAAAACAAGGCTTTTTCAGCAAGCGTAATCTGATGGGTGTTGCTAATGATAGTGATAATCACTATCATTGTGTTTTTCGTGTGAGTGGCCTGCATAAACACCATGTTTATTCAGGCGGCAACGTAATACCGTGCAAAAAATTTCGCCGTGGCATAAAGCCACGTGAGACAAGGGCGGGCATGCGCCGGCCTTGTCGTCATCAAAAGACCGAATGGATCGGTATGTTGATGCCAGGTTAATGAAGGGTCAGCATTCAACGTATAACAGCATCAGATGTGAATCTCATGGAAAATATCGTCGCAAATAAACCCATACCGCTACACGATGTGACCGCAGGCCGTGCCAATTGGTTGGCACAATCTGAAGCCTTTTTCGTTCGTTATAAAGATGACGTACTGCTGGTTCAGATTGGCATGTTTTTTCTCTTCGTATTGCTGTTGTTCTTACCCCTGTTTTTATCTGAACCGGGGGAGCAGGACGGCGCTTTAGACCACTTTAGCGTTTTAGCGAACTACCTGATTTGGGGGTTATGGTTTCCATTGGTGTTTCTGTCGGTGATTTTTAGTGGTCGAAGCTGGTGCGGTTTGTTGTGCCCGATGGGCGCCGCATCAGAATGGGCGAATAAGCGTGGACTAAAGCGCGCTATTCCTGCGTGGCTACGTTGGGAAGGTACTCCGATCATCAGTTTTATTGTCATAACGATACTGGGGCAGACCGTCGGCGTTCGTGATCACCCTGAGGCCATCGCCGAGGTGTTTGGTGGCACCATGCTCGCAGCCATTTTGATAGGTTATCTGTATGGCCGTAATAAGCGCGCATGGTGTCGTCATGCTTGCCCTATCGGCCTGTTGCTCGGTGTCTTCTCTCGTCTGGGGGCGGTTCAATTTGCCCCGAAACGGCCCAAGCCAGGACCGGAAAGCTATACCGAGAAGGGTGTCTGTCCGACGATGATCGATACCTCCCGTAAAACCGAATCTCGTCATTGTATCGAGTGTTTTCGGTGTGTCAGCCCGAAGGCAAAAGGGGGGCTTGCCTTGCTGATGCGCAGACCCGGCAGTGAGATCGAAAATATTCGCGATCACAACCCCAACCGTGCAGAAGTCTGGTTTTTCTTCTTGGGGACAGGCAGTGCGCTGGGCGGCTTTCTTTGGCTGGTTTTGCCTCTTTACCAAGCGTGGCGAATGAGCGTGGCAACCTGGTTTGTGGAACATGGACATTTCTGGATTGGTGATGCGGGCCCGTGGTGGTTGATGAGTGTCCATCCCGAGCGGCGCGAAGTCTTTACCTGGCTGGATTTCATCATGATTGTCAGCTGCATGGTTCTGAGTGCGCTGATGCTGTCAGCGGTTTTGTGGTCGACGACCCACCTTTCAGCCTGGTTGTCCGGAAAAATGGGCGGTGACAGTTCGCAGCGACAGCGTTTTGTCGAGCTGGGCTATCAGTGCGCTCCCGTTGCAATGGTGTCCTTGATCCTGGGTCTGGGTGCGGAACTGTTTGAGCCTCTTAGGCCATTGGGGTTGAGTAGCCAGGATATCGGCACCCTGAAAGCCATGCTGTTTACTGTAAGCCTGCTGTGGAGCCTGTTTCTTGGCTACAAAATTTTGGGGCGCCAAGGGGTGGTAGCGGCACGACGTTGGCTGCCCCTGCTCCCTGGTTTTGCCGGCAGTTGCATTGTGGCGCTGGCCTGGTGGCCCGCGTTATTTGGGCTCTGACCGGGAGGTCAGCGATGACGAGAATATACGATGGTGCCTTATTAAGGCGGCAGCTTAATACCGAGCAAAAAATGTCGCCTTAATAGGCGGTTCATGGATGAGCCGCCGTGGCAGAAAGCCTCTCCAGGTTAATCGCGGCATTTTATTACGTTTGAAAAGTCCTCGGTCACCAGAAATCCTGTTTTAACTAACCGAAAGGAAAATATTGATGAACAAAAAGTACACTCCCCTGGCGATCGCATTAGCCTCCTCCTTGGCCAGTTCCGTCACGCTGGCGGGTGATGTTGAAATTGGCCGTTCAACTCAGCAGGGGATGGATATCGCCGCGGTTTATATACAGCCGGTAATGATGCAGCCAATGTTGCCGGGTATGGATCAGCAGACGGATATACACCTGGAAGCAGATATCAGTGCCACTGCCGATAATAAACAAGGGTTCGCCGAAGGTATGTGGATCCCGTATTTAACCATTACGTATAGTATTACCAAACAAGGCAGTGACTGGAAAACCATCGGCACCTTTATGCCAATGGCTGCAGCCGATGGCCCGCACTATGCGAACAATATCAAGCTCGATGGTGCTGGCAAATATCACTTGTCTTATCATATAGAAGCACCGACACGGGCGGGTTTCTACCATCACACGGATAAAGAAACCGGTATTGCTCAATGGTGGCAGCCGATCGATCTGGCCTGGGATTTTGTCTTCGCGGGTTACGGTAAAAAAGGCGGTTACTAGCCGTTTTTGTCTTTTCCTACATCCTGATATTAACTCGGCGGGTTGATAGACCAACTCAGGGACGAGTTAACGTAAAGCCACGTGAGACAAGGGCGGACAGGCGCCGGCCTTGTCGTCATCAAAAGACCGAATGGATCGGTATTTTGATGCCAGGTTAATAGTGCCGCAGGCTTCTAGCGAGGGCTAAGGCCGTGTTTGTTGAGCATGCGGTACAGTGTAACGCGGGATACGCCGAGTGTTCGGGCTGTGAGGCTGATGTTGTTATTGCACGCGGCGATGGTGCTTGCCAGCAGTTCGCGTTCGGCGTGATCCTTAACCTCGCCCAAGCTGTTAACGTCGCTGCGCAGGGTATGGCAGCCCTTCAGACCCAGGTCTTCGGGCTTGATCAGGGTTTTATCGCACATGACCTGGGCGCGACGAACCCGGTTGATCAGCTCGCGGACGTTCCCGGGCCAGGGGTAATTATTCATAGCGGTGACGGCCGACTTGGAAAACCCTCTCGCCCGCGTCATGCCTTTATTCCGAAACATGTTGAAGAAATAGTACGCCAGCAGCTCGATATCGTCTCTGCGTTCTCGCAGCGGTGGTGCCTCCAGGTGCAACACATTCAGACGATAGTAAAGATCTTCCCGGAAGCGGCCCTCTTTGACGGCCTGTTCGAGGTTGACATGACTGGCCGCGACGACGCGGGTGTCTACCAGGATGCTGTCGGCGCTGCCGACACGCTCGATGGTTTTTTCCTGCAGAAAACGGAGGAAGTTGGTTTGCAGTTCCAAAGGCATATCGCCAATTTCATCCAACAGCAAGGTGCCTTGGTTGGCTGATTCAATCAAACCGATCTTGCGCTGTTGGGCGCCGGTAAATGCCCCTTTTTCATAGCCGAACAGTTCGGCCTGGATCAATGTCGCGGGCAGTGCACCACAATTGACCGCGATAAACGGCCCGTTACGCCGTTGCGAGCGTTGGTGAATGGCGCGGGCGATCAGTTCCTTGCCGGTACCGCTTTCACCAGAGATCAGGACCGAGGCCTCCACCGATGCCACCTTACGTATTTTCTGGTACAGGCTGACCATCGAAGCACTGACGCCGACCATTTCCTCGATGATGCTTGGGTTATCGAGTCCCGGCAGGCTGTCTATCTGTTTGAGTCCGGCCATGCCGTGGGCATGACCGATGCTTTGTAGCAGGCGATTGGGTTCGATTGGGCACGTGTGGTAATCGAGAAAATAATTCGCGAGCAGATGACGGTGATCTCGATTATCCAGAAAACCGTTTTGTGTTAAGCCAATCCATTCAATGGCGTGCTTGTCACCAATAATTTCAAACGGTGACGAATCTTCAAGGTTGCTGGGGTCGAAGCCGTACACACCGACCAGCGGTTTCGTGTTGACAGGGAGTTGATCTAGGCTGATCACGTCGGACAGATCGTGTAATTCCCAGCCACAGTCTCGCATCAGATAGGAGAGGTCTGACAATTCCTGCGCGGGATCGATGATGAGTATGGAGCGCGTACTCATTGCGTGTCTCTTGTCTAATCCTGACATAGAGAACTACAGCGACAACTCCGTTTGTCAAGTTTCCCCTATCAAGGAATTTATGGGGTTGTTGTTTGTGATGCCTATGGTTTATGGCATCTAGGTTTGTGCAGCCTATTAGCGTGTGCAGCAATTTAGCCATTAGTGCTGCATGCAATATTAATACCCGGTGGCAGGTAATCTGTTTCTAAATAAGTGGTTACTAAAAGAATTTCGAGGAGCGAAGGCGTGTTAAGTGCGTCAGTGTAAAAAATACTGACGTGCATTTTGTTGCGCAATGCTGCGCAAGACGCGTAAATCTGAACTATGGTTTTGAGTGATTTATCGCTGCAGACAACGCTGGTGGAGCTGGTTTTTCGCCACGACTGACCTAAGTCTGCAGGAATGCTGATGGACCAGACCGTGCTTCGTCACTCTGTTTAAAAGGGCGTGATGCAGGCCTTGTCAGATCAGTCGGACGTGATTTATGAGGCGGGCAATCGATGTCCTGGCGCATGCTGATTAATGTTGGTTTTTTATTCGCACTGTTTGCCGGATGGCAACGCGACGCTGTGGGCGCCGTTGACCTTCTCGTTGAAGCAACGGTGGAACCGTTTGTTTCAGTACGGCCCGTGTCAAACTTGGCGCGAATTGGAACGGTAGGCGCTGGCGGTATCGACGCCGAGCTTCCTTTCTTTATTGAATCCAATAGCGCACGTGTGTCGGTGCAGCTGCTTGTCACCCATCTGTATAAGGATGAAAACCCGGCGTTGCAGGCTTTTCTGCCGGTAGATGATGCTGCGGGTATCGAAGTACGGACTGAGACGGCCCGATCAGTCGATGGCGACCTGCAGATGCGTTTTGTCGGCACCGATAATCTGAGTAAACGGCTGGGTGTCTTTGCGGCACACAAAAGTGAAACGCTCCATCTTGAGGTCCCCGGCCAGGCGTTGTTTAACGAAGAAGTTGATTTTTATATCAATTGGATACGGTCACAGCGGTTAATGCCCAGTGGGGTTTACCGGGGTTTTGTCGTCATAACCGTGATGGCGCTGTAATAAACGCAGTAATAAACGCAGTAATAAACATAGCGGTGAAGGAGATGACGATGAAAGGGTATAGATTCGTACGGTACTGTCTTGCGGTGCTAGGCATGCTGCTGTTGATGGCGCCGGCGCAAGCGTCGCTGTCGGTTAAACCCGCATTCTTGCATATCGATCTTACGAAGCGAAATCCGTCAGGTGTGTTTACTATCGCGAACCTCTCCGATCAGGAGCAGGTCTATCGGGCCCGGGCTATGCATTTTTTCGTCACCGAAGCAGGCACGTTATTGCCCGCCGAAGAGGATGAGTTTTCTCTGGCGAAGTGGATTAAGTTCAACCCGAAGGAATTTAGCCTGCCCGCAAAATCGAGCCGTAAGGTACGCTTTTCGATTATCAATCGCAATTTAAAGGAGCCCCGAGAGTATTGGGGAGCCATCGAATTTACCCCGTTAGCGTACGAAACGATGAGGGCCGAAGATGAGTATGGTCATGAGCTACAAGTAAAAGTCTTGTCGCGCATTCTGGTTCCGATCTACGGACTGAATGAGGGGATTCAATTTTCTGGAAAAATTCATGACCTGAGTGGGGTCAACGGCAATCAGGCTTTCCATCTCAGTGGGATTGTGGATAACGACGGCGATGGCGTCCTGCGTCTCAAGGGACAATGGCAGGTGTTCCGCAAGGGGGAAGCGGAGCCTATCCAGAATTCCGAGGTGATGAATTTTGTGGTGTTACCGAAGCTTAAAAGACAGATCAGGGCCCAGTTGGAACAGACATTGGCACCCGGCGATTACGAGCTCGAATTACTGCTGACGGAGTCGCGCAGTAATGTCAGTGTTAATAATCGGGCAGATTTTACGATCGAATGATGATGCGGGTTGCCTGAGCGTGCGCTATCAGGCTAATCCAGACGGCAATCGGGGTACGCTGTGTCAGTGACCAGAGCGTTGCGGTCGCCGTTCGCTGTATTGTTTGGGCTGTGGTTTGGCACAGTCATACACGCTGTTGCGGCGGTAAATGACGATGAGCCAAAAACGAATGCCCAGATCTACCAGGCGATAGCCTTGGTCGAAGTGCCCATTTCAGCCGATATTGCCGGCCTTACTCTGGAGGGTCGGTTGCGGTCAGAGCGCATTATGATTTTGGATATGGATCTGGTATTTAGCGCCGAAGGCGAGCGGTTGCTGCCCCTGCTGCGTCTGCTAAAAAAATTAGGTGCCAAATACAGCTTTCAGGATAATCAATTGAGCTACTCCTTCAGGGAGGGGCGCCGGGCCATGATTGATATCGGTAAATCTACCCTGACTATTGGTGACGCCAGTGCCCCCCTGACCCTGATGAAGGGCGTGTCAGATATCTCCGGCGTTGGCGAACTGTACGTATCGGAAAGTGTTTTTTCAACCGATCTGGGTTTGCAATATCGCTGGAGCGATGATGAATATGCGGCCGTTGTATCAAGTAGTGAAGATCTGCGAATTTTCACTAAAATGCGTGAAATGCGCGAAGAAGCCAGCAAGGTAGATATCGACGCCCTCACCGATATCTACCCGGAAACCGAAGGGCTAGCGACCCCCGCAGCATCAGCACGGACGCTGGGCATGGTGGGTTATTCCTTACGAACGAATACCCGCTATCTGGCCGGTAGTGCCCAAACAGAATTGACGCCCCAGCTGGATCTATACGGCAGCCTGTTTGGTGGCTCGTACCATATGGGGTTTAGCGGATCCGATCTGTCGGGTGACATGGCCTTGGATGACTTCCTTTGGACCTCCGATGCAGAGCGTTTTGAGGTTAGGGCCGGTGATACAGGGACGGGTCTCACCGCGTTGGTATTACCGTTTTCGTCGTTTACCGGCATTAGTTTCCGTGGTGTCATCGATGGTGACTTCAGCGCGGAGGCTGAAGAGACATTTCTCGCGGCGCAGAAGTTCAACTTCGCCAATGAACGGCGCTTACGTGGCACGGTGCCGCTGGATTCTAAGGTCGACGTTTTCATCAATGGTCGTAGCGTCTTTTCTGAGGTCATCGAAGACGTGGATGCGCATGCGCCGGTAGGGCAGGGGCGTTATGAATTACGCATCGGTACGGAGCTAAATCGAAGTCAGAACGAAGTGCGTACCGTGATTACCGAGCCGAGTGGCTTTGTTCGCGAAAACGTCGAATATTTCGCCGCGGGACCCGGTCTGCTGCATGCAGGCCAAACCGTGCTAGCTGGCGGTGCCGGTAGTCATAAACGTTTGGAAGGCAGTTCTGTGCGCCTGGAAGGAGGGGTCGCCGGGGCCGCGGTGTATCGTGGTGTCACGGATAACCTGACGCTGGGTTTTAGCATTGCGGTGCAAGAAGACTTTTTTGACGATCCCGAGAATCGCACCGGCACCTTGCCGCGGCGTTATTACGCCGGCCAATCACTGGCCATGCGGCTGCAGGAATCCCTCTACTGGCGCAATAACCTCGGTATTAATTACAGTCAGCAAGGACAGCATTTTGCCTGGGACAGTGCACTGGAATACTACGGTCAAACGTTATTTTTGGCCGGTTATGGCTTTGTTTATGAAGACGGCTACTCAGCGGGCGATACGGTCCTGGAAAATCGGGAGGGTATCGGCGCCTATCTGCGTTGGCAGCCGCAACCCGAAACCACCGTCAATTCGGCGCTGGTTACGATTGATACGTTGCAAGGTGACAAGTCCCAGCAGTATGCCGCGGCATCACTGGAGAATGAAAGCTGGCTGCCACGCAGTACTGTTCGTTTGCGCGGTGATTGGTTTAACCAATCAGACCCTGATCTAAAACGGGCGGACGCCACCCACCATCTGGCGTCGTTAAACTGGCAGCTTCGCCCGAGCGCCGCCATGGATATCGAGTGGGTGCGCGGTGTTGGGGATCAGATCGCGTTCTCGGATAATCAGGACCTGCGGTCGGGTATTCCGGTACCGATGGTTAGCGATACCTTACCCTTTGGCGATCAGGTCGATATCAAATACCGTCTTCCTGATAGCTGGCAACTGGAAGGGCGTTTTAGCGATACGGGCATGGGGCAGGAATCGGTACAGGTAGCCGTGGAACACAGTGTTCGTCAGTACGGGTATCTCGATATGCGCTTTTCCAGCCGCATGAACCTGCAGGACCGGCGCAAGGCAAGCGAGTTGGTGCTGGAATATCCGTTAGCCCGGCGCAGCGATCTGATCGGACTTAAATTGAATCACAGCGACGCGGACAATCGGATTACACTGTACGCGCGTGTCAGCGGTTTGTTATCCATGGATGGTTGGCGACCTCATACGGTGGATCGGAGTATTCCTCTGAGCCCCGAGCGGGGCGGCGTACGCGGGCGGGTCTATCTCGATCGCAATGCTAACGGCCATTATGACCGTGGCGAATCGGGGGTTGCCGATGTGCAGGTCATGGTGGATGGTACGCGGCGCTACCGGACCGACAACCAGGGCTGGTTTTATGTGCAGCGCAATCGTAACCGGGATGAAATCGTAGTCTCGTTAACCGATGAGCTATCGGCCTTGTATACCGCCACCCAGGGTGTTCAGCGTGCACGTTGGGCCGATGCCGTATTTACCAAAGTTACCTTGGGCATCGCCACCCTAGGTTCCATCAGCGGTAGAATCGATATCGAGGAGGGCGCCGAACCTCACCCCTTGGCGGGTATGCGGGTGCAACTCATTCGACTCAGTGATGGCAGTGTTCAGGGGCAATCTCTCACCGATACCGAAGGTATCTATTATTTTGGCGAAGTGATGCCGGGACATTACCGCGTGCAACCCGATCTTGAGGCGTATTCTGACGCTATCCGTGTGGTAGGCAGCCTTCCCGAGCTGTTGCTCGAAGCCAGCGATGAAGGCACGGAGCTGGAACCCGATCCGATCCATTTGATCCTGGAGATCACCGAACAGACAGACAGGATCCAGTGAATTGCGCCGGTATAAAGCGACGGTCGTGGCCAAGTCAAACGGGCAGCGCATTGGATATCGGCGCTAGCATAAAAATTTATGCGCTAGGGAGTTGCCAAATGCCGCGACAGCCCTATAATACGCCCCACGTTGAACGACAGGACTATAGC
>JBFGZS010000045.1:0-39352 GCA_041586615.1 Motiliproteus sp. | reverse complement strand
TGAATCAGTGGCCCTACCTAATAGGCTACTGCGATCGCGGTGATTTGCAGATCAGCAATATCCTGGCCGAGAATGCAATACGCCCCTTCGCTGTCGGACGAAGAGCCTGGTTGTTCGCTGATACCTCAAACGGTGCGAAAGTCAGTGCGACCTGCTACTCACTAATCGAAACCGCCAAGGCCAATCAACTAGAACCGTCAGCCTATATCCACTATGTGCTGGACCGGATCGGTGAGGCGGATACACTGGAAAAACTAGAAGCACTGCTGCCTTGGAATACTGCTCTGGAGCCGATTCCTAAAAAAGTGGCTCAGTACGGTTAGGTCAAGAGGGTCGATTTAGCGGCGCTTACTTTATACATAAGGTAAATTATGCGGCAAAGCGAACAGCTGCTTGCAGTTGCGCATAATTCTGCCTTATGTTCAATGCGGATTCCTGGCTGCGAGCTTGACCTTAGGGGTGTTAAAAAATAACAGCCAAACCCGAAGGTCTGGCTAGTTCTGGTAGATTACAGCAGCCCACGTTTAGCAAAAGAGCAGGTTTCACCTGGTGACACGATAAAGTGATCTAGGACCCTGACATCGAAGACCTCTAATGCGTCCTTAATGCTGCTAGTTATACGCTGGTCTGCACTGCTAGGCTCAGCTATACCGCTTGGGTGGTTGTGAGCTAGTATGAGAGCCGCTGCATTGAGTTCTAAGGCCTTTCTGGCAATGACCCTAATATGGACGTGCGAAGCGTTTACAGTGCCCCTGAAGAGCTTCTCAAAGCTTATCAGGTGATGCTGGTTGGTAAGAAACATCACGGCAAACCACTCGTCCGGTTCTGCTGCTAGTTTAATAGTCAGGTAGTTCTGTACCGCTTCCGGTGAGTTCATTACATCATCATTGATGAGCGTCTGTTGCATAGCTGATAAGGCTACCTGGATAGCTTCTTGTTGGTAGTCTGAGTAGTTGTTCATAGCTTGTCTCCATTGGTCATATTCCCTAACACAAGGGCAAGCGTGAAAAATCATCCCCCCCTCCCAGGAAGAACACCGGGGGGTAGGTTTAGCGGGTGTGAAGCGCTTAAAAAGTATTACTCCGACAGTAAATGCGGCTTGTTTTCTGTATAGCGGCCTGTGTACGCTGATGTACGTTAAGAAGAACGTGTATGTATAGGCTTGTACGTAAGAGCTGAATTGGATGGGCAGAAGGTGAACTAGGGGCTCATGCATACTCGTTTCAGTATCAATAAGCTTGAATACAGCATATCTGTTGGGTTTCGAAAAGCGGGCTCGTTTGTCGGATTAGGCTGCACGGCATCTACTGGTAAAATAAGTGCACTTGATTCATTATCAGTGAGTTAGGGACAGCAGGCACTGAGATACTGTGCTACCCCCACCAAGAAATATACGCATGCTCGTTTTCATCGGAGGAAGATGACAGGTGTTTTCTAATTCTTCTTTTGATTCAGTCCACTCCCAGCCTGTATTCAGGTTATCGGCACGGAAAAATGAGCTAGCTCAAAAAAATTAAGCTGTTAGATGTGAAAAACAGAAAGGGGCTAGATAATGAAGAAAGTTGCTTTAGGCATGCTGGCCGCGTCGATTGCGCTGACGGGATGTATCGAGAAGGAAAAAGCACCCTACGAGCTAGCGGAACTCGATGGGGAAGTCTTCCGCCTGAATAATCAAACAGGGGAGGTCGCATTCCTTTCGAAAGGGAGGATCATGAAGCTGCCGACCTTGGATGTCAGCAAGCCACTGAACCTCAAAACCAGCGGCAGCTTCTACCAGCAGCTTCAGTTCGATGCGAAGTTGAAATCTTCCTCCAGCAATGTGAACTACAAGCTGGAACTCAGAGGTTATGAGGGCAAGAAAAATGAAGCCGGCCAGCTGGTTTCATACACCAAGGATTTCGCCTGGTTTAACTCTAAAGCTAGATCTCGCAAGTTGGATGATTTCATTGAGCTTCGCCTGGAAGACTCAGAAGGCTTTGTTTACAAAACAAAACGCATCGATCTGGAGGATTTTGCACATCACAGTGTTGGCTATAAAGGGGAAGTGATCGGGTTTGTCTATGAAGGTGATTTCTCAGTCGATATCAGTACCATGGCCAATGCCACGACTCTGCACTACACGTACAGCCTTCCCACAGCAAAAGCGCAAGCAGAGCTTGAGAAAGAAGCCAGTGAGGATGAATTGGCGAGGGCACTTGAAGAGCAGAACAACTAAGTTGTAGTTCTGGAGCGCGTGAGAATATTAAGCCTCAGTCTTATAAATGTAACGGCCAAGTGGATTTGGCCACTAATATTTATGCTGTAGCAATATTTTATTAGAGGCCGATAATATTCTGCCAAGTTCGCATTGCAGCCGCTTGGCGCAGACTGGCAGTCTTCCGCCGCTGCCCAGGCGTTGCGAAGGGTTCGAGGTTTGCAAGGAAGCTAGAGGGTATCAGAGGTTCTCTTTGGATTGTAAGGCTTTGTCTTACCTTCTAGTTACATTAACAGCCAGCAAGTCAGTGCTTTGTCGAGACCGTTATGAGAACTAGGGGGAATTGTCTGAGATTCTCTTTTGAACTACGAAGCCTTAACCCATCCCCCTAGTTTTAATAACAGCCCAACATCAATGCTTTGGATGATGTGCATCCAACTCTCAAACTGTTCCACTTTCCCTAAAAGAGAACCAATAACGAGACGCATTTCATCTCGTTCCTGCGACGTTGGAGAAGACACGGAGCGTTAGCGGAGTGTCGCTACTCCATCAACTCGCAGGATAAGAGATGATGACACTCCGTCAGGAGTGGCAAAGCGGGCCATTCGAAAAGCTCTACGAAGGCACAAAAAACAGGAATAGATGTCTGTAGAGGTCCAGTAAAATCAGGTACAGACCTTTGCCTAAAACGGTATTATTTACGGTATTGGAAACAAAAAAGCCACGCAACTTTATGAATTGCATGGCTTAATTTTTTAAATATGGTGCCCGGAGACGGAATCGAACCGCCGACACGAGGATTTTCAATCCTCTGCTCTACCAACTGAGCTATCCGGGCAATGGGGCGGTATTAGACACGCAGACGCGTTACGAGTCAATACCTTGAGGCGTGGTTTGAACGATTTCTGTAATGCATGGTTTCTCGGGTCCGCGAGGAGCTAGAAGTTAACGGACTGCTGTGATAAGAAGGGCCGATAGCTTATAGTGGCGTATTTTGCTGAGGGATAGAGCCCTGTTTACTCGACTGATGAAGAAGCGTGCCAGTAAGGGGCGGGTCGGGATTTTTTTTCGGCGCGATGGTGCGGCGGTTTGTCATTTTTCTCCCGGTGCCGATGTCGAGCTTACGCATTGCGCCTTCGTTGAAGGGGCGTCGCTGGATAATCCGCAGCCGCTGCATAAGCTGATCGATAGCTGGGGGGTTGGGGGGTGTTATACCAGTGTGGTGTTGTCGCCGAAAGATTACCAGTTGCTGCTGGTGGAAGCGCCGAATGTGGATGAATCTGAGTTGGCCGAAGCGCTGCGCTGGCGGGTCAAAGACCTGGTGAGTTACGCGATCGCGGACGCGGCGATCGATTACTTCTCGCTGCCGGAAGATGCCTACCACGGCCGTAACCGGATGCTTTACGTCACGGTGGCGCCCAGGCCGTTCATCGATCGTGTGGAACAATGTGTTCACGCGGCGGGGCTGACCCTGGATGTGGTGGATATTCCCGAGCTGGCGCTGCGTAATTTGGCGGCGCTGCAGGGCGATGCAACGATCGGGACGGCCTTTTTGGCCTTGCAGGCGCCGGTTAGTCTGGTCAATCTGCTGTCCGATGGCGACCTGTATCTGACCCGGCAGATAGAAACCCCCGCTGAACTGCTGACCGATAACCCCGACCAGGACATTGGCGCTCGCGCCGAAGGCATGATCCTTGAGATTCAGCGTTCGCTGGATTATTACGAGAGTCAGATTGGCAAGCCCCCCTGCTTGAAGTTGGTTCTCTGCCCGTTGCAGTCGGGAGAAACGCCGTTAATGACGCAGTTTCGCTATAACTTGCCGGTGGAAGTACTGCAGTTGGATATCGGTGAGTTCCTTTCCAGTTCCGTTGCCCTGACCCCGCTACTGCAACGCCAGTGTTTGTTTGCGATTGCCGCTGCGTTACGGGAGCATGGCGAAAAATGAAGCAGCAGATCAATCTCTACGTCAAACAGGAAAAAATTCAGATCCCCTTTTCCGCGTCGATCTCGGTCACGATTGTGCTGCTGGCCACGCTGCTGATCGGATCGTTGACCGGCTACAGTCTGTATCGACGTGCCGGTGTCGAACAGGAGGTTGCGACACTCAATGCTGCGCTGGCCAAACAGCGCAATGCGATCAAGCAGTCCCAGTTAGACCATATCCCACCCGCGGTGTCTCCGGCCCTGAAAAGCCAGGTTGAGGCGTTAACGGCGAGTCTGTCCGGCCGGCAGGCATACCTGGCGTTGCTGCAGAAATTGGAACCGGTGCACAGCGTGCGCTTTTCGGCGCTGCTGGAGGGTCTGGCGGCGCAGGTACCCGAGGGGTTATGGTTGACCCGCATCGAGGCGTTACAGGGCGGTCGCGCGCTGCAACTTGAGGGCCAAACACTGAAGGCTGATCTGTTGCCACGTTATATCCGTCAGCTGGGTGCCCAGCCGGTTTACCAGCGTGCCGAATTTGACCGGCTCCAGATGCGTGCTGCGGAGCGCGGGCTGCTCTTTACCATTCGGGCGCGTCTGGCGGGAGATGCCGCCTTATGAAGGGGTTAAAAGCCAAGTTTGAGGCCTTTGATGCGCTGAGCTTACGTGAGCGCTTACTTATTTTAACGACCTTGGTGGTTGCGGTGGTGCTGCCACTGTTTCTGTATGTGCTGGAGCCGACGCAAAAAGAGTTGGGACTGTTACAGACCCAGGTCATGAAACTGAAAGCGGAACAGGCGCAGGCGCACCTGGCGCTACAAACGCTGCTGCACTCCAAGCCCGTCGACCCCAACGATGCCTTGCGTGATCAGCGGGCCAAGTTGCACGCCTCCATCGGTACCCTGGATCAGCAGTTGGCGGTGTTGTCTGCCAGCATGGTTGAGCCCCAGGCGATGGTCCCGCTCCTGGAAAAGACCCTGTCGGCAAGCCCTGGGGTGCGGATTGTGGGGCTTATGAAAGCGGCACCGCAGCCTTTTTCCAGCCAGGCAGAAGAGGGCGCGCCGGTCACTCTGGGGGGGGTGTACCGGCATGACGTGACCCTGGAGATCGAGGGGGGCTATTCCGCGGTGGTGAATTATTTGAAAACACTGGAGTCGTTGTCCGGTGCGTTTTTCTGGGACGGCATCGATTATCAGGTGGCGACATTCCCGCTGGCGCGTGTGGTCTTGAATATCCATACCCTGAGCAGCGATGCGGGGTGGCTGGGTGTTTAACGCGAGCAGGTTCGATCGCGCAACAACGGCGCTGCGGCCCGCGTTGATGCAGGGCGTATGCTTGAAGGGCGTATTAGTGGTCGTTATGGTACTTGGCACGGCCAGTGCGGCCCAGGCCGAACGGGACCCAACACGCCCGCCTTCGAGCCATGTTGTCCTGCCAAGCATACGTGGCGCTGCAGCCGTCGAGGAGGTTTCGACGTTTCGATTAACCTCGGTGGTACTGGGGACGCAGCGTCGACTGGCAACCATTAACGGTAAAACGCTGGCTGTTGGCCAATGGGTCGATGGTGCTCGGGTGCATCGCATCGACGCCAGACAGGTCCTGTTACATTGGCAAGGGCAGCAGCAAACATTGACGCTGAGTCGTCGTGCCGTCACTAAGATCAAGCGGGAAGCGAAGTAGATGCTGTATACAAAATCAATGGTTGTGGTCGCGACCCTGTTATTGCTGGGCGGTTGCCAGATCTGGACGCCTGTAGGCGGCGACTCGCCGCGCGCCAGTGGCATTGAGCAGCTGGAACAGGCATTGGCCGAGATGCCTGCCGCGCCATCGGCAACCCTGGCGCAACCCCCGCAAGATGTTATGCAGGCCTTGCTGCCACCGTTATCGCTACAGAGCCTGCTCGAGCCGACAGAACAGCGTTTTGATATAACCGTAGACGGCAGCACTGCCCGCGATTTTTTTATGGGTCTGGTGCAGGGCACGCCCTACAACATGGTGGTCAGTGCCGAGATTCAGGGGCAGATCACGCTGGATCTGAAAAATGTGACCGTGGTCGAAGTCATGAATACGGTGCGTCAGGTTTATGGTTACGAGTATCGCCGCCTGGGTAACCTGTTTCAGGTGATACCGGCGCGCCTCGAGACCGCTATTTTTCAGATGAACTACCTGCATGTGAAGCGTGAGGGGAGCTCCGATACCCAGGTAAGCGCCGGAACCGTGAGCGATGCGGGGTCTTCCGGAGGTGACAGTTCAAGCAGCTCCGGCAGTCGTGGTTCAAGCGGCGGTACGGGGGTCATTGGCTCGCGCATCAGCACGTCGAGTTCCACCGATTTCTGGGGGCAACTGCAGGCCACGCTCAGCACGATTCTCGGTGACGGCAACGGGCGGCGCGTGGTTATCACCCCGCAGGCCGGTGTGATTGTTGCGCGGGGGCTGCCCAGCGAACTGGATACCGTACGCGATTACCTGCAGCAGGCGGAGCTGACCCTGCAGCGCCAGGTTATTTTGGAGGCCAAGGTCCTCGAAGTTGAACTGAGCAATGGTTTTCAGTCCGGCATTAATTGGGAAACGCTGAGCGATGTGAATGGCATCGGTGGTGACAGCGGTACGCTGGTGACCTCCCTGGGTAGCACGGCGGTGACCAATGCCGGCGGCTTTGGCGGGGTGTTGGGTCTGCAGGCCGATTTCAAAGGCTTCGATGCCCTGATACAGCTGCTGCAGACCCAGGGCGATGTACAGGTGTTATCCAGTCCCCGGGTCTCGACCCTGAATAATCAGAAGGCGGTTATCAAAGTGGGAACCGATGAGTTCTTCGTCACCGATGTCTCAACCACGACCACCACGGGCACCAGCACCACCACGACACCGGATGTGGAGCTGACGCCGTTCTTCTCCGGAATCGCGCTGGATGTGACGCCGCAGATCAGCGACGAAGGCACGATCATTTTGCATATTCACCCCACCATCAGCCAGGTTATCGATCAGCAGAAGGTGATCAACGTGGGTAGCAGTTCCTTTCAACTGCCGCTGGCGTTCAGCACGATTCGTGAGTCCGACAGTGTGGTGCGCGCCAGCAGCGGTCAGGTGATCGTGATTGGCGGCTTGATGAAGTCGGCCAGTACCGATAAGGAGGCACGGGTGCCTGGCCTGGGTGATCTGGCGTCGGTCGGTGACCTGTTCCAGCAAAAGCGCAAATCGTCCAGCAAAAGTGAGCTGGTTATTCTGCTTAAGCCGACGATCGCCGACGATGCGGCCTGGCGGCGTACCCTGCAAAACAGTTTGAATCGCTTCAACTCCCTTTCCGGCGCAGGACAGTAGACCGTGTATCAGCAACATTTTGGTTTACAGGAGCAACCCTTCGGCCTGACGCCCAACACGCATTTTTTTCTCAACCTGCCCACCCATCAGGAGGCGTTCAATCTGATCCTGGTGGCGCTGGAGAACGGTGATGGTTTCGTCAAGATCGTCGGCGAGGTCGGTACCGGAAAAACGCTGTTGTGCCGCAAGCTTTTAAATGCCCTGGATGAGGGTTTTGTCAGTGCGTATATACCCAACCCGTACCTGAGCCCCGATGACTTTCGCAAGAGCTTCGCCCGCGAACTGGGTGTCGAGTTGCTGGGCAGCGAAGGTAGCTTTGAGCTGTTGGACGCGATCAATCAGCGCCTGATCCAGCTGGCATCCGAAGGGCGCAGAGTGGTCCTGATCGTTGATGAAGCCCAGGCGATGCCCGAGGCGAGTATCGAAGCCTTGCGACTGTTGACCAATCTGGAGACAGAATCGAAAAAACTGTTTCAGGTGGTTCTCTTTGGTCAGCCTGAGCTGGATACGCTGCTCGCGCGCGACTCGCTGCGACAGTTGAAACAGCGTATTACCTTTGCTTACCAGCTGCGGCATCTGGACCTGGAAGGGACCGGCCTGTACGTCAATCATCGGATCGGACAGGCCGGGTATAACGGCATGCCGTTGTTTTCCGGCCCGGCGGTGAAGGCGATTTATCGGGCGTCCGCGGGGACGCCGCGCTTGATTAATATTCTGTGCCATAAGGCGCTGATGGCGGCCTACGGCAAAGGTGAGCGACGGGTTTCTTTACCTCGGGTTCAGGCGGCGATCACGGATACCGAAGGGGTGTCGCTCGGATTCTTTGCCCGCCGTTCCTGTTCCCGGCTGCCGTTATGGGCCTGGGGGGCGGTAGGCCTGCTGTTGCTGACGGCGACACTGCTGGCAGTGCGCGGGACAGGAGGTCTACTGTGAGTCTGGTCAACGATATGTTGCGCGACCTCGATCAGCGCCAGGAGTCGCCTGCAGGCGCTAGCAGCACCCCGCCGTTGAGCGCCGCCTACGCGCACGAAAAGCCGGCGCAAACCCGCTGGGGTTTGCTGGCGGCCGTGGCAGGCGTGATCGGTTTGCTGCTGGCCTATCTGCTGCTGGTGCCGCCGCACAGCACGGCGCCGAAAGTCTACACGCCGCCGGCGTTTGATCTGCCCGTGCTACCCCAAAAAAACCGGGTTGCGCCCGCGCCCGTTGCAGCGGCCGTGGAAACAGTCGCTACCGTGACGCGAGCCGAGGCGACCCCGGTGACAGCGCCGCCGGCACCGATCGTGAAGCCGCCAGACGCGCCGGCCATCACCGATATTCGCTGGTTAACGCACGCCGGTGGTCAGCGCCTGCAACTTAGCCTCAGCCGGGCCGCGGACTACCGGGTCGAGGTTCAGCGCGCCCGCGAGCTGGTACTGGTATTATCTGACTTTCAGTTGCAGCAGGCGATGCCAGCCCTGCCAGCCGAGCTTATCGACGGTGTGCAGCTGGATGTCGACCCCCAGGGGGTCCGCCTGAGCCTGAGTACGCTGCAGGCGGTGACGTTCCGCATTGTTCCGGTCGGTGGCCAGCAGGCGTTGCTACGGATCGATATCGAACCCCAGCCGCGCCGGGACGAACAGGCGGCACTCGCGGCGACACCGGCGGCGTCCGACGTCTCGAAGACGCAGGGCGGGTCGGTTCAGCAACCCGCGTCGCCCGCTGCGCCGCCGGAATCGGTGGCGGTCAGGGTGGCGACTGACGCGGCCGGTCCGGGGGCCGACCATGGCGAACCTGGCGTCGCGACGGCTGCGGCAGCGCGCGCCAAGACCCCGGCAGCACCCATGAAGCGGGTCAAGGCATTGACCGGGCCGCAGCGGGATCAGCGCCAGGTGGCCGAGGCCACCCGTCTGCTCCAGGCCAATCAACCGGAGCAGGCCCAGCAGCAACTGGAGCAGTATCTTCAGCAGGCCCCCCGCGCGGAGCAGAGTCGGGTCCTGCTGGCATCGTTATTGGTCAGCCAAAATAAGCTGAGTGACGCGCAGCAGCATCTGGATGCCGGTTTGGCCTTGACGCCACAGCAGACGGATCTGCGCCGGATCAAGGCGCGCCTGTTGTTACAGAGGGGGGGGGAGGCTGACGCGCTGGCACTGCTGGGCGAACCCGGACCGGGCATGGAAAACGATGCCGTCTTTTACCAGCTGCGCGCGACATTGCTACAGCGAGCGAATCGGTTTGACGAGGCCGCTCAGGTCTATTATCGATTATTGCAGATGGATGCGGGTCAGGCGTCTTGGTGGCTGGGACTGGGGATGGCGCTGGAAGGCGGCGGCCGCGCAGGCGATGCGCGACAGGCGTATACCCATGTACTGGATATTCCCGGCGCGGCCGCGCCCTTGACCCGCTACGCCCAGCAGCGTGTCCGGCAGTTGCAGCGCTAGTGCTGTATCCCGGCTTGCCGCGGGGCATGGCAGGCTGGGGCGCCGCGACAGCAGGGTCGTCACGGCAGTAGGATACTCACGACAGTACCGCTACGCGCTGCGATACCAACCAGGGCCTCAAGCGCGTCATGAGTGCGCGGGCACACTTCTAGCAACAGGGCGTCACATAGATGAGCACGGGTAAAGAAAAGATACGTATCGGTGACCTGCTGGTCCAAAACAATATGATCAGCGAAGCACAGCTGATGGAGGCCCTGGCCCAGCAGAAGAAAACCGGCCAGAAGCTGGGGCGCTCGTTGGTGGCCCTGGGCTTTGTCACCGAAAGCCAGTTTATCGAATTCCTGTCGCAACAGCTGCGTATCCCGCACGTCGACCTGTCACGCTATGAGCTGAACCGCAAAGAGGTGATGCGCCTGTCGGAAACCCATGCCCGACGTTTCCGGGCGGTGGTTCTGAAAGAGCATGCCGATTATTTTATGATCGGCATGGCCGACCCCATGGACCTGTTTGCCTTCGACGAATTGCAGCGTCTGCTGCCGAAAGCGTTGCAGCTGGCGGTGGTGTCGGAATCGCAATTGCTGGGGGCACTGGATCAGGTCTATCGGCGTACTGACGAGATCACCTCGCTGGCCGGTGAACTGGATGAAGAGATCAGCGAGGATGCCTTCGATCTGGCAGCCCTGACGGCGCAGGACGACAGCGAAGTCCCGGTGGTGAAGCTGCTGCAGAAGATCTTTGAAGACGCGGTGCAGGTGCGTGCGTCGGATATCCATATTGAACCTGATGAGCATGTCTTGCGTATCCGTCAGCGCGTCGACGGCGTCCTGCAGGAGCATGTGGTTAAGGAAAAACGTGTCGCCTCGGCCTTGGTACTGCGACTCAAGTTGATGGCCGAGCTAAATATTTCCGAAAAGCGTTTGCCCCAGGATGGGCGTTTCAATATCAATGTCAGCAAACGCAATATGGATGTGCGTATTTCGACCATGCCGGTGCAGTTTGGCGAGTCGGTGGTCATGCGGCTGTTGGATCAGTCCGCCGGTGCGGTCGGCCTGGACAACGTCGGCCTGCCCGAGAATATGCTGCGGCAGCTGCGCCGCCTGATTCATATGCCCAACGGCCTGGTGTTGGTCACCGGCCCGACCGGTAGCGGTAAGACCACCACCCTGTACGGCGCATTGATGGAGCTGAATGTTCCGGCCAAGAAGATTATTACCGTGGAAGATCCGGTGGAATACCGCTTGCCGCGTATCAATCAGGTTGGCGTAAACCCTAAGATCGGCCTGCATTTCAGCACGGTGTTGCGCGCCACGCTGCGCCAGGATCCCGATATCTTGCTGGTGGGCGAGATTCGCGACCAGGAGACTGCATCGATTGCCCTGCGCGCAGCTATGACCGGCCACATGGTGCTCTCCACCCTGCATACCAACGATGCGATCAGCAGTGCCATGCGTCTGGTCGATATCGGGGTCGAAGGCTATATGGCGGCGACGGCGCTGCGCGGCATTCTGGCCCAGCGCCTGGTACGGCGCAACTGTGTTCATTGTACCCAGCCCTATACCCTGACGTCACAGGAGAAGGCCTGGGTGCATCAACAGTTGGGCGACGGGGCCGAGGCGACCCATTTCAAGAAAGGTATCGGTTGCACCTATTGCAATAACACGGGCTACAGCGGCCGGGTCGGTATTTTTGAACTCCTCGAGATCGATGACGCGATGGCCGAAGCCCTGCGGCGCAACGATATCTCGGCCTTTGGCCGTACGGCACGGGCGTCCTCCGGGTTTACCACGCTGGCGGAAAGCGCGCTGGGTTACGCGTCACAGGGGTTGACGACCCTGGAAGAGGTGTTTCGGGTCACCGAACAGATCGACGAGTCACAGCTGTTCGCCGCGGAGCCTGCCGCTGAGCACGCGCAAACGGGGGAGAAGACGACCGGCGCCGGTGGCGGCCTGTCGCTCGAGCCCATGGGGCCCTCGTCCCCGGCTAGCGGGAGCTGACGACCATGGCGGTATTTGAATACAGGGGGCGCAGTGCCGCCGGGGAGGCGGTTACCGGCCAGCTGCAGGCGCCCAATGCCGACCAGGCGGCTACGCTGCTGATGGAGCGCCAGATCACGCCGATATCCATTCGTGCCCAGGAAGGGAAGACAACATCGGCCGGGAAACCCGGCGAGATCTCCTTTAAAGAGATCAAGTTTCTGCAGCGGGTCAAGCTGGATGAACTGATTATCTTCACCCGCCAGATGTACAGCCTGACCAAAGCCGGTGTACCGATTACCCGTGCCATGCGGGGGCTGGCCCAGTCGGTTCGTAATCCCCTGCTGCAGGAGACGCTGAACAACGTCACCGACGATCTCGAGCAGGGCTTTACCTTGTCGGGCTGTTTGAACAAGCACCCGAAGGTGTTTTCACGCCTGTTTATCAGCCTGATTCATGTCGGTGAAAACACCGGTAATCTGGATCAGGCATTTTTGCAGATCTCCCATTATCTGGAGCTGGAGCGCACCACGCGCAAGAATATCAAGTCGGCCACCCGTTACCCCATGTTCGTTATCCTGGCGATTATTGGCGCGATGGTGGTGGTGAATATCTGGGTGATACCGGCGTTTGCGGGGGTATTTGCCAGTCTTGGCGCCCAGCTGCCCTGGCAGACCCGGGCGCTGATTTCGATCTCCGAATTCACCCGCGACTACTGGTATATGTTGCTGGGCAGCGCGGTGTTTGTGGTGGTGAGCGTTATCCGTTATATCGACACCGACGTCGGGCGGGTTAATTGGGACCGGATCAAGTTGCGCCTGCCGGTGGTGGGCGGCATGTTTGAACGCATCATCATGGGGCGTTTTTGTCGTACTTTCGCGCTGGTGATGCGCGCCGGCATTCCGATTGAGCAAGGCTTGGCCGTGGTCGCCAGTGCGGTGGGTAACGCCCATATCGGCAGCAAGGTCAACGGCATGCGTAGCGGTATCGAGCGCGGTGAGGCCCTGACCCGCACGGCGTTGAATGCCGCGATGTTTTCCCCGCTGGTATTGCAGATGCTGGCGGTGGGGGAGGAAACCGGCAGCATGGATGAGATGCTGGACGAAGCGGCGTCCTTTTACGAGCAGGAGGTGGAATATGACCTCAAGGGGCTGGCTAGCGCCATAGAGCCTATTTTGATCATCATCATCGGCATGATGGTACTGGTTCTGGCACTCGGCATCTTCCTGCCGCTGTGGGAACTGAGTACCAAAATGTAAGGACGGCGCATGGCGCGACAACGGGGCTTTTCATTACTGGAACTGGTGGTCTGTATTGCGCTGATCACGGGGTTGGCCTCGATCGCCTATTCGCGCTTGAGCCAGTTGGCCGAAGACGCCGAACAGGCCGCGTTTCAGGGGGTCGTGGGTTGGTTGCAGGCCGGGGTCAACCTGGAGTTCAGCCGCGCTCTGGCGCAGGGCAAGCTAGCGGATATGCAGCAGCTGGAACGGCACAACCCGATGCTGCTAGCGGACAAGGTGGTGCAGCGACCGAGTAATTATCTGGGTGAATTAAGCGAGGCGGAGGCCGCGCAGGCACCCGCCGGGCACTGGTTCTTTGTGCTCGGGCGCGGCGAGCTGGTGTATCGGAGCCGCTATAGCGGTGGTTTCGGTCGCTATCAACCGGATAAGCGTGGCGATATCCGTTTTCGGCTAAAGTTGCTGCGTACAGCGGCCGATAGCCCGAGTAAGCGTGTGATTCGCGGTGTCGCCCTGGAGCGGCTCGCGATCAAAACTGATGGGTAACAAAAAAAAGTAATAAAGCAAAGCCAATGCTTTGATATGCGAACAAACAATACGATATGCTGTGCACCATCACTGTACGGCCCCATATATTTAGGAGTGGCTATGAAGCGTAACCAAAGCGGTTTTACGATCATCGAATTGATCGTTGTTATTGCCCTGCTGGGCATTCTGGCAGCGGTAGCGTTGCCTCGATTTATTAATGTAACTGACGATGCGCATAACGCCGCGGTGGAAGGCGCCGGCGCCGGCTTTGCGACCGGCGTGGCCTTGCTGAAGGCGCAGGTGGTGGCCAACGGTCAACTGGGTACGGCTACTGCTGATGTTGACGGTTACGGCAGTGTGGCGGTCTTGGATGTTAACGCCAACGGTTATGCGGTGGCGAGTGATGGCGCAGCCTCTCTTCCTGGCGACTCTGCTGACTGTGTCGATGTGTGGGACGGACTGTTTGAGAGTGGGCCTGCCGTGGTGGTGTCTTCTGCGTCAGTGACCGCAGCGGACGGTGATTATGCCGCAGAGTTTTCATCACCAAGTTGTGTCTATAGCTACCTACCCAGCGGTGGACGTTCTATCGATTACAACGCAGAAACCGGTAGTGTGACCGTCGATTCCACACCATAATCGATGCCAGCGGGGGCAAGGCCCCCGCTTGATTCCTTCCATGCTCCCTTTCTCTCCATATCGCACTTCTCGTCCCCCTCATGGCTTTACCCTGGTTGAACTGATTAGCGTCATGGCGCTGCTGGGTATCCTGTCCGCCGTGGCTTTTTCGCATTTTTCCTCGACCCAGTCCTACCGCAGTATCGTCCTCAAAGATCAGCTGATTTCGATCGCGCGTCTGGCGCAGCAGGCCGCCCTGAACCGGCATAATCGGCAGGTTGATCTGGAATTAAGCCGCCCCGATGACTGGCTGTTGCGGGTGCTGGTCGATGGCGCCGAGTTGAAGCGCCAGGAGGTGGAACGCGGGGTTGAAATGCTGACACTGGCCGCACCGGCAGCAGCCGTAGATAGCGCGCTGGCCTTGCTGATCCGTTATGACCATCTCGGTAACGTGGTGCAGGTGCAGCCGCCGGGCGCTGCGTTTGCCGCCAACAGTGCCAATCTGCGTTTTGACCTGAGCGGTCGCACCCTGTGTATCAGTCTGGCGGGTTATGCCTACGAAGCGATCGATGCGAGCGACTGCGATGATCATTGAGGGCATGCAGGGCAGGCGGCAGGAAGGGCGGGCAAAAGAGCGGGTCAAAGGGCTGGTTAACAAAGGAATGGTCAAGAGAACGGCTAAAAGAACGCCAAAAGCACCCTGCGCGCACCCTCAGCGCGGATTTACGCTGATCGAAGTGATCGTCACCATCGTGGTGATGGCGGTGGCACTGCTGGCGGTGGCGAATGGCCTGCAACTCAGTACCCGCTACAGCGCGGACACCCTCTGGCAAACCCAGTCGGTGGCATTGATGCAGGCCTATATGGAGGAGATACAGACTCGCCGCTACGATGAACTGACGCCGATTGGCGGCATTCCTCCCTGTGCACCCTGTACGGTATCCGGTGCGCTGGGCAGCGAGGCGGGTGAGGTCCGATCCGGCGGGGTGAACAGCTTTAACGATGTGGATGATTACCATGGCCTGGACGAACAGCCGCCCCGGGATGCCCAGGGCGTCGCGCGCGCCGACTACCCGGGCTATCGGGTTCAGGTTGCGGTGACCTATTCGACGGTCGATTTCGGCTGTGGCCTGGCTGCGAGTCAGAATGGCAAGCACATCGCGCTGACCATTACGCCGCCGGGGCAAAAAGCGTTGCCGTTTAGCGCCTACCGGTGCAATTTCTGATGGGCTTCCAGGGGGGGGATCACCGGCAACGCCTTGATGACTACAAGGGCGGACGCCAGGGCGGCTTTACGCTGATCGAACTGATCGTGGTGATGGTGGTGATGGGGATCCTGTCGTTCGGTACGGTGCGCGTTATTCTCAACACCAGCGACGCCTATAGCGACGCGGCCCGGCGCGACCGGGTCGGTTCCACCGCCCGCGCCGCCGTGGAGCGCATCGCCCGGGAGCTGCGCAATGCGCTGCCGAACAGTGTTCGCAGTGGCACCTCGCCGGCCGGTGCGGCTTGCCTGGAGTATGTACCGATCCTGGCGGGTTCCAACTATGTCGATCTGCCCCTGACGGCGGCTTCGACCGCCTTCAGTACCATCCCTTTCAGTACTCCCCCCTTCAGTGGTGCACCGGCGGTGGGCCGTGTCGCGGTCTATCCGTTATTTACGACGCTGTACGATATTTCGGCCAACCCGGGGGTGATCTCGCCACCAGTTACCGCCACAGCGGTCAGCCTCGTCAGCACGGCGGTCGTGTCGGTACCGCTGGCCAGTGCCCATCAGTTTTCCGCGGGCTCGCCAACCCGGCGCTGGTTTATGGTCGCTGACCCGGTGAGCTTCTGTCTGGAGGGCGAGCGCCTGTACCGTTATCAAGACTATGGTTTTTCGACGTCGCAACGCTACCCCGATCCCGTGGCGACGGCCCTACCGGCGACAACGCCTCAGCGGCGTCTGCTGGCGCAGGGCGTGTCGGCCGTGACGCCCTTTGTTCTGTTGCCGGCGACCCTGCAGCGTAACGCCATGGTCGAACTGAGCCTGCGCTTCTCGCAGCAGGGTGAAGGGGTCGATATCCACCATGAGGTACAGTTGCGTAATGCACCCTGACCGATGCCATCGAGGCGCTACCCGGCTGAAATCCGACGGGCAGCAGCGCCAGCCTGAGACCACCCTGCGGATCGCCTCGCGCCAGCGCGGAATGGGGCTGATCGCCGCCATCTTTGTGATCACGGTCATGGCGTTGCTGACCGTGGGGCTGGCGCGCTTAGTCGTAACAGGGCAGCAGTCCTACGGCTATGAGCTGTTATCCGCGCGGGCATTTCTGGCTGCCGAGAGCGCCCTGCAGATCCAGCATTATACGGTCATCCCCCCGGGTGGTGGCGGTACCTGCAGTGTTTCGAGCGCGATTGTCTCCTTCCCGGCAGTCGGTTTACAAGGCTGTGAGGCAACAACCTACTGTAACGCCATCGGCCCCATCAGCGGTGTGACCTACTACAGTCTGGAGGCCGAGGGACGCTGTGGTAGCGGCATCGACCTGGCGATCCGCCGTATCGCCAGCCGAATTCAGCTATAGCCTGATCAAACAGAGGGTTTTTCTTGGGGCTGGCACCGAATAGGACTATCATTTGCCGCATCAAGGATTTTTTGTACTGGGAGAGTCAAGGTGAGAGATGCAACACAGACAACCGATCGACGCCGATTTACCCGTATCGCCTTCGATGCCAAAACGGAGCTGAAGCTGGCCGAACAGTCCTGGCCGGTTGAATTGGTGGATATCTCGTTTAACGGTGTGTTGGTCGCACGTCCGAGCGGCTTCGAGCCCCACCTTGAGCACGATTACACCGTCAATGTACAGTTGTTGGACGGTGAATTGACTATCTGCTTACCGGTGACATTGGTGCGCACGGGTGACGACTTGCTGGGGTTTCGCTGTAACAGCATCGATATCGACAGCATGAGTCATTTGCGCCGGCTCGTGGAGCTGAACCTGGGGAGCGTTGAATTGCTGGATCGGGAATTGGAGCATCTGGTAAACGCCGAGTGATCGACGTCGAATAGCTGTTCCCTGTGCCGTTCCTATTATTAGCCGGGCATCAAAATACCGATCCGTTCGCTCTTTTGATGACGACAAGGCCGGCGCCTTAATACTCACATTGCATCCAAGGCCTGCGACAGGGTCTCGACGCCGATAATCTCCATCCCGGGCGGTGCCTGCTTGGGTGCGTTAGCTTTAGGCACTATCGCGCGTTTAAAGCCGTGTTTTGCCGCTTCCCTGATCCGCTCCTGACCACTGGGCACCGGGCGAATCTCGCCGGACAGCCCCACTTCACCAAACACCACCAGGTCTTCCGGCAGGGCGCGATCGCGCAGGCTGGAGACCGCGGCCAGCAGCAAGGCCAGATCGGCGCTGGTTTCCAGCACCTTGATACCACCCACCACGTTAACGAATACATCCTGATCGGCGGTATGCAGGCCGCCATGGCGGTGCAGTACCGCCAGCAGCATGGCGAGCCGATTCTGATCCAGGCCCACGGCGATACGGCGTGGGTTGGAGAGCTGGCTGATATCCACCAGCGCCTGTATCTCCACCAGTAGCGGGCGGGTGCCTTCCCAGATTACCATGACCAGGCTGCCGGGGCTGACCGTGGCGGCGCGGTTGAGGAAGATCGAGCTCGGATTGCGCACCTCCCGCAAGCCGTTCTCGAGCATGGCGAACACGCCGAGTTCATTCACGGCGCCGAAACGGTTTTTCTGCCCGCGCAGGGTTCGAAAGCGGCTGTCGTTGTCGCCCTCAAGTAGCAAAGAGCAATCGATCATGTGTTCCAGCACCTTCGGGCCGGCCAGCGAGCCGTCTTTGGTGACATGGCCGACCAGAAAGATCACCGTATGGCTCAGCTTGGCAAAGCGGGTCAGGTAGGCGGCGCATTCGCGCACCTGGGAGACGCTGCCGGGGGCGGACTGAATATCGGCCATATGCATCACCTGGATCGAATCCACCACCATCACCTTGGGCTGGTGGGTCTCGGCAATGCGGACGATGGTTTCGACATCGGTCTCCGACAGCATCTGTAGTTTGTCACGGGGCAGGCCCAGGCGCTGAGCGCGCATAGCAACTTGTTGCAGCGACTCTTCGCCGGTCACATACAGCGCCGGCATCGTAGCGGCCAGATGGCAGAGGGTCTGCAGCAGCAGGGTACTCTTGCCGGCGCCAGGGTTACCACCGATCAGAATCGATGAGCCGGGAACCAGGCCGCCTCCCAAAACCCGGTCCAGTTCGCTGATCGAGGTGGAAAAGCGCGGCAGTGCCGCCAGATCGACGTCGGCCAGCGACTGCAGCCGGGTCTGCTGGCCGGCGCTGCCCGCATACCCCTGATAACGGCTGCCACCGCTACCGGCACTGCTCTTGCCGGTAGCGGTGGCGCCCATGCGAAATTCCGCCAGGGTGTTCCACTCGTTGCAGTCACTGCACTGCCCCTGCCACTTGCTGTAGTCCGAGCCGCAGTTATTACATACGTATGCCGTTTTCTGTTTTGCCATCGCTGCTGTCTGCCGGAGTATTTGACTGAAGGGGGGATGATAACACGAAGGAAAATGCGCTAGGCTACTGCGCTACCCTCAAAGGAATGATCCGAGTGGGTTGCCTTATATAATTAAATGCCGGGAAACTGCGATGAAATTGGAAACCCTTGCTATTCACAGCGGCTATCAGCCTGATCCCACCACGAAGGCGGTGCAGGTGCCGATTTACCAGACCACCTCGTACGCTTTTGACAGCACCCAGCACGGTGCCGACCTGTTTGACCTGAAGGTCCAGGGGAATATTTATACCCGTATCATGAATCCGACCACGGCCGTGCTGGAAGAGCGGGTCGCGGAGATGGAAGGCGGAATCGGCGGCTTGGCACTGGCGTCGGGGATGGCGGCTATCACCTATGCGATCCAGACTATCGCGGAGGCGGGCGACAATATTGTCAGTATTAACAAGCTCTATGGCGGCACCTATAACCTGTTCGCGCACACCTTCCCCAAGCAGGGTATCGACGTGCGGATGGCGTCCCACGATGATTTTGATGCCTTGTCGGCGTTGATTGACGACAAGACCAAGGCGGTATTCTGCGAGTCGATCGGTAACCCGCTGGGCAATGTGGTGGATATTGCCCGTCTGGCCGAGGTGGCGCATAGCCATGGTGTGCCTTTGATTGTGGATAACACCGTTGCCAGCCCCTGCCTGCTGCGGCCTATCGAGCACGGCGCGGACATTGTGGTGCATTCGCTGACCAAGTATATGGGGGGGCACGGCAGTTCGATCGGCGGTATCGTGGTCGATTCGGGTAAATTCCCCTGGGCGGAGCATAAGGCACGTTTTCCGGCGCTGAACACCCCCGATCCGTCCTACCATGGTGTGGTGTATACCGAGGCGCTGGGGCCGGCAGCCTTTATCGGCCGTTGCCGTGTGGTACCGCTGCGCAATACCGGTGCGGCGATTTCGCCGTTTAACGCCTTTATGATCCTGCAGGGGATCGAGACGCTGCCGTTACGGATGGAGCGCCATTGCGATAATGCCCTGGCCGTCGCTAAATTCCTGTCGCAGCATGCGCAGGTTGCCTGGGTGAACTATGCGGGTCTGGAAGGGGATGCGGGCTATGCGCTGGCGAAGAAGTATGTCGACGGTCGTCCCTCCGGCATTCTGACCTTTGGTATCAAGGGCGGTATCGAAGCCGGAGCACGCTTTATCGATGCCTTGCAGTTGGTGACGCGGCTGGTGAATATCGGCGATGCCAAATCGTTGGCGTGCCACCCGGCGAGTACGACCCATCGTCAATTAGCGGGCGAGGAGCTGGCGGCGGCGGGTGTCAGCGAGGATATGCTGCGTTTGTCGGTGGGCATCGAGCATATCGACGATATCCTGGCCGATATCACCCAGGCGCTGGAGGCGTCACAGGGTTAAGCGGTAGCGCGCGGGGCGGTTTCGCACCTTGTGACTCCGCCCCAGCGTTGCCTGTTTCGCGCATAAAAAAACCCGCTAATGCGGGTTTTTTTATACAACAGAGCAGACGTTGATCAGAGATCTTTAACGTCCTTGATCGGGTAGTGCGCCGGCATGGGCAGGCGGGCCACGCCAATCTCGATAGCGGCTTCGGCGACGGCCATCGAGACTTTGCCCAGCAAGCGAGGGTCGTTGGGCTTAGGCAGGATATACTCCTTACCGAACTCCAACGTATCGATATTGGGGTAGGCATCCAGCACGACCTGGGGAACCGGCTCTTTCGCCAGTTCGGCGATGGCGTAAACGGCAGCCATTTTCATCTCGTGGGTAATATGGCGTGCACGCACATCCATGGCACCGCGGAAGATGTAGGGGAAGCACAGGACGTTGTTGACCTGGTTCGGGTAATCAGAACGGCCGGTCGCCATGATGATATCGTCGCGCATGGCATGGGCGGCTTCGGGGCGAACTTCTGGATCCGGGTTGGCACAGGCGAACACGATAGGGTTCGGCGCCATGGTCTTGAGCAGTTCGGCAGGCAGTTGATTGGCACCGGCCAGGCCCAGGAACACGTCGGCACCTTCGATGGCATCGGCCAGGGTACGCTTGCCGCAATGGATGGTCGCAAACATGGCCTTCTCGGGCGTCAGGTCGCCACGGCCGTCATGGATAATGCCGCGGCGGTCGACCACGATGATATTGTGGCGACGAATACCGGCACTGATCATCAGTCGCAGACAGGCGGTGGCGGCGGCGCCAGCGCCCAGGCAGACGACTTTGACCTGCTCGATATCTTTGCCTGCCAGTTCGATGGCGTTCAGCAGGCCGGCGACGGTGACGATGGCGGTGCCGTGCTGATCGTCGTGGAATACGGGAATCTGCAGACGTTCGATCAGTTCACGTTCGATCTGGAAGCATTCAGGAGCCTTGATATCTTCCAGGTTGATACCACCGAAACTGCAGGCGATACGGGCGACGGTGTCGATAAACGCCTGCGGACTTTCGTTTTCAACTTCGATATCGATAGAGTCGAGACCGGAAAAACGCTTGAACAGTAGTGCCTTACCTTCCATGACCGGCTTACTGGCCAGCGCGCCCAGGTTGCCGAGGCCCAGAATCGCTGAGCCGTTGGAGATAACGGCGACGAGATTGCCCTTGTTGGTGTACTTGTAAGCGTCTTCGGGATTTTCTGCAATGGCGCGCACGGGTTCTGCTACTCCCGGGCTGTATGCCAGACTCAGATCATCGGCCGTTTCGGCGGGCTTGCTCAGTTCAATGCTGATCTTTCCTGGCTTAGGAAATTGATGGTAATCCAGGGCGCGTTTGTTAAGCAGGCTGTCGCTCATAGCAAGTATTCCATAGTCCGTACAGGAGATAACAGGGGGCCGTATTGTATACGAAAGTATTAATTCGCTCAAGTTTCTCTGATTTTTGTCATTTTTTATGTGTTTTTCAAGAGCGATAGCGACTTCTCGCCAGCAAATAATACCAAAATTAACGTCGGTTGCAGATCTTTATCGGGTTTTAGGCGCTTTTTCGCTAGAATCATGGGTGGTTGTCTCGGGTGATCAAGTCAAGGCGTCTGTCTTGCGCGATGACCTCAGCGCCGGTCATCAAAAACCGAATGGATGGCTATTTTGATGCCAGGTTACTCGTCTTGAATCGATAGCGCATCGGGATGGCGCAGGGAGAGCAAAAACGGTTTAAAGCCGCGTTTGCGCTGTTTAGCACTTAATGTTCGCGCCACGATCCAGCCGCGCACTTCCACGTCACGACCGAGGAGTCCCAGCAGGCGCTCGGGGTCGAAATAGTGCAGGTCGTTTTGGCGTATCAGTACAAACAGCCGATTATCCAATTCCAATTGCAGATTGTTGCGTCCTCGTCCGGTACGGGTGATGCGTCCGGTTACACGCTGAAATCCTTGTTGCCGAGGCGACAGTCTTGCCGCGGGCAGCGCGCGATACGTTGCTTCTGCCCATACCCCCAGCCGACGTTGCCGGGCATAGCGCTCGGCTTGACGCAGGCAATCGCGCTGCTCCAGGTTCGGTGGGATCGTAATCTGGAAGGCCATGCCTTGGCGTAGGAGCTGCTGCTCAATACTCCGACCCTGTTTGTCATACAGGTGCGCCAGCGTACGGTGGTAGCGATCCCGGGGTTGTTTGCCCGTGATCAGCGTAACGCGGCTCTGCGGTGGCAGTAGTTGCTGCAGTGCTTGCCGGGCGGCACGGGCTAGCGGCTGGTCGGGGTGGCCATTTTTGCCGAGCTCTGGCGTGTTGATACCCAGCAGGCGAACAGGGCGTCCGTCGCTAAGGATGAGGGTGTCGCCATCAATAATATGCCGGACCCGGGCCGTCTGCGCGTGCTGTGGGGGGGGCTGGGCACAGTGATCAAGCACCGCCGCCACCGTTGCTTCAACCCTGGCGGCACCTAAGCTCGAATGTGAAAAAGCGAGAAGGGCCAGCAAGGCGTACCGAACGCGTCGGGAAGGCCGATATAGCCCTTGCCTGGCCTGGTGAGGAGGCGTTGCCGGTGATGGGGTGTCGAATAGTCGCATATCGGTGGTTGGTGACCCAAGGGTGTCGGGGATTCGTATGGTCGTATCTTAGTTGAAGCGCGCGGAGGATGAACGTGAGAAATGGTATGCTGGTTTTATGGCGTTGGACAGCGCCCGCGAGTCGGCCATTAGCGCCTGGGCGCGGGGTGTTTTCAGGCAATAAAAAACCCCTTTCGGGGCTTTTTGCGCCGCGTCTCGCGGGTCTCCATCGGTTATGGGCCTGCTGAGCGGGCGGTATGCTAAGGCCGGCGAAAAACCGGCCTGAGAATACGGATTACTTGGACGCAGTACGCGAACCGAAGCGCTTGTTGAAGCGATCGATACGGCCGCCGACATCAAGAACCTTCTGCTTACCGGTGTAGAACGGGTGGCAAGCGCCGCAGACGTCGACATGCAGATCTTTGCAGATAGTGGAGCGGGTTTCGATGACGTTTCCGCAGCTGCAGGTTGCCTTGATGGCTTCGTACTTAGGATGGATATCGGCTTTCATTACTCTTAACCTCAAAGGATGTTTTAATGCCGCCACCCGATCACGTGTGTCGGGCACCGCACTAAGGGTACAGGCACAGGAACCCCCTGCCCGTACAGCTAGGCCGCGGATTCTACCAGAGTCGCTTGCATAAGCAAATGGATTCAGAGGCACCCTGGCGGTGATACAATGGCGGGCCGTTAAGGTTCCCCGCGGCATCAATCCATGCCCGTGGTGGATAAAACCGCCGTTTTAGAGCTGTCAACGCATGAGTTCAGACCCCGCGCCATTAGATTCTGGCTTAGCACGCCCGCCAGGAATTTTGCGTCTGGCGATCCCCTCGCCGCTACGGCGTTTGTTTGATTACCTGCCGGCAGCGGACACGGCGCTCGATACATTGCAGCCCGGCCTGCGCTTTCGGGTGTCGTTCGGACGCCGTGACGTGATCGGTTTTTTGGTCGAGGTTGCCGCGCACAGTCCTGTGCCGGCCGGGAAGCTGAAGCCGGTGCGGGCACAATTGGATGTTGAGCCGCTCTTGACGCCGCATCTGATGGCGTTGGTGCGCTGGAGCGCCGAGTATTACCGCTACCCGCTCGGGGAAGCGTTGGCCGCTTTTCTACCGGTGGCGTTGCGCAAAGGGGAGCTCGCCGAGCTTCGTCACGAGCGGCTTTGGGTACCGGTGGCAGAGGCCGCCGGCGCGGATCTCGGTCGAGCGCACCGCCAGATCGCCTTGTTGGACGTGATCGGCAGGCACCCGCGCGGGATCAGCGACGACGCGTTGCAGACACTGGGTTATACCTCCGGCCTGATTCGGGCGCTGTATCAGCGCGGGTTGATCGAGCAGATCAGCCGCGAGATTGAGCAGGTCCATCCGCATCCCGGCAATGATCTGTTGCAGGAAGCGCCGCTGGTCTTGAATGACGAGCAGGCGGTGGCGGTCGACGCGGTCAACGGGGCGCTGGGTCAGTTCAGCGCCTTCGTGTTGCAGGGCATTACCGGCAGCGGCAAGACCGAAGTCTATCTGCAGGTGATCGAAGCGGTGTTGCGACGGGGTGAGCAGGCGTTGGTGTTGGTGCCCGAGATCGGCCTGACGCCGCAGACGGTGGGGCGCTTTCGGCGCCGTTTTCATGTGCCGGTGCTGATGCTGCATTCGGGACTCAGTGACCGGGAGCGGCTGGATGGCTGGCTGATGGCGCAGCGGGGCCATGCTGCGATTGTGATCGGTACCCGTTCTGCGATCATGACGCCGCTGTTGCAGCCGGGGCTGATCGTGGTGGACGAAGAGCATGACGGATCCTTCAAACAGCAGGAGGGCTTTCGCTATTCTGCCCGGGATCTGGCGGTGATGCGCGGTCGGCGCGAAGGGGTTCCCGTTATCCTGGGTAGCGCGACCCCGGCGCTTGAAACCCTGCATAATATTGCCGAAGGACGTTACCGGTGTTTACCGCTGCGCCAGCGCGCCGGTGGCGCCCGCCCGCCCCGTTTTGAGCTGTTGGATATCTGCAACGAGCACTTGGATGAAGGGTTAAGCGCGGACCTGTTGGCGGCGATGCACCAGCATCTGCAGCGCAAAGAACAGGTCTTGGTGTTTCTGAACCGGCGCGGCTTTGCCCCGACGCTGATGTGTCATCATTGTGGCTGGCTTGCCGATTGCCCGCAGTGCGATGCGCATATGACGTTGCACCGCACGCCGCCTCACCTGCATTGCCATCACTGCGACTATCAGGCGCCGGTCTCGCCGCGCTGCGGCGAATGCGGCAGCCATGATATTAAACCGCTGGGGGTCGGAACCGAACGCAGTGAAGCCGCACTGCAGCGCTTGTTTCCCGATACGCCGGTGATTCGTATCGATCGGGACAGCACCCGACGTAAGGATGCGCTGGCGACGTTGCTGGCCAAGGTTCAGCGTGGCGAGCCCTGCATTCTGCTTGGGACGCAGATGTTGGCCAAAGGCCATCATTTCCCCAAAGTGACCCTGGTGGCCATTCTGGATGCCGACGCCGGTCTGTTCAGTGCCGACTTCCGGGGTATGGAGAAAATGGCGCAGCTGATTTTCCAGGTCGCGGGGCGAGCGGGGCGCGAGGAGCAGCCGGGAAGGGTGCTGATGCAGACGCACCATGCCGATCACCCTCAGCTGCACTGCCTGATTGAGCAGGGGTACGAGGCCTTTGCCGAACAGGAGCTGCCGCTGCGCCGGGCCGCTCAGCTACCGCCTTTTAGTTATCAGGCCTTGTTGCGTGCCGAAGCGGTCGCCCCGGGCCGCGCGGAGGCCTTTTTGAGCCTGGCGCGTACCCTGCTGGAGCGTGCGGGCGTGCAGGGCGTAACGTTACTGGGGCCGATCCCCTCGCCGATGGAACGCCGCGCGGGCCGTTACCGGGCACAGCTGTTGTTGAGTAGCCCCCGCCGCAAGCCGCTCCAGCAGTGGTGCGGCTGGCTGGTTCAGGAACTGGAAGAAAACCGTCTGGCCAACCGGGTGCGCTGGTCATTGGATATTGACCCCCTGGATATGTTCTAGTGCCATCGCGTACCCAAGGAAATACACGGACCGCGGGGGCATTGTCGCGTTGCTGCATGGACAAGGCGTGGCCGAACCGTTAATGGCGCTGTCCCTTGGAAGTGCTTGCCCGGAGAGTGATAATATTAACCCGGCGGGTTAATAATAGGAGACGCAAGGATGCGTCAGCATGGGGCCAAGACCAATGCCACGCTAGATCGTCAACCCGGGTTGGCAAAGGCCAGAGAATTTAGCGCCGTCGCCGTGTACCGCGACGGCATTTCACGAGTCAGGCAGGCTACATACACCGATGTCACACGATTTTGCCAACAAAAAACGCCCCGTCAAACCCGCGGCCAAGCGTGCCAGCAAGAAGCCGGCCGCGCCTGCAACGGCACCCAAAGCCCGCGCAAACGCGATTCCCGTTGTTAAATTGCTGACGACGCTGGTCGTGGTCGGTGCGTTGGGCTGGGGGCTGTACCTGCTCGCCACGTTGCGCAGCGGGGAGACGGTTGCACCGCCAGCGACCGTCAAGTCCGCCCCGGCGGTGCAAAAGCCGGACGCGGCACCGACGGTCACACAGCCGCAGACGCCAGAAGGGTATAAATTTTACAAGATGCTGCCCAAGAGTGAAGTGATTCCCCCCGAGATCGAAGCCTACCGGTCCACGCCTAAGTCTGCGCGCAGCTACAACAGCCTGCTACAGGCCGGCTCGTTCCGGGACCCGCAAGATGCGGATCGTTTGCGCGCCTCGCTACTGTTGCAGGGGATGCCCAACGTCGTGGCGAGTCCGGTGACCGCGTCCAGCGGAACGATCTGGTATCGGGTGCGCCTGGGGCCGTTTACGAGCCGTTCCAAGCTGAATAAGGCCTACGATCAGTTGGTGCGGATGAACCTGCAACCGTTGGAAATCAAACTCAGTAACTGACCAGAACCTTGAAATCGCAGCAACCAGCACCATATCTGATGCAACTGTGTGTTTGCGCGTATGTCTTCGGCGTCGCATCCGGCGCTGCAGGATCGCAGAAGCGGCATCCGCGCCAGCAGTTGGCATGAATTTTTTCGGATCAAGGCGGTTGCCCGTCGCCCGTACTAGTGTCTAGTACCATCCATCCAGTAACCGGGGTGTCCGTTGGGCCAGAAATACCGTCGCGCCGGCAAGGTCCTGGTGCGGTGTAATCGGCGGACACCCAGAGCAGAGTAACCGTGCATGACCACTATTGTTTCCGTTCGCCGTGATGGCAAAGTTGTTCTCGGCGGTGACGGCCAGGTCTCCCTGGGTAATACTGTAATGAAAGGCAACGCACGCAAGGTCCGGCGCCTGTACCGTGATCAGGTGATTGCCGGGTTTGCCGGCGGTACCGCCGATGCCTTTACCCTGTTTGAGCGCTTCGAGGCGCAGCTTGAAAAGCACCAGGGCCAGCTGGTGCGCTCCGCCGTGGAGCTGGCGAAAGACTGGCGCAGTGACCGGGCCTTAAGGCGCCTCGAGGCCATGCTGGTGGTGGCGAATGAAGAGGCCTCATTGATTATCAGTGGTAACGGCGATGTAATCGAGCCGGAACAGGGGCTGATTGCGATCGGTTCCGGTGGTAATTATGCACTAGCCTCCGCGCGGGCCCTGTTGGAAAACAGCGAGCTAAGTGCTAAGGATATTGTCGAGAAAAGCCTGAATATTGCGGCCGATATCTGTGTGTTCACCAACCATCAGTTGACCGTCGAAGAATTGGATTGTGAAGGGCGTTAAACGTTATCCCGCCTGCATCCTTGACCTGAATTTACCAGCGGCCCTGACCCGCCCGCTGTGAGCGAGAGTAGAGTTATGTCCTATATGACCCCGAGAGAGATTGTTTCCGAGCTCGATCGCCATATCGTCGGCCAGGCCGATGCCAAGCGTGCCGTTGCCATTGCGTTGCGCAATCGCTGGCGCCGTATGCAGCTGGACCCCGAGCTGCGTGCCGAGATTACCCCCAAGAATATTCTTATGATCGGCCCCACCGGTGTTGGTAAAACCGAAATCGCCCGGCGTCTGGCGAAGTTGGCCAAAGCACCTTTCCTGAAAGTGGAAGCGACCAAGTTTACCGAAGTGGGGTATGTGGGGCGCGATGTCGAATCGATCGTGCGTGATCTGGCGGATATGGCCGTTAAAATGCTGCGCGAAGAGGAGATGGACAAGGTCCGGCACCGTGCCGAAGATGCCGCCGAAGAGCGTATTCTGGATGTGCTGCTGCCGCCAGCCCGAGGCAATGAGTCCGATGAGGGTGCGCGTGGCGATTCGGCGGCACGGCAGGTGTTTCGTAAAAAACTCCGTGAAGGCCAGCTCGATGACAAAGAGGTCGACATCGACCTGCGCGTTGCACCGCAGGGTGTCGAGATCATGGCGCCGCCGGGCATGGAGGAGATGACGACGCAGTTGCAGAGCATGTTTTCCAACATGGGCGGCGAGCGCAAGAAAACGCGACGCCTCAAAGTACGCGATGCGCTGAAAATGCTCTGCGACGAAGAAGCGGCGGCACTGGTCAAAGAAGATGATATCAAGCAACGGGCCCTGGAAGCGGTCGAGCAAAACGGCATCGTGTTTCTCGATGAGATCGACAAGGTCGCCAAGCGTGCCGACAGCGGTGGCGGCGGTGATGTGTCCCGCGAAGGTGTGCAGCGCGATCTGCTACCCCTGATCGAAGGCAGCACGGTCAGCACCAAGTACGGCATGGTCAAGACCGACCATATCCTGTTTATCGCCTCGGGTGCCTTCCATCTGTCCAAGCCCTCGGACCTGATTCCGGAACTGCAGGGGCGCTTGCCGATTCGCGTTGAACTCAGCGCGCTGACACCGGACGATTTCCGCCGCATCCTCACCGAACCCAGCGCGTCCCTGACCGAGCAGTATCAGGCGCTGATGGGGACCGAAGGACTGACGATTGCCTTTGCCGACGATGGCATCCAGCGTCTGGCCGAACTGGCCTTCCAGGTCAACGAACGGACCGAAAATATCGGTGCGCGCCGTTTGCACACCTTGCTGGAAAGGTTGCTGGAGGAGCTGTCGTTCGATGCCAGCGAGAAAGTGGGGCAATCGGTTACGATCGATGCCGCCTATGTGGATAACTGCCTGAATGAGCTGGCGCAGGATCAAGACCTGAGCCGCTATATCCTATAACGCCTAACCCCAAACCTCTGACTCCCAGGGTGGGCATTGACGGGAGGCAAAGGACCGAGAGGATATTACGATGAGTGAAAGACCCCAGCGCATTGCATTGCATACCCGTTCACGGGAACTGGAACTGCAATATGCCGATGGCAGTTACCGCCTGGGCGCGGAATTTTTGCGCGTTCACTCACCATCGGCGGAAGTGCGTGGACACGGTGTCGGCCAGGAGGTGCTTCAGACCGGGAAACGTGACGTTGCCCTGCTCCAGGTGGAGCCGAGCGGTCACTATGCCCTGAAACTGACCTTCGATGACGGCCATGATACCGGCCTGTACAACTGGGAGTATCTGCGCGAGCTCTGTACCGAGCAGGACCGCTACTGGCAGCACTATCTCGAGCGTTTGCAGGCCGCAGGCCGTTCACGGGAGCCTTCGGCGCAACCTGCCGCTCCGCGTGGTGGCTGCGGTGGTGGCGGCGGAAGTTGTGGTGGGCGTGGACATTAATGGCGCCCGGCCGTCCCCCGGCGTGCGCTGAACAAGGAGATATTCGCATGCAACCTTTGGCTTCGGATCTGGCTATGCTGGCGGAAACGGCGGTTAATCGGGCGTTACAGCGCGACCCTTACAGTTGCGAACGCTTGAACCGGCTCGCCGGTCGCGTATTGCGATGTCAGTTGAGCTTCCCGGCTCTCACGCTGACCATCGGCGTGGAAGAGCCTGGTTGTCTCCGTTTTATGGCGGCGGCCGAGGCGGTCGATTGCCATGTGGAGGCGGGCAGTGCCGACCTGTTGCAGTGGGTGTTGAGCGGCGAGCAGGGCTTGCCGGAAGGGATTCGGGTGCGTGGCGACAGCGCACTGTTGCATCAATTAATGGATATTGTCCGTGACCTGGACCTTGATTGGGAAGGGTTGCTGGGGGATCAGATCGGCGATTTGGCCGCGCATCCGATTTTTCAGGCCGGGCGCTGGCTGCAGCAGCAACTGCAGCAGAATAACCGCCTCTTGAGCGATGACCTGGAAGCCTACCTGCATGATGAACTGCGCGTGCTGCCGGTACGCGATGAATTAGCGTATTTTTACGATCAGGTCGACGAGTTGCGCCTGGCGACGGACCGCCTGCAGGCGCGTATTCGTCGACTGACAGAGCAGGCAAGCCTGACGCCTGACGCCTGACGCCTGACGCCTGGGCTCCGGGTGTCTTTCCCTGCTCAGGCGACGTGGGTCGTGACTTCAAGAAGCCCCGGTAGTGCCAGTTGCAGCTGGTCGCCGCGGTTTAGGACACCGACGCCCGCGGGCGTTCCGGTCAGGACAATATCGCCGGGCATCAGGGAGAAGTGGCTGCTGCAATAGGCCAGCAGGCGGGCAATGGGCGTGATCATCTGCCCGGTATTACCGTTCTGGCGCAGCTCCCCGTTAATATGCAGCCTGATGTCCTGATTCAGGAGTGTATGCTTGCCGGCTTCATTCACCGTAAAGGGCACGAACGCGGACACCGGGCAGGCACCGTCGAAGCCTTTGGCAATCTCCCAGGGGTGGCGATCCGCTTTGAGTTGATCCTGCAGTTCACGCAGTGTCAGGTCCAGGGCGATACCAATACCCGTAATCGCCCGCAGACAGTCGGCTTCATCGGCGTGGGTCAGTGGCTGGCCAATCAGCAGCGCCAGCTCGGTTTCATAATGGCAGGGACCGCGCCCGACGGGCAGCGCGAGGGGTTGGCTCAGATCCGTCAGCGCTGTCGCGGGCTTCATAAACAGCAGCGGCGTGCTCGGCAGCGGATTGTTGAGTTCCTTGGCATGATCGGCGTAGTTACGGCCTACGCATACGACTTTACCGGGTTGCAGATCTACTCTAGCGCCATTACTGCTCTGATGCTGATAAGGTTTCATGATTGAATCCTTGGTCGGGGTTGCTGTGTTCACCGTGGCGAGTTGCTGCCTTGGATACTAAATGGGTTGTCTTGGATCAAGTGCGTCACAGTTCGTGTGCCCGTTTCTTGCTTACGGGAGCTTGGTTTATTAGCATGGCTTTTTCGTGCGAAACCGTGTTTTCAGGTTACTCGTTACGCCCTTCGGAGCTCGATCCAAGCATGTTTATACACATCGGTAACAAAATTATCACCGTTTTTAGCCTGGTCGCTAGCTTGGCGATGTTGAGCATGATCTTTTTTTACACCCATAATCAAGAACAGAGCATCATGGCCCAGAATGAGCGGACCATGAAAAAGTTGACCGAGAGTGTTATCGAAGGCTTGCAGACGGTGATGCTGGCGGGGTACGCCGACATCGCCCACAGCTACGCCAAGCGGTTGAAACGGGTACCCGAAGTCACCGATTTCGTGATCATGCGCCCCAACGGCAAAGAGGCGTTCCTGGATAACAGCACCATCATCAATGTGAATAACCGGTTGGGGGAGGAAGACTTTGACCCCCGTGACACGCCGAGCCTGCACCAGGTCTTGCCCGCCACCGATCCCAACTTGCAGCGCGTCGTATCCACCCAGAAGTTGACTACCTATTATGAGACCGATGCCGAGAACCAACGGTTGTTGACCTTCCTGGCACCCATTATCAATGCCAAAGAGTGCAACCGCTGTCATGGCAGTGAGTACCCCTTACGGGGTGTGCTGAAGCTGACGACGTCTCTGGAGCCGATTCAGCATGACATCAAAGTGGCCCGTTATCAGTCCCTGATGGTTCTGGTGGTGGCGTTGGTGCTGGTACTGCTGATTACCAGCTTCCTGATCCGGCGCTCGGTGGTGCGGCCTATCGATCAGATCACCAAGGCGATGCACGAAGTGACGCGGGGCGATCTCGATCAGGAAGTCCCGGTCCTTGGCCGCGATGAACTGAGCCGGATGGCGACCAGCTTCAACCATATGTCACGCCAGGTCCTGAACACCTACAAAGGCTTGAAAGGTGAGCAGGATAAGCTCAATACCGTCATCCTCAGTACACAAGAAGGGATCGTCGTGACGGATAGCAGTGGGGCCATCGTTCTGGTCAACCCCGCGGCTGAACGGTTGCTGGCGAAAAGCCGGGACGAGATTATCAGTGGTGGCTTTCTGAATATCATTGATGAGCCAGGCCGGGTCCGCGAGTGCCTGGATCAGGATAGCAGTGCGCCGGCATTGATCGAATACCGTGACAAAATTATGCAGATGGTCGCATCGAGTATCTTGGGCGAGACCGGTGATGTGATTGGTTCATCGGTGCTGTTGCGCGATGTCACCGCAGAGAAAAAGCTGGAAAAAAGCCTGATCAAAATGTCGACCACCGATGGCCTGACGGGCTTGTTCAATCGCCGTCATCTGGATGCATCACTGGATATAGAGCTGAAGCGGGCGCGCCGCTACAAGCTCGATCTCTCGATTATTATGTTTGATGTCGACCACTTTAAGCGCTTTAACGATGAGCATGGTCATGATCAAGGCGACCGCGTGCTGCAGGTCCTGGCAGAAGTCATGCGTGACGCCATCCGCGAGGTCGATATTCCCTGCCGCTATGGCGGCGAAGAGTTTCTGATTATTCTGACCAATACGCCGCGCAGCGGCGCACTGATCACCGCAGAACGTCTGCGGGCGATGGTCGAGGCACGCAGCATCGATAAGCTGAATGTCACGATCAGTATCGGCGTGGCCAGCTTCCCCTATCAGAATGTTCTGGAGGCCGACGCGTTTATCGAGATGGCTGACAAGCAGCTTTATCAGGCGAAAGCCGAGGGGCGTAACCGTGTCTGTTCTGCCTAAACGCGCGGCAACATGGTTGCCGGCACTGTTGTTGAGTGTCGCTGTGCTGGGCCAGGTGGGCGCCGACGCGGCTGATGGCAAAGACCTTGCCGGGGATACGACAATTCGTCTGAGCACGTCCGCGCACGAACCCGTCACGCCTATTCCGGTATCGGTCGTGCTCGACAGCGGCAAGGTTGCGCTGGGGCATGCGCTGTTTTTTGATCGGCGCCTGTCGGGGGACAACACCCGCAGTTGTGCCGGTTGTCATCAATTGCCACCGCTGAAAGCGAGTCGCCCACTGGAGGGCATGTCGACCTTGCAGGGCGATCCTCCGCGCAGTGTCCCGCTGTTGTATAACAGTGGCGTATTGTTCTGGTACAACTGGGATGGGCGCTACCGGACGCTGGAAGAGGTGATTTCTGGCGCCGTCACGCAACCGGATAAACTGGCAACCACCTGGAAGGCGCTGCTGGCGCGTGTCGAGGCGGATTATGCCACGCGTTTTGCTGCGCTTTATGGTCAAGGCCTGACGGTGGAACAGGTGACCGATGTCCTGGCGGAATTTTTACGCAGCCTGAACACGCCGAATGCCCGTTTTGACCGTTTTTTGCGCGGTGAAAGCAATGTGTTGAGTGCCGATGAGGCATCCGGCTACGCCTTGTTTAAAGAGATAGGCTGTTCCTCTTGCCACAGCGGTGTCGCCCTCGGCGGCAATTTTTTCGAGAGGTTTTATATTTACGATCATGCGGGCGAAGAAAGCGAACCACGTTTGCAAGATCAGGGCCGCTATTACCTGACGCAAGATGAGTCTGATCGCAACGTGTTTCGCGTGCCGTCGTTACGTAATGTGGCCCATAGTGCGCCCTATTTTCATGATGGCTCTGCCCCAGACCTCGAGGAAGCGGTTGAAGAGATGGGCGAGCACCAATTGGGGCTTGTTCTCACCGAAGAACAGCGCCGCTTATTGGTTGTCTTTCTCCAGACCCTCAGTGCCGACCATCAGGGGGTCAAGCCATGAAACGTATGCTGATGCCGACGATTGCCGGCGCGGCCACCTTGGTGCTGCTGAGCTTTCTCTACTACCAGGCCCAACGGGTCGACGAGATCAATGCTGGGCAGGCGTCGGTCCTGAATTTACTGCAAAAGGCGCAAAACCAAGAGAACCGCATTCGTAGCAGCGCGATACAGGTTCACTACGAACGCTTGCACAATTTTGATCATATGCTCGAAGATAAACGCGCCCTGCGGGCCAGTGTTGCGGCTATGCAGGGCGAGCGTTTCGAGATTTTTCGTGACGCCAGCACCGGTGTGGCCCATTACATCAACCGCCTGCGTAACCTGGTGGATGAACGCGATGAGTTGCTGTTGCGCTTCATGCGCAGCGTGGTGCTCGTGAAAAATGCCGTGTCCGGTATGGCTTATGGCCTTGAAAAAGAGGCCCTGGTCGATGCCGAGCCTGAGCTGCTTGATCTGATCGCGCGTTTCCGAAATACGCTGCTGGCATACAGTAGCAACCCGACGACTCCGCTGAGTGAGCAGTCTGAAGTATTGCTGGAGGAGTTGGAGGCCGCATTATACGAACTCGACGACTCGCCGCTATACCAACCGCTGATGTACCGTTTACAGCATGGTCAGGTGATCTTTGTCGAGCGCGCCCGGATAGATCAATTACTGAGACAAATTCTCCGGATCGGAATTCCGGAACATATCGACCGGATTATGTCGTCCTACCTGGCATATCACGAGCAACAGGAGCACGTGTCGAGTCACTACCGCATGGGACTGTACGTAACGGGATCGCTGTTACTGGTTTTTCTGATCGGCACGTTGATCCGGTTACGGTTTACCGCGCGTCATCTGCTGAGTGAAAAGGAGATGGCCCAGGTCACCCTGCGCTCGATTGGCGACGGTGTCATTACCACGGACCTGAACTGCTGCATTACCTTTATGAATCCGGTGGCGGAGAAGCTCACCGGCGTGACCATGGACGCGGCACGGGGGCAGTCGCTGACCAGCGTTATGGCGCTTTATAGCGAAATTACCCGTAAACCGGTTGAAGATCCCGCGCGACGCTGCCTGGAATCCGGGTCCGTGATCGAGTTGACCCAGCATATTTACCTGCCCCGTGACGATGGTAACCATCACCTGGCATTGACGGCTGCGCCGATCGGCGGTGGGGAGCACAAAAACCTCGGGGCCGTGCTGGTTATCCAGGATGAAGGTGAGAACCGCGTGCTTGCCGAGCAGTTGACCTATCAGAGTTCCCACGATTCACTGACCGGCCTGCTCAACCGTCTGACCTTTGGCGAGCGTGTTCAGTCCTTATTGTTACACCCCGATCCTAAAAATTTACCGATGTTGTGGCATATCGACCTGGATCATTTTTCGGTCATAAACGATATCTGTGGTTCTAAAGGCGGTGATATCTTCCTGAGGCAGGTCTCTGAAAAACTCAAGGGCTTGTTAAGCAAGCATGATCTGCTGTCCCGGGTCGGCGGGGATGAATTCGCCATTCTGCGCCAGTGCAGCGAGCCGGCCGATGCTCTGAATATGGCCTGCCAGCTACGCGAAGCGATCAATGAAATGCGTTTCGAATGGGATGGCGACGTCTTCGATATTTCGGCGACAATTGGCGTGGTATTGATCAATCAGGATTACTGCGATTTGTCCGAAGTGTTTATGGCGGCTAAGTCAGCAGTCGACAGTGCCCGTGAAGATGGCCGCAACAATATCTGTATCCATAACAAGGATAAGCGGGATAACAGCCGTAAACACGAGTTGAGTCTGTGGGTACCCCGTATTAAGCGGGCCCTGGAGGAAGGGCGTTATCGGCTGTATTTGCAATCTATCGCGCCGGTTGGCGCGCACGGCTATGCGCGCCCAACCCACGCGGAAGTGCTGCTACGCATGGAGGAAAACGGCAAGATCATCCCGCCGATCTTTATTCCCGCGGCAGAAGAGTACAACCTTATGCCCCAGATCGATCGTTGGGTCGTGAGTCAGGTTTGTGCCTATATCGCCAAGGCCCAAGAAGAGGGCGCAGAGGCGAAAGACTTTAGCTTCTCTGTCAACCTGTCGGGTACCTCCGTTTCGGACACCTTCTTCCTCGATTTCATCCGGCATACCTTCGCGGAGTTCGATACGCCCACCGAGCAGATCTGTTTCGAAATTACCGAAACGGCGGCAATACATAATCTGCAGTCGGCGGTGGTCTTTATCGAGGCGGTGCGCGCCATGGGATGCCAGTTCGCGCTGGACGATTTTGGCAGCGGCATGTCCTCATTCGCCTATCTGAAAAGCCTGCCCGTCGATTATCTGAAGATTGATGGCGCCTTTGTCAAAGAGATGGCCAATGACCCGGTTCAGCACGGCATTGTTGAAGCGATTAATTGGGTTGGACGGACATTGGGTATGCAGACCATCGCCGAATTCGTTGAAAATGATGCCATTGTGGCTTGTCTGGGCGAGATTGGCGTCGACTTTGCTCAGGGCTATGGCATCGATCAGCCTTTAGCGTGGGACGAGTATTTCCGGTTGCGCGCCGAGGCGGTTGCGGCCACGGAACATCCGCAGACGGCTTCCGGTGCGGTTACAGAGTAACCTGCTAGAATCATAGGGTTACTTTTTGGCTGGGAGCGATCGGATGTTGATAAAACTGGACCAGAGCAGCGCCAATACCCTGGGCTTTATGGCCAGCGGTAAGCTAACCGACAATGATTACAAGAACTTCCTGATTCCCGAAGTTAAAGAGGCGCTGAGTCGGGAAGGCAAGATCCGTCTCCTGTTCCAGATGGAGGCGTTCCACGGTTGGGATATGCAAGCCGCGTGGGATGATCTGGTGTTCGGGTTGGAAATCAACAAGGATGTCGAGCGGGTAGCCATCGTCGGGGATCAGCAGTGGGAAGCGACCATCGCCAAATTGATGCGGATCTTTACCCGCGGCGCCGTACGCTATTTCGACCACCAGCAGAAGGACGCCGCCTGGGAGTGGGTGCGGGAGTGATCAGCTTCTAGGAACTAGGAACTAGGAACTAGGAACTAGGTGCTAGGGGGAGAACCTGTGAATCGCGAGTTGTGTTTTAGTTTGTTTTACCGGTTCGTTGTTCATCACGAAAACCTACAGACTGCGCCGCATTGTTCTGTTTAGATCCTAGCAGTCTCGCAGAGACGTTCTAGTACTCGCACCTTATATCCCGCTGTTTAGATCCTAGCAGCCTCGCAGAGACGTTCTAGTCACTCGCACCTTATCTTCCGCTGTTTAGTTCCTAGCCGTCCCGCAGGGACGCCCTAGCCCCTCGTTTTGGCGCTGACGCCGCTCATACAGATAGAGCCAGCCGCTCAGCGCGGCGGTGGCACTGAGCACCAGCAGCGACCCCAGCACGACACCTGGCCAGCCCATTTCCCGCCAGAATGGCGCCAGATAGAAGCCCCCCGAGCTGGCACCGAGATAATAAAACAGCAGATAGAGCGAAGACGCACTGGCGCGGGCCTCGGTGGCGTGGCGGCTGACCCAGGAGCTGGCCATGGAATGGGCGAAGAAAAAGCCGAAGCTGTTCAGCAGTAATCCCGCCAGAATAGCGGTCAGGCCCGGTAACAGGGTTATTAACGAGCCCAGCATCAGGATCATGATACCGAGGAGCATACACAGTGCCTGCGGTAGGCGTTGTGCTACCCGACCGGAAATGGCCGAGCCCAGGGTGCCGCTGAGGTAGGTTAGAAATAGCATGCCCAACAGGGTCGGCGAAAGATGGTAGGGGGCATCGCTCAGCACATAAGTGACAAAACTGAATTGGTTGATGAAGATAAAGAAGTTAAAGCCACCGATCAGGTAAGCGGCCAGCAGCAACGGATTGCCCAGATGGCCGGTCAGATCGCGAGCCATTTGTGAGGGCTTCAGCGGTCGGGGGGTAAAGTGCTGCGACTTCGGTAACAGAACCATAAACACGAACAAGCCGATCAGGCTCATAATGCCCAGCGTGGTAAACGCCGCTTGCCAGCCGGCCAGGTCGGTGACGAAGCCACCCAGCAACCGCCCGCCAATCCCGCCGAGGCTGTTGCCGCTGATATAAAAGCCGACCGCCAGCAGCAGGGCGCGGCGGCTAAACTCATCGCCGAGATAGGCGATAGCAATGGCGGGCAAGCCTCCGAGCAGAAAACCCTGGAGAATTCGGAGCGCGAGGAGTTGTGCGTAGCTGGTGCTGTAGGGGATTAACAGGGTAATGACCACCGCCAGGCCCAGCGTGGTAACCATGATCTGACGTCGGCCCAGGGCATCAGACAGGGGGCCATAGACCAGTAGCGACAAGCCAAGACTCAGGGTTGCCAGCGAGAGCGACCAAGAGGCCTGCAAAGGCGAAAGCGCAAACAGTTCGCTGAACAAAGGCAGTAGCGGCTGTGTCACGTACAGATTGGCAAACACCAGGAAAGACCCCAGGCACAGAGCCAGGGTCGCGCGCCAGAAGCCGGAAGTACCGGGTTCGATCATAACAGTAACCTTCAGTGAAGATATGACGAGAGGCCGGTGACTGAGCCACCGGATGATCACCATAACGAGCAGAAGCGCATATATAAAATATATTATTTATATGTTATTCATATCTTTTGTATATGACGTTTGTAAAGGATGGGGTGGTGGATTTAAAAAAACTGCAGATTTTCCAGGCAGTGGCTAGCTGCGGAAGCTTTACAGCAGCGGCGGTGCGCATGAATATGGCGCAACCAGCCGTCAGTATCGCGGTACGGAAACTGGAGCAGGAACTGGACCTGTTATTGTTTCACCGTCAGGAGCGGCGTATTGCACTGACCTCTGAAGGCCGCACCCTGTTACGCCACGCCGAGCGGATTATGGCTGCGTTTCGTGAGGCCTCCCTGGAGATGGATGAGATCAAGGGGCTGCGTAAAGGCGAGGTCCGTATTGGTATACCGAGCATGCTGGGCAGTTACTATTTTCCCGAAATATTGATGGCGTTTAAGCAAGCCTATCCGGACCTGAAGCTGGAAGTTATCGAAGCCGGCACCCGGGACATTCAGCGTATGATCGACCGTGGCGAGCTGGATCTGGGTATTGTGGTGCGTTACGACCTGCCGGATGATCTGGTGACACGGTTATTTTTGCGTGAAGAAATGGTGGTCTGTGTTGATAGTGGGCATTCACTAGCAAGCTGTGAGTCGGTGAGTACCGAGCAGTTCTTTGCCGAACAGCTGGTCCTATTTAAGGAAGGCTATTTTCATCGTGAGTTTATCAATCGGTTATGCCGTAGCAGTGGACAGTCTATGCAGATCTCCTTCGAAACCAACCTGATACCATTGATCAAGGCGATTGTCAGCAAGGGCTTCGGTATCTCGACATTCCTGCGTATGGCAATGGCTGATGACCCGCAGCTGGTCGCGGTATCGTTCCGTGAACCGGTTTGGCTGGACCTCTGTGTGGCCTGGAAGCGCAGCCATTATCTGTCCCATGCCGACCGTCGTTTTATCGACTTTGTGCTAGAGAATAGCGGAGCTGTTTGAGTAATATTCATGTTGTTGGGGAATAATTTCACGTGCTATCCCGGTTGGGAGCCGCTTTCCCAGCGGTTGACTGTGGTATGATTAGCGCCCTTTTTAATCTGTTGCGGGCCTCCATCGTGAGCCGCTGCTACCTACCGATCCGTTTTGAGGTTAGTCCCCAGCTATGAGTAAGATAACTTCACTGAACAAGAGCAAGATCAAATTCCTGCTGCTTGAGGGTGTGCACCAGTCCGCCGTGGATGCGTTGAATGCTGCCGGTTACACCAATATCGATAATC